>JAFLVE010000115.1 GCA_022511445.1 Clostridiales bacterium | reverse complement strand
GTTCGACGTGGGAAGCGAGGCAAGGGCGGCGGGGATAACCACGCCCGAAAGCCAAAAGGTCCTTAAGGGCGGCACCGTCGTCGAGCCCGTTATCGATTACTGGGAGGGGCATACTCTTTCCGGCTGGTATAACGGCGGAAAGGAGTGGAATTTTTCCACCGACACCGTTTCGTCCAACCTAACGCTTCGTGCGGTTTGGGAGGGCGGAGTTACCGCGGAAAAGGCGGAGCTTTACGAAAAGAACCTTACCTGGGGCGAAAAGGACCACCTTTACGTTCACTACCTGCGCGGCGCGCACTTCGACGAGGAGGAGGGGAAGGTTAACACCGCTCCCGCGCCCGGATATTCCAAGCAGATCAATTCAAGCGTGTACGGCGACTGGGGACTTTGGACTTGGGAATACGTGCCAGTAAACAGCGAGGGCAGAGCGTTCTATCCCATGAAGATAGACGAGTCTGGCGCGGTCTACGACATCGATCTAAAGGCGACGTACAACGACGCGGGCTGGAACGGCACGACGCGCGAAAGCAAGGGGCTTACCATTTCGTACGAGGACGCAACGCAGGTCGGCATACAAATCTACTCGCAGGACAGCCGAGTAAACGGCACCGGCTTTTGGGTTAACGACGGCGGCGACGTTTATATCGTTTTGGAAAACGCCAAGCGCGATAAGGGCGATTACCACTGGTTTGTCCGTCAAGGTCAGGTAGGCGCGGGTACTCCTACGTTTACGAGCACCGAGGTGGACGATCCGTATGCGGACATCGAACCCGGCTCGGCTGTATCGAGCTACGACGTAGTTTCCAACAAGGGCACCAACAGCACCTACACACAGCAGCCCGTAGCGGAGGGCTGGGAGAATAACAGCGTGGGCTATCAAGTGTTTATCGCTTCGTTTGCGGACAGCAACGGCGACGGAATGGGCGATATCCGCGGTATTATCGAAAAGCTCGACTACCTCGAGGATCTCGGCGTAGACACGCTGTGGCTTACGCCCTTCCAGCAGTCCAACTCCTACCACGGCTACGATATTATGGACTACTTCACGGTAGACCCGCGCTTCGGCACGCTCGAGGACTACAAGGAGCTTGTGTACAAGGCGCACGAAAAGGGAATGAAGATACTTCTCGACTTCGTGCTTAACCACACATCCATTTCCAATCCTTGGTTTATCAAATCGCAAAACCTCGTCAAGGAGAAAATAACGCTCCCCGACGGCAGGGAAAAGGTTATCGATTACCGCAGCTTCTACTCCTGGCAAAACGAGGAATACGTGTCTAAGCTTTCCGCGACGGCTAAGCAGCAGTGGTATAAGGATTCCAACGGCTATTACTACTATTCGAGCTTCAGCTCGTCCATGCCCGAGCTCAACTTCGACTACCAGGCAACGCGCGACGCGATACTCGAGGTCGCTCTGTACTGGATGAGCTTCGGTCTCGACGGCTTCCGCCTCGACGCGGTAAAGCATATCTATATGGCTAACGAGAACGACAATCATTCCGATTGGATAGTGCCCGACGGCTTGTATTCCTTCGATATGTACAAGGACGTTCACTTCTTTATGGAGTTTAACGCCAAGCTTAAGGCAAGCTACCCGAACGCCATTCTCCTCGGCGAAAACTTTAACGGCAATCCCGCTTATCTTGCCGGACTCTACGGCGGAATGGATTCGCAGTTCAACTTTAACTGGTACTACGACGGCTCGTCCTCGCTCTCCGGCATAGCGCGGAGCGGTCAGACCCTGTCGCAAAAGGTGCTCAATCAGTACACGGCGGCGCAGAACGAGTTTAAGGAATACCGCACCGACTACATCGACGGTTTGTTTACCTCCAACCACGACGTTCAGCGCGCGCGCGACAGGCTGTACGACCCGTCGGACGGAAGCGCGGGCGTTCCCCGTAACTCCGCTTACGGCGACACGGCTTGGATCATGTCCGAAAACCTCTCCAAGCTTTGGGGCGGACTAAGCCTTGCTCTTCCCGGACTTACCTGGATTTACAACGGCGACGAGATAGGCATGTTCGGCACAAAGACCGATAACCCCGCGGGCGACGGAATAGGTCACGAGGACAGGTGGTGCCGCCAGCCCATGAAGTGGACGACCGAGCTTGACGGCAGCACTTATAACTGCTACTATCCCATGGGCTTTAATAACTACTACATTACCTGGGACGCTCTTAACGAAAAGCTCCATGGCGCGGCGGAGCAAGCGAGCGAGGCGGATTCGATACTCAACTTCTACAAGTCGGTTATCGAGGTCCGTAAGCAAAACCCCGTGCTCGCAAGAGGCAACGTCGTATCTCACACCGGCGATCTCGATTCGGTCATTTGCTACTCCGTCACCGACGGCAGCAGCGAGGTCCTTATCTACGTCAACGCCAATTCTAAAGCGTCCGCGGCTTCGTATGCGCTTCCTGCGGGAGCCGTCAAGCTGTTCGGCGACGGACTAAGCGGAACGAGCGTTCCCGCAATGTCCATGCAGATCTACAAGGTTAAATAAGGGAGGTCGATATGAAAAAGTTTTTAGCTTTAGCTCTTACATGTATGTTTGCGCTCGGCGCTCTCGCTTTAACCGTGCCTAACGGCGCCGTCGGTAGCTCCGACGCCGCCACCCCCGCCGCGGAAAGAACTCTGTACCTCGTGCCCGGCACGTATATGCAGGGTGGGGAAAAGGTGCTTAACACAATCGCCTCGGGCGCGCAAAAGCTGTCAAAGACGGAGTGTGACGCTATCTTTACCGAAAACGCCTACCGTTGCACTCTTTCGGCGGGAGAAAAGCTTCCCGCGCCGACAAGCGCAAGGGTGGATAAACAAGGCAACGCCTATTCGTTTAACGGCTGGTGGATGATTGTCGACGCGACGGTCACCTACTTCGACAAGGTGCCTGACGGCAACGGCGTTACCTTCCTTTACGCCGACTGGCGCGCCGATCTTTCGCAGCGCATGGACCCCGTCGAGCCCGAGCCCGGCGCGGTGATCGAGCCTAACCATTACATGATGGTTACGCACGCGGACGGCGAGACCGATAAGATTTCGCTCCGCAAGGCGAGCACCGATATTAATTCCGCGCTCGACCTCGGCTACGGCATGCCCGTACAGCTCTACGCGCAGTTCACGCTTAAACCGGGCGATAAGTTTACCGTCTACACAACGGGGCTTACCAATTCCGAAACACCCGTAAAGGCGCCGTACGCGGACAAGAACAACACAACCCGCCACTTCAACCTCGAGGCGAACGGAGCGGGCACCAACGACACCGCAAACTACTTGACCGCTTCGGGCACCAATTACAGGGAAACCCCCGTGCTCACTTATATAGCCGAAACAACGGGTACGTTTAATATCTACCTTAAGTTCTTCGGCGCAGGCGAAACCATGAACGTGTACATGGAACCCGCAGTGTAATAAAAAAGACCTTGCTTCGGCAAGGTCTTTTTTTTTATAGTGAATAAGTAATAGTGACAAGCCGGAGGCTCGGCGTATGTCGTGCGTAGAATGTATATGGATTATGTCGTTGCACCCGACTAAAGGCTCCCCTGTGTAATGGCGCTCCGCCGTTAGGCGGTGAGGGGCTGTAGTCTTCGGTCGAAATGATGAGTGGGTCGGTAAAACTCTTTGTTATTGACTTATAGTAAGGCGCGTGGTATAATTTATCCGAAGCTATTCCTTATATCGAGGTGAGTATGGCGGCAGGAGATTTCGAGTTTACATTAAACGACACGGGGTACACGGCAGGGCAGTACGGCGGAAAGGACGCGCACGTTACAATCCCGTCAAGCTACAACGGCAAAAAAGTAACCGCCGTAGGTAAGTGGGCTTTCTACTATAAAAAAGACGTAAAATCCGTAACAATCCCGAGCTCCGTTACTCGGATTGAAGATTTTGCGTTTAAAATCAGCGGCTTAGAAAGCGTCGTTGTTCCCAACTCGGTTAATTACGTCGGACAAAACGCGTTCGAGGGGTGTCTCGATCTTAAATCCGCTACTCTTCCGCGCGGACTGAAGCGGATATCGAGATATACGTTTTGGCAGTGCCCGCTCGATAGCGTCGTCATTCCCGAAACGGTAACGGTAATCGAGGACCACGCCTTTTACGAGTGTAAAAGTCTAGAGAGCATAACCATTCCGTCCGCCGTAAAGGAAATCGGCGACGGCGCGTTTTTGTATTGCGGCGCTCTTACTCGGGCGCACTTCGAAAGCCCCGACGGTTGGTATCTTGCCGCGCGCGAAGAGGACGGTTACGGTCAGGATCTCGACGGCGAGGATCTTGCCTATCCCAAAGAGGCGGCACGGCTTCTCACAAGTATTTTCCGCTACGGAAACATTTGGAAAAAAAGATAATATACGCTGTTCTCAATAAAAGACTTTGACTGCGGTGTTTGCGATTTTGCGTCGCAAGCACCGTAGCCGTATTCAGCCGCCCGTAAGTTCCGACGGTAATACTTGCGCATATTCGCACATATCAGGTTATTCCGAGCGGAAAGGTCGAGTAAATACTTTGCGTGCGCATCTATGCATTCGTAAAATCAATATAATATCCGCGCTAACTTGAAAAGTGGGCGACTGCGGCGGCGCTTGACACTTTGCGCCAAATGCGGTATACTTTTTTCGTGGATAATATACTTGCCGTCGTCGCAAACACGCTTCGCGACTATAAAGGGAAAAAGCTCGCCGTCGGGGTTTCCGGCGGGCGCGATTCAGTGTGCCTTCTTCACGCAATCGTTAATTGCGGCGAGGCGGAAAAGAGCGACGTTATAGCCGTTCACGTCAATCACGGGCTTAGGGAAGAGGCGGACGGAGACGAGGCGTTCGTAAAAGAATTTTGTACCGCTTTCGGCATTAAATATGTATCCTTTAAGGCGGACGTAAAAAAAGAGAGCGCGGAAAAAGGGCTCACGATAGAGCAGGCGGCTCGGAACGTTCGGTACGGTATATTCGATAGGCTCCTTACCGCGGGCGAGACGGATGTCGTTCTGACGGCGCACCACGCGCTCGATAATGCGGAAAGCGTGCTTATGCACATATTCCGCGGAAGCGGGCTCGACGGGCTTTGCGGCATGAATAACGGCAGGATAGTGCGCCCGCTCCTTAGCGTTTACCCCGAGGAAATCGAGCGGTACGTTAAGGCTAACGGACTGAAATTCGTCACCGACAAAACCAACTTCATGCTTGACGCCGACAGGAATTTTATTCGGCTAAAAGTGATTCCGTTAATCGAGGAAAGATACCCGTCCGCCGTTCGCGCCGTCAATGCGCTGTCCGCCGAGAGCACGGGAATTAAGCGTTATCTCGACGGCGAAATCGACGAGGCTCTTATAAGCTTAGACGGCGGTGCGGTCGTGCTTAGCGACAAGGCGCTTTCCTCTCCGCTTGCGGAAAGGTACGTTCGCCGCGCGGTTAGCTACTTTACGCTTACCGACGTTACGCGCGATATGGTAAAAGCGGCGGCGGCGCTTGTCGGTAAGAAGTCGGGCGCGAAGGCGGAAATGTCGTGCGGCGTTATTGCCGAAAAAGAAAGCGGCGGAATTGCGTTTTACATTCCGCGCGAAAAATATGACGGCGAAAAACAGGTTGGTCTCGGCGCAAACTTTATCGACGGGCTGGCGGTGGACATAGAAAAGTCGGACAAAATAAAACCCGAAAACGGTAACGCCGTCGATCTAAACGCAATCGAGGGCGGAGTGCTTCGGTTTAGGCGTGACGGAGACCTGTTCACTCCGTTCGGCGGTGGGAGCAAAAAGCTCAAGCAGTATCTAATCGACAAAAAGATTCCGCGGCGGCTCCGCGACCGTATTCCGCTTATAGCAAGGGGCAACGAGATTTTGGTTATCGTCGGCGTGGAAATATCCGACAAGGTTAAGGTTACGGCGGACACGCGCGAATCTGCCGTTATCACGCGGCGGTTTTAAGGTTTTGCGCGGAAACGAAAATATTCGATTTTGTATGATAAAAAACGGCAATGTGACAATTTACGATAACGAGGCGGTCGAGCCGCTCGACGACGCGCATTCGATTATTCAGCAAAAGGACGGGTACAGATTCGGCGCGGACGCGGTCGAGCTTAGTAAATTCGCGTGCGGATTCATTAAACAGGGCGCCGCCGTTTTCGATTTGTGCTCGGGGTGCGGAATAGTGGGGATTCTCGTCGAAATCGAGAAGCAAGCCGCGGTTTTCGGCGCGGAAATAGACGGAATCGCGTGCGATATGTCAAACCGTTCCGTAGCGCTGAACGGGCTTAACGCGAAGTTTTTTAACGTGGATATTAGGGACAGGGAAGCGCTTGCGGACGTAAAGGGAAACACTCGCTTCGACGCGGTGACCGTCAATCCGCCCTTTTATAAAAAAGGGAGCAAGCCGAGTAAAGTAGCGCCCCGGGCTTCGAGCGAGCTTACCGTCACTTTTAGCGACATTGCGGCGACGGCAAAATCTCTTCTTAAACCTCGCGGCGAGTTTTTCGTCGTTCACACGGCGGCGCGGCTTGACGAGGTGCTTTGTGTTTGCAGGGAAAATAAGCTCACGCCCAAAGATTTAATCGTTAACAAAAACGGAAAAACGTTTTTGCTGCGCTGTGTGCTCGGCGGCGGCGACGGACTTAAAGTTTCGGTGAGGGGGTAAAGATGTTATACTTTGTGGCGACTCCGATAGGAAATCTCGACGAAATAACGGGGCGGGCGCTCGAGGTGTTGCGCTCCGTCGATTTAATAGCGGCGGAGGATACGCGCCATACCGCCATACTGCTGTCTAAGTACGGCATAACGACCAAAACGACAGCCTATCACAAGTTTAACGAGCGCGAGTCGGTCGACGGGCTTATCGCCATGCTCGAGGCGGGGAAAAATATTGCGGTCGTATCGGACGCGGGCATGCCGACGGTTTCCGATCCCGGGCATATCCTTATCGACGCCGCGATAGAACGCGGAATAGAATACACCGTGGTGAGCGGAGCTTGCGCGGCAATCGACGCGCTTGTGCTCTCGGGACTTTCCACGCGCAACTTTACCGTGCTCGGCTTCCTTCCGGAAAGGGCGGTGGATAGGGCGCGCTACGTCGAGCCGTTTAAGGACGTGCCGAGCACGCTCGTTTTTTACAGCGCCGTGCACGATATTAAAAAAGACCTGAAGTTTTTGTTCGACGCGTTCGGTCCGAGGAGAGCGGCGGTGTGCCGCGAGATGACTAAAATGTACGAAACGGTTACGCGCGGGCGCTTGGGCGACGAGCTCGATATAGTCGAAAAGGGCGAGTTCGTGGTGGTAATTGAGGGCGCGAGCGGAGAGAGTAAGCTTAATTCGCTCTCGATAGAGGAGCATATCCGCCATTATCTCGAGGGTGGCATGCCCGAAAAGGAGGCGGTAAAAAAAGTCGCCGCCGACAGAAAAATAGCAAAAAGCGAGGTGTATTCCGTCGCTGTAAAAATGAAGGGCTCCGACGGGCGTTCTTAAAAGGATAGTTTGCTTTTTCGCATACTCCCCGAATCAAATCGATTTACGCCGTGTTATATTCCGCTCGACATTGTTCGAGTTAAACCGCAAAATATGTTGATTTTAACGGCGCGATAGTGTATACTTATAAAGCAGGATAAATAAAAACGGGAAAAATCCCAGGGTAATTTTTTCGATGAAGGATAAAGAGACTGTCTGGCAGGAAATGCTTTCCATATTGGAGGTCGAAATCAATTCGCTCGGTTTCGACGTTTGGGTAAATAAGCTTCGTCCTCTTAAAATCGAGGACGATATTTTGGTGCTGACAGCTCCCACTCCCGAACATAAAAACGAGGTTGTTGCAAGATACCTCCCGCTTATCCGCGGCGCGATGCGAAAGGTTTCGCAAAGTCCCGTCGAGGTGATAATAGTCGCCGAGGACGAGATAGGCGAGGCGCCGCAAAAAAGCGACGTGACCCCGACCGCAAAGGAGCCCGCGGAAGTAAAAGAACAGCCCGTCCTCAATCCCAAGTACAACTTTGAAAACTTTGTCGTAGGCGGCTGCAACCGCTATGCGTACGCCGCGGCGCGCGCAGTAGCCGATAACCCCGGACAGGTGTACAACCCGCTTTTCATTTACGGCGGCGTGGGACTCGGAAAAACGCATATCATGCAGGCGATAGGCAACGCCGTTCGCATGTCAATGTCCAATCTGAAGGTGCTTTACGTTTCCGCCGAAACCTTCCTTAACGAGTTTGTCGAGTCCATTCAAAAGGACAAAGGCGTTCGCAACCAGGCGTTTAGGGAAAAGTACCGCGGCGTAGACCTGCTGATGCTCGACGACGTTCAGTTTATGAGCGGCAAGGAGAAGATGCAGGAGGAGATATTCAACACCTTCGAGGCACTCCAAAACGCCGGCAAGCAAATGGTTTTCGCCTCCGACCGTCCGCCGCAGGACATTCGCGACCTCGACGACCGTGTGCGCTCGCGCTTTTCGTCAAGCCTCGTGGTGGACATTCAGCCGCCCGACCTCGAAACGCGAATCGCCATACTCCAAAAGAAATCGCAGGACGCCAAGGTAAATATAGCAATGGCTCAGCTCGAGTACATTGCGGAGCGCGTGTCGAGCAACATTCGCGAAATGGAGGGCGTGCTGACAAAGGTAATTTTCCTCTCGAGGCTGTACGAGCGCAAGGTGGATTTCGAGATTTGCCGCGAGGCGCTTAACGACTACCGCGTTCAGGAATGCGACGAGATAACCGCCGACGAGATAATAGAGTGTACGTGCAGATACTTTAACGTTCAAAAGGCGGACATCGTCGGAAAAAGAAAGACCAAGGAAATAGTCGAGCCGCGCCAGATAGCCATATATCTTATAAACGAGCTTATGAATATCCCGCTCACGTCGATAGGCGACATTTTCGGCGGCAGGGAACACACCACGGTTATGCATGCGCGCGACAAAATTTCCGCGCTCGTGGTTTCGGACACGAAAATACGCACCGCCGTAAACGACATAAAAGCGCTCGTATTAAGGAAGTAATTTTTTTTCACGGCGGCTAATGAGCGGACATAGGTTTTAAGCGTTCGGTTTAACGCAATATCTAAAATCAAAATCGGAATTAAAGCAGTCAATTAAATGTAAAACAAAAGTCGGGACTCCTTATGCGGAATCTCGACTTTTTTGTCGGAAAATTCAGAAAGATAAATTACTGTTTTCGGCTTTACTCTTAAACTGTAAGACCGATTTCAGTATTGCGTTGTCGGCTTGCCGTCGGCGCCGTAATGCCAAGCGATACCCGAGCTCGGCGCTGTTTCGGAGTAATAAACCACTGCCACATTGTATATCTCATCGTTCGAGATATTAGACTTCTTTATTGCGTTCCATTGTGCCTTGTCGCCCTCATAATACACTGAAGGTCTATATAGACCGGTACCGCTCTGCTTCCAAAATATGTTTTGTCCTATCTCGACCACGCTTGTGGGAATGACCACCTTTAAGGACGAGTTGTAGTTGGAGAACATCTGGTTAGAGATCATAGTCAAACTGCTCGAAAGTTTGACGTATTCGAGTGCGGAACAGTAGTTGAATACCGCCGCACCCATATACGTTACCGTATCGGGAATGACTATTTCTTCCAGCCTTTGGCAAGTGGCGAACGCACTTATCCCTATCGAAACGAGTCCGTTGTTGAGTGTGACTTCGGTAATGAAGTCACAGAACGAAAACGCGCTTTCGCCGATATATTTAAGTTCTGCGTTTGTCTTAACAGACTTGATCCATCTTCCCGAAGCGTCGATATTGGCTGCAAACGCGCTGTCCGCTATACCGACCGTACCCGCTTCTATTTCCAAATCGAAATAATCGCCTTTGTGATATTCAAACCCGACCACCCAATTATCTACGTACTGTACGCCGTTCTCGGTGGCGCGGATTATTCCGTCCATTCCGTCAAACGCATCGATTTTGATTGCAATCACGCTCGCAGGTATTTTGAACGCGTCGTTGACTATCGTTTTGTTATGGCAGAACACGTTACTGCCGATTGCCGTCACGCTCCCGTCCGTCGGTATAAGAGAAGTTTTGCACCCGAGTACAAACATCTCGTCGGCAATAGATATTATGCAATTGTTTACAGCCGTAAAATACGTATTTTCGCTGTCAACAGTCAGCGAAGTGACGTTATCGCAACCGAGCAAAATTTCGTCGCGTATAGCCTCGACGCCGGCAGATATTTTCACGCTCTTTAACTGAGGATTAAAAGACAGCGCGTACTTGAATATCTTGTAGGTATTGCCCTCGTAGTCGGCGGGCAAAACGAGGTTTTCCACGTCGCCGGTATAGTCGAGTAGGAAAGTGCTCTCTTTATACGGATATATAAAGTCTTTGAACGTGCAGAACGAGAACCCGTTAACGGTCTTGATAATGCTCGCATCCGAAGCGGAGGTATGAATAACGGTATTGGACATAGGCTTTGCATTATTGAGAAGAGTAGCATTGTCGGTGAGATTGTACATTTCCACGAGCCGAGCACAGCCGTCAAACGCTTTGCTGTTTACACTCGTCACAGTGGACGGTACCGTAAAGCTCAGGAGTGAAATGCAATCGAGAAATGCCTTATCATTGATTCTCGTAATATTGCTGCCGAACTCTACGTTTTTAAGCGCAGAACAGCCGCGGAACATACCGCCGGATATTTCTTTCAAGCCGCCTCCGATAGAAACGCTTTTTAGGCTCGAGCAGTTCATAAAAACATTGGTATTTAACGTCGTCACACTATCGGGAATTTCGACCTCGGTGAGCGACGTACAATCGGAAAAAGCACCTTGTCCTATTTCCTCGACCTCAGAGCCTATCGTCAAGTTTGCGAGCGAAACGCAACCCGCGAACGCACTTAAATAGATTTTTTTAGCATGAATTACGGCAGTTACGAGTCCGCTGTTTTGGAACGCCTCCGGATAGATTTCCGTACACGTTGCGGGAACCGTTATGCTTTGAAGAGACGAACAGCCCTCAAACAAATTACCCGCAACCGTTTTTACGCCCGACGGGATCTCGAACTCTTTGAGCGATGCACAGTCATTAAACGCGTACGCACCGAATTCTGTCACGTTTGCGCCGAATTGGACTTCCTCGAGCGCAGTACAGCCACGGAATGCACTCCCCGGTATTTTCGTAACGCCTGCGGGAAGCTCGATCCGAGTCAGCGACGAACAGTAAGAAAACGCAGCCACGCCGAGAAATGTGAGAGTGTCGGGGATATCAATCTCCTCGAGCGAAGCGCAATTTTTGAACGTATATTCTTGGATTGCACTCAATTCCGTCGGAAGCGTCACGCTCTTGAGTTTTGTGCAGCCTGAGAAAGCCTCCTTACCTATGGACGAAATGTTGTCGTCGATGACAACCGTTTCGAGGTTGATACAGTCCTTAAACGCATAGTCGGCTATGTATGTTACGACGGAGGGCACGGTAAGCGAAGTCGCAGACTCCTTATCTTTGACGCCTGTGACGGTTATCCTACCGTAGTTCTCCCTGTACGTGAATGACGCAAGCGCCGCATCTATCTCATCCGAAAGCATCCATCTTGCCTTAAGCGTAATGTCACGAGTGATTGTAAATTCGGCAAAGTCAATCTTGCCGTACGCGTCCGACCACCATCCTTCAAGCACATGAACGGCGTACGGCGCCGTAACGTCGGGTACGGCAGTCAGCTTGGAGTTATGCGCCACTTTAACTTTATATATATTGGCGTCATTCTCGAACTTGCCGCCGTTTGCGTCGAACGTTACTTCGCGCAATATTACCCACACCGCATATAGACGGATATCTTGCTTAACTACGTCGGTATCGAAGTTCCACAATGCGTCGTTCTCGTCGCCCGTAAAATTCCAGCCGATACATATATACCCGTCGCACACAGGCTCTTGAGTAGGCTCATCTACCGTGGAATTTTTGTCTACTCTCGTTTTTACAGAACGTTCGCCGAAGATAGTCCCACGTCCCGCGTCGAAAGTAACCGTGCACATTCCGCCGTCGGTTTTGACACCCGCGGTATCTCCGCATGCTGCCAGCCCAAGCGCACAGGTGAGCACGCATACGAGCGACAAAATTATTATGAGAAGCTTCTTTTTCATTGTATTACCTCCAAATAAAAAGCGTGTTCCGTTGAGAAACACGCCGAAAAACGCATCTCTCAATGTTGCTACACATCTTTCTACTCGAAAGTTAAGAGAGTACGTTTTTACCAAAGCACTCACTTTCGAGTAACATGAAGATGTGTAGCATAAAGAATGTAGCATATTTTGAAAGAAAAATCAAGAGTTTAAATGGTATTATCGGCAAGCCTAAAGAAATCCGTATTTATTATTACGTCGATATGATTCGGTATTATCTCCGCAACACACAAATAGCCCGCAAATGAGCGGTCGTCCGTTTGGCATATAGAATAAAATCTATTGACAATCGCAAAAGATTGGTATACAATAAAGACACTATGGATAACGATCGACACCGAAGTAGCGAAATTCCCGTTGACGTAACGGTCGAGTCCGACCTCGAGCCGGTCGTTTTTTGTGCAGGCAGATATTCGGAGGAGCCGAACGGTTTTACTTTGAACTTTTCGTTCGGCGACGGAGTGTATACCTTTACGCGAAAGAACGGCGTATCGGTTTTTTCGTCTTTCGGATTTTTGAGCTATACCGTCAATCTGTCCAGCCGAAGCGAAGTGGATATCGACTCGGCGTACGGCAAGATGAAGCTTGTATCTTCTCCCGTTCTCGACGAGGTGGAGGAATACGACGGAGGAGTTAAAATCAATCTCGAATACGTGATTACGGGCGGCGGAGAGGATATGCGCCGCAAACTAAAGATAGACGCAAGGTTTATAAGGGGAGTAGTATGAAAATCAAGTGGCTTGGACATTCGTCATTCGTTTTGACCGAAAGCACCGGCTTGTCGGTCGTTACCGATCCGTTCGACGAGAGTATGGTCGGTTATGCGTGCAACGCGCCCAAAACGGACGTCGTAACGCTTTCGCATGCCCACGGCGACCATAATCATCTTAAAGCGGTCCCGGGCTACAAAAAGGTGTATAACGGCGAAACGGGTGCGTTCGAGTACAACGGAATACATATCTCGGGTATTCCGTCCTTCCACGACGACGCGGATGGAGAGGTTCGCGGCAAAAACACGATATACAAATTCGGCATGGACGGCGTTACCGTGCTCCACATGGGCGATATAGGCGAAAAGTGCTCGCCCGAGCTTATCGAGCGCCTTATCCCGGTCAACGTTCTTCTTATCCCCGTTGGCGGCACGTATACCGTCGACGCGGAGGAAGCGAAGGAATACGTCGACAGGCTCATGCCCGATATAGTCATTCCCATGCACTATAAGCGCAAGCACTGCGAACTTGACATCGACAAGGTGGAGCCCTTCCTCAGACTTTTCGACGACGAGTGCATAGAAGAGTGCGACGAATTGGACCTCGACCGCGTCGACTTTGACGAGAGCGACGGCACCACAAGGGTAATCGTCCTTAAAAAGTGCTAAGCGATTTCGGCTCGAAATTCGGGCTAAAATCAGTTGCAAAAGGGGAAACGTTGTGATATAATACATTTTGCAGCTCGGATTGAATGTGCAGTTTAACGGCAAACGAAATCGAACGTTAAATCCGTGGTTGCGATATAAATGCGGTAAATATAGTCATGCCGCATCCTTACCCGCAAAAAGCGGGTCGGTAGACCAAAAGGAGGTTTTATGAATAACTACGAGGTACTGTACATCCTGTCGGACAAGCAGGAGCAGGAAGCACGCAACGGCTTAATCGAGAAGTTTAAAGCTCTCGTTGCGCCTTACGGCGAGGTCAGCGTGAACGAGTGGGGCTCGCGTAAGCTCGAGTACGCTATCCAGACGAAAATGTCCGGAAAGCACTTGACCGGCTATTACGTGCTCATGAAGTTCGTTGCTCCGCCCGAGCTCCCCGCAGAGATCGAGCGTCAGATGCGTATATCCGACGACGTTATCCGTTTCATGATCGAAAGGGTGTAAAAAATGAACAAAATAATTCTTATCGGTAACCTCACGCGCGATCCCGAAGCGCTTACGACGTCGGGCGGCGTGAACTTTACAAGGTTTACAATTGCGGTTAACCGCCCGTTCACCAATGCGAGCGGCGAGCGCGTTGCGGACTACTTTGACGTAATTTGCTGGAGACAGCTTGCAGACCGCTGCGCCAAGTATCTTAACAAGGGCAGCAAGGTCGGCATAAACGGCAGCGTTCAGCGCCGCCAGTACGAGGACAAGGACGGCGTAAAGCGCACCTACTTCGACGTAGTTGCGGAAGAAGTCGAGTTCCTCACACCCAAATCCGGAAGCTTTGACAGAAGCGGATCGTCCGGCAGCTCCTATGCGCCCGACGAACCGACTCCACCCGTCGGCGACATGCAAAGCGTCGACGGCGACGAACTACCGTTCTAAAATAAAAGGAGTATACCATTATGGACAAGAATAAAAACAGAACAAAAGTCAACGACAGTGACGACAAGATTCGCCGCCGTCCCCGTCCCGCCAAAAAGCGCGTATGCGAGTACTGCCAGGGACATATCGATCACGTAGACTACAAGGACGTCGATAGGCTTAAAAAGTACGTTGCCGAAAACGGCAAGATTCTGCCGCGCCGTGCGTCCGGTCTTTGCGCCGAGCATCAGCGCGACGTCACGACCGCTATCAAGCGCGCGCGCATCATGGCGCTTATGCCTTTCCGCGCGGACTGATAAACCGATTATTACAACACAAAAGACCTCGCTTTTTTGCGAGGTCTTTTTTATGGGAAAGCGCCCCGAGCTTTTTTGGCCGTGGGGCGCTTGTTTATTGTAGAGCGGAAGAGGTTATTTGTTTATAGGCTGGAAGATGAATACGTTGCCTTCGTACTGCTTGGATGAAAGCTCGATAAGCTCGACGCCGGTTTCGGTTTTTGCAAGTCTGTAGTAGACCGTTTCGCTTATGCTTATTCTTCGCCAAACGTTGTTCACCTTGTATGAGTCGTCGCCGACCTGCAAATAGTAGTTTGTCACTTCGGTCAAGCCGTCGTAAGGGAAGGGGGTAAAGTCGCTTTCCATGCTGAGCGTGACCGATTGATTGCGGTAGTCCTCCAAATCGATTGTTTTATAATACAGCGTTCCGTCGTTACCGTATCCGATTATCGTGTCGTAGGAATCGTTCAACCACCGCCAGTTACCGTTAACGTAAAGCTCGCCGCCCGTTAAACGGTATTTTACCGCGAGGTTTTTGTCGTACAGAGCACTGCCTTCGTAAATATCGTATTCGTCGCCCGTCTTTACAAGACCTACGCTGTATCTTCGGTCTGCCTCGTCGAGCTCGATTGATTCTCCGTCGACCATCTTATGGGTTAAATATCCGTTTTCTTCCAGGTAGACTGTTCCGTCGGAATCGAGGTAATACCGCGTTTTGTCGGTATAATAGACGGTCTTTTTCTCGCGGTCGACGACGTTAATATTGTTATTGTTTAGGACGTATATCCAGTCGTGATTGTCCAGCATCACGCCCGAGACCTGGATATCCTTGTTGGGGCACACGTCGGTAAACACAAGATTGCGATTTGCGTCGGTGCTTACCGTGTAGAAGTAACCGTGATCGTCCGTGATTAACTCGCCGATAAATCCCATAATGCGGATATTTTCGATCTTGTAGAAGTATCCCGTCTCGTTGTCTATAACAAACGAAGAAGTAAGGTGATTGCTGTAATAATCGCGTTTATCGAAAGCGGATACGCCGTACTCGTCGTACTCTTTCGGGTCGTCGTAACGCACCAAAACAAGATCGGAGCCCGTTTCGCCGTCGGGCGTTTTGTACTTATATTCGCCGCTTACGCGTACAATCGGAATGAACTGAACGTATGTGAAGCGGCCGGTAGTGTACAGCCTGTTTATCTGCGAGTCGAGCTCGTACTGAGTAACTTTTCTCGTCGAGTCAATGAGCTTGCCGTTGTTGTCGTACACGTCGCCGGTCACGCTGTCGTTCTTCATAAATGTGACTTTTTCCGTATTGTCGTACTCGACGTTACCCGCGTCGTAGCTGTCCTTCGTGCTGTAAAGGAAGCTGCGGGGCGAGGCGGCTTTGGCGGTTCTTACGGGCGCTTCGTCCGCGACAATGCTTGCGGAAAGCAGGGAGATTGCGGCGCCGTCGGGCTCGCCGTCGTGCGAAAATCCGTCGCTTCCGAGCGGCTTAACGTCGAGGTAGTCTCCGTTTTTGTCCGTTCGTATGCTGTACGCCGTAACGCCGTCGATATCGACCATAAGGTTTTTCATAAATTCGAGTTTTACGGAAGGAACTACGTTAAGGTTGGGCGCAATCCCGAAGAAGTACACGATAGGCGTTGTAACCGCCACGATTAAAATGCTCATAAATATCGCTATCCAGCGAATAGGGTGAAGCTTAAACGTGTTTTTCTTTTTGGGCGCGGACTCGGTCTTTGCGGTCAGGGGTCGGGTTTTCGCTTCGGAGCGGAGCTGACGCGCGCGCTGCTTCATTTTGCTCGACAAGACAGACTTGGATTCGTCGCTCATTTTATGCCGATTAAAGTAATCGTTGAATTTCATATTACCGACCTCCTTCCGAAAGGAAATCTTTCAGCTTGCTGCGGGCGCGGGAAAGCCGCTTAAATACGGACTTTTCCGTCTTGTGAACTATTTCCGCAATCTCTTTAGCCGAATACCCTTCGTAGTAGTGCAGGTATACAATCTCCCTGTCGAGCGGGGAGATACCCGATAGCACAAATTCCAAATCGTCGAATCGATCCTCGGTAACTTCCGACGGAGCCATAAATCCCGCCAGCTCCTTGCTCTTTCTGCGCGCGTTGCGCTTGGCGGCGTTTTTGCTCTTGTTGATAGCCACACGGATAAGCCACGCCTTCATGTGCTCGTCGCTTTCGAATTCGGCGAGGCAGGCGTATTCCAAAAGTGCAAAAAACACGTCCTGAACAATATCTTCCGCATCAAGCGTGTTCCCGACGTATTGGAATGACACTCTGAATATCGTATCCGAGTATCGGTCTATCACATTTTGAATGAACTCATCATTTATAGGTGATTCATTCACGCGATTATCCTCCGTGCAATACCCTTTTATATAATACAATATAACTCGGCAAAAGTGGACATGTTTTCGACAAAAAATTCTAAAAATTTTTAATTGGTTTCGGAAAGAGGCTTTTACAAAAAACACAATATTTTTACGTCAGGTTTTGTCCGTTATTATTTGCGGAGGGAACGGATAACGCTGTTTAATTGACAATTTTCGGGAAATATGATATTATATTACCGAAACAAGTTGTTTGCGGATTTATTTCGTTTACGGCGGGCAGAGGTGATAAATGCGGGATATTTTTATTGCGTTTTTCGATTTAGGCAACGCGGACAGCGCATGGATTCTTAAAATCGTATTGACGGTTTTGGCGGTGTACTTTGCCGTCGCGCTCGTCGCGCGGTATATCCGTATTATCGTCGAAAAAGCAAAGCGCCGCGACGCACAAAAAACGTACAGGGCGACTTGCGATTATCTTTACTTCGGTTGCGCAATCCGAAAAAGCTTTTACGCTCGGAACGTGCTTCCTCTTATTGCCACCGTGGCTTCTGTTCCGCTTTATGCCTGCGCCGTTAACTACAAGGCTTGGGGTATTGCGGATAACGTAAGCAACGTTTTGTTTATTATCGCGCTCGTCTTAAACGGAGCGGTCTTTATCTATTACTTTGTTCGGTTTATCAAGGACGCCGCGCGTAACGAGTTTGCTTTTTCGCTTACGGCGAGCATTCCTTACGGCAAGCCGCTTACTCCCGACGATATGGAAGGAAAGTGGGATTACGGCGCGAAGTTTACCGAGAGCGGCGCGGCGGTCGCGGGCGGAAAACATTCCGCGTTTGTTAAGTTTCTTTGGGTTTTCTTTCAAGTGATTACCGTCTTTGCTTCTGTGGTTATTTACGCGCTCGGAAGAATGCTGCGCGTTTTGAAGCCGTTTATTATCGGCACGGTGAAGCGCGACGAGGAAAAGCGGAATCTGAGGGACAGAGCGGTCAAGCTGTGCAAAAAGTATATAATGCGCGGCGTGTTCGAATCGGAGCTCGGCAACAAAGATCTAGATCCCAATCACCCCGCAAACCTCATTCTGCGCGACCTTCTCGAGTCTACGCAAGCAGAATCGTTCGAGCAGCTTTGCAAGGGGATTATTCCCGAGCACGTCGTTGCAAACTATTCCTTCGATCCCAAAGGTCCGAAGTCGGTCATAGCCTTTTCCGGCACGCAGGAAATTTACAAAGAACAAAACATGGACGGCGACTTTATGCGGAGAATCCTTTCCGACAAAGACGGCAATTTATTGCGGCTCGAGGTAAACACAAAAGGCGAATGCGGTAACGCCGCCGACTTTAACGGTTTGCCCATGTACTACCGTCAGCCCAAGGCCAAGCTACCGTACTACGAGCTTCCCGCAAAGCTTCTTACCGCCACGAAAATGCTCGATATATACAAGTGGATGTCCTTCCACGCCGTCGAGTATGCTTCCTATATGCAGCGGAAAAAGGATATCGTGCCCGTATTGCTGTTCTTTTCCGAAAAGCAGGACGGAGCTACCGCATACTCCTATAAGACGGTGTACGTTCCGCTTGCGGATATAATCATAGACGATTACAGGCAGAACTTTAATCTTCCCACCGTTAAGGAATTCGTCAACGCCGTTTAATATAGAGAGACGGCGGAGCGCGCGAAAGATGGGCAGTAAGTGCGGCTACGCCCGGATTTCTCCGCTCCGCTACGCTTCGGTCGAAATGATGAGAGGGTAGTCGAGTAGGTGTGTAGCCGCTTCGCGGCATTAGGGAAAGAGATCCTTCGGCAGAGCCTCAGGATGACAAAAAATTTGTGCGGCTACGCCCGGATTTCTCCGTTACGCTACGCTTCGGTCGAAATGACGGGGGAGAGGTAGCAAGTGTAACTATATTATAA
This sequence comes from Clostridiales bacterium, assembly GCA_022511445.1. Classification (GTDB taxonomy): domain Bacteria; phylum Bacillota; class Clostridia; order Christensenellales; family Pumilibacteraceae; genus Anaerocaecibacter. The sequence goes on along the minus strand of JAFLVE010000115.1, from coordinate 9,906 downwards.
GCCGTAACGCTTTATTATGCCGCTCATCATTCCGAGCACTTTATGCCCTCCCGAGGAATCCGGGCGAACCGCCGCAAGGTCGTAACGATTAAGTAGTTGTGCGGGTAAGATACGAGAAAATAATTTAAGACGTTTACGAGGTCTTTTCCCGTCGGAAAATTACGGGCGAAAACAGTATACAATTTAATCGGAATATGTTACAATAAAAGTAAGAATTTTTAAGACTGTATAAGGAACGAGATTAATGATTACCGTTTCAAACGTAAAACTTCAGTTCGGGGCGAGGGTGCTGTTCGAAAACGTCAACCTTAAGTTTACCTCGGGCAATTGCTACGGAATAATCGGCGCGAACGGCGCGGGTAAGTCCACCTTTTTAAAGCTTCTGTCGGGCGGAATAGAGCCGAGCAAGGGCGAGATAATTATAGGCAAGGGCGAGCGCATGTCCGTCCTCGAGCAAAACCAAAACGCCTACGACGAGTACACCGTCAGAGAGGCGGTTATTTGCGGGCACAAGGAGCTTGCTTCTCTTCGCGTTAAGCGCGACGAACTGTACAGTAAAGGCGAGCTTACCGACGAGGAAAACGAGCTTATTATTGAATACGAAACGCGGTACGGCGAGCTCGGCGGCTACGAGGCGGAAATCAACGCCGAAAGCCTTCTTAACAACATCGGCATCGACCAGTCGCTTTTCGACACGCCTATGTCAGAGGTCGAGCCTAAAATCAAGGTCAAGGTGCTTATCGCGCAAAGCCTTTTCGGCGAGCCCGATATTCTCCTTTTCGACGAGCCGACCAACAACCTCGACATTAAAACGGTGCGCTGGCTTCAGGAATATATAAAGACGCTCGAAAACGCGACGGTCATAATCGTATCGCACAACCGTCATTTCCTTAACCAGGTTTGCACGCACATACTCGACGTCGACTACAACGCAATCAATCTGTTCGTGGGCAACTACGATTTCTGGTACGAGTCCAGTCAGCTCATTCTCCGTCAGCAGCGCGAGGCGAACAAAAAGGCGGAGGCGCGAATAAAAGAATTAAAGGAGTTTATCGCGCGCTTCTCCGCAAACGCGAGTAAGTCCAAGCAGGCGACAAGCCGTAAGCGCGAGCTCGACAAGATAGAAATTACCGACATTAAACCGTCGTCGCGGAAATACCCGTACATCGACTTCAAGTTCGAGCGCGACCCCGGCAACGACATTCTGCGCGTCGAGAAGCTTACGAAAGCGGGCTTTTTCGAGAATATTTCTTTCTCGGTCGGGCGCGACGACAAGATAGGCTTTTTGACCGACGAGCAGCGCACCGTCGCCGAGCTGTTCGACTGCATTTTCGGCGAAAGTCAGCCCGACTCGGGCAGGGTGATATGGGGCAAGAACATAAAGCCCGCATACATGCCGCAAAACTACGATAAATACTTTGACGGGTGCGAGCTTTCGCTCGTCAAGTGGATAGACCAGTGGTCGGAAAACCACGAGCAGGAATATTTAAGGTCGTGGCTCGGCAGGCTTCTTTTCTCGGGCGACGAGGCGCTAAAAAAAGCGGGAGTATTATCGGGCGGAGAAAAAGCGCGGTGCATGCTCGCGCGAATGATGCTGCTCTCTCCCAACTTCCTCATCTTCGACGAGCCGACAAACCACCTCGACCTCGAGAGTATAACCTCGCTCAATAAGGGCATGATCAACTTTAAGGGTCCCGAGCTTTTCATCTCGGCGGACGAGGAGATTATGTCCACGGTGTCTAACCGCATAATAATAATCGAGAACGGCAAAAAGACGTACGACCGTCCCGTAACCTACGACGAATATATTTCCACGCTCTGATTTTGTTGACGAAACCGCTCCGAGAGGTTATAATTATTATATGATCGATTTAGCAATAAACGGCGTAATTTTACGCGTAAACAACAAGGCGCTCGGCGCCGTCGGCGATATTCCCGTGCTCGGCAAAACAATCGCGGAATGGGTGGGCGCCGTTATACGCGCACCGTACAAAATTGTGGAGTGGTCGTCGGTTATCAACATGATCGAGCCGCTCCGCGCCGCAGTCGACAAGAGCAAGCCGGTTACCGTCGTACTCTTTTCGGACACGCCGCTTATCGGTCAGGAAACGCTTTCCGCGGCGGTTAAAGCGCTTATGGAAGGAAAGGGCGGCGCGCTCGCGTTGCCTCGCGGCTACGTTTTTAAGACGAGCTATCTCTTTGAAACCGAGACCCTTTTCCTTAAGGCTCAAACGGGCGACGGACAGTTTACGGCGGTCACCGATTCCGAGTCGCTCACAAAGGTGACCGAGGAGCTTCGTCGGCGAATTATCCGCTACCATTCGAGCGGCGGCGTTATTTTTACCGACGTTAAAAATACCTACGTCGATTGCGACGTTATAATAGAGAGCAAAACGGTTATCGAGCCGTACAACTTTATTAAGGGTAAAACCATAATAAAAGCGGGCGCGCACATCATGCCCGGCAACTATATCGAGGACTGCATTATCGGCAGAAACGCCGTTGTGGACAGCTCGAGGCTTTACGGCAGTTCTATCGGCGCCGAATCGCACGTCGGACCTTTTTCGTACATAAGACCCAATTCGGTTGTTGGAAGCCGCTGCCGTATAGGCGATTTCGTCGAGCTTAAGAATTGCGTCATCGGCGACGGAACAAAGGTCTGTCATCTTTCGTACATAGGCGACGCCGAGCTCGGCAGGGATTGCAATGTAGGCTGCGGCGTAATATTCGCAAACTACGACGGCAAGAACAAGTATAAATCGCTCGTGGGTAACCGCGTGTTTATCGGGTCGAATTCGAATATCGTCGCGCCCGTAACGATAGAGGACAGGGCGTTTATCGCGGCGGGATCGACCATTACCAAATCGGTGCCTTCGCAGGCGCTTGCGGTTGCGCGCGCGCGGCAAACGCACATACCCGATTGGAAGGGTAACGTTTACGCTCCGCCGCCCGAGAGTGCCCGGAGCGCGGAAAGAAGCGCTTCGAGCGAGGATACGCGCACCGCGGTCAGCTTTGCCGACGGCATAATCGACGGCGAGGGAAGCGACAATCCACAGTAAGGGAATATCGGCTTTAAGCCGTAAAATTTTCGGAGGAAACCAATGATAGCTCACGGCAACAAGATTAAACTTTTTTGCGGTAACGCGTGCAAACAGCTAGCGACGGAAATCGCGTCGCGGCTCAAAATGCGCCTGTCGGACGCGGAAGTCGGTAAGTTCAGCGACGGCGAGATTTCGGTATCGTTAGGAGAGTCGGTGCGCGGCTGCGACGTGTTTGTTATACAGTCCACGTCCATGCCGACAAACGACAACCTTATGGAGCTCCTCGTAATGATTGACGCGCTAAAGCGCGCGTCTGCCGGTCGCATAACCGCGGTTATTCCGTACTTCGGCTATGCGCGCCAGGATAGAAAAGCGCGCGCCCGCGACCCCATTACCGCAAAGCTCGTTGCCGACCTTATAACCACTGCCGGCGCGGACAGGATACTTACAATGGACCTTCACGCGTCGCAGATACAGGGCTTTTTCAATATTCCCGTAGATCACCTCTTGGGCGTGCCCGTTCTCGCGAAGGCTATTTTGGACGAGGATTTTATAAAGGAAGCGGGGGACGACCTCGTAGTAGTTTCGCCCGACGTCGGCTCGGTGGGCCGCGCGCGGCAAATGGCGCAAAAGCTTAATAAGACGCTTGCCATCGTCGATAAGCGCAGACCCAAAGCCAACGTCATGGAAGTCATGAACATAATCGGCGACGTTAAGGGCAAGCGCTGTTTAATAGTCGACGACATGATAGACACCGCCGGCACCATTACGCAGGGCGCAAAGGCGCTCGTCGATGTGGGCGGCGCGACCGACGTGTACGCATGCTGCACTCACCCCGTTATGAGCGGTCCCGCCATAGAACGCCTCTCCGACTCGGTTATTAAAAAGCTGTTCATTCTCGACACGATAGAATTGCCTAAAGAGAAGCGGATAGATAAGTTTATTACCGTTTCGGTCGCGCCCATCTTTGCGGAAGCTATCGCCGCAATCTTTGCCGATCTTCCCGTATCTAAGCTCTTTGTTTGATAGGGTGGAAAAATGCCGTCGGTATACGTAACGGAATAATTGTGTTTTAAGTTAAAGGCGACGGAAAAGTTTTTTCGTTGCCTTTTAAATAATTAAGCTTTAGTTAAGGTTAATGTGTTAAAATTGTTTTACAAAAGGAGGTTTATTATGAAAAAGAATTTAATTGCTATTTTGCTTGCCGTGATGATGTGCTTCGCGTTTGCGGCATGCACCCAGCCCGAAGAAAATCCCGAAGACGGTACGAAGCTTCCCGGTACCGATATCGGCGGTGAAAAAGACCCCGATGGCGACCCGGATGACGATCCCTCGAATACCGATAAAGGCTTTACCGTTACGTTCGAGTGCGACGACCATGTCACCGTTTACGTTTACGAAACGCAGGATATGTCGGGAGCGGGCGTCAAGACCGATACCGCATACTCGCGCGACAGCGAGACGGGTGAGCCGCTCGGCGACGGAAACGGACAGGTAAACTTTAAGCTCGTTTTCGACGACGGGTACGAGCTGAGCAGTATCGATATCGACAATGCCGACGGATACAACAATCTTAAAGGCTCCGCCGACACCGACGTCGAGAACGGATACAGAATTACCAAAATCACCGACAACTTAACCGTTACCGTCACCTCGCAGGAAGAGGGTGCGGAAGAGGACTACACGCAGGGCTATAAGGTCACCTTTGTTTGCGACGAGTACGTCACCGTTACCGTTTACAAAACGCAGGACCTTTCGTCTGGCGGCGAAGTTACTTTCGTCGCATATTCGAGAGAGAGTGGTACAGGCGCGCTGACAAAGAGCGGGGACGGCCAAGTAAACTTCCTGCTCACGTTTGCCGACGGATACGAGCTTGACGAGATTGTAATTACCGAAGGCTACAAAAATCTTAAGGGCGACGAGGATACGGGCGTAGTCAATGCTTACCGTATTACAAAAATTTCCGCGGAATTAACCGTTACCGTAAAGGTCAAACATGCGGAAGCTTAAACGTATTATTTTGTTATCCTAAGTAAGCTCAAAGCGTTAGCGAAGGATTTCGGTTTCATAAAAAATCGCGCCGAACTTTATCGGGTAGGGCGTGATTTTTTATGTATACTTATGTCGATTTATAGACTTATCGCCGAGTATTATAATCGAAACGCGTCGATAACGCCGAGTATTATAAGCGTTTCCGCTTTTTTCCCGCTATTCGGCGTGCGTTTGTTTTTGAATGCTTTTTTGCTTTGTCGCTTCGCCGCCGCGGAGGTGGCGGACGGAGAGGTTGTAGTCCAGAACCTTTCTTACCTTATCGCAAAGCTCGGGATCGATTTGTTTTAATCGTTCGGTTACGTCTTTATGTACGGTAGATTTTCCGAGAGAAAAATGCTTTGCCGCGTCGCGCACGGTGCACTCCTTTTCCGTAATGAATTGCCCGAGCATAACCGCTCGGCTTTTTACGTCGTTCATAAATCCCCCCCCTTCGGACGCTCCTTTAAGCTTTCGCTTCCTGTATAGAGTATCCTTGTCGAACAAAGTCGAGTTTTATATTGTATGTCGCTTAGGTGCGATATATGACGAAATTTGTTCGGGCGGGGAAATGCGGGGTATTATACGCTTGACTACTTTTGCCTTTTGGAATATAATATACACGGAAAAGAATAGTCAAAAGGAGAACATTATGCCTAAAGAGTATATCATGACAGCCGCCGGCAAGCGCGAGCTTGAAGAAAGGTACGAGGTCATCAGGTCGGTCGAGCTCCCCGCAATTATCGAGGAAGTCGCAAAAGCGCGCGCGCAGGGAGACCTAAGCGAAAACGCCGAATACGGCTTCGCCCGCGAGAAGCAGGCGCAATTGCAGAGCGAGCTTGACGCGATTAAGGAAAAAATCGACAACGCCAAGATTATCGACGAAAAGAGCGTAAGCGACAAAGCCGTTTCCATCGGCTGCGCCGTGGACGTTATCGAGGCGGACGTCGTCGACGGACTTAAGGCGTGCGAGGAGGCGGGACTTACCCGCACCGATATTATCGAGGGCTTTATCTCGCGCATGTCGGTTATAGACATGCGTTCCAACCGCACCGGGCTTGAAATTCTTGCTTCGCTTACCGACGAGGATTACAAAACGGCGGGCTCGGAGATTCTCGCAAAGCGCGGTAACAAAGCCGAGCTTATCGACAAAGGCTTTACCGAGACGGAGCTTGTAAAAGTAAAGGTGGGCAAGGAAAAGATAGACCGCGCCAAGTGCAACGGAATTAAAACCTACACCATAGTCGGTACGCACGAGTCGGACGTCATGCACGGCAAGATTTCCAACGAGTCTCTCGTAGGCGCGGCGCTCATGGACAAAAAAGTGGGCGACGTCGTTATGGTTAAGGATCTTATCTTTAAGGTAGTCAATATAGTAGTCGACAAAAAGACGATTAAAAAATAATTTTCCGCCGCCGGAATTGCAGCGGAAAAATGCGGGTTAACATGGCAGAAGAAATTACCGAAAACATTGCTCCCGAGTCGGAGCAGGATATAAACGCGTTAAAGGCGGTAAGGCTTGCTAAGCTCGACGAGCTGACTAAGGCGGGAAACGACCCGTTTAAGATTACGAGCTACGACGTAACGCACCACGCAACCGATATTACCGCTTCGCCCGAAGAGGGCGCGGTTGTGTCCCTTGCCGGCCGTCTTATGTCTAAGCGCATAATGGGCAAGGCGAGCTTTGCGCATATTCTCGACCGCTCGGGACAGATTCAGATTTACGTTAAGCGCGACAACCTGGGCGAGGAGAAATACGACTTTTTCAAAAAGCAGCTCGACATCGGCGACATTATCGGCGTAAAGGGCGACGTTTTCGTAACGCACCGCGGCGAGGTGTCGGTCTCCGTAAAAGAGCTTGTTTTGCTCAGTAAATCGCTTACGCCCCTGCCCGAAAAGTGGCACGGGCTTAAGGATAACGATTTGCGTTACCGCAAGCGTTATCTCGATTTAATAGTGAACGAGCCCGTTAAGGACACGTTTGTTAAGCGCAGTAAGATTATCACCGCCGTAAGAAACTATCTCGACGGCGAGGATTTTATCGAGGTGGAAACGCCTATATTAAACACAGTCGCGGGCGGCGCGGCGGCGCGTCCGTTCATCACCCATCACAACACGCTTAACCTCGATATGTTTATGCGTATCGCGCCCGAGCTTTATCTCAAGCGGTTAATCGTGGGCGGGCTCGAGCGCGTGTACGAGCTTGGAAGAAACTTCCGCAACGAGGGCATGGACATAAAGCACAATCCCGAGTTCACCATGCTCGAAATGTATCAGGCGTACGCCGATTACGAGGATATGATGACGCGCACCGAGGAGATTTATTCGGCGGCGGCAAAGGCGATTGGGCTCGGCGATAAGATAACCTATCAGGGCAGGGAGATAGACATATCCACGCCTTGGCGCAGGGTTACAATGCGCGAGATTGTTAAGGAAGTGACGGGCGTCGACTTTATGGCGCTCTCCGATAAAAAAGCGCGCGAAAGCCTTACTAAGCTCGGCGTGGAGTACGAGGGCGAAAAGAACGCCGCCGAGTGCATGTACCTCGCGTTCGACAAGCTCGTCGAGAGCACGCTCGTTCAGCCGACTTTTGTAACGGGCTATCCCGTCGAGGTGTCGCCGCTTGCAAAGCGTTCGGAAGGCGGGCTTACGTACCGCTTCGAGTTTTTTATTAACGGCTGGGAGGGCGGCAACGCGTACTCCGAGCTTAACGACCCCGTCGACCAAGCGGGTAGATTCGAGCTTCAGCGCAAGATGAAGAGTGCGGGCAACGAGGAAGCGCAGGACGCCGACGACGACTTTGTGGAGGCGCTCGAATACGGCATGCCGCCTACGGGGGGACTCGGTATAGGCATCGACAGAATGATAATGCTCTTTACCGACAGCGCGTCCATACGCGACGTAATTCTCTTCCCGACAATGAAGCCCAAAAAGAAGTGAAGATTAACGAGTTTTTGCGCCGCTATACCGAATGCGGCGCTTTAAGACTGCACACGCCCGGGCACAAGGGAAAGCTTAACGAGCTTGACATAACGGAGCTGACCGACGGGTCGTTCCCTTCGCCGCAGTTATCCGAGGCGGAAAAAAAGTGCGCCGCGGCGTACAAGGGGAGGCACGCACGCTTTCTTTCGTGCGGAAGCTCCCAGGGCGTAAAAGCGGCGATATTGTATTCGGGGTGCGACGGTATTATAGACGTCAACTCGCACCGCTCCGTTTCGGACGGGTACAGGCTCGCTTCCAAAAAGTATGCGGCGGTGGGGAAACGCGGCGTTAAGCCGATAACCGTAGACGATATTAAGTCCGCGCTCGGGAATAACGTCGGTGCGGTTGTAGTCACGACTCCTACCTATTACGGGTTTTGCGCCGATATAGACGGCATTAAAAAGCTTTGCGCTGATAACGGTCTGCTGTTTATAGCGGACAGCGCGCACGGCGCGCACTACGGGTTTTCGCCCCTGCTCCCCAAAAGCGCGGCGGGCGTTGCCGATATAACGAATCTTTCCACGCACAAAACGCTTTTTTCGCTTACTCAAAGCGCAATAATAATCGACAATCTTTCGGATAGCGAAAGCGCAAAATTATCCGAGTGCGTGGATATAATGGGCACAACGAGCCCGTCGTATCTGTTGTACTCCTCGATAGAGGATGGGGTAACGGAGGCGGCGGACAAGCGCACGGAGAGGGCGTACAAGGCGCTGTTTGACGCGCTCGAGCCTGTTAGGTGTAAATACCCCTTTCTTCATAACGACGATTTTACGCGGCTCGTGCTCGACTGCGCCGCGCTTAACGCCGATACCGACAAGCTTAATGCTTCGCTTGCAAGGCACGGGGTTATGAGCGAAATGACGGACGGCAAACATATAGTGTTTCTCTTTACCGCGGCGGACAGAGTAGAAGAGGTCGAGCGTTTCGACAGAGCGTTGCATTCCGCCGTTAAAGAATGCGTCAGGTAAAAGTCGAAAAAACAGAATGCGGTTTTATAGACGGAACACTTAATTTTTCAGGTAAAAAAACAACTCCGGTAAAAATATGGGAAAAGGAAAGTTTATCGTAATAGAAGGTTGCGAGGGCGCGGGAAAGACCACGCAGTGCAAGCGGCTTCACTCCGCGCTGACTTCGCGCGGCGTGGACGCAGTCGTTACGCGCGAGCCGGGCGGCACGCCAATGGGCGAGCAAATACGCGCGCTCCTTCTCGACCCCAAATATTCCCCCGACGCGGTAACCGAGCTGTATTTGTACTCGGCGTCGCGCAGGGTTAATCTCAACGAAAAGATTTTCCCCCTTCTTGAAGCGGGCAAAACGGTTATCTGCGACAGGTTTATTTATTCCACCGTCGCGTACCAAGGCTACGCGCGCGGACTCGATCCCGATTTTGTAAGAGAGGTAAACCGCAAAACAATCGAGCCGCTTAAAGTCGATCTTGCTCTTTTTATCGACATAGCACCCGAGGCGGGGTTTATAAGAAAGGGCGGTGCGGACAAGTCGGACAGGCTCGAGCGCGAAAGCCTCGAGTTCTTCGGTAAGGTTTACCGCGGTTTTTCGGATATGTGCAAGCTCGGCGAGATGGTAAGAGTGGACGGGCTCGGCACCGAGGACGAGGTTGCGGCGCTTATACTCAAAGAGGCGGAGAAGGTGCTGTGAGCGTCGTACTCGGCAAATATGCGCCGCTTTACTTAAAGCTCGACGCATTAAAGGGGCTAAGCAAGGATACGGGAGCTTGCTCGTAGGATACTCGCTCCGTTCCGAACACTTGAGCATACCGCGCTTTGTAAAGAACAGCAGCTTTCCCGTGTCGCCTGCGGGAACGATTGCAACGATCTTCTCCTTCGGGTCCACC
>JAFLVE010000114.1 GCA_022511445.1 Clostridiales bacterium | reverse complement strand
ATATCTGCCGCGCGTACGCGACAAGCTGTGCGCTGGTGTCGTTTTGCCGTTCGAGAAGTGCGTTATTAAGGTTTGTCGTGCTTGCGATTTGTGCAATCTGCGAGTTTTGGCTTGCGATTGCGCCTTCCACCGTGCTTATACGGCTACCGATACTGCCGACCTGACTGCTGACGCTCGCAATCTTCGACGATAGGTCGTTAAAGCGTACGTCCATATAGCTTTTAAGCTGCGTCAACCCCGTCTTAACCGTCTGACAGATAACGCCCGCCGCCTCTTTTACAGCCGCAACAATCTGATTTGTTTGCTTTTGTCTGTCAAGAAGCTGCAACGCCTCTTTGACCGTGTCGGCACGGCCCGTTTCCAGATAGTACGTGATAAGGTCGAGATTTTCCCAATCCCGCTCGTCTAACATATCGGAAAAAGTTACCTGAAGCGCTTTATACAGCTCCACCGTCGCCGCAGCCTGCGGAGCAAGCTCCTTGCGTGTTTTTTCCACAAGCGCTTTGCCGTCGGCGATAGCTTTATTTATTTTCTTATCGCAATCTGGCAGACTCGCCGACACCTGTTCGATGTCCCGATTCGCCTTGTCTATCAAGTCGATGAATTTCTTTTCGGATTGAGCGCTTTTTCCTCTTTTAATAAAGTACGGACGAATAAAAATACCGTCTTTAACAACGGCGATTATTATTCTGACGCCGAAAACCGCCGCGGCGATACCGAGCGCCGACACGGCTATCATTACAAATATAATCCATTCAAACGAGGAAGTATCACCGCTATCCGTAAAAGACCAAGAATATAACGAAGTAAGAAATTCGCCGGGTGTATTTCCTGTCCAACGGATTATAGACGCAATCCAAAGCAAGAGCACGTACAAAAAGAAAACCGCAAGCGCAAGTCCCAAAACAAACTTGAGTATATTTATTACCGCATATTTAACGGAGTTGCCTGCCGCCTTGGCATTGGCTTTTTTCGCGTTTTTAACCCCGTCTTTGCTCCGAGCAAGACCGTCCTCGGCAATTTTTTTACTTGCCTTAATTCTGGATATAGAGTCGAGGGCGTTTTGCTTTTCGGTACGCGCCTTTTTTTCGGAATCCGCCGCCTGCTTTTTCGCAGCGGTAATCTTTTTATTGATTTTATCACCGCTTACGGCAACTGCGGACAATCCCGCTCGGAGCGCGTACATATTGGCAAGTATTTCGTTTTTATTCATTTCCTTGTCCTTTTTCGGCTTAATATTTTATCACCGTATTTATAACGCGGTCAGTCGTTTAGATCGTCGCCGAACAGCTCGATATAACAGTCAATAAGTCTTTTTCTTATAGCGCAATCGACGCGCTTTGTCGCGAGAATTATTCCACGGTAATACCACCTGACGTGCTCCTTATCCGCCTTAAAACGCGACCAGAGGCTTTCTCCGACCAAAGGGTAATCGTAGACCATACTTTGCATATTGCTTAATTTATCGGCAAGGCATACCATTACCGTATCGTCGCTTGCGGTTTTTAAGTGGTCGATTGTCGTTTGCTTTCTTTCCTGCCACGACTTGCTTTTGTCCTCCGATTCGGAGGCGACAATAGCCGCGACGGTTTCGCCGAAGTTTTCTTTAAGCTCCTCGAGCGTCGTTTCCGTATCTTCGAGCGTATCGTGAAGGACGCCGGCGGCGATAACCTCGGGGGAGCAACCGCTTTCCTGAAGGAACAGCATAACCTCTATCGGATGGACGATATACGGCGTTGCGGTGCTCTTTCGGGTTTGGTTGCGGTGCTTGACGGCGGCAAACTCTATCGCCTTGTGTAAAAGAATTGCGTCTTTATTCATACCTACTCCGTTATTATGCGAGCCGTTTGAGATTTACTAAAAAGCCTACAAGGCTAAATCAGTGGTTGCTGTAAACTATAAGCTTATCGGTATCTGTAAGCTCGACTTTTATCTTATTTTGATTGCCGGAGAACAGAACTAGCTCTCCACCCTTTTTAACATAACCGAGAACGAGCGTATGGTTCTTTTCTGTTGCGGGAATATCCTTGCCCGAGGTCGCCTCGTAAACCGCGCGGATAAGCTCCGTGGCGGTACAAGGCGCGGGAAGCTCGTCAAAGTACCTGCTGACCTTTTTGGCGTAAATTTCCTTACTCTCGTAAGTCGTGGCGTCCGCGCTGTCGTATGACAAAATGTCGTTGTAAAAGTTGTACAGTACGTCTTTTTCGCCGAGCTGGGTAATCATTTTGCTTATGTAACGGTTGCTTATAACGACGTTGTTTACGCTGTAGCTTTTTACTATGTCGTAATGCTTGGGATTGATAATCTCCACGATGACGTCTATCCGTCCTTCGTCGAAATTCGGGTCGGCGGATTTTTTGCGGTGAATAATGTCGCTCACGTAAATAAGATTTGATATGGCCGCCGAGTCGATAAACTCGTTTGGAACGGCGTCGTCTGACAGAATAAGCACGCTCGTATCCGTTTCGTTGCCGTCGATAAACTTTTCTATTGTGTCGCAAATAACGCGATTGTCGTAAATATCGGCTTCGACCGTTTGGGTTACGTACGGATACGATTTATAGTAGTCCATTTTTTCGAGGTGCGCTTTGTCGTCGATAATCATGATATTCATGATTTCCTTGCCGCTCTTGTCGTTCCACTCGGCGCGGAAGCCGTCAAAGCCCTCCATTATGTCCTTAATTTTGCTGTTGTGGCCGAGGATAATTACGTTTTTTTGCTCTATCCAATAGCTTTTGTTCAGCTTTACCCTGTACGCCGGATCCTGGACCTCGCTAATCCGTCTTTCGTCGCGCGGCGACTCCGCCGAGTAGTATACATACTTGGTGCCGCGGTCCTCGCCGACCGAAAGCGGTATCGCGTGCAAACGGGTGTGAAGGAATTTTCTTGTGAAGATTTCCTCGTCCAGCTCCGACTCCTTTGCCGGTCTTGCGAAGAAGGTTGCGCCCTTGTTGGAGAAGAGCTCCCTGTAAGCAAGGTTAAGCTCGGGCATGAGCGAGAACTGAGAAAGGAGTCTTCCGAGAATATTGTTGACTCTGACGGGAATAATATTGCACTTTCCGTCGACCTGCTTTTGCGCTATTATTCTGTCGACAAGCTCGCCCGTCCAATCGTCCTCGATTTCGACTACGATTTTTTGGTTGTCGTCGCTCTGCTCGGCGGCGGTAATGCCCACTACCTGAACAAGCGATTTAACCGTTTGCGGATTTCCCCGTTCGCGATCGGCAAGAGACATATTGTGCTCGTACTTACACTGAACGTTGTTAACGTCGCTTCCGAGTATGATAATCGACTTTGCGTGCTCGAGCGAAACATCCATGAGCTGCACCGTCGAAAAAGTATCGCCCTCGCGCACGATAAATGTAACGTTATTTCTAAACTTGTGCTTCCGCTTGTACAAAAAGCGCGCTCTTCCGCTAAGCTTTTGTGCGCGCGCGTTAACGTCCGCACGTTCCTTTGCGATTGTGTCGGCAATTCGCTCGCTAATCTCGCGCTCTATCGCCTCTTTGCCGTCCGGCACGAGAATAACGACCACCTCGCGGTGCTCGCTGTACAATAGGTCGTTTACAATCTCCGACGCGCGTGAATTCCAGTTTAGTATTACGGTGTGGTCGGCAAGAACAAGCTTGTGCGAGCCGGTATTGGCGTTTTCTATGTAGCCCGATATATAGTTGGTTAAGTAGCCGATTACCGCGCCGGTAAACAGTATCATGCCGAGCACGATTACGGCAAGGCAGATTATTACAAGCGCGACCCCCGCGGCGCCTATATCGGAAACCACATAGTCTATACAACCGGCGTCGAGAATCATCGTAACGGTATAGTACACCGCGCGCCAATAACTCATATCCTCCGTACCGGAAAGAGATAATGCGTTTATCACCGCAGCCGCTATCAAAATGAACGCGATGTTTAAAAGCAAAATCACCAAAAGAACCACTCGACCGGGTTTTTTGGATAGTAGGACGCTAAACCACTCTCTTATTTTTCTCCACATATCACTTTCCTTATATTTATCCGTTAATTTACTCGGGTTTAAGCTAAAAAGCGTTGTCGCGTATTTATATGATTTCGGCGCTTATTCGTTTTGTACAGGCAATCCCGACTCTATAATATCGGCGGCGGAATCGAGATAATCCGCATTAAGCTCCTCGATTTTTCCGCCGTCGCAGGCGGCGGCTATTTTTCCGTCGACGGGAATGCTTGCAAGTATTGGCAGCGAATACTTAAGCGCAACTTTTTCCACTTTACCCGTCCCGAACAAATCGATCTTTTCCCCGCAGTGCGGGCAAAGCGCATAGCTCATATTTTCCACGAGCCCGAGCACCGGAATTTTCATTAGCTTTGCCATATTGACCGCTTTTTCCACAATCATGGAAACAAGCTCCTGCGGCGTAGCGACTATGATTATACCGTCCACCTTGACCGACTGGAACACGGTAAGCGGAACGTCGCCGGTGCCCGGCGGACAGTCGACAAACATATAGTCGACGTCTCCCCAAATAACGTCCGTCCAAAACTGCTTTACCATTCCTGCGATAACGGGTCCGCGCCACACGACGGGGTCTGTTTCGTTTTCGAGAAGGAGATTGCTCGACATAACCCTTACGCCGCCATTCGACTTGTTGGGATAAATACCGCTGCCGTCGCCGCTCACCCCGCCCTTTACGCCGAACATTTTCGGCACGGACGGACCGGTTATATCTGCGTCGAGAACTGCGACGGAATAACCTTTGTTTTTCATAGCAACGGTAAGGAGCGCGGTTACGGCGGATTTACCGACGCCGCCCTTTCCGCTAACAACGGCTACAACACGCTTGATACGCGAGAGCGGGTGCGTTTTTTCGGTGCGGGGTGCGTCGCATTTTTCTTTGCAGCCTTCACAGCTTCCGTTACAATTAGCCATAGCGTTTCACCAAAATAATTTATTCGGAAGCGGTGCTATTTACTTCCGTTTGAGACGATGCGGGAACGGTTTCGTTTGAGCTGTCCTGCGCTCCCTGCTCGGCGGCAACCTGTTGCGCCGCGGCAAGCACGGCGGAACGGGTCTTAACGGCGTCGAGCTCGATATACCCTAACATAATCGCGTAAAAAATCAAATGCGGCGCCGAGGTCATTCCGACGTCCAAAAGCGCGTTAAGAAGCATCGCCAAAATCGAGAGCGCAAGAAAAACTCGTTCGCTCGTCAGCTTTGTCGAAAAAACGAGGCGCACCGATTTATAACGGTGGTATAGATATGCGGCGGCTCCTACGACGCCCGCACAGTACAGATAAGTAAGCGGCGTACAGTGGAAGGAGGTGTAAGCATGTCCCTGCGTAGGCAAAAACCACAGTCCTACGCCGAAGACGGGGCTTCCCTGCCAAGCCTCGAAGCCTTGTTTCCAAATTTTAAATCTGCCGCTGTCGAACGATCCGCCGTGGAACGGCTCAATCAAAGCGTCGTATGTTTTTTCCCGTAGCGACACAACAATCGCAATAGTCACCGCAAACAAAATTCCGCAGGTAATATTGTATGCTAACCTTCCGCGTTTTTTCTTAAACATCAAAGCAATCGTAACAATCAGCGTTCCGGGCAGCGCCACGACAAGCGACGAGCGCGAATAGTTCATAACGATTATAAAAATCTCGAGCGCAACGACCGCCATCAGCAAGAACCCGTGTTTATACTTGTAAACAAGATAAAAAGTAAGCGGAAGCGCTATTACTACGTACGCCGCAGCGGAATTGGAAATGGCAAAACCGAATCTAAGATATTCCTTGGGGTGTACGGTTGTAGTGTCAAAATCGTGCAGGTAGTACGATTTGAGCACGGCGACGCCTATAATGACCGTCACCGTAACAAGTGTCCACGCGAAAAGCTTAATCGTTTTCTCCCCTTCGTATTCCACGCAGTTTACAACCGCAGAGTACGGCAGAAACATACAAAGCCCAATCGCAATCGCCGTAGCCACACCCATCAAAGTAAATGTGCTTTCGGTAATCCCGCCGAGCATAAGCGCCGACGTCGCAAGGCAGAGCGAAGCGGTAAGATACGCCTTTTTAAAAAGCACCTTTATGGTTTTATAGTAGATAAGATTAAAGAGCAATGCCGCAATCAAAATAACAAGTAGCGTGATAAGCGTAGCTATGCGCACGGGCGTATTGTAATATCCCGTTTCGACGTTTGTACTTTCTGTAATGGAGAAAGAACACATTGTCATAAACGGGACGAGCATCAAAAGATTTTTGCAAAAAATAAATGCAGGCACAAGCAGCACGGTAAAAAGCACGCACGCAAGAATAGTTAAATCGAATAAGTGACAAATAGCGCAAATAAGCCCGAAAACGATCATGTACCATACCGAGGTATAGAATGATCTCAACTTGTCTCCGAACTTACTCGTTATTACTCTGTTTAACTTTTCGCCCACGGGTATAGTATAGACCTAAAAAGACTTATAGTCAATAGTTAGTACCAAATTTACGCCATTTTTTTACTTCTTAAATAAATACTCAAGCAAAAAACGGGTTATTTAACGTGCTTTCCCCGCCGCGCTCGAAAAGCTTAATCGACGTTTATTTTCCCGCACGAAAGTCTGCGGACAAACGACCGCATAAGCTCGTTGGCGGCGGAAGCGTCCTCGCCGCGCCAAAACAGACAAAAGCAATGATTGGAGTACGCATGCCGCGCTTTGTAGCTCTCCGTATAAACTCCGCAGTCCAAAAGCTTTTTTTGCATCGCCTCGCCCTGTCCTTTACAAAAAACGTCGCGCTCGGAAAACACCAAAAAAGTCGGCGGAAAATTGCCGTCAATAAAATCGGTGGGCATACACCTCCCGCTATAATCGTTAAAGAATCCGTCGATTATTCCGCCCGTAATAAACCCGACTTTGTTGTTAAGCGCGGTTTCAAGGTCGTATATTCCGCAATTAAGTATTAGCCCCGCAACGGGATATCTAAGCTTTTCGCCGACAAGCTCGTTAATACCGCTGTCGCACATAAAAGCGCCCAGCATAGCCGCATAGTACGCGCCCGAACTGTCGCCCGTAATGTAAATCTTGTTTTCGTCTATGCCGTATAAATCGGCATTGTCGCCGATATGGTTAACGGCACGGACAAGCTCGCCGATAGGCTCGGGAAAGCAGCACTTCCCCATTAGAGAGAAATTTACGCAAAAAACGCTGTACCCTTCGCTCGCAAAAAAACGCGCCAAGCCGCGCCTATGTCTTTTGTCGCCCGAGGAAAAACCCCCGCCGTGTATAATAATAACCGCGGGCGTTCCGCTCTTTTCGGGCGTAAAATACCTGTCGAAAAGGCATACCTGCGGTTTATTAAGCTCATAAACGATATCGCGGTCGATATATATTCCGTCCGTTAGGTTATTATACGGGCATGAATTAAGCATTCCGTCGCTGAGCGTATCGATAGCGTCGAAAACCGCTTTGGTCGACCAAAGCGCAAGATTCTTTATTACCCCGCCGTGTTTTTCGAGTATACCGTTTGACATTGTGTGTATGTTATTATGCTCGGTATTGTCGAAAAATATAGCGCGCCCGAACGGACGCGCCGAAAAATCAATTATCGTTTTCTATGAAGTCGCGCATAAGCTTATCCACCTCGGGGAAAGTCCGCGCAAGATTTATAATCTTTCCGCCACTCAAAAAGCAATGCGACGAGGAGGCAACCGTTACAACCTTTCCGTCCGTCATGTTAATTACCGTGTAGTCGAAGGCAAGCTTAATTCCGTTATATTCCTTAACCTTGATTTCCACCTTAACGGTATCGCCGAACGACGTTGGCGCCTTGTACCTTACGCTAAGCTCGACAACCGGCGAGGAAAGCCCCATTTTTTCGAGCTCGGCATACGACGCGCCCGCTTTACCGAGTAGGTCGATTCTCGCCTCCTCCAGCCACTTAACGTAATTGGAGTGATGCGTAATTCCCATTTTATCGGTTTCGTGATAATACACCGTACGGATATACTCGCTCATGGTCTTACCCTCTCGAACAAAAAAAATGTTTATAGTATAACGGACTATCGCTTTCGCAATAGTCCGTTTGGTGCGAAGGACGGGACTTGAACCCGTACGGTTGCCCACACGCCCCTCAAACGTGCGCGTCTGCCAATTCCGCCACCCTCGCACAGCCTTTAGTATTGTACAAGATTATAAAATGTTTGTCAACTTAATTACGCCGTTTTTTACTGATTTTACGCATATATTTTACTTAAATTCAAGTATCGATTGAATATCGAGTTCGGACAGCGAGTTTTCGGTGCGCATTTCGGCGTTACTTGCAAGGAGTAAAAACTTGGCTTCGGCATTTAAATCCGAACTTTCGTTATACCTTCCGTCGAAGGTGCCAATCCCTACCCGTATTCCCCGCTTTTTTGCCGCGCACACGGGCGCAAAACCGTAGCCGTAGCCTGCCGAAGCCGTGGGAGTAACGACAAGCGGAACGCCCTCTTGCGCCATAAGGTCGAGGTCGTCGTTATCGAGACACACTCCGCCCACGACGGTACAACGCTCCAAAACACCCAGTCTGTGCAAAAGCATAATCGGCGAAAGCTTGTACCGCGCTTCGATAAGTCCCGCTTCGTTAAGGTCGTATGCGGCGCGAACAATCATTCTTTTTCCGCTTGTCAGCACGTAGTCGCACGCGTCCTCGAAGCTTTCGTCAAGCAAGGTCGGGATATAAATATCACCGGAATTTTCGGAGCCGAAAAGTCTGTGACACAAAATCCCGTCGTCGTCGAAGCGAGACTCGCCGCAATATATAACCCTATCGCAAGAGCCGAGCGCCTTTATCGGGTCGACCGTGCAAAACGCGTTAATCTTCATAGCTTACTTAACGACCGACTTAAGGTACTCGCGGAGCTTTTCTCCGTACTTCTCGTTTTTGAGCGCGAAGTCGACCGTAGCGGTTATCGCGCCGAACTTATCGCCCATATCGTATCTTCGACCGTCGAACTCGTAAGCGTACACCTTACCCTCTTTCATCATGTCCAAAATAGCGTCGGTAATCTGAATCTCGCCTCCTTTTTCGGGCTTGAGGTTTTTAATGTAACCGTAAATCTCCGCAGTAAAAACATATCTTCCGAGCGCGGCGTAACGGGACGGCGGACTGACTTTCGGCTTTTCCACAATACCGTCGCACCACACGGTTTTACCCTCGGTGCGAGTAGGCCTAATTATGCCGTACTTACTTGTTTCGGATAGTTCCACCTGCTGAACGCCCAAAATAACGGCTTCTTTTGCCTCGTACGCGTCCGCAAGCTGCTTTGTCGCCGGAATATCAGATACGATAAGATCGTCGCCGTTAGCCATAATAAACGGCTCGTCGCCCGTAAAATCGCGCGCGCGCATGACGGCGTCGCCGCTGCCGAGCGGCTTGTCTTGAAGCGTAAAAGATATATCTGCGTGGCGGTTAATGCGCCGCACGGTTTCGAGCATTTCCGGCTTATTTTTAAGCGCTCTCTCAAGTTTTTTACTCGGCGTAAAATAATCCTTAATAGCGTGCTTGCCCTTGCCGAGAATAATAAGAATCTCGTTAATTCCGCTGTCTATAATCTCGTCCACTATATAAGACAGCACGGGCGTATCGATAACTGGAAGAATCTCCTTGGGTATCGATTTTGTTATAGGCAAAAACCTCGTGCCCATTCCGCCGCACGGAATAATAGCTTTTTTGATTTTCATTATCGCCCCGAATTATTTTTTTACAATAATGCGCCGACAGTTGTCGCAGCGGCACCAACCCTCGTCTTTAATAAGGGTGTTGGCCTGTTGGGACAATCCTATTCCGCAGCCGCCGCAGCTGTACGCGCCCTTTTTCTCGTCGCCGTGCGCGGGCACGACCGGCGGGAAAACGCTGTCGTCCGATAATTTTTTATATTCCTCAAACAAGGTTTTGTCGAGTAAACTTTCCATTTTCGCAAGCTCGGTTTGAAGGCGCTTTACTTCGTCCGCTTTGGAAGCGACAAGCTCGCCGTGCTTGGCTTTCGAGTCGTTGTACTTCTGTTTGGCTACGTTGCCCGTCTTGATCGCCTCCACACGGGCGCGAACGACCGACTTGGCTTTTTCGTCCAATTCGTGCGCCTTTTTGTCTGCGGTTCCGAACTTGCCGCGAAGACTTTCGAGCTTTTTGACGCGCTCCGCAATATCCTGCTCGTCGTCCGACGCAACGGCGCCCTCAAGCTCGGCGAGGAGCTCCTCATTGTCAGCAACGTACTTTAACAGCTCTTCGTAAAGAGCGACGAGCGATGCGGATTGCTCCTCGCTCTGCGTAAGAGTTTGCTTGGCGTCGTTAAACGCCTTTTTGCTCCTGTTCATGGCAAGAAGAGCCTCGTCGCTGTTGAGAAGCTTGTTTAGCTTTTTAAGCTCGATATCCACCGATTGGTAACGCAATAGGTTTTCGAGATTCTGTCTAACTTTTTCGTCCATAATCGACTCCCGTTTAGTTGGTTGTGTCGGGCGTTACGCCCTGACAGATAAGCGCCGCGCGAACAAGCTTAAGCTTTTCCTCGTTCCTGTCCGCCGCACGCATGTATGTGCTTTGTAATGATAAAAGATATTTTTCGAGCGGTTCCGATTTTTCGGCATAATTTACGCCGAACAGTCGTTGAAGCTCCGTAAGCTCTCTCGCCCCTTTTCCCTTTTCCGCGCGAATAACCGAATAAAATTTACGGCGTTCCTCGACCGTTATATCGGCGGTTATGCCGTAGCCGAGCGTAACGAGCGCGCCGCGCACCTCGTATGTATTTCTGTGTGCGCAAATTATAAGCGAATCGGGCAAAACCGCGGCGCGGTTTAGAATCCCTATAACGGTATGACCGCCCATGCCCGCAATAACCGCTTCGTCGCACTCGTAGCCAATCCCGTCGCAGCAGATAAACTCGACGCCGTCGTACCCGTTAAGCCGCGTTTTGGCTTTTGACAGACAGCTCTCGCTTATATCGGAAGCAATCGTTTTTTGGGAAAGCTTATGCTTTACGATATACTCCGCAACTCTCCCGTGGTCGCAACCCACGTCGGCGATGACGTCGGCTTTTTTTATCAGCGCGCAGATAGCGGAAAGTCTTGTCATTTGTCGGTAAAGTCCCTAAGCCGCTTCGATCTGTTGGGATGGCGAAGCTTTCTTAACGCCTTTGCCTCTATCTGGCGGATACGCTCGCGGGTAACGCCGAACTCCTTGCCCACGTCCTCGAGCGTGCGCGTCCTCGCGTCGTCAAGCCCGTAGCGAAGGCGGATAACCATTTCCTCGCGCGGCGTAAGGGTGTTTAATACCACCGCAAGCTGCTCCCTCAGCATTCCCGCTTCCGCCAAATCCTGCGGCGCCTTGGATTTTTCGTCCTCGAGGAAGTCGCCGAGATGACTGTCCTCCTCTTCGCCGACCGGCATTTCGAGCGAAACGGGGTCCTGACTGATACGCTGAATCTCGACGACGCGCTCTACGGGCAAGCCCATTTTTGCGGCTATTTCGTCGGGCGTGGGGTCTCTGCCAAGCTCCTGAACGAGGATGCGGTTTGTCCTCGAAAGCTTGTTAATGGTTTCGACCATGTGCACGGGAATTCTTATCGTGCGCGCCTGATCGGCAATCGCCCTCGTTATTGCCTGTCTTATCCACCAGGTTGCGTAGGTGGAAAATCTGAAGCCTTTGTTGTAGTCGAATTTTTCAACAGCCTTTAAAAGTCCGAGGTTGCCTTCCTGAACAAGGTCGAGAAGCTGCATTCCGCGACCGACGTAGCGCTTGGCGATAGCTACAACAAGCCTGAGGTTTGCTTCCGACAGTCGGACCTTGGCGTCCTCGTCACCCTCCGACATTAGCTGGGCAAGCGTTTTTTCCTCTTCGGCGGAAAGGAGCGGCACCCTACCGATATCCTTAAGATAAACCTTAACGGGGTCGTCGGTATTGACCTCGGATAACATACTGTCGATGTTTTGTAGCTCGGAGTGTTTAACCTGACCGTCGGTGATTTCTATTCCACTTTCGACAATGATCCTCGTCGCCTCCTCGAGCTGGCGCGCGTCCGCACCGCATTCGAGCGTAAGCTTTTCGCCTATTTCGACGTTGGCAAGGGATCCGCGCGACTTGCCGAGCGCAATAAGCTTAGCGAGCGCGTTGTTCATCTTGGAGGTAAGAATGGGCGCCTGAACGCCGCCTTTTAATATGGCGACGTTTTTGTCATCGAAGAACTTAATGGCGTAGTCCATATCCTCCGCACCGCCCGACAGCTCGACAAGTGCGTCGAGTAGCGCGTTGTATTCTATACCCTCTGGAGAAGAAGCGAGAAGGCGTTCGAGCGCGTCGACAACCGCCTTATCGGGCACGTACGGCTCGACGGGCGTTTCGACTGTCTGCGCCGAAACGTTCTTGTCCTTTCCTTTTTCCTTAATTCTTTCTTTCGTCTTTTCCTTGGTCTTGTCTTTCATGAGTTCTCCTTTTTATTTTTCCTTTCGGTGCGCCCCGTTAGGAACGGTTTTGCGGGTATTTGGCGATTTCGTAAATGAGTTGTTGCATTCTTAACCGTACTTGCATGTCCTTGTCGGGCAGGCTTTTCAGGTAGTCGAGCTCCGAATTGAGAAGCCGTTTGTACAAGCTTTTTTCAACGTCCGTAAAGCGCTCGCGCCCGTCGCCGGGGAGATAAGTGTATTCGAGGATTTTGTCCACCCTCAGCCTTTCCTCGTCGGTAAGCTCGTCAACGACGGAAACCGTAAGTCCGCTATTCCCGTCGCGGCAAATCGCATACAGCTTTTTGGACAGTTCGTCCGGCATAATCCCCGTCAGGTTCTTATCGAAGTCGACGTAGTCCCTGCCCTGAAAAATGCTCGACAGAAAGAATCTTAAGTTGTCGTCGTATTCGATTTTCTCTTCCGTCTTCGTTACGGCAGGCGGCGGCTCCTCCGGCTGAGAGTACGCGGCTTGCCGTCTCAAAACGGAGACCGAAAAGCCGGATACGCTCTCGACGTACTCAAAGTATTGTTCCTGCTCGACGGGGTTTGGAAGAGCGCGCACAACGGCGGACGCTTCTATCGCAAACTTGGCTTTTTGATCGGGGTCGGACAGATTGTACTTGGAACGAAGCACCTCTATTTTGTACGCTGTGAGGGGAATCGCCTCGTCGAGGAGTTTTTGATAACCCTCCCGTCCGTCGCGTTTAATAACGTCGTCGGGGTCGAGCCCGTCGGGAAGTCTGACAACCTTGACGGTAAGTCCGCACTCTTTCAGAATATCGAGGCCGCGAAGCGTCGCCTTTTGCCCTGCGGTATCTCCGTCATAGCTGATGTAGACTAAGTTGCTGTAAACCTTAAGCTGTTTTGCCTGCTTTGCGGTAAGCGACGTGCCCATGGACGCGACGGCGGTATCGAAACCCGCTTTGTGAAGGGCGATAACGTCCATATACCCTTCCGTCATAATTATATAATCGATAGGTCCCTTGGAGGCGCGGTTTTTAAGGAGGTTTGCGCCGTAAATAACTTTTGACTTATCGAAAATATCGGTTTGAGTGCTGTTGCGGTATTTGGCAAAGTGAACGTCCTTTTCGAGAGTGCGGCCGCCGAACGCGACAACGTTGCCCATGCCGTCTATTATCGGGTACATAAGCCGCTTTCCGAAAACGTCGTAATGCCTGTCGTTTCGGCTGTCCGCAATTCCAGCGGCGTGCATTTCCTCGTAAGTGTACCCCTTTTTTTCGAGGAATTCGAGCATTTCGTTAAAATCGAGCGAGGCGCCCAGTCCGAAACGCGTAATCATTCCGCTCGGAATTTTCCGCTCCTCGAGGTAGTCGCGAAAGACCTTTGCCTGCGGCGACGAAAGGTTGTCGTAATAGTGCCGCGCCGCGTCGCGCATAAGCTGATATAACCTGTCGCGCTTCTTTTTATCGACGGTATGTTCGCGCGAGCCGTTAAATCTCGGCATCTCCATGCCCACGCTTTCCGCAAGGCGGCGGAGCGCCTCGATAAACTCGATATGTTCTATCTTCATCAAGAACGAGATTGCGTCGCCGCTCTCCTTACAGCCGAAGCAATGGAACATTCGTTTTTCCTCGTTTACCGCAAACGAGGGAGTATCCTCGCTGTGGAACGGACAACAAGCCCAAAGGTTGCGACCCTTGCGCTCCAAGTGTACGTACTTCGATATGAGCGAAGCAATATCCGTCTTATCGAGCACCTTTTCCTTAAAGTCCGTAAAATCTCTGTCCACAGTCACTACCGTTTTTTAATTTAGGGTTACAGCAATTTAATTAATCGGTCTAAAGCATCGACCAATTTTTAGGCACCGTTATGCTCTCGAAAAGCCGCACGGCGTACCTATCGGACATTGTGGATATAAAGTCACACACCCGCCGCTCGATTGGATCGGGACCCGTTCTAAACTGTTCGGGAAGCTTTTCCTCGTGGTCGCAAAAGTAAAGGTAAAGATATTCGATCATCTTTATCGCCTTTTTCTCCTCCGACTTGGCAAGAGGCGACGTGTACACGTTGTCGAAAAGATATTGCCTAAGCCCGTCCATTCCGCGAGCAAAGGTATCCGATTGACTTATCGTATTTTTGCCGTAACTCGCGTTTATTATATCATATATCATCGACGAAATTCGCTTCGAGTGCGTGTCCCCGAACAATACGTTGTACTCCTCGGGAATATCCGACTTTTGTATTATGTTAGCGCGAATCGCGTCGTCGATATCGTGATTTATGTAAGCAATGCGGTCGGCAATGGCAACGACGTTGCCCTCGAGCGTGACCGCCTTGTTTTTACCGGTGTGGTTAAGTATTCCGTCCCTAACCTCGAATGTAAGGTTCATACCCTTGCCGTCGTTTTCTATGCAGTCGACCATGCGGAGACTTTGCTCGTTGTGCGAAAACTCGGTAAACTTTCGGAGCGCGCGCTCCCCCGCATGACCGTACGGCGTGTGCCCGAGGTCGTGACCGAGCGCAATAGCCTCGGTAAGGTCCTCGTTAAGGCGCAGGCAGCGCGAAATCGTCCGCGCAATCTGACTTACTTCAAGCGTGTGGGTAAGTCGCGTTCTGTAATGGTCGCCCTCGGGAGAGAGAAAAACCTGCGTCTTGTGTTTAAGCCGCCTAAACGCCTTGCTGTGCAATATCCTATCCCTGTCGCGCTGGAACTCGGTACGCATGGGGCACGGCTTCAGCGGAAACGTCCGTCCCTTTGTATCGCTGTCCTTACATGCGTACGGGGAAAGGAATTTTTCTTGTATTTCGATAGTCGTTGATTTGAAATCTTTCAAAACGTAAAATCCGCCTAATACACCTAATATCAAAGTAATATACCATTCGCAATATCCGTTGTCAAGCGTTTTAATATAATTTTTCTAAAATTACACCTAAAACTGCAAAAAAAATTGCGACCTGTATTTCAACAAGCCGCGCGCTCCAAACGGTAGCAATATTTGCGCTTACCTTATCGGTTACGCTCTGTAAGTATTTCAGCTCCCCCATTTTAAATGTAAATTCAAAACGACTTTTTACTGTAATCGGCTGCGCTCCGCAAAGTCGCGTAAGGTGGAAAAAGAGAAGCCTTTTTTAATCAATGTTTTTATTATGCTTTCGGTGCGCGACAAAAAGCGCTTTCGCCCCGTTTTTATAAAAAACTTGTTGAACGAGGACACTCCGGGAAGCTTAGGCGGTTTATCGGTAAACATATCGGACGGATGACAGTAAAACATATAATAAGACGATTTATTCAGAAATCTTTTTATGTGTCCGCCAACAAAAAAGAAAGGCGCAATCCTGACGTATCCTCCGCCGGACAAAGACATCTCTCCCATTACGGTTTTTGCCTTGCAGGGCGGTATTTCGTAAAACCCGTCGCGAGTCAAGATGCCGCCGCACACATTTTCGAAGCCGTCGAAGGAGGCGGCGGAGCGGTAATATCGCATTTTTATATCGAGGTAGGACGAGTCGTACTTAAACCCGAGCTCGCGAATAACTTCCAACGTTTCGTCCGATATAGCAAAGCAAGGTGCGCGGTAGCCTATTACTTTCGTACCCAACTCCTTTTCAAGCAGCGCTTTACCCTCCGAAATTGTATAGTACAGCTCTTCCCTGTTCATCTCGGCGGGAATTTCGTGGGTAAGACCGTGAAGCGCAATCTCGTGTCCCTCTCGTACCGCGCGAAGCAGATACTCCTTCGCATGCTTAAGCGACGAGCACAGCACGAAAAAAGTCGCTTTGATGTTATAGCGGCCGAGAAGATCGAGATAATCGCCTATTGATTGCTCGATACGGAAAGCGTCGTACTCGGGCCGAGGATTATCCTTCAAACAGCTTATATCGGAAAAGGACTCGACGTCCATTGTGAAAAACGCCGTTTTAGTCATATTCCCCGCATGCACGATCGAACATAGCTACGATTTTATCGAAAAGCTCGCCGTTAACCTCGCTGTAAAGCCTGTGATCGATTGTATTAAAATAAGCGACCTTTTCGTCGTACGACATCGATTTATTCTTTTTTACCGCCTTGATTGTTTTTTCCAACTCGGCTTGATACTCGGCGGAAGCTACGCTGTGCCAAACGGTATCGTGCCCGCCCTGCACTCCGCTCGTGTAGTAATATTCGACGTTGTCGCTCCTAAGCTCGTACTTGTGCGAGCAGATGGATTGAAGACCGACGTCTATAATCCTGTCGTTTTTTCCGTGCGCTATCAAAACGGGAATGTCGGTGCCGTTTATACCGACGACGGCATTAAGCTCGGTGTACTTTCCAAAAAGCATTTTTTGATAAACGTTTAAAAACACCTCGGGAATACCAGTCGAGGCGAGCGCTCCGCCGTACTGGTCGCCCTTTTCGAGTATTAGCTTGTACCCGTTATTGGGCGCGGCAATAGTGGCACACGACACGACGCGTTTATGGAGCGGCAATACGGAAGCCGCCGCATATCCGCCCCAGGAGTGACCTATTAAGGTTATGGGCAGTCCTTTAAAATCGCGCTCGCTCTCTATATATTCGAGCGCATGATCGAGGTCTACGACAGACTCGCACATTCCGACAGTAGAATCTCCGTCGGAATCGTACGTGCCCTTATAGTCGAACGAAAAAACGGAATAGCCCGATTCGACCATGTACTCGATTATGGGCAGATAATCGTCCGCACCGGCGTGTATTCCGTGGCAGACGACTGTAAGGCCTTTGGGATTACTCGTCGGGTAATAATAGCCCTGAAGCCGAACCCCGTCGGAATAAAACGATTTTAACTCCCTTTCCAACGTGTTTTTTGCGCGGGAGAAGCAGTTAACGCCTGCGGTTATAGCGTAGTCGGGGCGCTCGTATCTACCGAAAATCGCGTCGTAAGCGAGCTGTGCGCCCGCAACGGCGGCGGCGGAAAGTCCCGTAAGCGCAACGGCGGCGGCAATAATCCTCGCCCTGCCGAACGGTTTTTTTCGTTTTTTTATCAGCTCGTTTTCTTTTTCGTCACTACCGTCCATAGCTCCCCCGTGATAAAGCGACTACAACGCGCCCGAATCCTTGTCTATAAGAAACTGTTTTATCGTACCGTCGTACTTTTCCTCGGCGTTTATCCTAATATGCGAGTGCGCGCCGCGGTCAAACCACACAAGCCGCTTTTTCCCCGCAATGCCGTCGTAAAGCTTTTGCGCCTCGCTCGGCTCCGCGAATTTGTCCTCTTTGGAGTGAAGCATTAAGATGGGTCTGTTAAGCTTACCCACGCACTTATACGGTCCGCGCGCCTTAGGTCTTACGCCGCAGAACAAACGAATGAGAATCATAACCTCTTGGAGCACGGGAAAAGTAGGCTTTTTAAGCTCTATGATATGCGTGCGGAACACTTCGTAAAAGTTTTTGTACATTCCGTCGGCGACCATGGCGGTAAAATACTCGGGGCAATTTTCGCTTGTGAGCGTCTCTATCGCGGTCGAGGAGCCTATACAAATACCGTGGATAACGATTTCCTCCACGCCGAACTTTTCGTGGAGCAATTTACCCCAGGCGAGAACGTCGCGGTACTCCTTTTGTCCGAGACAGTTGTATTTGCCGTCCGAAAGACCGTGAGCGCGGTTATCGATTACGAGCACGTTGTAACCGCTGTCCGTATACGGGCGCGCAAAGTAATGGGAGTAGTGACAGCCCTCTGTGCGACCGGGGATAATTATAACCGCTTTTTTGGAGCCTATATCGAAGTACTCGCCGTAAAGGTGCAGTCCGTCGTTAATAATATCCACGTCCTGCTTATACTTCTCGAATTCTTCCGCCCACTTCTCGCCGCGGTTAAACATTTCGACCTGCTCCGCGTTTTGCGTCCAGCTACAGCTCCGCGTCCAAGAATTTTTATCCTTTCTGACAAGCTGTTTCTTAAACTGAACGGTGGCGATAATAAACGTGGGCACTACGCCGAAAAGAATTACGGCGCCCAACACACCGAGCACAATCCATAAAGGCAATAATTCCATAACCAGCCTCAAACAATGCCTATTACAAGCTTCTCGTCGGAAAAAGCTCCGTCGATACGGTCTATTTGAATGTCGGGGAATTCTTCTTCCAATCTTTCCAAAAGCTCGTCGGCGCCGTCTATCTCACCCATGAAAACGAGCGCCGCTTCCCTTTCCTCGATATCGGCGGCGTACAGCGCCGCTTTAAGCGACTCGAATAAATCCTTATCGCTCTTAATCAGCTTGCCGTCCGCAAAGGATGCAAACTCGCCCGCGGCGCACTTAACGCCGTTGCACGAGCGGTTACGCGTACAGCGCGATGCGTGCACCGTTATAACACCCGCGGCGCCGTCCTTCATCGCTTGTATGCGCTCGTCCGCCGTACCGTCGGGTATATCGGAAGCGAGGGCGAAATACCCCTCCGCTATGCTTTTTGTCGGGAGTATTTCCACCTTTATATCAGTTTCGCCGTGCATTTTAACGGCTTGGTTTGCCGTTTGAAGAACATTTTTGTCGTTAGGGAGAATTATCACGGTTTCGGCATTGGCGCTTTCTACGGCGCTTATAAATTCCCCGACAGACACGTTCATATCGTTTTCGACGCCTATTACGACGCCGCTTCCCAGCCCGTCGAAAACGGAGGCAACCCCGTCGCTTCCCGCGACGGAGATTATCTCGAGCTCCTTATGCTTGGGCGACTTGGTGATTTTTTTGGAAACGGTTTCGTTGTGCTGGAGAGCCATATTGTCCAGCTTAAAGAAAACGAACTCGCCGTAACTGCGGCTTAACGCAATTACCTTTTCGGGCTCGAAGGTGTGAATATGAACGCGCATTCTGCTCTTATCGCGGATTGCGACTATCGACGAGCCAAGCGCGGAAATTTGCTCGGTGTAGCGTTTTTCGCTGAAGCTGTCGACGTCAGTCTTGGTTTTCAGAAGCTGAAGCGTAAACTCCATGCAGTAGCCGAAGGTAAACTCCGAGCTTTCGTCAAAGGAGGACGGATCGGGCGCGGACAATTCGGACGATTCGGTCGGCTTATAAACAATCTCCTCGCCGCGGTACGCCTTTAGCATACCCTCGTAAATCTTAATGAGACCGAAGCCGCCGCTGTCGACAACGCCGGCTTCTTTTAATACGGGAAGCATCTCCGGCGTTTTTTGAAGCACCTTTTTACTCTCGGTAATCAGCTTATCCAAAAAGGCGTCTATTCCGCCGCCGAGCGCAGATTTTGCCGCCGCGACGCCGTCCCGAAGCACGGTAAGTATAGTACCCTCTACGGGATGAAGCACCGTGTTGTACGCCGTTACGTATCCCAAATTTAACGCTTCGGCAAGATTGTTTTCGTTAGCGCACTCGTAACGCTTAAGAGAGAGCGCGATACCCTTAAAAATCTGAGAGAGTATAACTCCGGAATTACCCCTTGCGCCAAAGAGCATGCCGGTGCTCAAGCCGTCGAGATACTCGTTAAGCTTTTGGGTAGACGGCGCGCGGGAAACTCCGAGCTCGAGCGTGCGGCGCATGTTTGCGCCCGTGTCCCCGTCCGGAACGGGAAAGACGTTAAGGTCGTCGATCTCCTTCTCGTAAATCATAAGCTCGCAAAGCGCGCCCTTTATCATGTCGGAAAACTTGTTTCCGTCGAACACGGTTTTGTCCATAAGTTATGCCTGTCCTCGATAAAAATTGATTTAGTGGAGTAAAAGTTTTGTATTCTTTTCAAGTAAACGCACCTTAAAAGCTTCCGCAAGAAAGGTTCATTTTTTACCGCGTATTTTTATCGGCGGATACCGATTGTAAAGTATCCGAATCGACCGCCGTCTCTTGCTTTTGTGCTTCCCCGATATTTTCCGCCGATTTTTCTTCGGTATCGAGCGCATAATTATCGGCTTTCTCGCCGTCGGCGGCGTCGTGACTTTCAAGACCGACCGAATTTATCTTTTTGGGAAGAAGGAAGGAAAGCCATAGCGTAACGGTCGTCGCACAAAGAACTATTATGGGCAGAGCCCAGGTATAATGCTCTTTAAGGTTAACCCAAACGACGCCCGTCGAAATAGCCGTCGCAATACCGGAGAATAACCCCTGCACCGCAAAGTACATGGACGGATTGCTGTCCCCCGTTTCTTTCTTTTGGAGGTCTGCAAGGTGTGAGGGAATGGTGTAGCTGATGGAGAAGAAACAGCCTATTCCGAACGACGCGGTAAGCCCGCCGATTATGGCAAGCACCAATCGCAGGGTATCGTTTGCAATAATGTTACTGTTGCACACTCCCATAATCGCCATTGCTATTCCGAAAGCGAGCAACGAGAAAACAAATCCGCTTTGGATACCCGCCTTACGCACTATCTTGTTGTACAGCAACAAAGTAAACGGTATCGGAACAAACACCGCCGCCATAACGAGGGTAATTTTCCACCCGTCAAAGCCCATGGCGCCGTTGGAGTAGTACACGTTTTCTCCGGCGATAAACATCTGAAGCCCGAATTGGAGCAAGGCGTAAATCGCCATCCAAATCATAAAGCTTTTATTGGTAAAGCAGTATTTTATTGCCTTTAGGATATTTACGCCCTTTTCCCCGCTGCCCTCTTTACCTATGTCCTTTTTGAGCGTGGAGCCCTCTTTTATCATAAAAATAGGAATAAGCATTGTGAGCGCTAGCGGCAGGAATATGTAGCCTATAACGCGGATATTAAGATGCACGGGAGAAATCATAAGAGGGATTAAGCCGTACCCGAGCAAAAAGTAAACGATATCGAAAACCGTTTTGTAGTTGGACAAAAGAACTCTGTCCTTTTCGTTGTCAGTAACCTCGGAAAAGGTTGCGTAATACGTGCCCATCGTAAGGGTGTAGAACACGTAAAACAACATAAGGAACACGCCGAGCCAAATGGTATTCGCCAAGCTTTCCGCCTCGCCCGAAATGGGATTCAAAAACGCGACGAACGCAAGCATCATGGGGATAAGCCCCATTAAAAGCGCGGGACGGCGTTTACCCCACTTGGTGCCCAGTCTGTCGGCAAACGAGGCAAGCGGAATATCTATAACCGCGTCGATAATCTTTGCGATTGTTATCATTACAGACCATACGATAGCCGTAACGAGCGTTTTATTTGCATAGGTCCAGTACTCGATATTCTTATCGAATCCGGCGGTCATAACCGCGTCGCAAAGATACGACCCGATTACGAGATTGAGCATATTAACGCCCATACCGCCCATGCCGTATAGGAACAAGCTTTTTTTCTTATGAAATGTTTTCATCTACTCCCAACTTTATTATTTATTTTGAATCAACTTGGCGAGTATCGCCTTTTCCTCGGCAAGGTCTTTCGAAATGGGCTTACCCTTGTAGAATGCAACCATAAGTCCTGGGCCGACGTTGATACCCGTCGGAGGGAAAACGTCGCAGATATAAACCGCTTTGGGCGAGAACTTTTCCTCTATCATCTGTTTGTACGCAGCCGCCTGCTTGGGACGGTTGGACTGCGCGATAAGAATAATTTGGTCCTTAAGATTTTCGCCGACCGCTTCCATATAGTCGAGGCAAACCTTATAGGCGGTCTTTTCGCCCTTTACTTTACCGATAACGGTGGTAAGACCGTTACTGTCGAGCTCTCCTATAGGCTTAATTCCGATAAGGTTGCCGAAAAACGCCTTAGCGTTTGTCATTCTGCCCTTTTTGGCAACGAAGAAAAGATCGTCGAGCCAGCCGGTCTGATGGAAGCAAATTTTATTTTCCTCAATATACGCGGCGACCTCTTCAAACGACTTGCCCTCTTTACGGAGCATGGATGCATGGATGCAAAGCAAGCCCATGCCGCCCGCATAACGCTTGGAGTCGATAACGACTATCTTTGCTTCGGGATGCTTTTCGAGCACCAGCTTTTGCGCGGCGCACATAAATGCGTACGTGCCCGAAAGCGCCGACGAGATAGATATAGCGAGCACAGGCTCGCCCGCGACGACGTGCTTTTCGAAAACCGCGGCAAACTCCTCGATATTTGCGGGCGCCGACTTAATGGCCTCGGGGTCCTTTTTAAGCAATGCGTAAAACGCTTCGCTCGTACAATTGGGGATTGTCTTGCACTCCGACCAGTCGAGGAAGGAGGTTTCCTCCGTTCCGTCGGGGAAGGTGATTGTGCCGGGCACGTATTCTATGTCGAACTCGGCGCGAAGCGCGGCGTTAAGGTCACAAGTAACGTCGCATACGATAGCAAATTTGTTTTCCATAATTTCTCCTTATTAAGGTAATTATTTACTTACGCAGGTATCGAGAAAGGACAAAAATTCGTCCGTTTTTTGCTCTCCGCCTACAAGCAGCGATGTTGTATGTCCGGCTTCGGGGACGGTAATCAATAGTTTTTCGGTGGGACAAGCCTCGTAGTTTATTTGGGAATGCTCTATGGGTACTGCGATATCGTTTTCGCCGTGAATAAAGCACATGGGAACAGTCGTATTTTTTATGCAATCCGTGGTGGAGCGCTGCATTTTTACACCTATAAGTCCGCCCCACAAAAAGAACGGAAAAATTCCGGCAAACAGTATCGGCGCGTTGCCCGACTTAAAGAGGTAGCCTAACTGATCGATATAGGAAGTAAATCCGCAGTCCATAACGAGAAGCTTTACCTTGTCGGATTTAATTTTGTCGGACATATATCCGACCGTGGCCGCACCCATCGATGTGCCGTAAACGACTATCTTTTTTACCGATTCCTTGGCGGCGATAAGATCGAGCCACTTGAGTACGTCCTTGTACTCGTACTGCCCCATTCCGATAACCTTGCCCTCGCTTTTGCCGTGGACGCGCTGATGTATAAAAAGTAAGTTGTAACCTTTATCGAGGAGCCTACGACCGATATACGAAAAGTTGTTTAATGGATTGGAGCGGTAGCCGTGAACCATAATTGCGGTTTTATCAAAGCCGCGGTCGTAGTAGTCGGCGTAAAGTTTTTTTCCGTCGTGGGACGTTATGCAAAGCTCCTCGCTCTTTTCGCCTCTCATTGCGGTTATGCAATCGATAAGCTTATCTGCGTACGGACCGTAATGTGTAACCGATAGGTCGACCTTGCCCTCGTCGAATACGGGATCATCCTTTCTCGAAAGTATCAGGAAAAAGCTGACTGTCGCAATTATAAACACCAAAACAAACAATCCGAGCGCGACAAAAAGTATAATCGACCAAACGGGCAAGTTTTCACCTCTTTTCATTAGTTCCGAAAACGCGGACTTCGGTAATTATATTGTGCGTAATCGCCTATACGATTATTTAAAAATCCGTAATCCGAACGATTTTACAATATAAGCATAAATACTATATCATATTTTTTCGTATATATCAAATATTTTCAACAATTATTTACAAATTACGCAAATATCGCTCAAAAAAACCGACTACTCTGTATCGGATATTTCGGCGCGTGACGAAAAATCATCGGTAACTTTGTTTAGATTGATTTTTTCCCCGTCGAACGCCACCGAAAGCACTGCTGAAAAATCGTTTATGCTGTATGTACGTATATGCTCATCGAGCGTATTTATCTTGTTTGGCTTAAACGCATCCTCGCCGAGCCGCTTAAACGCGCTCTCCTTTTTAGTCCAAAGCTTAAGCATATCAAGCGCGGAGTCATGCTCGGAATAGAACTTTACCTCTTGCTTTGTCATTCCCTTTTTGAGCGCCGCCGTATTAACAATTCGGTCGGATTTTTCAATATCGATTCCGACGGGCTCGCGCGACACCGCCGCCGCAACTAAATTATCCGTGTGAGAAAGCGAAATGTACGCGCCGGACAAAGCCCACCTGCCGCACGGCTCTTTACGTATATCGGTTTTCGTGATATCGACGGAAAGCGCGTCGGACAAAGCAAACTCCAAAAGCTTCCACACCGCGTATTTTTGCCGCTTTACCTTTTCGTTTGCGATATTTTCTATTTCCTTCATTCTCTCGGACGGAAACAACGAAAGGGATAAATCGAGCTCGCTCGGGATTTCCGATATATAAACATGCGCGGGCGTCATACTTTTTACCGCACCCGCCGCCGCGTCTGCGGATAAGCTCTTTTTAACGCCGAACACGCACTCGTACACGAAATGCTCGCAATTGTTTTTAAGGATATTGTATCCCCCGTCGCCAAGCCTGCTTCGCGCATAGGAAACAATTGCGCTCGGTTTTCTCGCTTTAAGCTTTTCTAAAAACCCGAGCTTTGCCACCTCTACAAACCTACCGCAAAAAAACGCGTCTATATCCGTTGAGATTACCTTTATCTCCTCGCTCGGCACCGTAAAACCGCCGATAGGCGGCAGACCGAAAGCTATTACCTCGTCGTCGGATACGTATATTCCGTAGTGATACAGCCCGGGCGACAGCTCGATACGAATTATATCGCCGCAGTTAGGTCGGCTCGTATGCCATACCATAAAATACTCCTTAACTTAATTTGTCGTTTCGTTCTCGGCGGCGGTATTTTTATTCTTTTTTTGAGAGCGTTTTTTCAGTTCTTCGCCGAGATCGATTATTTTTTGTCGCAACGCTTCGGTGATGTTTTCTATATTCTGTTTTTCGTCGAGGGCGGAATCCCAAAGATCGCGAACGTATATAGGCTTGCCTATAATGACCTGCGCCCGCTTTTTGCTAAAGTAAACGCCGTTTGTGTAAACGGGAATAATCGGCGCCTCGCTCTCGAGCGCGATGTAGGTTACGCTCGGCTTAAACGGTAGCGGTCTTTCCTCGTCGGGCTTAGGCAGGCGCGACTCGGGGAAAATTCCCACAACCCCCTTTTTTTCGAGAATATCTATCGATTCCGAGACAAACGAAAAATCGTAAGCGTCCCTGTCTACGAAAATACCGCCCATCATTTTAAGAAAACGCGCAAGATTTTTGGACTTAAAAAGCACCTCCGCCATTTGGTAACGGAGCGTTCTTCCGAAAAACAAAAACAGCATAAGCGCATAATCGTACACGGAAGTATGGTTGGAGATAATTATCGCCGACCCTTTAATTTTGCGTGATTGAGCTTTTTTGTCCTCGTAGTGTACCTTTGTGCGCGCACAAAACCAATATGCGGGAAAAGCCGTCGCTTTTACGAGACCGTTCAAAAATCTGTACATATATCGTTTAGCCGAGGTTGGATTTTATATATTCGACAAATTCCTCCACCGTCGACGCGCTCGATTGCGATGACTGCGGGAAGGAAATTCCGAATTCGGTTTGAATTTGAGTTATTACTGTAAAATACTCGAGACTGCTTCCGCCGAGATCGAAGAAGAAATTGGCGTCGGGTTTGATATCCTCTATAGGTTTTCCGAGTGCGGCAGCAAAAATCTCGCGCACTCTGTCCACTCTCTCGCCGTCCGCCTCGTCGAGCGCCTCTCTCGTCGGGTCGAGGTCCAACAGCTTTAGAGTACCCTCGGCAACCGCTCTTGCCATACGCTTTCTGTTAACCTTAAAGTCGTTTTCCATAATGAGCGGCGTGGAGGTGAGTATAATCCTTTCTACTGTCGCCGCAAGATTCAGCTCGGTAACGCGGGAAAGAACTCTCTCGTACAAGGCGCGCATACCGCCGAGCGGAACGCTCCTTTTGGGCTCGACAAGAAGCACCGCGTTTTCGTTATTCGATTTGGACGGAACAAGCGCAAGCGTTTCCACGCCGTCCACGTACAGCTTAGGCTCGATAAGCCCGGGATTGAGATTTTCGCCGTTTGCGCCGATAATTAGATCGTCCTTTCGCCCGTCGATATAATACCGTCCCCCTTCCAAGCGGAAAAGATCGTGCGAGTTAAATGGCGTGTTTTCGTTTTGCTCAACGGTCTCGCCCTTACTGTAAATCGTATTCGCGCGCGACTTCCCGCCGATAATAAGCTCGCCCTGCTCGTTTATGGAGTAGTCGACGTGGGTAAACGGCGTGCCGACCGATCCCTCTATTCTTGTTTTAAGACTTTCGGAAAGCTCGACGGATGTTATGCCCGTCTCGGTGGTACCGTAGCCGTTTACAAGGTGGTAACCGATTCCGTTCATAAACTTAAGCACGTCGGGTGAAACGTATCCGCCGCCGCTTATCAAAAATACGGGGCTCTCTCCGAAAAGGTTGTCGCGCACTTCCTTAAACGCCTTTTTCCTAAACGCTCTGCCGATAGGACCGGTCAGCTTTTCGGAGAGGCGCAATCCCAATTGAAACTTATTGTAAAGCTTTTCCCCGCGCTCTTTTATTGTGGGGATTGCCGTCTTGTATATCTTGTCCCAAAGAATGGGCACCGCAAAAATATGCGTCACCTCGTGCCGTCTTATAGTGTGAAGCAAGGTCTTAGGCGACAGATCGCGCAAAAATACAAGCGTACGCGAATAAAAGCAAAACCAAAAATACACCGCAAACAGTCCGAAAACATGGTAGAACGGCAAGAAAGTAAGAAGCTTCAGCCTGCCGTTGTAGTGCTTTTTTATAGACTTGCTCGATTTGAAAATCTCGTAGCTGTTTTTTATGTGATAATAAAACCGCTCGCCGGTATACGCGCACACCTTAAGATTGTCCGACGTGTTTGAGGACATTAAAAGCACCTCGTCCGCAAAACACGAATCGTTTAATTCGGGCGGATTTTCCACCGCGGCAATATCGGATAAATGTATATTTTTAACCGAAAACTCTTTATCGAGGGAAATAACCGCTTTAACCGAATAGTCGGAAATAATCTGCTCGGACAGCTCGTCCGCAAAACGATAATTCATCAGAAGCGGACGGTAGCCCGCGCGAAGAATTGCCCAAAAGCATTCTATCCAATCGAGCGAATTTTCAAGATACAGCCCAACGACGGAATTAAGCTCGACGCCTTCGAGAAGCCGCATAAGCCGACGCGTTTTCTCGCCGACGTTTTTCTTGCTTTCGCCGTAGGTGGTCTTTTTTATCCTGTATCCGTCGGTCTCCTCGCCGATTATGTTATTCGACTCGGAAAACATAAGCTCGAAAATGGAACGAAGCGTTTTATCCGTTCCGTCGAGAAGCTTTAGCTTGTGAGAAACAAACTTATTAAGTGAGCCCTGACCCGCGAGCGAATCTTTTAATACAGACGACATATCGATTACCTACGAGTTTTATTATGCCTTAACACAAGAATTATTTTACTAAATATACGAGATAATGTCAATAAAAAAAAGCTCGTATATAAATTTCACGACAATGATTCATAATCCAAAAAGGTGTTGCAAAATAATAAAGACTGTGTTATAATCTAAAAACAACCAAATCGAAAACTTCGACAAGGAGGTAAACTATGAAAAATAAGCTTTCCGCAATTATCATCTCGGCGCTTGCCGCCGTAATGTGCTTCCCCGCTATGACGGGATGCAGCGACGACGGCGAAAAAACCATCTCGTACACCGCGCCGACGACGCTTCCCAATCACATTTTGGAGCTTACGCTTAACTCCAATTACTCGATGGACGAAAAAGGAAACATAATAAGATACTCATATACGGTCGACTTTCCAAAGAACGTGTTTATGAGCATGGTGTGCGAGCGCGGATTTATGCCGATCGTTCAGTTCACGCTTAAAAAGGACGACGGCACCGTAATAAACACGATTACCGAGGATAATATCGCTTCGTACGACTTCGTTACCGACGAAAACAACGTTACCGACAAAGAGAAGGTGCGTTATCTTTTCGAGCCGTTTATGACCGAATCGCCCAATTGCGACGTAGTCGTTTCCGTGGACAAATTGGAAACAAAAACGTCGGAACACACATTCACAATCGAAAAAATCAACTGGGTGGGCAACACGACAGACCACTTTCATGACGGCGGCGTTACAATTTCCTTCTCCGGAAACATCCCCAAAAAGAGCGACGGTACCCCTGCACTCGATCCGAGCGTAAGATACGATATAGAACAGCTCGACACGCTATTCCGCGGCGAAACCTGGTACGCTAAGTACGGCGACGAGTTTATCGTAACCGTGCGCTTCCCCGCCAAAGACGTTCCCCCGCTTTCGGACCCGGAAGACATAAACTTCGCCCCGCTGTTTTACGTATACGAACTGATTGACGGAGACCGCGGAATAAACTCGCCCGTCGACGTTGTTAGAACATACTCTACAACGACGACGCTCACCACCGTAGTTCCCATTAAATGGGATTACAGCTTGGATTTAATCGTAGAGCCGCTGTATCAAATTTGCCCCATGCCGGGAATATGATTTATATATTCAGCTAACAAAAAAGCACCGCCGTGATATAAATTCACCGCGGTGCTTTTAGATTGAGTCAAGAACTGAAAACTAAATTTCAAAGTCGACTTTGCCGCTGTCCGTGTGGTAAAGCGCACCTATAACCACAAGCCCGTCGGCGTGTATATTCTCTTTTATTTTTGTGACGCTGTGCTTAACGTTAAGTATGCTCGCCTTTACCTCGTCGCACTCGTTGCCGATAGCGCGCTTAATCTCGTCTGTAATACACTTAACATGTCCGCTGTTTTCGTGCATTGCGGCGCCGACCGCACCGCAACCGGTATGACCGAGCACAAGCACAAGCTTACACCCGAGATGATCAACCGCATACTCGACGCTTCCGAGCTGAGTGTTATCTATTACGTTACCGGCGCCTCGTATAACAAAAAGATCGCCTATCCCCGCATAAAATATGCTTTCGGGAATTACGCGCGAATCTGCGCAGCTTACTATTACGGCAAACGGGTGCTGACCCTTTTCGACGGTTTCGAGCCTTTTCTCCGGCGAGGTGTTCCCCACCGCATTAGATGAGGTAAGATACGATTTATTTCCGTTTTTGAGGCATTGCAGAGCTTCTGACGCGGTCTTACAATTGTTTTTCATAAAAAAGCTCCTTTATTCTTTATCTTCGAGTAGGTCTGCGCACTTTTTAAGGTAGTCGGTTATTTTAAGACGCTGCGGACAAGCGCGTTCGCACTGTTTGCAACCGATACAAGCGGAAGCAAGCCCGCCCTCTTTTGTCGCGTCCTTGTATGCAATAAGCGCTTCCTCGGCCTGACCGTTACCTATATGCTTGTTTGCCGCGGAAAAGATTTCGGGAATGCTTATCTTTTTCGGACAGCCGTCTACGCAGTAATGACACGCCGTACACGGTATGGTGTTGGACCTGCCCATTATGCGCTGCGCTTCTTGAATAACGCGCTGCTCCTCGTTGTCAAGCGGTTTAAAATCTTTCATGTACGAAATGTTATCCGCCATCTGCTCGATATTGCTCATTCCGGAAAGAACAGTCATAACACCGTCGAGCGACGCCGCAAAGCGGATAGCCCAGGACGCGCACGACATATCGGGATGATAGTCCTTTAACAGCTTTTTTACTTTGACCATGGGCTCGGCAAGCGTCCCGCCCTTAACGGGCTCCATAATGACAATGGACTTGCCGTGCTTACGCGCAACCTCGTAGTTGGCGCGCGAGGTAATAAACGGGTTTTCCCAATCGGCGTAGTTAATTTGAAGCTGAACAAAGTCGACCTCGGGATGAAGAGTGAGAAGTTTGTCGAGGAGCTTCGGACCCGCATGGAACGAAAAACCGAAGTGTTTAACAA
The DNA here is from genome assembly GCA_022511445.1 of Clostridiales bacterium. Classification (GTDB taxonomy): domain Bacteria; phylum Bacillota; class Clostridia; order Christensenellales; family Pumilibacteraceae; genus Anaerocaecibacter. Next base: position 1,387 of record JAFLVE010000114.1, on the reverse strand, counting down.
GCCCCTTCTCCTTTTGCTCCTTGACGAAATCCCAAATGTGGTATTTGTCGTACAGCTTATAATTTACCGTCATAAGCGCGTGGAGAAGATAATAGTCGAAATATCCTGCGCCGGTGCGCTCGAGACTCTTGTAAAATTGAGCCTTTGCGTTTTTTTCGTTACCCGCCTTCATAAATGCGTTAAGCTTGGTGGTAAGCGTGTAGCTGTCGCGCGGATAACGGTCGACAAGCGCCTTTTTGGTTACCTCCTCCGAGCTGCCGTATACGAACGCGGTGTCAAAGTATGTAAACCCCGCCTCCAGGAACATATCGACCATGGTCTTAACCTGTTCGACGTCCACAGACAGACCTTTACGCGGAAGCCGCATAAGCCCGAAGCCGAGCTTTTTTATATCCTTTCCGAAATAATCAGACATAATTTAACCTCACTAATATGATTATATCATATCCCGCACAAAAAAACAAGCTTTAACTTTTTTTTGCGAAATAGTCGCGGTTATATTTTACTTATCTCGTTCTACGTAATGGCAATCGCACGTTTCGACGCAAAAGCAACCGAGTCTTCCGCTTATGTTTGTTCCGAGGTCGAGGTGAATTCTGGAGTAGTCGGAAATGCTTTTACCCTGCCGAGTCGGTTTTAAGTATGTTAAAATTTCCGCCCTGCCACCCGTTAAATAGATTGTGGGGGTGTGTCCGAAAAAAATACATTTATTACCGTCCGCAACCGTAACGCTCGGCTCTTTGAAAGATCTGTCGTAAACGAGCTGTTCGGGAAGCGCGCTGTCGAGCGGCAGTATTTTTCCGTCACCGTCAAGCGGCACGCCGGCATGAACACAAATAAAATCGTCGGTCTCGATATAGAACGGAAGCCCCTCCAAAAAGTCGACGACATCCCAGTCGAGAAGACTATCGCCGTACGTAAAATATTCGCGGAGCTTAAACAAAACCTTGTCGAAATCGTCGGGCGAGCTTTGCATAATCGACCAATAGAATTTTAAAAATGCGTACTCGTGGTTGCCGAGAATGCATTTGATACTAGGCGTAGAGGCGATAAACTTCGCAAGCTTGACGGAATCGCTGCCCTTTTCCAAAAAATCTCCGCACACGAAAAACTCGTCCTTGTCCGAAAAATCGATCTTTTCGAGCAGACGCATAAAAAGCTCGTATTCGCCGTGAATATCGGAAGAAATATATCTCATAATATTTCTTTGCGAAAGCTCGCGCGTATAAACGCCTGTCGCAAAGTTAAACCGAGAGAACCCTTACCGAGTCGATAATATCTTCAAAGCCGGAAAGCTCGTATCCCTCCGCATATCCGGCGGCCCATCTCGACGAAAATTTTCTTGCGCCGGAAACTGTGTTGCTGTAAATAATGTCGTCGTCGTCCA
>JAFLVE010000113.1 GCA_022511445.1 Clostridiales bacterium | reverse complement strand
GCCCTTGTAGTTATCGTAGTAGGAATCGAAAATAAGCGCCTTAAAAGGATTGTTGGGATTGCCGTGCGGAGGAGGCACCTGCTCCACGATAGCGCGAAGCACGCTGTCGATATTAATACCTTCCTTTGCGGAGATGCACGGCGCTTCGTCTGCGGGAAGCCCGATTACGTCCTCTATCTCTTTTTTAACCTCGTCGGGCCGCGCCGCAGGAAGATCTATTTTGTTAATTACGGGAACAATCTCGAGATTGTTGTCGAGCGCAAGATAAACGTTGGCAAGCGTTTGCGCCTCCACGCCCTGCGCGGCGTCCACCACAAGCACGGCGCCCTCGCATGCGGCAAGGGAGCGCGACACCTCGTAGGTAAAGTCGACGTGCCCGGGAGTGTCGATTAAATTAAAGGTATATTTTTCACCGTTGTAATCGTAAACCATACGAACGGGCGTCAGCTTGATTGTAATGCCGCGCTCGCGCTCGATATCCATGCTGTCGAGCATCTGATCGCTCATCTCGCGCTTTGTAAGCGTTTCGGTCGCCTCCATAAGCCTGTCGGCAAGCGTCGATTTACCGTGATCTATATGAGCGATTATGCAAAAATTTCGGATTTTATCCTGCTTTTCCATACCGAAAGTATAACATAACAATACGAAAACGGCAAATATTTTGGCTAAGCATTGTAAATTTTAATTAAAATGATTAAAAATCTGTCAAATCGATTGTAAATATTATCCGTACATGCTATAATAAAAGAACATCATAAAAGGTAAAAACCATGGAAATCAAAAGTTCTTGGGTAATCAATAAGCCGATAGCGCACCGCGGACTGCACAATTTCGACTACCCCGAAAATTCCCTGCCCGCCTTTAAAAACGCGGTAGATAACGGATTCGCCATCGAACTGGACGTTCGCCTGATCGATGACAAAAATATAGTAACCTTTCACGACGATAAGCTGAGCCGAATGACAAATCGCGACGGCTACGTCGCCAACCTCAGGGCAACCGAACTCGACGATATCAGGCTCAAAAAAACGGAGTATTCCATTCCCACCTTCGAAAAGGTTTTGGAGCTTGTAAACGGTAAAGTTCCAATCCTTATCGACATTAAAAAAATCGGGCATTCCATTGTGCTCGAAAAAACTCTTATCGATATGCTTAAGAGCTATAACGGCGACTACGCGGTAGAATCCTTTGACCCGTACAGCCTGCAGTTCTTTTACGAGTACGCGCCGCAGATACTGCGCGGTCAGCTTTCCTCGTTTTTCCACCATGCAGACTTTGACACGTCGCGCCACGACAAGCGGCTTATAAAGCGGCTTAAATTCAACAATATTTCCCACCCCGATTTTGTGGCGTACAAGGTAACCAACCTGCCCAATAAATACGTTAAAAACGCGGGACTTCCCGTTGTCGCCTGGACGGTAAAAAGCGAGCTCCAAGCCCAAAAAGCGCAAAATTTATGCGACAACTACATCTTTGAGGGCTTTATTCCTAAGCCTAACGACGATAAAAAAGAATAACTTTTTCGGCATTAAAAGCCTTCCGAATATTTTTAAATATAAAAAGCTCCTTCGCGCTGTATTTGCGGAAAGGAGCTTTTAATTGAAAAATTATTTTCAGTCGGTAAGGTGGCGTATATCGTATTCCAGCTTTTTAATAAGCTCGCGCGCGTCGGCATTGCCGGAAAAGAAATACGCAACCGCATACTTGACGCCCAAAAACGCAGATATCATATCGTCGAAGTTGTTCTTTTTTACGGAACGAATAAGCCCGTTTAAGCACGCGGAGTATTCCGCGCCCTCCACGCCGGACATTGTTTTTTCGCCCATATCGAGAAGCTCGGATAAACACGCAAGCGCGTCGATGCGAAGCTCCTCGCGGAACTTGTTGTTAACGTCGTCGTAGGCTTGGGACATGCCGTTCTGCTCCATAAACGCCGGGGCGGTTGTCTCCGACTTGACAAAATACATTCGGCAGTACGACAAAAACGGCGCAAGAAGCTCGAGCGAAAACCTTGCGTACGACTCGTTTACCGACTCGCTGTAAAAATATGCTTCGAGAAAATTAGGAAGCGGCATTTTTTTGGCGTCAATGTCGATAAGAATGCGAAAAACAAGCGCGATTGCGGTTTTGGGGTCGGCGGGAAGCTTAAACCCGTTCCCCACTACGCACTCGTCAAACACGGCTTTGTAGTCGAAGCCGTTAAGCACCGTGCCGAAAATCGCATAAAGCTGCTTGTTGTCCGCAACCGTCTTTAACAGCGCGGTGATTTTGCTTTCGGCAAGTACGTACCTGCAATTTTTAAGGTCCTCGCACGCGCTTATAAACGCACCGAAGCCTTTACCTTTCATACTGTCGATATATTCCCGACGCATAAATACTCCGATTTTTTACAAAAAATTTAAGCGGCGAGCATAAGCCCGTCGCCAAAACAAATAACCGATTATTTTGCGATAAACTTGCTTATGTCCTTAAGGAGCTCCTCGCAATTGTCGTTGTAGATTTCGCAAACGATGGGCTTTGCAAGGTCGAGGGAATAAATGCCGAGGAGCGACTTGGCGTCTACGACATATCTTCCGCTATGTAAATCAACCTCGTACGGATAAGCGGAAACTGCGTTAACGAAAACCTTAACGCTTTCGATAGTAGGAAAATAAATTTTGACCGATTTCATATGAGCCTCCTGAATTAAGATAATTTATTATACCATGCCGCAAAGCAATATGCAAGCGGTTTTTTGTCGATAGCGCCGCAAAAAAATCGGCGCGAATCTTGTACCTAATTATTTAATAATGTAGTCGTCGTTCTTTTTGACGGAGTTGACTTCCTTCAGTTTTTCCTCGTAGCCTTTTCTTCCGATCATTGCAAAGGTCGCCTTTTTGCCTTCCTCTACGCCCGGCTGATTGAAGGTATCGATATTAAGGTACGCGCCCGCAAATGCGGTCTCGTACATAAAGTACATAAGGAGCTCGCCGACCGTCTCGGCGTTGACCTCGGGCATATAAATCGTATAGTTACTTCTGCCTGCTTTCGTAAGAGCAAACTCGGTCGCCTTGCGCTCGGCATTTATAAGCTCGTTAAGTGTATGACCTTTAAGGAAGTCGCCTATATCCGCCGTCTCGTCCGCGGGGATTGTAACGGCGGCTCCGAAGGAATCGACCGCAATAAACGTTACGACTTTGTCGAAAGGACCCTCGGTGTAAAGCTGAACTTGGCTGTGCTGATCGGTGACGCCGAGCGATTTTGCGGGGGTCTGACCGTAATAAACGGTCTTGCCCGCTTTATCGACGGCTTTGCCGAGCGATTCCGCCCAAATCTGGCAGTAAAAGTCCGCCATTGTCTTTAAGCCGTCGGCATAAGGCATTACAACCGAAATGTTTTTACCCGCCTTCATGGAAAGGACCTGTAAGTACGCAGTCATAAGCGCGGGATTGGACTTGACGTCGGGGCGCTCGCATGCGGTGCGCATTGCGCGCGCGCCGTAGAGCATGCTCTCTATATCCACGCCCATTACCGCAAACGGCACGAGTCCCACGTTACTGAGCACCGAGAATCTTCCGCCGACGCCGCCGGGAATGCCGAAAATCTTAAACCCTTCCTTTTGCGCTACGGCGTAAAGCGAGCCTTTACCGATAGTAGTCGTAACGAAAATATGCTCCTTTGCCGCCTTTTCGCCTATCTGCTTTTTAAGCGCGTTGTAAAGAATAAGGAACTGCGAGAGCGTTTCGCTCGTTTCGCCCGATTTTGTTATTACGTTAAAATAGGAGGTTTTTACGTCGATTACGTCAAATAGCGCCGCCATGCGTTCGGGATCGATATTGTCCTCTACATAAATCTTGGGCGCTTTCCTCGTCTTTTCGGGAAGCTCGTTGTGGTGAAGATGGAGAAGCGCGTTAAACACGCAGATAGGTCCGAGCGCGGAGCCGCCTATGCCGAGAACGACAAAGCTCGAAGCCTTTTCGCGCACGCTTTTTCCGAAGGCGTTAAGCTCTGCGATTTCGGTTTTGCTTATCATTGGCGTTTCCGTCCACTCCTGCCAACCCTTTCCGCTGTTTCCGATAACCTCGTTAAAAGCCGCCTCGTGAGCCTTTGCCGCCTTATCAATTTCGGACTGCTTGACGCCGTGCGAACCGATAGCGGACTCCATCATGTTGTTGTAATCGAACTTCAACTTCATATATTTAATCCTCCAAAAAATACGAGTACATTATAACGCGATTTATTTGTAAAATCAAGCGATATATATACCCTTTTTACAAAATAAAAACGCCATATTTTAGGCGTTTTTACATAAACTAAACAACTGTTTCTATTAGACCGTAATTGCCGTCGTGACGGACGTACAAAACGTTAACCGACTTTGTCGCTTTATTGAGGAATACGAAAAAGTTGTGTCCGATTAATTCCATCTCCTCCACCGCGTCGTCTATGGACATGGGGCTTAAAGTATAGCATTTGGAGCGGACAAGCGTTTTTTCCTCTTTGATATCCTCTTCGGGAACGTCGTCCACAGGAACCGCCGACATGTCGCGGGCGCGGAACTTTTTGGACTTAGACTCTATCTTTTTATGGTGCCGTATTATCTGCTTTTCGAGCTTGGGAATGGCAAGGTCGATATTGGAATACATATTGTCGCTTGTCACCTCGGCGCGCATTACGGAGCTGTCGAGAAGTATGGTAAGCTCCATAGTGTAAAGGTCGGAAGTGGAGCGCGTATTGCCTTTTTTGAGCACTATTTTTATTTTTGTGTCCTCGTCGAAAAATTTATCGAGCTTTAGGACTTTCTTTTCGACAATGGCCTTCAGCTTCTCGCTCGCCTCGTAATTCTTGCAAAGATATTCGATTTTCATTTTAACCTCCGATGTATGTTGGTTTATTTGTTACAGTATAACAGAATTCATCGCGTTTGTAAATAGGGTTTGTAAAATTACGCTTACTTTATTAAAATTAAGACTACGCATCGGTGATGACGATTTTTTCGCCGTCGGCGTCGATGCGGAGCGTGGAGTTGTCTCTGATTTTCCCGTCGATAATCTTTTCGGCAATCTCGTCCTCCACGTATTGCTCTATAACGCGGCGGAGCGGTCTTGCGCCGTACTCGGCGTCGTAACCCTTATCGATAATCCAATCGAGCGCCGTCTGCGTAACTACTAGCGAGATGTTTCGGTCAAGAAGCGTTTTTTCCACCTTTTCGAGCATGATTTTAGCAATCTTGGCAACGTCGTCGCGAGTAAGCTTATCGAATATGCAAATTACGTCGATACGGTTTAAAAATTCGGGACGGAATTGTGCTTTTAGCGCTTTCATATACACTTCGCTTTGCACCTCGCTATCCTTTTTGCCGACGGCGTTAAAGCCTATTTCCCTTCGGTCTGCCGCCGCGGTCGCACCCGCATTACTCGTCATTATGATAATCGTGTTCTTAAACGTTACGGTACGACCCTGGGAATCGGTAAGTCTGCCGTCGTCGAGAATCTGAAGCAGCGCGTTAAATACGTCGGGATGCGCTTTTTCTATCTCGTCGAAGAGTACGACCGAGTACGGATGCCTACGCACCTTTTCGGTAAGCTGACCGCCGTCGTCAAAGCCCACGTACCCGGGAGGGGCGCCTATAAGCTTAGATACCGAGTGCGCCTCCATAAACTCGCTCATGTCAAGGCGGATTATCGAATTTTCGTTGTCGAACATCGCCTCGGCAAGCGCTTTAGTAAGCTCGGTTTTGCCCACGCCCGTAGGACCGAGGAAAAGGAACGATCCGATAGGTCTGTTGTTGTTTTTAAGCCCCGCGCGGGCACGGCGAATGGATTTTGCGACCGCCTCTACCGCCTTGTTCTGCCCGATAACACGCTTGTGGAGAATTTCCTCCATATTTCTAAGCCGCTCACTCTCCGTCTCGGTAAGCTTTGTGACGGGAATTTTAGTCCACCTTGCAACCACGTCCGCAATATCCTCCGCGGTAATGGTTATCGAGGTTTTTTCCTGCTTTGCGGCGTCGTGAATGTTTCTGGAACGAATTTCCTTATCCAGTTTTTCAATCTTTTCCTTATACTCCGCCGCCTTTGAAAACTCGTTAAGCGCGGCGTATTCCTGCATCTTTTTGACCGCTTCCGCCTTTTGTGCGGTAAGCTCTGTAACGTCCAAGGAGTCTACCGACGCGTTGACCTTAGCACAGCTCATCGCCTCGTCGATAAGGTCTATCGATTTGTCGGGCTGAAATCTGTCGGCAATGTACTTATCGGACAGCTTTGCCGCCGCCTCTATCGCCTCGTCGGACAAGTTTACCTTGTGGAAGTTTTCGTAGTTTTGGCGCAGCCCCTTAAGTATCTCAATCGTCTGCTCGACAGTGGGCGGCTCGACGGTTATGGGCTGAAATCTTCGCTCCATGGCCTTATCCGCTTCGATGTACTTTCTGTACTCGTCGGTTGTCGTCGCGCCGATAGTCTGCATCTCCCCGCGCGCAAGGTACGGCTTTAATATATCGGCGGGCGAAACCTCGCCGTCCTTGGAACCCGCTTGCATAAGGGTGTGAAGCTCGTCTATAAACACGATTATGTTTCCGCTGTTAATTATCGCCTCTACGGCGTCCTTAAGCTTTTCCTCGAGCATACCGCGGTACTTTGTACCCGCCATGAGCGAGCCGATATTCAGCGAGTAAACTATGTGGTTACGGAGCTGTCTCGGAACGCGCTCCTCCACGATTGCCATAGCAAGCCCGTCGATTATCGCGCTTTTGCCCACGCCCGGCTCGCCGATAAGAACGGGGTTGTTTTTTGTCTTTCTGCAAAGAATTTCTATTATTCGCTCCACCTCTTGCTCGCGCCCGATTACAGGATCGAGTTTTTTCTCCCGGGCGCGCCTGGTAATATCCACGCCGAGATCGGCTAGAGCGGGCGGCAGTCCGTCAGATTGGCGCATCTCGCCGCCGCCCTCGCCGCCTAAATCGAAAACGGCGTGCATGGGTCTGTACATGCTTCCGAACGTAGAATCGAACGGAGTCTCCTGCCTCGGCGCGCGCTGACCCAAAAAGTTTATAAGCGCACGCTTCAGATTGGGTATATTAACGTGAAAAAGCCCGTATAACAGCTCGCTTGCGACGCTCGACGGAAAATCGAGTATCGTAAGCATAAGGTGGTCTGCCGAAATCACCGGAGAATTGAGTCCCGTAGACTTGATATAGGCGGAAAACGGAAGCCCCGAAACCTTTTCCGATTCCACGGGCTCGCCGGTGAAGCCGGCCTCTCGCTCCTCCTCGAAGGCGCATTTCATTCTTTCGGGATCGAGCGAATTTCTCGCGAAAAGCTTTGCAGTAAAACTGTCCACGTTAAGAATACCGTACATAACGTGCTCTGTGCCTATACAGGGATTGTTGTGCTCTTTTGCCGTTTGTTTTGCAATTTGGAACGCCTTTTTTGCCGATTCGTCCATTGCGTAATTGTTATTTCCGTTTCTCATAATTAATCTCCATCTTATATATTATAAGTTATTTCGCTTTGCAATAGTAGTAAGGTTTGCGGAAATGTACCTCGCGCGAAGAATATCGCGCTCTTGAGGCTCCATATTCCTACCGCCGATAAACTGCATGTTTGCCGGCTGAATGTGCGTAATAAGTTTTTGAAAAACTTGCTCGTCGGATATGTTTATATACCCGTAATAGTCGCCGAGCTTAATCATTGCAAGCAGCCGCATCGCCTCATCCGCGCTTATAGTATACGCGTTTGTAGCAACGCCCCAAGCGCGCATGATGTTGTCTTTAATCTCCGGCTCGTTGCGTTTAAGAATATCCCTTGCTTCCTCTTCTGCGCGGGAAATATGATAAATCGCCGTTCTGACCGAATCTATTATCTCGCTCTCTTTTAGCCCGAGCGTGTGCTGATTGCTTATTTGATGCAAAAATCCGTCCGCCTTACTGTCCTCGCCGTACACGCCGCGCACCGTCATGTTCAGTCTACTGACGGCGTTTACCGCCGATTTGAGATTTTTTAATATTGTAAGCGCGGGCAAAAACATCATAACCGACGCTCGAAGCCCCGTGCCGAGATTGGTCGCACAGGAAGTTAGGTATCCGAACCTGCGCGAAAACGCAAACTTGAGGTTTTTGGAAAGCGCGTCGTCGATTTTATTTATTCTGTCGTACGCCTGATCGAGAGAAAGCCCGGGCAAAATAACCTGCTCGCGGATATGATCCTCCTCGTTAACCATAATCGACACGTTTTCGTCGGGGTCGATAAGCACGGCGCCGTAATCGCTTTCGGCAAGGTCCGGGCTTATAAGATGCTTTTCTATAAGAATAGCCTTATCGAGCGGCGAAATTCTGTTCATATCGAAGCGGGAAAACTTATCCACTCCGTCCAACGATTTCGAAACGCCGTCGATAACCCGCCGCGCGTGGAGCTCGGACATTTTGTTTGGGAAAGGCAATCCGTCTATATTACGCGCAAGCCTTATGCGCGTCGAAATAATCGTTCCGTTATTGTTCATTATTCACCCTTTTCCTCTCTGCGCTGTCTTATTTGATTAAGCCGTTCGGTCAGCTTTGCGGCAAGCGCGTAGTCCTGCCTGTCGAGCGCGGCGTCAACCTCGGCACGAAGCGCCGACTCGTCGTCGCTCACGCCTACCGACCCGTACGGCACTTTGCCTACGTGCATATCCGAATGCTGAAGCTTTTTTACCGTGCGGCTTACGAGCGGCTCGAAAACCTCGTAACAGCGCGGACAGCCGACAAACCCCGACCTTAAAAATTCCTCGCTTGTAGTCTTGCACCCGGGGCATACGGCAACGCGTTCGTCCGCCTCGAAAAGTCCTCCGAATCCGGGTATACCCATCTGCACTCCGAACATCTGCCCGAGCAAAGCGTTTTTGTTATATTCCATATCGCTGCGTAATTCCGCCGCGCATTGAGAACATAGATATAAATTTTCGGTATGGTTATTAACCGTTTGCCGCACCTCTACGGTCGCCTCTCTTATTCCGCACCTTGTGCACCTCATGCTTGCGCCCTCCTTGTTGTTTTGCACCGTCTTATTCGTCGTCGTTTTCGCCCGAAATCCGGAGCGTTTCGATAAGTATGCTTTTTAATATCGAGCCGCGAAGCTTGTTTTTTGCTATCGTCGGCGCAATCAACGCCTTATCGGATAAAGCCGATTTAATAAGCCTCGCCTCGGAATCGGTATAAACGCCGTCGCCTTTAAGCCTGTCGATAATCTGGCACGCCTTAACGTACTCCACTCCGTCCGCCAAAATCTCATCGATATATCTGACGAGCGCGTCGTCGGCGGATTCCGTCAAGCGAATTATTTTAATGGAGCCGCCGCCTCCACGCCTACTTTCTATTATAAACCCGCGTTCGGGTGTAAACCTCGTCGAAAGCACGTAATTAATCTGACTGGGCGCAACGGCAAAATACGCCGCCAATTCGTTTCTGTTAAAGTTAACAGTCGAATCGTCGCCGAGCGTCTCGAGCAAAAACTGTTCGATTAAATCGCTTACGGTCACCGTCTGCTCCTCCGTCAGTAGATTTGTTTGACTTAAAAATCAAAGGTCAAAGAAAGTCAAACATTGATTGTATTATAAACCCGAAGTTTCGGATTGTCAACCCTTTTTGCGGATATTTTTAAATTTTTTCGATTAAATAATATTACCAAACCGAAATTAAAAATCCAAGCTTAAACGCATTTTCCCCATACGACTATCTCGATTATCTAAACCTGCCGTTTACAATCCCCACCCCTATCCTCACTTATTGACATTTTGGTATCGGCATTATATAATAAAAATGATTTAAACAAGGAGAACAAATATGACTACGCTAAGTGAAATGAAAGCTATTGCAAATAACGTAGTGGATGAACTCGGTATAATAGAAAGATATATGTCCGGATATAAAAAGCTGATAGGAATTAAACCTGTAGACTGGGGATCTATTCAGTTTGACGCATACGATTTTATACAAGAGATAAAGGAAGAGATTAAAAAAATAAATCTCGCGGTTTCTACCTATACAAGAGCGGATTTACGGCACATATATGCAAAAAGAAATTTCGACGACTATGCAAACGAACTTAGAAAAACCTTACGGATAACGCAAAAAAAGCTTGATTACTTTAAGAAACACGAAGATACAATATATTACGTTTCAATTAAATCTATTAAATTTGATTAATAACTAACCGAATGAGGCGTCTTTCCTATTTTCAATCTGTTTTAATTATCGTCGATTTAACCGTAACAAGCGTTTTGTATTATAATTATCACGAAAAAAATTCTGACTTCTGGAGCGGACAATGAAAATAATCACTAATGAAATGAAGTGGACGAGAGAACCGAAGGACTGCAAAATCACCTCCGATAAAGTAGAAATTGTAACGGCGCCCCATACCGATTTGTGGCAGCGCACTTATTATCATTTCAGAAACGACAACGCGCCCGTTCTGCAAATATCCACAGACGAAAAGTACTTCTCTTTTATCGTCAAAACGGAATTCGAATCGAAAAAGCGTTTCGATCAGTGCGGAATCGTCATGTATTTGGACAGTGAAAATTGGCTGAAGGCTTCTATCGAATACGAAAACGAAAAGTTTCAGCATCTCGGAAGCGTTGTTACAAACAACGGCTATTCCGATTGGGCTACAACGGAAATCGACCCGACGGTGAAATCGATGTGGTACCGCTTAAGCCGCAGAGAGGACGACTATTGTATAGAGTGTTCCTCCGACGGGATTAATTTTAAGCAAATGCGTATCTGTCACATGCAGAACGGAAAAGGCACGATTCGCTTCGGTATTTATGCATGCAGTCCGGAGGATTCTTCCTTTAAGGCGACCTTTACGAATATGCAAGTTACCGAATGTAAGTGGCTCGCGCATGACGGACAGCGACCCGACGACGAATAAACAAAATATTTTCGGTTTGCAGGATAACAACCGAAGCCGAAAAATCACGTTAACACCAAAAAAGGACGTTTTCGAAAACGCCCTTTTTAAGTATTATATTGTAAAAGCCATAATGAATAAGTACACGAAAACGACTACGCTTATTCCGAAAATCAAAATATCCCTCGATATTTCCTTATTGGGATTATCCTGTTTGGATCGGGTTTTTATTCCCACAACCAATCGGATAATGCCGAGCGCAAGAAAAACCGTCATAAATAAATACAGCGTTATAAGTGCAACGACGGATATAAACGGAACATAGTATATAAACGCCTGAGCAATCCGAAAGCTTACATACGCCACTATTCCCGAAAGAATATAGACGGTGTAAAAATAATTGCAGTAAAGCTTAGACCAATTGACGGCTCCTCGCTGTCTCGACGGCTGAGAGGCGCTGTCTTGTTTGGGCTCGGCTTGAGTATCTTCCCTATCCGCGCCGCCGAAAACGTGACCGATATCGTAATTGTCTAATTCATATTGCTCCTCCGTCGTGGGCTGAGCAACAGGCTCTTCCGGCGCGGGAGTCTCCTCCTCGATAGCCGCGCCGCAAATCGGGCAAGACTTGGATGCGTCGGGGATTACCGAGCCGCAGTTTGGACAAAACATATTCATTCCGCTAAATCTTATACCTTGTTAAATCTTTGGTTTAATATGTAATTACTTTGATTCGGGCGAAAACTTTTCGATAGATACACCCGCTTCTTCAAACAGCTCGAGCGAGAAATCGTCGGGATAGCCCTCTTTATACACCACTCGCTTAATACCGCTGTTTATAATCATCTTTGTACATATCGAGCAAGGCTGGTGAGTGCAGTAAAGCGTGGCGCCGTCTATACAAATACCCATGCGCGCCGCTTGAATAATCGCATTCTGCTCGGCGTGAGTGGCATAGCAAACCTCGTGGCGCGTGCCGGAGGGAATATTTTTAATACGGCGAAGGCACTCGCCCTTTTCCTTACAGCTTTTAATGCCCGAGCTCGCACCGTTGTATCCCGTCGTAAGAATGCGCTTGTTTTTTGCGATAACCGCGCCGACCTGGCGGTTATCCTGAAAACAGCTCGACCAAGACGAAACCGCCGAAGCGATTTCCATAAAACGAATATCCCATTTATCCATACTTGCCTCTCTTGTATACAAACGTAACTGCGAGTATTATATCATATAAGTCTTTTATATGCAATAGTGTCGGCATAAAATTTAGGATATTTATTTATTCGATTTTCCGCTCGGAAGAAATAATACTCAAAAGCTACATTGCTCTCTCGGAGCTCGGGAAAAGCGCGCGGCGGGTTTTGCCGTCCCGCATTACGGTTATATTTCCGTCCTCAAGCTTAACGCCGCCGCACGAGCGCGTAACGATGCCCTGTTTTATCACCCACTCGCCGACTCTTTCCGAATTGTCTATTGTAACGACGGTCGTCCCGTAATCGGATTTAATTTCGTAACCGACCGAAAACGGGCAAGAATTAATTTGCGGATAAATATACGCAGTATCGCCGCACAGCGTTAACCCGAACAGATTTTCGGTAACAAGCTTATAAATAAGCCGCGCCGCAGCTATGCTTTCCGCGCCGTCGAGAAACAAGAGCGCCTCCTCGTCCGCCGTATTTATCGCGCTTAAAAGCGCCCTTAGCGCCGAATCGAACTTCTCCTCGGAATATAATGAGCGCGAAATTTTAAGCAACTCCGTTACGTGACTATCCGCCGTGACAAGCTCGGCGTCGCCGCACAACCCCGAATCGACAAGATAGCGAGCGCGCGAATAAACGAAATTAAGAGTATCGTTCGAAGTTTTAGGCTCAATATAAATTCCGCCGCTCCGTATATATTCTCCGTTTTGCCGACGGCTTGATAAAACCGATTGTATCAATGCTTTGTCCGGCGGAGCTTCGGAATATATAAGCGCAAAATCGACTTTGCCCGTGCCGCGCGGCGGAACGGTAAGCTTTACCGAAACGGTAGGCGCCGAGGAGATCCCTCCGTTTCTGAAGCCGTGTGCGCGGTCCGTCGCTCCGTGCTTGATATACCCTTCGGAAAAAAATGCGTACTCATGCTCTGAGGAGGTTACCGCGGTTATATATCCTCCGCCGACCGACTCGGCAGTTACGCCGTTATCTGTACGCACGCATTTTCCGTCCGCGTTTACCGAAAGCATTGCGTATACAGTCCGCGGCCTGTTTATTTTGTTTACTACGGTTACGATAAACCTCTCCGCTTTATTCCCGTCCGAAATAAACCTCTCGAGCGTACAATCGAGCCCTTTATACAAAGTTTTGTATGCGGTCGATCCGTTTTTAAGCTCGACGTGCGCTTTTCCCGCGCCGCACGGATATGCCGACGGCGAAAAAACACGCCCGTCCTCCTCAAGCAATACAACCGCATTACGAGCGATTACCTTTCCCGAAATTTTCGATACGCTTTCTCCGTCCGAACGGCAGGACAGCCTATACACTCCGTCGGTCGCGGTATTTACAAGTAGGCAGCCGCTTTTCGCACGGTAAACTTTTCCCGTACTCCCGTACATAATATCCGCGTCGGAAAACGCGTCGAGACTGCCAATCTTATTCGGCGTGTAATACTCCACGCCATCGAGGATACCATTGCCGTCGGTTTTTTCGCAAACGAAAGACCCGTTAAGATGCCTGTATAACGTGCAGACGATATTCGCCCTCTCGAAGTAGCCGCCCGAAAGGGACAATGCGCCCTTGGACGGGAGCGCATACCTACTCCCGAATACCACCGAAAAATTAACAGTTCGTTTTTCGAACGGGAGTAATTCAAGATAAAAGTTGTAAATGTTTCCGACCGCTGAAAATTCGCCGTCGGTATAGAAACCTATATATTCGCCGTCGAGGTTTATAACGGCATGATTAATGCCTGCCGCAATCGTTTTACCGTCTACGCCGAGCCCCGCAAAAAGATTAACGGTAATCAATCGATTAGTCCTGTTTACAGCCGAAAGGCGAAAGACCGCGGCGCACGCATCGGGCGGCGAAGTAAGCTGTGCGTTAAACTCCACACCCTTCCGCGCTCCGTGATACACTGTGCGCCCACCCGTCATTACCCCGTCGCACGAGCAAAGCGATATTTTATCCTCCCCGCTCTCGCACTTTATTTCAATCGGTATTGTTTTGCCTAATGCGATAATTTCAACCCTTCCGCGGTTATCGGATTGTACCGTGACAGCCCCACCCATAACGTTGGACTTGTACTCGGTCTCACCGCCGAAAGCCCGCAGCGGAGTATTTTCCGCCTTATATTCGACGTCCGTTATCGTTTGTGCGGATCTGCAGGCGCAAATAAAGTCCGAAACGGAAAAAGACAGCTCAAGAAAAAAACGGTCGATAACGGCGGATAAATCTATTCCGTTGGAGGCGGCAAGATTAAAATATTCGTTTTTTTCGTCGTCACCGATAACCTTCGTTACGCCCGCAGAGTATGCGCCGATCTGGATTGAAAGTAAATCTACTTTACGCGCGATTCCGTCGTTACGTCCGCGAAGATATTTATTTATGACTTTAAGAGCGTTAAGAGCGGTGCGTGCCGCAATATCCGCATAGCAAATCGCAAGAAGATAACCGAACGATCTTTTTTCGATATTGGATAGCTCGCTCGAGTTTATTGCCGCGGTAAAATTATTAAGCCTCTTGATTGACAGCTCGCCCGCCGAACTTTCCGCAATTTCCGCGCAAATACGGTACAGTCGAGGCATTCCTTCCGCCAAAGGATAACGAACTCGGTAAATCCCGTCCGAGCAGAATCCTATAATTTCGTACAAACTTTTAAGCTTATCTACAATATCCGTTGTATCCGGCAATAAATCGTCGTCGATACTTTCAAAACCTTTTATTGCTTTACGCAATCTGATTTTTATGCCGAGGGCGGAAATATAAACTCCCAAACCGCTATCGATATTAACGATTAAGGCTTTAAGGCGATTATCGATAAAAGATGAAACGGCGCTATCGGACGTCGGCGTTCGCTTTGCCGAATATGCAAAAAAAGGTTTGTACAACAAAGCAACTCGCAAAAGCGAGGCGAAAACGATGAAAACCACAACAGCGTTAACCATGACGAAATTATCGACTTAAGCACAGTTAAAAATACTTTTCGGCATAAAAAAACGACGGGATATTCCGTCGTTTCGTATAATTACTTTTCTCTGATTTTGGCGGCCTTGCCGGAGAGCTTGCGAAGGTAATAAAGCTTTGCGCGGCGAACTCTGCCGTGCTTTATAACCTGAATTGCGGTAATTCTCGGCGAATGGAGCGGGAACGTTCTTTCGATACCGATACCGAACGAAACGCGGCGAACGGTAAACGTCTCGCGGACGGAGCCGTTCTTTTTGGCAATAACTATGCCCTCGAACGCCTGAATACGCTCGCGGTTGCCTTCCTTAACTTTAACGGATACACGAACGGTGTCGCCCACGTCGAAATGCGGGACGTCTTCCTTCATGTACTCCTTTTCGATTTCTGCAATGATGTTGCTCATGATACCTCCGTTAAGCCTGCAAAAAACTTCGCAATTAACACTTTTTGTATTTGCGAAGCGCTTAATATCCGATTTTCTTGATAATTATATCATAAGAATTATTTATTGGCAAGCAAAATAGCCTCGTTTTATAATATTTTTTTATAAAATCCGCGCTAGAAAACTCGCGTAGTTAGGGGCGAACACCGCCCTCCTTTTTCTCCAACATAACCGTTCTGTTTTTAAGCTGACCGCACGCCCCCGCCACGTCCGATCCCATCGACCGCCTGACCGTTGCGGAAAGACCGAGCCTACAAAGCGTTTTACAAAACGCATCCGCGTTTTTCCTTGAGCTCGGCTTTAAGTCGCAATTGTCCGTCGGGTTCAGCGGAATAAGATTTACATGACAGCATAAACCTTTTAAGAGATTTTTAAGCGCGACGGCGTCCTCCTCCGTATCGTTAAAACCGCCGATAAGAATGTACTCTATAACGACGCGCCGACCCGTATTATCGAAAAACCGTTTAAGCGCGTCTACAAGCTGTTTAACGGTGTAACGCTCCGCTATTTTCATTATCTTTATTCGCTTAGTATCGGTCGCGGCATGGAGCGAGAGCGACAGCGTACCCGAAAAACCGTCCTTATACAGCATATCGATTTTGTCAGGCAAACCGCAGGTCGAAACAGAAATCGATCTCATGCCGATATTAATACCCTGCGGAGAGGTTACGAGCTTAACGAATTTAACCGTTTGCTCGTAGTTATGAAGAGGCGATCCGCTCCCCATCATAACGATCTTTTTTACGCCGCCCTTGTCCTTTACCTCGCGCGCGATAAAAAGAACTTGCGCGAGAATTTCGCCCGCGGTAAGATTGCGCTTCAGTCCGAATTCGCCGCTCGCGCAAAAAACACAGCCCATGGCGCAGCCTACCTGACACGACACGCACACGCTGTTGCCGTAGCCGTGAGGCAAAAACACGGACTCGATTAAATCGCCGCTCGCCGTTTCAAACAGGTACCTGACCGCCCCGTCGCTTGCGGTAACGCGCGTTTTTTCGGTAAGCGGTCTATCTATATATCGCTCTTTAAGATACGCGATAAACGACTTAGGTAAATCTGTGTATTCGTCAAAGGAATCGTACGCGACGATATGGCGCATAAGCTGACCGGCGCGGTACTTTTTTTCGCCCGCCGCCGCAACGATTTCCTCCAATTCGGATAAAGAAAAATCACTTAGCGCCTGTTTCATTGCTCCCTCTTAAACCTTGCTATGTAAAATCCGTCGCACTTGTCGGTGTCCGGCAAAAACTTTTCCTCGTCGATAAACGAATAGTTTTTATGCGCGGACAGAAACTTGTCGCGCATGCCCTCGTTCTCGCATTTCAATACAGAGCACGTAGAGTAGCAAAGTACGCCCTCTTTTTTCACGTATTCCGCCGCGCAATCGAGAATTTTCGATTGAAGTACCGTAAGGTCGTTAATATCTGACGGCTGCCTGTTAATTAAAACGTCCGGCTTTGTTTTAATCGTTCCTGTGCCGCTGCACGGGCAATCGGCAATTACAAGGTCGAAGCCGTTAACAAACTTTTCGTTCGGTCTGGACGCGTCGGAAAGCACCGTTTTAATTTTCGCGCCCGCAAAGGCGGCGTATTTTTTCATAAGATTGATTTTGTGCGGGTAAATATCGCATGCGGTAATATCGAACAGACCGAGCTCGCTTAAGTACACCGACTTCCCGCCCGGCGCGGCGCATAAATCGAGCACGCGCCCGCCGTTTATCCCGCGTTTATAAACGTGAACTGCGCGAACAGACGACAGCGACTGCACGGTAACCGAATCATCGGGGAAACGTTTCATGTCGCTCTTAGAGCAGTAACAGCCGTATTCCGTTCCCTCGCAATTACCTTTAAGCTTATTAAATTCCTGCATGCTCAGCCTGCCCGTTATCGGGCGAACGTGAGTTTTTTCGGGTAAAACCGCGTCGAGAATTGTTGCGGCACGCGACTCGGAGTAGTCGGATATAAGCATTTTACACAACCATTCGGGCGCACAATGCTCGTAAGAAAACCGCTCGAGCGCGGAACGGAACTTGGGCTCGTAACCTATCGACTTTTTAAGCACCGCATTAATAAAGCCGCTGAATACGCCGTTAATGTGCTTGGAAAGATTTACCGCACGGTTAACCGCGGCATAGTCGGGAATATCCGCGTAACCGAGATAGTAAAGCCCTATCTTATCAACAAGCGCCGCTTCTTTACTCGGCTTTTTGTCGCAAAGATCGGAAATTATCTTGTCGAGGCGAATCGACTTATCGAGTATGCCGTAAAACGCGCTTGTAACAAACGGGTGCTGTCTGCTGTCCTTAACCGTTTTAAGCGCGTCGGTTACCGCCTTTTGGCAAAACGCACCGTCGATAAACACGTCGCGAATGCCGTCGTATACGGCGCGGTCAACGTTGTCGCCGTGCGGCTCCGCATTTTTTTTAGGATTAAAGTTTCCCACAAACCGCTCCTATCGGCAGTTTTTTGCCGCGTAAAAACTCGTCAATATCGAGTGCGCGCTTTCCGGGCGCCTGAATTTTAAGCACCGATACGCTCCCGTTTTTACAGCCGATTACGAGAGATTTATCGCATTTAAGAATAGTTCCCGCTTCGCCTACGTCGTCGGAACTCTCCGCCGCATAAAGCTTATACACCTCGCCGCTTATAACCGTTTTGGCGCACGGGAGCGGCGACAAAGCGCGAATCTTATTTACAACCGCCGTACTGTCGTCGTTAAAGTCCAAATACTGCTCGCTCTTTTTTATAGTCCTGCATACCGTAGCCTCGGCATGGTTTTGTTTAATCGGCTTTATGCCGTCAAAGTTGTCGAGCGTTTCCACGAGAAGCTCTCCGCCGATTTTCGCAAGCCGAGCCATCAATTCCCCACCCGTTTCCGTCGCGCCTATTTCAGTCTTTTTAACGGCGAGTATATCGCCGCTGTCAAGCCCGAGCTCGGTTTTCATTATAGTAATGCCCGTCTCTTTTTCCCCGTTCATTATCGCGGACTGAACGGGCGACGCGCCGCGGTATTTGGGGAGAAGAGAGCCGTGAACGTTTATTATACCTTTGGGGAAAACATCGATAACGCTTTGCGGCAAGAGCTGACCGAACGCCGCGGTAACACCTATATCCGCGCCGAGCGATTTTAATTCGTCGTAAATCTGCCCTATTTTTTCGGGCTGAAAAACGGTTATACCGCTTGATAAGGCAAGCGTTTTGACGGGCAAAATCTCCGGCTTCCCGCGCTTAACCGCTCTATCGGGCTGCGTAACGACACCCACTACGCTGTGAGCGGAGGACAACAGCCTATTTAAGCATACCGCCGCAAAGTCGGGTGTGCCCATAAAAAGAACTTTCATTATTTACCTTTCTTTCCGACTACCTTGTCGGTAAACAGGATTCCGTCGAGATGATCTATCTCGTGGCAATAGCAGGACGCTTCGAAGTTGTCCGCCTTGAGGACTATCGGATTGCCGTATCGGTCGAATGCGTGCACCTCGACGTGACGGGGGCGCTCGACCTTTTCGTAAACCTTGGGAATCGAAAGGCACCCCTCCGCGGCAACGCGCTTGCCCGACGCTTTGACGATAACGGGATTAACCGCCTCAATTATCGTGTTTCCGCCGTCGAAGGTCGCAACAAAAACGCGTTTTAACACCCCTACCTGCGGCGCGGCAAGCCCCGCTCCGTCGGCATAAATAAGAGTATCGCGCATGTCGTCGATTAACTGATGAAGCCTTTCGTCAAACTCGGTTACAGGCTTACTGACCTGCCTAAGCGTGTCGTCGCCAACCTTGTAGATATTCCGTCTTGCCATAATTTCACCTCAATAAATTAAGATAGGTCGTTCGGATTGATTTCGGTAAAACAACCGATTCCGTGATATTTTTCTATTACCTCGTCCGCCACTTTGTAAACCTCGGTCCGTACGCCGCACTCCGGTTTAACGCGCATAAGCACCTGCATTCGGAACTTGGTCTGTATTCGCTTTTTTGGGGAAGCCATAGCGTTTAGATAAACAAAATCCGCGGGGCGGCTATCCTGTATTTTCCGCATTTTGTCGATAGCGAATTTAGTCGCCTCGTACGTTTCGTCACGGTTGGGCGACGAAATTAAAATACGAATGACCTCTGTAAACGGCGGAAAAGCCGTTGCCTGCAATAAGTTGATTTCCTTGTTGTAAAAGCCCTCGTAGTCGTACGCTCCCGCAAAACGGTACACGTAGTGATTTGGTGTTCGCGTTTGTAATATCACTCGCCCGGGCTTACTCTCTCTACCCGCTCTGCCCGCGACCTGCGTGATAAGCTGAAAGGTTCGCTCCACGGCACGATAGTCCGAAAAATGAAGGCTCATATCGGCGTCGATAATGCCGACAAGCGTAACGTTGGGAAAGTCGTGACCCTTTGCCACCATTTGCGTACCTACAAGTATATCCGCATTTCCGCTTGCAAAATCGCTTAACAGCTTTAAATGTGCGTCCTTTGTTCGCGTCGTGTCGTTATCCATTCTTATAACGCGCGCCTGCGGGAAAAAACGATGAACCTGTTCGACAATGCGTTCGGTACCCATAAAGCCCTGCTTAATATGCGGGCTTTTACAAATGGGACACAAATCGAGGTTGCGGTACTGGCGTTTACAATAGTGACATTTTAATAAATCGTCCTCTTTGTGGTAAACGAGCGACACGTCGCAATCCTCGCACTTAGCCACAAAGCCGCATTTTCTGCACATTACATACGAGCTGTACCCGCGGCGGTTTAAAAACAGTATCGCCTGATTGCCGGACTCGAGCGTTTTGCCTAACGCCTCGACAAGCTTTGCGGAAAACATTCCCGAATTGCCGTACAGCGTTTCGTTGCACATATTGACGATTTCCATTTCGGGAAGTGCGCGTTTATTAATTCGCTCGGGCATGCAGACAAGCGTGTACTGCCCCGTTTTAGCCATATAGTAGCTTTCCGTCGAGGGCGTTGCGGAGCCCATAACAAGCTTCGCGCCGTTGTACTTTGCGCGGAACAAGGCGACGTCGCGCGTAATATAACGCGGGTTTGAATCCGATATGTACGACGAATCGTGCTCCTCGTCGATAATGATCAGCCCTATATCCGACAGCGGCGCGAATATCGCGCTTCTCGCCCCCACGGCAACGTGCGCCGCGCCGGTTATAAGCCGCCGCCACTCGTCAAAACGCTCGCCGTCCGATAGCCCCGAGTGAAGTAGCGCCACCTCGTCCCCGAAGCGCGTTCGGAATATCCGCATAACCTGCGGCGTGAGCGATATTTCGGGAACGAGCATAATTGCGGATTTATTTCGGCGCAAAACCTCCTCTATCGCGTGGAGATAAACTTCCGTTTTTCCGCTGCCCGTCACTCCGAATAAAAGCGTCGGCTTATCGGAGGACAACAGCGTGTTTTTCGCGTTTTGTTGCGCTTCCGTCAAAACCGTTTCGTTGTCCTTTTGGACTATATTACTAAAAGGCGTTCTGAAAAACTCTTCCTCCCGAGTTAAAAAAACGCCGCGGTTTATAAGGTTACGTACCGCCGCCGCGGAATAATTGGCGTTTAAAAACGACTGCTCTGCATCGCCCGCGTCCAAAAGATACTCGAACACCTCCATTTGCGAGTGCGCCGTCTTTTTTATAAACTTATTGGGGTCGTCTTCGATATACTCGGGATTTACATAAACAACGGTTTTCTTGAGCGCCTTTATTCTGCCGCCGCGCATTTTCGACGGTAAAAAAAGTCTGAAAACGTCTATTTTACGCAGATGAAAGCGCTCCGTCATATAATCGCAGAGCGCTAAAAATTCCTCGGACACAATAGGCTTATCGTCGATAACCTCGGTTATCGATTTAAGCTTTTCGGAGGGAACGTCGGAGGAATCGGCAAAATCTATCACGTATCCTTCGATATCCCTTCCGCCAAACGGCACATGTACGCGCGAGCCCTTTTCCACACCGTCGATTGTAAGATAGTCGAATACCTTATCGACGTCGCTCGCCGAAATATCAACAATAACCTTTGCGATCATAGCTCGAGCGTTTTATCAAGTATCTTGTCGGCCAGGTCGCGTTTACTCATGATTGAAAGCGGCTCAACGGATTTTTTTGTAATAAGAGTTGCTATATTGGTGTCCGTATCAAAGCCCGCGCCCTCTTTTGTAACGTCGTTTAGTACTACGAGATCGGCGTTTTTCTTTTTGAGCTTATCTAAAGCGTTTTTCTCGCAGTCGTTTGTTTCGGCGGCAAAAACCACAAGCTTCCTATTACCCTTGTTTTTACCGACAAATGCCGCAACGTCCGCCGCCTTGGTAAGCGTAAGCGTAGTCGTATCGGCCTTAATCTTTTCGGGACTGAGCTCCACCTCGTAATCGCACGGCGCCGCGGCGGCGACGATAATATCGGCAAGCTCGTAATTATCCTTTACGGCGCCCATAAGCTCCGCCGTCGTCGTGACGGAATACACGCTCCACTCGGGCGGAATAACAAAATCGTCGGTTATGCCCTTAACGTAAATAACCTTTGCGCCGCGCTCATGCGCCGCAAGCGCGACGTTGTATCCCATTTTACCGCTCGAACGGTTTGTCAAAAACCTTACGGGGTCGATGGGAGTCCTCGTCGCTCCCGACGTTACAAGCACGGTTTTACCCGCAAGATCGCTTTTTTTGGAAAACAGCTTATTAAGCTCTTCTATAAGCGCGTCGGGCTCCGCCATTCTTCCGGCGCCGGTGTCCCCGCAGGCAAGGCGGCCTTCTCCGCCGAAAACCGCCATCATTCCGCGAGATACAAGCGTATCTATATTCAGCCAAGTAACGGGGTTTTCGAGCATTGCCGTGTTCATTGCCGGCGCAATTATTATCGGGCAGGTACACGCGAGAACGGTGGTCGTCAAAAAGTCGTCGCATATTCCCGCGGCGAGCTTTGCTATAACGTTGGCAGTGGCGGGAGCGATTAATACGGCGTCCGCCTTTTTCGCAAGCGATACGTGCTCTACCTCCCAAGTAAAATCGCGATCGAACGTATCGACGGTTACACGGTTACGGGAAAGTGTTTCAAAGGAAAGCGGCGCGACAAACTTTGTCGCGTTTTTTGTCATCATAACATGACAAGTCGCCCCGAGCTTAACAAGCGCGGAGACGACGGAACATGTTTTGTATGCGGCAATTCCACCGGTAACACCGATAAGAACAGTCTTTCCTTTAAGGCTATTCAAGAGGATTAAGCCTCCTCGACCGCCTCTACCTTGCCGTCGGCAATTTCCTTTGCCGCAAGCGAAATGGGGTTAAGGTTTTCGTGCTCGATGTAATCGTGACGCTTATCCATAAGCGTACGGGCGCGCTTACTGAGCACGCCGACAAGCGCGTACTTATTGCCTACTGTTTCCACAAGTTTGTCAATGGGCGGATCTACTAACATATCTGTACCTCTTTAAGAATTTTTATTTTATTGTTTTGTGCCTAACAGCTCGTTTATTTTTTCGAGATTGTTTTTTACTCTGCGTTTTTCCGCGGTAATTATGTCTATAACCTCGTTAATCGCAACCTCGAGCTCGTCGTTAAAGACTATGTAATCGAAAAGCTTGTATTTGGAAAGCTCGCTTTTTGCGGAGGAAAGCCGAGTTTTAAGGCTGCTTTCAGTCTCTGTGCCTCTGTCCCTAAGCCGTTTTTCGAGCGTTTCGAAGTCGGGCGTCATAACGAAAATCGCAACCGCTTCGGGATATTGATTCTTTATGGAACGCGCGCCGTGGACGTCCACTTCAAACAACACGTCGTTGCCTTTTTCGAGGTTTGCAAACACAGGCGCCTTTGGCGTACCGTAGTAGTTTTTGTACACCTCCGCCGTCTCGAGGAACTCGCCGGAAGCAATCATCTGCTGGTACTCCTCCTCGGTGCGGAAGTAATAGTTAACGCCTTCGACTTCGCCCGCGCGCGGCTTACGCGTCGTTACGGACACGGAACGCTTCATATCGGTGCGCTCTATAACCTTTTGGTAAATCGTCCCCTTACCTGCGCCCGACGGACCCGATATAATTACGAGAAGACCTTTTTCCATTATTCCACGTTCCTTATCTGCTCTTTGATTTTCTCTACTTCGTTTTTCATGGCGACAACGTAACTTGTGAGAGTAATATCGTTGGACTTACTGCCCATTGTGTTTACCTCGCGTACCATCTCCTGCGACAAAAAGTCGAGTCGTCTGCCTTGCTGTGCGTTCTCCTCGCAAATCGCTTCAAACTGCTTGACGTGCGACGTGAGCCGCTGAATCTCCTCGTTGATGTCCGCCTTGTCGGCAAAGAACGCCACCTCGTTAAGAAGCTTGCCTTCGTCGACGTCAACCGCGCCGAGAAGCTCCTTTATCCTTGCGGTAAGAGAAAGCTTGTAATCTTCGACAACCTTGGGAGCGCGCGCCTTGACCTTTTTAAGATAGTCCTTAATGTTCCCGATAAGCTTTAATAAATCGGCTTTTATCGCCTCGCCTTCCACCGCGCGCATTTTTTCAAGCGCGACAAGCGCCTCGTCTACCGCAAGCTTGCTAAGCTCCGTAACCTCGTCGCGGTCGTCGTCGGGAACGGTAACGGATACGACGTCGGGCGTACGCATAAGCGCCGTTACCCCGAAGTCGTCGTCGAGACGGAACTCCGTGCGAATAGACTTAGCCGCGGCAACGTACTCCGCCGCAAGGGCGGAATCGACAGTAACCTTTTTTGAGGTTTCCGATTTATTGTCGTACGAAAAGAAAACGTCTATGCTTCCGCGAGAAATGACCGATTTAATGCGCTTAGTCAAAACATCGTCGATATACATCAACGACTTGGGAAGCTTACACGATATGTCGGTAAACCTGTTATTAACCGATTTCAGCTCTACGGTGACGGTGCGGTTGTTTCTCGACGCCACGCCGCGCCCGTAGCCGGTCATACTTTTCATACACGCCTCTTTTTTGCCCAATAAGATAAAAAATTCTTCGGGTACATATATTGTAGCACAACGCGAAACAGTTATCAAGCGTTTAGCATATTCATAAATTCTGTTTCGTCGATAATTTTTATACCCAGCTCGCGCGCTTTATCGAGTTTTGAGCCCGCCGCCTCGCCCGCCAATACTATATCGGTCTTTTTACTTACGGAGCCCATAACGGCGCCGCCCGCCTTTTCGATTAATTCCCGAGCCTCGTCGCGGGTTAGAGTCGGGAGAGTTCCCGTCAGAACGAACTTTTTACCGGTAAGCACTCCGCTCGTCTCCTTAACGAATTTCGGGTCGATACCTATCTCTTTATACTTTTCGACCACCTCTCTGTGGCGGGCAAAGTAATCCACAATGGAAGCCGCCACAATCCCGCCGACGTCGGGAACGGCGGTAAGTTCCTCGACTGAAGCCTCCATAAGAGCGTCGACCGAGCCGAAACGCTCGGCTAAATCCTTTGCGGTTTTTCGCCCCACGTTGTCTATGCAAAGCGCGTTTATAAAATGCGGGAGGTCGGCGTTTTTGGACTTTGCGACCGCTTCGAGGAAGTTTGCGATTTTCTTTTCCTTAAACCCGTCGATCTTGGCGATATCTTCCGCCGTCAGCGAGTAAAGCTCCGCGGCGCTTCTTACGTTAAGCCTGTCGTAAAGCTGCTCTGCGGTTTTAACGCTTACGCCCTCTATGTCCATACACTCCTTTTCGCAAAACTGCACAAGCCTTGCAACCACCTGCTGACGGCAACCGTAAAAATTGGGACAGAAAAGGTTTGCCCCGTCCTCTATAAGCTCTGTGCCGCACACGGGGCACTTGGTGGGCTTGGGAACGGGCGAATGATTTTCGCCGTCCTCCACGGTGCCGAGAATTTCGGGAATAACGTCGTTACTGCGGCGAATAAACACTCGCGCTCCTATTTCCACCTTTTTACGCACTATGTCGCCGTAGTTGTTAAGCGTTGCGCGCTTAACGGTGGCGCCGCAAAGCTCCACGGGCTCGAGGAGAGCAAGCGGCGTAAGCTTTCCCGTTCTGCCCACCTGCCAAACAACGTCCTTGAGAACGGTTGTGGACTCCTCCGCTTCAAACTTAAAAGCAATCGCCCACTTGGGGAATTTGTCGGTATAGCCGAGCGTGCTCCTGATTTTGCTGTCGTCGATTTTTATAACCATGCCGTCGATAGCAAAGTCGAGCTTGTCTCTTTCCACCGACTCGATCTGTTTTATTATTTCCTCTATGTCGTTACTCGAAAAACACATTCCCGTGCGGAAGCGGTTTTCTTTAAGAAATTGTATCTGCTCGAGCTGGCTTAATGTCGGATCGCCGTCGAGATAGTTCACGTTATAAAAGAACACGTCGAGGTTGCGCTTTGCCGTCTCCTTTACGTCGAGGTTTCTTATCGCGCCCGCAACGCCGTTACGCGGATTTTTAAGCGGGACCGCGGCGGTCTCGTTGTACTTATTAAGCGCGCTTATACGCATTATTCCTTCGCCCTGCACCTCTGTAACGCCCTTAAACGGTATCGAGAGGGGCACGGAGCGTATTGTGTGTACTTGCTCGGTCACGGTCTCTCCCGTTTCTCCGTTGCCGCGCGTAGCCCCGCACGCGAGCATTCCGTCGCGGTAAGTAAGACATATCGTAAGCCCGTCGAGCTTATATTCGAGCGTGCAAACGGGAGCAAAACCGAGCGCCGCGGTCAGCTTATTAAACCAAGCGCGAAGCTCGTCAAAAGAATTACATTTATCGAGGCTGTATAGCCGACGGATATGCGTGTGCGGCTCGAAGCCCTTAAGCGGCTCGCCGCCTACACGCCTCGTCGGCGAATCGGACAACACTACCCCCGTCGATTTTTCGAGCGCGACAAGCTCGTCGTACAGCGCGTCGTACTCCTTGTCAGATACGATAGGCTCGTCGAGAACGTAATACCTATAAGCAAGCTCGTTGAGCCTGTCCACCTTTTCGCGCATGAGTTCCGAATCGGTCATACTATTCCTCCACGATTGTAAGCGGCGCAACGGATAACGCAAACATCATAACGCCGAGTTTACCGAAATCAATTTTTGCATAAGGATTATTACCCATGTTTTCAATCTCGATAATCTTGCCCTTACCGAACTTTTTGTGCATAACCGTCATGCCGACCTCGTAATTCTTATCCCCCGAAGCAAGCGGCTTTTTTTCTTCCTCGAGCTTTTTCCCGTACGAGCTTTTGTACTCGCCGGTAAACTTTTCGGAATATGTGGAACGAGGCGCACTGTCGCGCTCCGTCTCTTCTCCGTATCCGCCGCCGTATCTCGCACCGCCGTATGCGCCTCTGCCGCCGCCGTACGAGGTACCGAAATAATCGTCGGAACGGGGCTTTTTGCGCTCGACAAGCCCGCACTCGGTTAAAAACCGCGACGGGATATTATACTTAACGTCGCCGTACAGGTATCTCGACTTTGCGTACGTAAGATAAAGGCGTTTTTTTGCGCGAGTGACCGCAACGTACATTAAGCGGCGCTCTTCCTCTATCCTGTTTTCCTCACTCTCGTATTCTCTTAGCGACGGAAAAACGCCGTCTTCAAGACCTACCACGAAAACGACGGGATACTCGAGTCCTTTTGCGCTGTGAACGGTGGCGATTGTAACTACGTTGTCGCCGTTCATCTCGTCCGTATCGCTGTAAAGCGACACCGTTTGCAGGTAGTCCTCGAGCATGGCGTCGGGGTTGTTTTTTACAAACTCTCTTACCGAATTAACAAGCTCGTTTATGTTTTCGAGCCGAGCCTCGTCGTCGTTTGCGGTAAATAAATTATCTATATCCAAAACGCTGTACAGCAAGAATTTAAAAAAGTCGGTAATGCCGAGCTCGGCAAATTCTTTAAGCTTTTTAAGCGTTTTACCGAAGCCGTCGAGCTTTTGCATAAGCGCGGTGGGAAAGCCCATAGATTGGTCGAGGTTCGTTACGATTTCGTATACCGATTTACCCGAAATTTGAGAATATGTACGAAGCTTTTCTATCGAAGCCTCGCCTATCTTTCTGCTAGGGAAATTGATAATCCTAAACGCCGCCTCGTCGTCGCTTTGGTTAACGGACACACGGGCGTAAGCAAGCACGTCGCGCACTTCCTTTCGGTCGTAAAACTTAAAGCCGCCGTACACCCTGCACGGAATACCGTACTGCATAAACCGCTCTTCAAACGGTCTGGTAAGCGCATTGAGACGGAGAAGTACCGCGCAGTCCGAATAGCTGTAATTATCGCCGGTGGTAAGCTCGTAGATTTTTTTAACGACAAAATCCGCCTCGAAGCCGTCCGTATCCGCGCCGTAGCAAACTGGTACGTCGCCGTCCGTGTTTTTGGTCCACAGCCTTTTATCGAGGCGTTTTGCGTTGCCCTTGATTATCTTGTTTGCAAGCGCAAGGATTGCGCCCGTCGAGCGGTAGTTTTGCTCGAGCTTAAAAATTTTAGGGTGAAAATCGCGCTGAAAATCAAAAATGTTATCAATGGAAGCGCCGCGCCAGGTGTAAATGCACTGGTCCTCGTCGCCCACCGCAAAAATATTGCCGTGTTTCCCCGCAAGAATTTTCGCTATATGATACTGAATTTTATTCGTATCCTGAAACTCGTCGATATGAATATATCTGAATTTATCTTGATAAAACTCGCGCGCTTCCGCGGAAGTTTTAAGCAGACGGAGCGTTTCTATCAAAAGATCGTCGTAGTCGAGCGCGTTGTCTTTTTTTAGCTCTTTTTGGTACGCGGAATACACCTTGGCGACGTCCTCAGCGTTGTGAGAAAATTTGTACACGGATTCGTATTCGTCGGGGGATATTCCTTTATTTTTAGCGTCCGATATCGCGCTTAAAAATTGCTTTACTGCGTCGCCTTCGATATTTATCTCCTTGCAAGCGCGTTTTACTATCGCCTTGGTTTCGGGCTCGCCGTAAATCGAAAAGTTTTTATCGAAACCGATTCTGTCGATAAACCTGCGTAATATTCTTACACAGCACGCATGGAAGGTAAATATCCAAAGCCCGTCGGTGTCCGTCATTGTATCTAAACGGCTTTTCATTTCGTTAGCCGCTTTATTGGTAAACGTTATCGCAAGAATGTTGTGCGGAGAAACGTGTAAGTCTTTTATTAAATGCACTATTCGGTGCGTCAATAGGCGCGTTTTTCCGCTGCCCGCGCCCGCCGTGACGAGCACCGCGCCGTCCGTTTCGAGCACAGCCATTTTTTGTATGTCGTTAAGTTCTTCCGGATTGTACATTATATTTTAAGCACCTGTTCTCTCTCGAATATACCGTTCTCTAAGCTCGCGGAACTTACTCGATAATTCCAAAATATACCGCTGTTTCCCCGCCGCGTCGAGTGAGGAATACACCTCGCCGTCTATAAGCTGACCGATTGGATTTATTGCGGTTTCGTCGCTGTCGAGGATTTCGCAAACCCGTCTGTAAAGCTTTTCCTCCAGCATTGTCGCCTCGGTAGGCTCGCTGTCGCGGATAAGCCGCGTTCTTGAAAAAACCGCGGCGACGGTGCGGCTGTCCACCCCGTCGATTTCCGCCTGCGCTTTTTCGCGCCTGACGGAATCCCAATAGCCCATTTTAAGCCTTTGCTTAGCAAGCCACGCCCGTTTTTTAAGTTCTCCCGTCTGTTTTGCCATAATTACACCTCCGTGAGTCAGTTCGGATAAGTATAGCATAGTCGCACGGGTCAAAAACGAATTAAACATTTATCGTGCTAATTAAAGTAAAAAAGATATTTTTTTACTTTATTCGACACGAATAAAAGGACTAAATAATTATCTTGTCGGCGGATTTAAGCAAAAGCTTTTCCGTTTTTGCCCAGCCGAGGCATGCGTCGGTTATCGACTTTCCGTACACTCCGCCGCTCGGGGCTTGGTTGCCGTCTTCGATATAGCTCTCTATTAAAAAGCCTTTTACGAATTTATTAAAGTCGGAATTATAGTGCGCGTTGGACAGCACCTCGTCAACTATTCGCGGTTGCTGAAGTGGCTGCTTGCCGCTGTTACTGTGATTGGTGTCTATAACGACCGCCGGGTTTTGAAGCCCTTGCTTTACGTACATATCGTAAAGCCTCATTACGTCCTCGTAATGATAGTTGCTTATATTGTTGCCGTACACGTCGACAGCGCCGCGAAGCACCGCGTGCGAGAGCGGGTTTCCGCTCGTTTTAACCTGCATGTTGTTGTACTTAAACTCGTTGGGGATTTGCACCGCGTAAATGGAATTAAGCAATACGGACAGACTTCCGTTCATAGGATTTTTAACGCCGATTGGTACGTCCACGCCCGAAGCCACAAGTCGGTGCATTTGATCCTCCGCGGAGCGCGCGCCGATAGCAATATAACCGAGCACGTCGCCTATATAGTCGAGGTTGTCGGGATAAAGCATTTCGTCGGCGGCAAAAAGCCCGCATTCTTTAACGACGCGGATATGCATCTTTCTAAGCGAAAGTATGCCCGCCTGAATATCCGTGCGATTGTTGTGCGGATCAGGGCTGTGGAACATTCCCTTGTACCCCTCGCCGCGGGTGCGAGGTTTGTTTGTATACACGCGGATAATAATATAGGCGCGGTCTTTGATTCTTTCCGCAACCTTCGCAAGGCGGCAAGCATAGTCGCACACCGCGTCCTCGTTATCGGCGGAGCACGGTCCCACTATAAACAGCTTGCGTTTGTCCTTGCCTGTTATTATATCGGCTATTTGTTTTTCCGCTTCCGCCTTTTTGGCTTTAAGCTCATCGGGGAACGGCTCGACGGCGCGCACCTCATCGGCGGACATTATCGGTTTTACTAATTCGAACATTTTATCTCCAACGGTTATGTATTTTTCGTCAGTTTTGGTCGAGCTGAGCTACTCTGAGCTCCTCCCTGTTGGTCCTTATTACCGAAAGCGTGGTTAAAAGGAATTTTTCGGTCTCGGCAAAAAGATTGTCGAGGTGCGACTTGGTACGAAGGATAAGATTGTCGCACTGAACGTAGGCGTTTTCTATTATCGCCTTCGCGGACTCGTTGGCACGCTTTACAACCTCCGATTCCTGCGCCAATTTTTCCGCCTGTTCCTCCGCCGCGCGAATGGTGTTTTTTGCTACAAGGTCGGCGTTAGAGAGTATCTCTTTGCGCTTTTGTTTTACGTGCTCGGCGTCGTTAAGTGCCGCGGGAATAAGCTTTGCAAGACGGTCGGCAAGCTGCTCGCAGTAATCGACGTCGACTTTTTTCTTGGAAAAAAGTCCGTGCTTGCCCGCGAGCTCGTCTCTAAGCTCCTCGAGAATTTCGGTGATACTGTTTTCGTTTTCTATCATGTTATCACTCCTTGTCTTTTTTTGCATACGCCGCTTTTACCGCGCTTTGCGCGCCGACGGCAACGTATCCGTCCATGGGCGCATTTAGCTCCGCAAGCGAACGGACGAGCGAGGACGACACGTGCGACAGTTCGGGCGAGCACATTAAAAACAGCGTTT
Source organism: Clostridiales bacterium (assembly GCA_022511445.1). Classification (GTDB taxonomy): domain Bacteria; phylum Bacillota; class Clostridia; order Christensenellales; family Pumilibacteraceae; genus Anaerocaecibacter. The sequence goes on along the minus strand of JAFLVE010000113.1, from coordinate 2,474 downwards.
CTATGCCGGACAGCGATTTATACGCTTCCCCGAGCGATTTTTCGTACTCGAAGTCTACCGTGTTTCTCAATCCCCGTACTATCACTTCCGCGCCCGTCTTTTTTGCAAAATCGGTCAACAGCCCGCTAAACGGAAGGACGCGAACGCCTTTTACGTCCGAAAGAGAAAGCTTTGCTATCTCTGTTCTGACGGAAAGCGGCGCGGTTTTTTTGTACGTGTCGTCCGCAACGGCGACGACGACCTCGTCAAACATCGACGCGACGCGCGTGACGATATCTTTATGTCCCAAAGTAAACGGATTAAACGATCCCGCTATTATCGCTTTCACTGTTACCTCTCGTAATAATTTCGAGCGCGGTGATACCGAACTCCCGTCTGTCTATTATACAATCATTCGGAGCATTTATCAAGCGCTTTTCCCTATTATGTTCTATAATTATTATCCCGCCGTCGGCAAGAAGAGCGTACTTAAAAACAAGCCGAAGCGCGTCCTCGCCGAAGTCGGTTTTGTACGGCGGATCGCAAAAAATTATATCGAACTTTTCGCCGCGGAGCAACCTTAACCCCTTTACGTAATCGGCGCGTACCATTCGCGGCGATATTCCTATCTTATCGAGATTTTTCTGTGCGTTTACCGTGTCTTTATCCAAAAACACGCAGGACTCCGCGCCGCGCGAAAGCGCCTCGATACCAAGCGCGCCGCTTCCGCAAAATATATCGAGACACCTCGCCCCTTCGAGCGCCGTCCTCGACTCGAGTATGGAAAACAAGCTGCCCTTTACCATATCGGTTGTAGGGCGCACCTCGCCGCGCGACGGCGATATAATGTTTCTGCCTTTATACTTTCCCGCAATCACTCGCATGAGAGAAGTATATCACATTTTTTTCGGTAACGCAAACGTCGAGCGGTACATCGTGCGCAGAATGAGCGAATTCAGTGAACTGCTCCGAAAAACAGAAGCCGATTTTAACTCCGGTAAACCCCGCGAAAAATCTGTCGTAACAGCCCTTGCCGTAGCCGAGACGGTATCCTTTTCCGTCGATACCGAGTAGAGGCGTAACGCATATATCTATTTTTCCGCAGTCGCCGTAACAGTCAATCGGCATGTTACCGTACCTGTCCGCCGTCCCGACGGATATTAGTTTTTTGGGCGTGATTATATCCCCCGCCGTGTGCGGCGCAAAAAGCGTAACGCCGCTAATGTCATTCAAAGCAGTTATAAGCGGGAGCGTGGAAAGCTCCGAGCCTATGGGAATATAGACCATAACGTTTCCGGACAGTAACGGCAATATATTATCCGTCGCGGCGCGCGCTTTAACAATCTTGTCCGTAACGCTTGCTCTTAAGGACAAAAGCTCTTTTCTCTTTTCCGTTTTACTAAACGTATATTCTTTCGTTTCTTCCATTAAAGCCGGTTAAAACCTCGTAAACAATCGTATTATAGCATTTTGCGAGATATTCCGCGTCCTCTTTTTCGGCTATAAGGTAAGCGTACTCGCCCACTCTCGGGGAAATTCCCGTAACGTCTATCATGGTTAAATCCATACACGGCACGCCTATTACGGGACACTTTTTCCCGCGCACCGTCATGTAAAGCGGTTTATCGCATCTTCTGAGCCCGTCGCCGTAGCCGCATGCTACCGTCGCAATCACTTTGTCTTTTTCAAGCAGATAGTCGCCGTAACCGACATGCTCGCCCTTGTGGACCAAATTAATAGCGACTATCTTTGCGCGGACCTTCATACACGGCGAAACGTAAGGACCGTAATAGCCGTACATCGCTATTCCCGCGCGTGTCATGTCGAATAAATTTACTCCGGGAAAATCGAGCGCGCACGAGCTGTAAAGGTGGCGGCACCGCCTGAAAACGGGGCTTAAAGTAAGATACTCGAATTTATCGCTCTGCTCCAAAGCGGATGATATTCCGTTATAAATATGCGAGTAAACGCTTACGGGCGAAACGGACGCCGCAATGCAAATGCTTTTCATTTCGGCAAGCGCTTTTTCGCCTGCGCCAAGCCTGTTCATGCCGGTATTTACCTCTATGGAAAAATCGACGCCGTTTCGTATGACCGCCGAAAGCCCTACCGTATCGAATACCGTCGGAATAATAAGCGGGTCGCGGCGCGTCAAGTGCGGCGTAAGCTCTCCGCCGAGCACATATATACGCTTGTTTACGCCGAGCGAGCGGATAGTTTCCGCTTCTTGGTAGTTTGCGACCATGAAGGAATCGACAAGCGGCTCTATGTATTTTGCGACCGCCGCACCGTGACCGTACGCGTCCGATTTGACTACGGCGCAAAACATATTGCCCGTTTTGTTTTTAATCGTCCTTACATTGTGACGAAGCCTCGATAAATCAACTACTGTCTGCATACACACTATCCCCGTATGTGTATATGCTTTATTTAAGGCAAATATTACAAATCGGATTTGCCGTCGTTTATTTTTTTAAAAATGGACGCGATTTTTA
>JAFLVE010000112.1 GCA_022511445.1 Clostridiales bacterium | reverse complement strand
CGACGATCGGGATGCCCAGGATGCGAGCTTCGGCCACGGCGATGCGCTCCTTGCGCGGGTCGACAACGAACAGCGCACCGGGAAGGCTGCGCATGTCCTTAATGCCGCCGAGGTTCTCCTCCAGCTTGTCGCGCTCCGCTTTGAGCTGAAGAACTTCCTTTTTGGGGAGCAGTGCAAACTCGTTCATCTTTTCCATAAGATTGAGCTTGTTGAGCCGCTCTATACGCGATTTGATAGTCGAAAAATTGGTAAGCGTGCCGCCCAGCCAGCGCGACTTGACGTAGTACATTCCGCACTTTTGCGCTTCCTGCATTATCGCCTCTTGCGCCTGCTTTTTGGTGCCGACAAAGAGAATGGACTTACCTTCCGACGCAATGTTTTTAACAAAGGTATACGCCTTGTCTATCATCTCAACCGTCTTTTCGAGGTTGATGATGTAGATGTCGTTACGTGCGACGTAGATGTACTTTTTCATTTTGGGATTCCACTTGCGCGTGGGGTGCCCGAAATGAACGCCCGCTTCGAGAAGCTGTTTCATCGTGATAATATTTGCCATGATTTCTCCGTTTTACCGCCCCGATCATACGCGGCCATGAAAAAATTTAACCGCGCACAGAAAAACGATCGAGTGAGTATTCGATTTATTATAACACAGCGAAAATCTTAACGCAATCTTTTTTACGCCTATTTTCGCTTTTTTATCCGAAATTCGGTGCCTGCCCCGCTCTTTCGGAGGTTTTTATTTATCCTTATGCTCGCAACCGCAGTCGCAATGATCGTCTTCGCAGTCGCAATGGTCGTGCTCACAGTCGCAGTGATCGTGCTCGCAACCGCAACCGCATTCTTCCGCGTCGGCAACGGCGTTAAGATATTCGTTGAATACCGCCTCGAGCACGCTCTCGTCGGTAACGGGCTCGAACGCGTCGTTTTCCTCGTCCTGCTCCGTCACCTTAAAGATGAGCGCCTCATCCTCGCCCAAGCCCTCCATGGGCTCTACGGGCTGCATCAGCGCATAAAATTCGCCTTTATATTCGACGCAAGCGACCTCGTAAAAATCCACGGGATTGTTCTCGTCGTCGTAAAGCGTAATAATCTCTTCCTCGTCGATAAGCTCGACTTCCTGATCCTTGTTTTCAGCCATGATTCTTCTCCGAATTTTTATTGTTGTCAATATAGCTCTGCAAAATAACTTTTGCGGACATACTGTCTATAAGTTTGGCGCGGTCGGCGGACTTTGTTACGCCCGCTTGCAGTAACAGCTCGTTCGCCTCTACGGTGGTCAGCCTCTCGTCGAAAAGAACCGTTTTTATTCCCGTCACCCTTTCGAGGTTTTTGGAAAAGGCGCGCACTCGCCCCGACTGAACGGATTCGCTTCCGTCAAGGTTGAGCGGAAGCCCTACCACTATTCCGCCGACGCTCTGATTTTTTGCCGTAACCGCGACGGCGTCTATGGAAGAGCGCATGGACTTGGTGTATATCACGGGAAGCGGCGACGCGAGTATCCATTCGCTGTCGCACACGCTGACGCCTATCCTTTTAAGCCCGAAGTCGACGCCCAAAAGTCTGATGCCTTTTTTTATTTCTTCCACAAAAGCCATTATAACATATTCAAAAAGATTTTAACAGTATTTTTGCTTGATTTTTAAAATTTTTTCTTTTTAACTTTTAAAGCAAAAGCATAACCGCTTCATAAAGCATACGGTTAAACAGACGGGATAATACATATCGGTATAATGCTAAACAGAATAAAGTTATATATTCCGAAGCATAATAACGGCGGAGGTAATTATGAAAAAACTTCTTATCGGATTAGGACTCGGCGCAATCGCAGGAATCGCCGCTTACAAAAAAATCGAGGAAAGTAAGCTGTGTGAAAAAGCCATTAAGTGCGCCGAAAAAAAACTGAAAGAATGCGAATGAATGTACCGAGCGGAAACGCTACCGGTTATTATAATTTAGCTCTTCTTTTTCAGCTTATCGACGGTTAGATTAACGATGCGCGCGGCGCGCGCCGCCTCGTCAGGCGTTGTGTTTTTCCCAAAGGAAAACCTTACGGCGCACTCGGGATTTTTTACGCCCATGGCGACAAGCGTGGGCGGAGGTGTGGCGGAGCCTGATGAGCACGCAGACCCGACCGAGCAGCATACGCCCGCCAAGGAAAGCGCAATCGCGAGCCTTCCGCCGTTAACCCCGTCGAAAACGACCGAGGATATTCCCGCCGCCCTGTTTGCAACCGTCACGATTTTTCCGACGGTAAGCCCGGAGAAAAAGGCGTTTTCCGCTGCGGTTACTTGCTCTGTAAATTCGCGCCTGTCTACGACGGCGCGCTCTATCGCCTCGCCCATAGCCACTATGGACGGGACGTTTTCCGTGCCTGCGCGAAGCCCGTATTCCTGCCTTCCGCCCACGATAAACGGATTGAGCTTAACGGTTTTCTTTTTGTATAAAAAGCCGCTTCCCTTTAACGAGTAAAACTTGTGCGCGGATGCTGCGAGCATATCGACGCCTGTCGAAGCTACGTTTATATCGGTTGTGCAAACCGCCTGTACCGCGTCGGTAAAAAACAGAGCGCCGTGCCTGTGCGCCACGTCCGCAAGCTCTCTAACGGGCTGTACGGCGCCCGTTTGGTTGTTGACCGTCATCACGCATACGAGCGCGGTAGACTCGTCAATAACGTTTTTAAGCGCCTCGGGAGTGATAATCCCATCAAAAGTAGGCATTATCTTTTCCACCGTTATTCCGCGCTTAATAAGCTCGTCCGCGCACGCGGTAACGCTGTCGTGCTCTATTGCGGAAACTATTACTTTCTTCCTCTCCCCATACGGGAAACATAACAGCGCCTGCTGAATCGCCTCGGTGCCGCAAGAGGTGAAAATAATTTCATCGGAAAGCGCTCCTATTGCGCGCGCCGTCTTTTCCCTTGCGCGCTCGACGGCGGCGTAAGCACGTCTCCCGAGCGAGTGCATACTCGAGGGGTTGTAATAAATCGAAGTCATATACGGCTTAGCGGCGGCAAGCGCGAATTTATCTGCGGGCGTAGTCGCCGCGTAATCGAGATATATCGGTTTCATTGCTCTCTCCCGCAGTCGTTTCTGTAATCGTCCACCATTTTTTGAAGAGTGACAGAGGAAAGCACGTTACTTATTCCGTTGTTAATTTCATAAAACATACGGCGGTTGGGACAATACATATCGTCGCACTTACCGTCCACGCAATCGGGCGCGACAAATCCGTCTTCAAGCGCGTTTAGCATGTCCATTACCGTTATTTGCGCGGGATCGCGCGCAAGCTCGTATCCGCCCGACTTGCCGCGGAAAGACACGACGATACCGCCGCTTTTAAGCATGGCAAGAAGCTGCTCGAGATACTTTCTCGTGACGTCGGTTTGCTTCTCGAGCTGAGCGGCGGAAAGGGGCGATTTGGCTACGGCAAGCATAAAGCAAAGTCTTATTCCGTAGGTTGCGCGTGTGGAAAGCTTCAAAAAACTCCCTCCGAATTTAATACAATGATTATACCCTTTTATTTTGCCGTTGTCAAGGCGGGCGGCTACATAATAAAAAAACGGCAAAACGATTCGTTTACAACCGTTTTACCGTTTTGTTACGGAATTACATAGCTATATTAAACTTGAGGATAAAGCGGGTATTTATCGGTAAGAGCCTTAACCTTTTTTAGCACGTCCGTCTTTGCGGTCTCGCCCTTTTGGATGCAATCGACAATGCAGTCGGCAATTACCTTCATATCCTCTTCCTTCATTCCGCGAGTTGTAACCGCAGGCGTGCCGATTCGGATGCCCGACGTTTTTGACGGCGGCAGCGGATCGAAAGGAATGGCGTTTTTATTGACGGTGATATTGCACTCGTCGAGAAGGATTTCGAGCTCCTTGCCGGTGATTCCCTCGAGCTTAAGAAGCATAAGATGATTGTCAGTGCCGCCCGAAACGAGCTTTACGCCGCGAGCGTCAAGCGCCTTGGACAGAGCCTTTGCGTTAAGCACGATTTGCTTTTGATATTTTTTAAATTCCTCCGTGCCCGCCTCTTTAAGCGCGATTGCCTTTGCGGCTATGATATGCTCGAGCGGACCGCCCTGCGTGCCCGGGAAAATAGCCTTATCTATCGCCTTGGCAAAGCTCTCGCGGCAAAGAATCATGCCGCCGCGCGGGCCCCTTAGAGTTTTATGGGTGGTGGTAGTGACAATATCGGCGTACTTTACGGGGTTCTCGTGCAGACCCGCCGCGACAAGACCCGCTATGTGCGCCATGTCTACCATAAGCACCGCGCCTACCTTGTCCGCAATCTCTCTGAACTTTTTAAAGTCGATTGCGCGGGGATATGCGGACGCGCCGGCAAGAATAAGCTTAGGCTTGCATTCCTTGGCGATACGCTCCACCTCGTCGTAGTCGATTGTTTCGGTTTTCTCATTTACACCGTACGGAACTACGTTATAGAATCTACCCGAATAGTTGACCTTGGAGCCGTGCGTAAGATGACCGCCGTGAGCAAGATTCATGCCCATAAACGTGTCGCCCGGCTCGAGGGTTGCGTAAAACGCGGCGTGATTGGCGTTTGCGCCGCAATGCGGCTGAACGTTTGCATGCTCCGCGCCGAACAGCGCCTTGGCGCGCTCTATTGCGAGCGATTCAATCTCGTCGACGTACTCGCAGCCGCCGTAGTATCTTTTGGCGGGATAGCCTTCCGCATACTTGTTGGTGAGATGCGACCCCGCCGCGGCGAGCACCGCGGGCGACACAAAGTTTTCGCTTGCGATAAGCTCGATTTTGGAACGCTGGCGGGTAAGCTCTCTTTTCATGCTCTCCGCAACCTCGGGATCGGTTTTTGCAATTACGTCGAAATCCATAATGTTTTCTCCTTTTGTATTTTGTTTCTCATCGGTTTTGTCGGTAACGGAAATAATCTTCGGCAGTACACCGCTTTTTCTCCGATAAATTTTGTCGGTAATAAAGGAAGCCGCAAGCCCGAGGACAAGCCCCGCGCCCGCAAGGGATACCTGAAGCCATACCGAGCCGACAAGCCCTATCGCCGCCCCGACCGCCATAAGGACAATTGGGAAAAGATAGATAAGAAGCGACGCTGCCCCGACCGACTCGGTGGGCATTTCGACAGTCACCGTGTCGCCCGCTTTAACGCTTTTATCGTAAAGCGCGGGCACGGTAATCGCCTTTTTTTTGTTAAAGGAACAAATATTGCAGCCGTCGCATTTATCCGAGCGGACAAGCTCGATATATGCAACCGACCTTTTGACTTTTTTTACAACGCACTGCTCTAACATCGAAAAAAGCTCGGTTAAATCTTTTCGACAACCTTAAGTCCGAGTTCCTCGGTCTGCTTTTTGTCGACGGGCGTAGGCGCCTGGGTCATAACGTCGGACGCGTTTTGAATTTTGGGGAACGCGATAACGTCCTTTATGTTTTCGGTGTGAGCGAGCATCATTACGAGCCTGTCGAAGCCGAACGCAAGCCCGCCGTGAGGAGGCGCGCCGTACTTAAACGCATTGACGAAAAATCCGAAGCGCTCTTCTATCTGCTCGTCCGTAAAGCCGAGAATGTTGAATATACGCTTTTGGAGCGCCCTGTCGTGAATACGAAGACTGCCGCCGCCCGACTCCTCGCCGTTTATAACAAGGTCGTACGCCGCCGCCCGCACCGCACCGGGGTCGCTTTCCAAAATGCCGAGGTCCTCCTCGTGCGGCATGGTAAACGGATGGTGAACGGCGACGTGGCGTTTTTCCTCCTCCGACCACTCGAACATCGGGAAGTCTACAACCCACAAAACGTCGAACTTCGATTTATCGATAAGCCCGGCAATGTCCGCAAGGTGCAACCTAAGCGCGCCGAGCGTCTTAAAGACGATTTCGTTTTTGTCGGCGACAAAGAGGAGCAAGTCTCCGGGCTCCGCCTTTGCGCGTTTAAGAAGAGCGTCAACAGTCTCCTTCGACATAAACTTTGTTATGGACGAGTTAAGCTCCATGCCGTTTCTAACCTGTATCCAGGCAAGACCCTTAGCTTTATACGTCTTAACAAATTCGCCGAGCGCGTCGATATCTCGACGGGACAAAATAAGCTCGTTTTCTTTTACGAAGCCTTTCGCGTTTATCATGCGAACGCTTCCGCCGCTCATTGCAACGGCGCGCTCGAAAACCTGAAAACCGCAATGCGCGGCAATATCGGAAACGTCGACAAGCTCGAGTCCGAATCTAGTGTCGGGCTTATCGGAGCCGAACCTCGCCATAGCCTCGTCGTACGGCATTTCGCGTATTTTTGCGGGGAGCTTTACGCCGGCGCACTTTTTGAAAATTTCGCGCACCAAGCCGTACGCCAAGTCCATTACCTGCTTTTGGGTAACAAAAGACATTTCGAGGTCTATCTGCGTAAACTCGGGCTGACGGTTGGCGCGTAGGTCCTCGTCTCTAAAGCAACGCGCAATCTGATAATACTTATCCGCGCCGCCCACCATAAGCAACTGTTTGTAAAGCTGCGGCGACTGCGGGAGCGCGTAGAACGATCCGTTGTGTACGCGGGAAGGAACAAGATAGTCCCTTGCGCCCTCCGGCGTGGACTTGCCGAGGTACGGCGTTTCTATCTCCCAAAATCCGTTTTTATGGAGATAGTCGCGCGTAACGTACAGCATTTCGCTTCTGAGCCGCATAATCTCCGTCATTCTGTCGGTGCGAAGATCGAGATAGCGGTATTTAAGGCGGGTCATTTCGTTGACCGATTCCGCGTCCTCGAGAGCGAACGGCGGCGTATCGGCGTCGGAAAGAATTTCGAGCTCGTAGGCAAGCACCTCGATTGCGCCCGTCTTTATTTTGGGGTTTATCATGTCCTCGTCGCGCGCGCGAAGCTTACCGCGCACGGCAAGAACGTACTCGCTTCGAATTTTTTCCGCCAACGGGAAGTTGTCTACTTCTGCGGCTTCGAAAACGACCTGAAGTATGCCCGTGCGGTCGCGGAGATCCACAAATATAACTCCGCCGAGGTCGCGGCGCTTTGCCGTCCAACCCTTAACGACGACCTCTTTGCCGATATCCTTTTCGGTAAGGTCTGTGCAGTATGAGGTCCTGTTGCCTATTTTTGCCATAAAAGCCTCCCGACTTGCTCCGAAAGTTTCGACTTGTCTATCGAAATAACGGTGCCGTCTGTCATTTGTTTAATATTTATAGTTTGGGAAGCGAGCTCGCTTTCGCCTATTGTAATAACGTATCTAAAACCGCGGCGGTCGGCGTACTTAAACTGCGCCTTTAAGCTTTTGCCCATAAGATCGGTTTCCGCGGAAATCCCCGCTTTACGGAGATCGCGGACGATTTTTGCGCATTCGTCTCTCGTCCCGTCGCACTGCGCCGCAACGAAAACCTCGGGAATAGGTCTATTAAACTGCACGCCTATGCCTTCCGCCGCCTCTATTAACCGCTCTATTCCGCAACCGAAGCCTACGCACGGCATGTGCTTGCCGCCGAGCTCCTCGCAAAGCCCGTCGTACCTGCCGCCGCCGAGAACAGTATATTTGGGTCCCACAAACTCGAAAACGGTGCGAGTGTAGTAGTCGAGCCCCCTAACCAGCTTGTCGTTTTCGGTATACTTAATACCGTTAAGATCGAGAAGCTTTTTAACTTCCTTCATGTGATTGCGGCAATCGTCGCAAAGGTAATCGCTTATCCTCGGCGCGTTTACGTATATCTTTTTGCACGAGTCAACCTTGCAGTCGAGCGCGCGAAGCGGATTAACCTCCGCCCTGCGCTTACAATCGCCGCAAAGCTCGTCTATGTGACTGTTAAGAAACGCCCTCAGCGCCTTGTTGTACTCGGCTCTGCACTGCGGGCAGCCTATCGAGTTAATTTGGAGCTTCAGCGTATCGTCGGTAAAGCCCACTTCGTGCAAAAAATCGTGAGCGAGCGAAATTACCTCGGCGTCAAACTCCGGCTTGTCGCTACCGAAAAACTCGGTGCCGAACTGGTGATGCTCTCTGTACCTTCCCGACTGCGGCTGTTCGTATCGGTAAATGGATTCGATATAATAAGTTTTAAGCGGGAGACTCTCGCCGAGATTGTTCTCGATAAACGAGCGCATAACGCCAGCCGTACCCTCGGGACGGAGCGCCATACGCCTACCGCCCTTATCCTCGAATACGTACATCTCCTTATTGACTATATCCGAGCCTTCGCCGACCGAGCGCAAAAAAAGCTCGGCGCTTTCAAATACGGGCGTACGAATTTTTTGAACGTTATACAGCGCCGCTATTTTACGCGCCGCGTCCTCCACCGCCTGCCACTTGTGGCTGTCGGCGGGAAGCATGTCTTTTGTGCCTTTGGGAATGTTTATCATGGTAAACTAAATGATATACTTTTTGAGGTCGTGAGCGGAAATTTCTTTTGCAAGATGCTCAACGACGTACGCTTTGTCAACCACCACGTCGAGCATGGGATTGTTGCCGTCCGCATTAAAGCTGATATCCTCGAGCAGGCTTTCCATAACGGTGTGAAGCCTTCTTGCGCCGATATCCTCCCCCGTCTCGTTTTCGAGTACGGCAAGCCGACTCATCTCCTCTATCGCGTCTTGAGTAAAGGAAAGATTGATGTTTTCCACTCTTAATAGCGCCGCATACTGACGGGTAACGGCGTTTTCCGGCTCGGTAAATATCTTTACAAAATCCTCATATGATAGCGACTCGAGGTCTACGCGTATAGGAAAACGACCCTGCAACTCGGGGATAAGGTCGGTAACGCTCGAGATTTGGAAGGCGCCCGCCGCGATAAACAGAATGTAATCGGTCTTAATCGCGCCGTACTTAGTCATTACCGTGCAGCCCTCGACTATGGGGAGTATGTCGCGCTGAACGCCCTCGCGGGAAACGTCCATGCCGCCGCCCGCACCCTTGCGGTTGGCGATTTTATCTATCTCGTCGATAAAGATTATTCCGTCCTCTTGAGCGCGGCGCACACCCTCCGCCTTAATAGCGTCCATATCGAGGAGGCGTTCGCTCTCTTCCTGCATATACAGCTCGATTGCTTCCTCCACCTTAACCTTGCGGCGTTTTTTACGCTGAGGGATTATGCCGCCCAGCATTTCGCCTATGTTAATGTCGATATTCATTCCGGGCATTGCCTCGAGCTTGGGCGCGCTTTCCGCAACCTCGATCTCGAGTACGAGCTTATTGAGCTTGCCCGATTTTAAATCCTCCTCGACCTGCGCTTTAATGACCGATTCGGGAGTGTCGGCGTTATCCTTTTTGCGCGCCTTTACAACCGCGTTTATAATCTTTTGCTCGGCAAACTCGCGCGCTTTATTGGCAACCGTCGCCATATGCTCTTCCTTTACAAGGTGAACGGCTGTTTCCGCAAGGTCGCGTATCATGGACTCAACGTCGCGGCCGACGTAACCGACCTCGGTGTATTTTGTCGCTTCCACCTTGATAAAGGGCGCTCTTACTATCTTTGCAAGCCTGCGCGCAATTTCCGTCTTACCTACGCCCGTAGGACCCTTCATGACGATGTTTTTGGGCGTTATTTCCTCGCGCTCCGCCTCGGTCAGTTGGCTTCTGCGGTAACGGTTTCTAAGCGCAATCGCAACGGCGCGTTTTGCCTTGCTCTGCCCGATAATGTATCTGTCGAGCTCGGCAACAATCTGCTTGGGAGTCAAATTCATTATGCAACCTCCACAACGATATTGGAATTGGTGTAAATGCAGATATCGGAAGCGATTCGCATCGATTCGCGCGCAATCTCCTCTGCGGTCATATTAGTATTGGCGATAAGCGCTCTTCCAGCGGCGAGCGCATAGTTGCCGCCCGAGCCGATAGCGCAAATGCCGTGCTCCGGCTCTATCACGTCGCCGCTTCCCGATACGATAAACATATCGTTTTTGTCGGCTACTATTAACAGCGCTTCCAATTGGCGCATATTCCTGTCGCCCCGCCACAGCATAGCAAGCTCGACGGCGGAGCGCATAAGATTGCCCGAATACTTATTGAGCATTTCCTCGAATCTCTCGCTCAAAGTAAAGGCGTCGGCAACGGAACCCGCAAAGCCGAGGATAACGCTGTCGTTATAAACGCGGCGCACCTTTTTTGCATTGCCCTTCATTATTACCTGTTGATTCTGGGTGACCTGTCCGTCGCCCGCAATAACTGTCTGACCGTCCTTTCTTACGCCTATTATGGTTGTTCCTTCGAGTTTCATAATGCACTCTCCTTATTGATTTAATTATATCACATCGTTTGTATCTTGACAAATGAATTTAGTCGCAAAAATCACCGTTATGACAGCGCACTTTTTACAAAGTTTTGTATCGCCCCGTCGCTTCTGTTGTAATACGCGAGCTTTCTGTCCGCCTTTTTCCCTCCGATAGACGGCAGGATTCCGAAGTTTGCATTCATCGGCTGAAAATCGGAATTGGGAGTGGCTATATATCTAAGCAGCGCGCCGATTACCGTCTCCTCGGGCGGTATAACCGTCGCCGCCCCGTTAATAAAACGCTCTGCGTTTATCGCGGCGACAAGCCCGGTCGCGATACTTTCCACGTACCCTTCCACGCCGCAAAGCTGTCCGGCGATAAAAACGTTAGGATATTTTTTAAGTCGCAAGTCGGCGTTTATCGCTTTGGGCGCGTTTATAAAGGTGTTTCTGTGCATAACGCCGTAGCGCACAATCTCCATATTCTTAAGTGCGGGAATCATGGAAAACACGCGCTTTTGTTCACCGAATTTTAGATTGGTTTGGAAGCCGACAAGGTTATAAAGCGTGCTAAAAACGTTTTCCTTTCTGAGCTGCAAAACGGCGTAATACTTTTTGTCGAAGCCCACGGGACGGAGCGGACCGTAACGTAGCGCGTCAACGCCGCGTGACGCCATAACCTCTACGGGCATACATCCTTCGAACACGCCCGTTACCTCATCCTTTGCGCGCTCGGCATTAATAAGCGCGTCGTAAAAAGCGAGGTACTCGTCCTTACTCATCGGGCAGTTAAGATAATCGTCACCGCCCTTACCGTACCGCGCCCCGAAAAACGCGTAATCCATATCGACGCTTTCCGCGGTTATAATGGGCGCGGCGGCGTCGAAAAACGATAACGATTGTTCGCCCGTCAGTTCGCCGATATAGCTTGCAAGCTTATCATGACACACGGGACCCGCGCACACCAAAGTGACTTCGTCCGTATCAAACCGCTCGACGACTTCGCTTACGATGTTAATATTATTACTGTTTTTTATCCGTTCTGTAACGCGCGAGGAAAACTCCTCGCGATCTACGGCAAGCGCGCCGCCCGCCGGAACGGCTGTCTCTTTTGCAATTTCGAGAAGAGTACCGCCCAAGTGAAAAATCTCGTTTTTAAGCGCGCCGCTTGCGGTGGTGGGAAGAACGCTTTTGAGCGAATTAGAGCACACAATTTCGGCGAGGTTGTCGCTTTTGTGCGCCGCCGATCGCCAAACTGGCTTCGCCTCAAACAGATTGACTTTTACTCCTCGGCGGGATAGATACAGCGCCGCCTCGCATCCCGCAAGACCGCCGCCTATAATGTTAACCGCTTTATCAGTCATTGCCTACTACGTTACTTTTATACTTACATTCTTTATTCGAGCATTTAACGGAATCGCCGTTTTTACCCGTTTTTTCTACGAGGAGGGAGCCGCACTCGGGGCACTTTTCGCCCGTAGGTCTCGACGAGAGAGCAAAGTCGCAAGAGGGATATCCCGTGCAACCGTAGAAAGTCGAACGGCCTTTAACTATCTTTTTAAGCGGTTTCCCGCACTTTGGACAATTGGGAAGCGGTCTCGAATCCTCCTCCTTTTTATCGAGATTGACGATATTTTTGCATTTGGGGTAATTGGGGCATGCGAGGAACTTGCCGAATCTTCCCGTCTTTACAATCATGGTAGCGCCGCATTTTTCGCAAACCACGTCGGACTGCTCGACGGGCTTGGGCGGAACGACGTTGCCGTTTTCGTCAAGCGTTTTAGTGTTTTTGCACTTGGGGTAATTGGGGCATGCGAGGAACTTGCCGAACTTGCCCGTTTTTAAAACCATAGTCGCGCCGCACTTTTCGCAAACCACGTTCGACGCCGATTCTTGGGGGTGCTCGACGATATTCCCGTTGTCGTCGATATCCTTTGTGTTTTTGCACTTAGGATAATTGGGACACGCGAGAAATCTGCCGTTCTTGCCCGTTTTGATAACCATTTTTGCGCCGCACTTTTCGCAGACATGGTCCGTTACCTCGTCGGGCGCTTTAAGAGTGTAATCGTCCTCTCTCGCCGCCTTTACCCTATCCTCGAAGCCGTCGTAAAACTCCGAAACCACGTTTTGCCATTTGATACCGTTTTCCTCTATTCCGTCGAGGTCGCTCTCCATTTTTGCGGTGAAATCTACGTTCATTATCTCGGGGAAGTATTTTACAAGCATATCGGTAACGTCCTCGCCGAGCTGTGTGGGGACAATGGCCTTTTGCTCGCGGGAAACGTACTTGCGGGTAAAGAGAAGTGACACCGTGGGAGTGTACGTTGCGGGTCTGCCTATACCGCGCTCCTCCATTGCCTTTACAAGGCTCGCCTCCGTATACCTTGCGGGCGGCTTTGTAAACTTCTGTTCGTGCTCGAACTTGATAAAACCGAGCTTGTCGCCTACGTTAAGATCGGGGACCTTGACGGTAATCTCGTCCTTGTCCGCCTTACTTTCCACGGCGTAAACCTTAGTAAATCCGTCAAACAGCGGAGTGCGCGCCGTAACGCGGAACTCGTAATCTTTTGCCGCAATATCGACGGTCATCGAGTTATACGTTGCGTCGGACATCTGGCTGGCAAGAAAACGCTTGTAAATAAGGTCGTAAAGCGCGTATTGATATTTATTTAAGTGAGCGCGAACGCTCTGCGGGGTTTTGTCGAGCGTAATCGGGCGGATTGCTTCGTGCGCGTCCTGTGCGCTCTTTTTGGACGCATAATAATTGGGCTTTTCGGGAAGGTAGTCAGCCCCGAAGTTTTTGTCGATATACTCCCGCGCCGCGGTAATAGCCTCTGCGGAAACGCGCGTCGAGTCGGTACGAATGTACGTAATAAGCGCAACCTTGCCTTCGCCCGGCAAATCTACTCCCTCGTAAAGCTGCTGCGCCGCAAGCGAAGTCTGCTTTAAACTCATTCCAAGCTTATTGAGCGCGTCCTGCTGCATAGTGGAGGTTATAAACGGTGCGAACGGGTGGGACTTTGTTACGCTCTTTTTTACGTCGGAAACGACGTAGCTCGCACCTACAAGATCGGACTTTACCTTTTCTACGTCGCTCTCGCACGACAGCTTAACCTTTTCCCCGCCGCAGCCGACAAGCGCCGCCTTAATCTTATCGCCGTTCGAGGCGGAAAGAAGGGCAAAAAAGCTCCAGTATTCCTCGGGCACGAAAGCGCGAATCTCGCGCTCCCTGTCGACTATTAGGCGGAGCGTTACGGACTGCACCCTGCCCGCGCTTAGGTTGCTTTGAATCTTTTTGCAGATTATTGGCGAAACCTTGTATCCGACGAGTCTGTCCAAAACTCTTCGCGCCTGTTGCGCGTCGACAAGCTTTTTATCGATAGCGCGCGGGTGTTTAAGCGCGTTTTGAACGGCGGTCTTGCTTATCTCGTTAAACTCGATTCTTACCGGGGAGTTTTCGGGAATGTTAAGAAGGGTCGCAACGTGCCAGGATATAGCTTCGCCCTCACGGTCGGGGTCGGTTGCAAGAAGCACCTTTTGCGCGGACGCCGCGGCGGAACGTAAGCGTTCTACCGTTTCCTTCTTGTCATCCATAATTACGTAGGTCGGCTCGAACTCGTTGTTAACGTCGACCGCAAGCCGCTTGGACGGCAAATCCCTTACGTGTCCGCCCGTAGCGAACACCTTGTAGCCCGAGCCCAAATACTTTTGGACGGTTTCGAGCTTTCCTATACCCTCGATAATAACAAGATTCATACTCTCTCTCCTTTAAGATGCCGTAAATAGATTTTTCGATTTCTCGTGTACAAGTCCGTATATCATAAGCATTGAAAGCGCTTTATTCAGCTCGGACACGGACAAGCCGCATTTTTCGACAAGCGAATCAAACGTCTTCTCCCCGCCCGACAGTATATCCATTACGCGCTGCTCTGTAAAATCAAGCGCTATCGCCTGCGGTTTTGTGTTTGGCGCGGCGCCGTAGTAGTCGAGTATATCGACGGCGCTTGTCACCGCGATTCCGCCCTGCTTAATAAGCTTGTTTGTGCCGACGGAACGCGGCTTGTCTATATCGCCGGGTACGGCAAACACGTCCTTGCCCTGCTCGAGCGCGCAGTCCGCCGTAATGAGCGCGCCACTCTTTTCCGCCGCCTCCACAACAAGCACGCCTTTACTCAGCCCGCTTATTATACGGTTACGCTGCGGAAAAGTATACACCGAGCCGTGAACGTCGGGCGGATATTCGCTCAGCACAAGCCCGTCCTTACAAATCTTATCGAAAAGCGCCAAATTGCTTACCGGCGTAACGTTATTCATTCCGCTTCCGAGTACGGCAATCGTCTTTCCGCCCGCCTCGAGAGTCGACGCGTGAGCAAACCCGTCTATCCCCGTAGCAAGTCCGCTTACTATCGTAAAGCCTGCGGAGGCAAGCTCTTTTACTATCTTTTCGGTCGCGTACTTGCCGTACGGAGAGGCGCGGCGCGTCCCCACTACCGCAAGGTTTTTGTCGCCGCGGGCAAGATGAATATCGCCTTTATAATAAAGCGCAAGCGGCGGATCGACCTCCCGCTCGGACAAGCTCGCAGGAAAAAGCGGATCTGCGCGCGTTACGTATTCGATATGGTTAGCTTCGAGGTAGTACTTTATCTTTTGAATGTATTCTTCGTTGCGGGTGCGCTTAAGCACCGAAAAAGTTTTATCGTCAAGATTGAGCTTGGTTTCCTCCGCAAAGCTGTCCCAAAGCTTAGTGGGAGATATTTGCTCGAGAAGTCTGTTAAGCTTACGAGTGGAAATTCCCGAATACGAAAGCCAAAGATATATATCGGACAGAAGCATTTATCTTACCGCCTTATCGAGGGATCTGTACATGATTGCTTCCGCAACGTGCTTGCTTTCTATCTTGGGATTGCCGTCAAGGTCGGCAACGGTGCGCGCAACCTTGAGTATGCGCGTATAAGCCCGCGCCGAAAACCCGAGTTTTTCAAACGCTTTGGATAAAATCCTCTCGCCCGAAGCGTCGAGCGCACAGTGCGTTTTTATCATTTCGGAGGTCATTTTCGAATTGGAATGCACCTGCGAGCCTTTAAACCTTGCCGTTTGCAGCTTTCTCGCCGCATTTACTCTTTCCTTTACGTCGTTTGAGCTCTCGGCATTTTCGGAAGAGGTAAGCTCGTCGTAACGCACCTCGTCCACCTCGACGTGAATGTCTATTCGGTCAAGGAGCGGACCGGAAATTCTGCCCATATACTTTTGTATCTGCGCCGGCGTGCACGAGCAATCGTGAGTGGCGGAGCCGTAATAACCGCACGGGCACGGATTCATGCTGGCGACAAGCATAAAGTTTGCGGGATACTCCACAGTCCTTGCGGCGCGCGATACAGTGATTACGCCGTCCTCAAGCGGCTGACGAAGTATCTCGAGCACGGCACGCGGATATTCGGGCAGCTCGTCCAAAAACAGAACGCCGTTATGTGCAAAGCTAATCTCGCCCGGGTGCGAAGTCGAGCCGCCGCCCGTAAGCGCGATTTTGCTTGCCGTGTGATGCGGACTGCGAAACGGGCGCACTGTAACGATACCTACCGAATCGTCGAGTATTCCCGCCACAGAATGAATCTTTGTCGTTTCGAGCGCCTCCGCCTCGGTCATATCGGGAAGAATACCGGGAATACACTTTGCGAGCATGGTCTTTCCGCCGCCGGGCGCACCTATCATAATCATATTGTGTCCGCCCGCCGCGGCAATCTCCAAAGCGCGTTTTGCCGAATACTGACCTTTAACAAACTTAAGGTCCTCACCGGCAGAGGTCGAGCTTCCTATAACGATATCGCTCTTTTCTACGGGAACGGCGGGAACTCCGTTAATAATATCGACTGCCTCGCGAAGAGTTTTTACCGCGTAAACTTCAATGCCCTGTATGTATCTTGCTTCGTTTGCATTGCCGTAAGGAATGACGATTTTATTAATCCCGCGCTCTTTGGCGGAAATAAGTATCGGCATTACGCCGTTAATCTTTCTGACCTCGCCGGACAGCGACAGCTCGCCGAGAAAAACACAGTCGCTTACCGAGGAGAGCGGTTTTTTGTTATCGTCGACGCCTGCCTGCTCCGTCGAAACGAGCATTCCGAGAGCAATCGCAAGATCGAAAGCCGACCCACCTTTTTTCGTGTGTGCCGGCGCAAGATTTACCGTTATTCTGCGCGGAGAAAAATAAAACCCGCTGTTTTTGATTGCGGAGTGAACGCGTTCGCTCGATTCCTTAACCGCGGTGTCGGGAAGCCCGACTATATCAACCGCGGGAACTCCGGGGCTGATATCAACTTCCACCGAAACACTGTAACCCCTCAATCCGTCGAGGGCGTAGCTTTTTATCCTCGATAACAACCTAATCCACCTTTCTCGCAAAAAACTCTTTTACGCTCGCGCCGAAGCCGCCGCAAGGTCTTAACATCTTTTTGTTTCCCGTCGTACCGATACTGACGGTAGTAAGCGTAAAGTACAAATGCGCAAGAACCGTAACCGCCGAGCAAGCGATAGGCACCGTGGCCAAATTCCCGTCCATAAAGAAGGTCGTCGCAGAAATAGAGAAGTTTTCCGCATTGCCGAGGAAGCCCGCGCACGCGAGGATGCTCGACGTATTTATCACGTAAGCAAGTCCCGCGACAAACAGTATCGTAAGCAACCGCTTGTCCTTGACGAGCGCGTACGCGACAAGCGTCAGCACCAGCGCCGCAGTAAGCGTTACGGGCGTCGCGCCCGGATAGTATACGGAAAGAGTAAACATGGAGTACGCCGCAAGCATAACAAGCGTTGCGCGGTTGCGCTTTGTAAAGTATACAACGCTCACGATTGCGGTTATTATAAGCGCAAACAGCACCGCAAACAGTATCGCGGGGAATCTCGTATTGGGCACGGATCCGTTTAGATTGAATACGGCGTAAATGCTGAGCCCGTTGTACGTGAAGAAGTCGAACGTAACAAGCGGCAAAAGCAAAAATTCGTTAATAAACGTAAACGGATTGTAGCTGTAAGAAGCAAACATAGTAAGACCGAGCAGGTATACAACAAGCAGCGATCCTACAAACCCTAGCGGTACGGAAATCACGGCGTTGCACTCGCCCTTTAACAGCGCCTTATAATCGGCAGACGAGGCGCCCGATTTTTTTGACGCGCGGAGATTAAATACGGCGCGTACAAGGTGAAACACCGAAAAAACCGCAAATACCGGGAAAAGGTATATCCCCTCTTTAGACGAAAACGCCGAAGCGGTCGCAAACCCGATCATGGCGGCGTAGTTCTTTTTTACAAGGCAGTAAAGCGCAAAGCAAGCGAACATTGCGGTAAACGTTGCGGGCGTCGTCCACACCACCGAGCCCATAAAGAATATCGGGCACAAGCATACGAACGCGCATAGCACGTACGCCACGCGTTCGTTAAAATACTTTTTGGCTATTTTGTACACTGCAAACGCCGCAAGCAGGTCGGATATAATAAGCGGAAGCTTTACCATAAACTGTGCGCTGAGCGAAGAGAATGTGGTAAGTCCCGTCAAATTGGAAATTCCGCCGAAAAGCAGATACACGACGTACGCAATCGGGTACAGACAGTGGACAAAGTTTCCCGTATAGTACTTACCCACTCCGTACTTACTCAAATCGTCGAACATGGAAAGTATAACGTTATAGTCCTCGCGGTAACCGCGGATACTCAATGAAAAAGCGAGGCGAATTACCAAGCCCACCGCAAGGATAATCAAAAGCGCCGTTTTTTTGTGAACGACAGGCTTGTCATTGTCGATATTCTTACATAAAAAATACGGGAGCGCCGCGATACATCCGATCGTGAGTAGAACCAAAAAAACGATAACGATTATATCGGAGGTCGTAGCGCCGTTTGCAGACAAAAGTTCCAAAATAAAATCACCTCTTTTTCTATTGTAACAGATTATTACCCATATTGCAAGAATTTTTACTGTTTTTGTATTCCTTATTATTATATGTAAAATTCAAGCGCGGACAGGCAAAATTCGACACCGTTCGTCATATAAATGATAACCACTCCAATTTTGTTTCGGTGCTAATTATGATAATTGAATCGTTTATGACGTTCCTGTCGAGAATATTCTTTTTTACCTCGTTCGTAAACAACAACGGGTCTTTTCCCAAGCCGCTTTCCCCCGAAGAGGAAAGAAGATATCTCGAACAGTACAGAAACGGCGATAAAGCCGCATACGACATACTTGTCAGGCACAATCTTCGGCTCGTCGCACACATTGTAAAAAAATACAGCAACGCCGGCGAAGCGGACGACCTTATAAGCGTTGGAAGCATAGGGCTTATAAAGGGCATAGAAACGTTCGAGTTCGGCAAAGGCTGTCAGCTTACAACCTATGCGGCAAAATGCATAGAAAACGAAATATTAATGTACATACGCGCCAACAAAAAGCACCGCCAAACGGTTAGTCTGTACGAGCCCGTAAGCGAGGACAAGGACGGCAACGACATAGTGCTTATGGACGTAATTACGCGCGACGACAACGACTTTGAGGCGATAGAAAACAATATCGTACTCGAAAAGGTAAAAAAAGTGATGAAATCCACCCTTACCGACGACGAATACACCGTAATCTCGTTAAGATACGGACTGGAGAGCGAGGACGCAAAAACTCAATCGGAGGTGGCGGAAAAGCTCGGTATATCCCGCTCGTACGTCTCCCGTATAGAAAAACGCGCCATAGGAAAAATCTCCAAGGCGCTGATATAACAAAGACTTTAATTTGAATGAGTACAACTTTGTAATAACCTAACCTGTATATATGTACTGACAATTCCGCAAATCAATCAAAAAAATATCCGCAGTAAATAAACTGCGGATGCGAGAATGACCTGTAAGCCGAATTCTGTTATGACGGTTATCTATCTAGCCGCCGCGTTGCCGCGGCGGTCAAGCGATTTTAAAGGACGGCGGACCGCCTTAACCCTTACATCTTGCACCGGACGGGGTTTACACAGCCCAAGTCGTTACCGACCCGGCGGTGAGCTCTTACCTCACCTTTTCACCTTCGCCGAATAATCTCGGCTGTTATTTTCTGTTGCACTTTCCTTGAAGTCGCCTTCACCGGTAGTTAGCCGGCGTCCTGTCCTGCGGTGTTCGGACTTTCCTCGTACCTTACGGCACGCAACCGTCCGGTCATCTCGAAGATATTATAACACTCGATAAAATATAAATCAACCGTTTACGAAAAAAATCGTCACTTTGCGTTGAAGCCCTTTTGCGGTCTGCGCAGCATGGAAAGCGGCGGGAGAAAAACGCCGGGCATAGTGACGAGTTGTCTTGTAACCTTTGCGTCCGTCAGCTCGTTCCCCTCCTCATCAAGCATAACGGGAATTGTGATAACCGAATTGTGATACTTACTGTCGGGCGACAAAACCTCGAGCTTATCGCCCGTTTTAAATCGGTTACGCATTTCGACTACGGTCCCTGCCTTTGAGGTCTTTCGAACAAGACCACAAAAATCATAGAACGGAACTGTCGTTGCCGAGCGTTCGGGCTGACCGTAATAAAAGCCGGTATTAAAGCCGCGGTTAGGCGCTTTTTCTACTTCGGTAATTATATCGTCCGAGAGCGTTTCGCCCGTGTAGAGGGCATTTAACGCCTTTCTGTACGCGTTTACAACGCAACCTACGTAATACTCGGACTTTACGCGCCCTTCTATCTTGAGCGACGAGATACCCGCGTCGATAACGTCGCTTAGGTGATTTATCATGTTAAGATCGTTGCCGCCAAAAATGTACGTACCGTCGTCCTCGACAAACTCGAACGGCTCGACTCTGTTTTCGGGAGTAAAAAACATTCTGCACGCTTGATTGCATTCACCGCGGTTAGCCGAGCGCCCCGACATGTATGCGGAGAGCAAGCACCGACCCGAATACGATATACACATCGCGCCGTGAACAAAAGCTTCAAGCTCCACGTCGTCGGGGAGCGCGTCGCGGATACGGCGGATTTGTCCGAGCGAAAGCTCGCGGGCAAGAACTATTCTCTTTACGCCCATGTCGGCATAGAATCGCGCCGTATCGCTGTTTAGGACGTTTGCCTGCGTGGAAACGTGTACGGGAAGGGATGGTTGAAGGCTAATCGCTTTTTTAATAAGCCCGAGGTCGGAGACAATTATTCCGTCCGTATGTATGCTGTGCAGATAATCGAGATACTCTGGGACGAACGAAATATCGTCGTCGTTCGGGAATATATTAAGCGTCACGTAAAACTTGGCGCCGCTGAGATGCGCCCTGAGAGAAGCCGCTTTAAGCTCCTCGTAGTCGAAGTTTTTACACGCGGCGCGCATGCCCAACCTTTTGCCGGACAAGTACACCGCGTCTGCTCCGTATTCGAGCGCAACGTCAAGCTTGGCTAAGTCGCCCGCAGGCGCCAAAAGTTCGATTTTATTTCTGTTTAACAATCTATCACCAAAGGCAGTATCATAGGACTGCGGCGAGTCTTTTTAAAGATATAGTTTTTAAGTTCTTTTCTGATGGTGTTGTTAAGAACGTTCCTGTCGCATTCGCGGAGGTCGTAGTCGGAAAGAACGCGCATAACATCCCCGCGGCATCCCTCGAAAAAGTCGCCGTTGTCCTTGTCATAGGCGAATCCACGCGACGTTATATCCACTGCGGAGACGGTACCCGACAGCTCGTCGATACAGATAACGGCAAGCAAAAGACCTTCCTCGGCAAGGATTTTTCTGTCGCGGAGTACCGAGCTATCCGTATCACCCACGCCCAGTCCGTCGATTAATAGGCTTCCCGCGGCAACCTGCTCGCCTATCATAAACTTGCGCGGCGAAACGTACACGCAATCGCCTATATCCGTAATTATGATATGCGAGGGCATTTCGCCCATAGCGACGGCAAGCTCGGCATGCTTTTGGAGATGTCTGTGCTCGCCGTGAACGGGGATAAAATACTGCGGCTTAAGCAGAGCGTGTATAAGCGAAAGCTCGTCGCGACAGGCGTGACCGGAAACGTGAAGCTCCGCAAGGCTCTCGTAAATAACCCTCGCGCCGTGGCGGTAAACGTTGTTTATAACGGTGTAAACCATGCGCTCGTTGCCGGGTATGGGGTGCGCGGAAAGAATAACCGTATCGTTATAACCAAGCTTCACCTTGGAAAACTCGTCGCTCGCCATACGGGTAAGCGCGCTCATCGGCTCGCCCTGACTGCCGGTCGTGAGAATAACAAGGTCCTTGTCGTCTACGTTTTTAACCTTTTCGATATCGACAATCTGCTCTCTGTCAAGGTGCAATTCGCCTATTTTGGCGGCGCTCTCCGCAACGTTTATCATAGACCTGCCCGAAAACGCGACCTTGCGCTTAAATTCGGCGGCAAGGTCTATTATCTGCTGAAGTCTATGGATATTGGAAGCAAAGGTTGCTATAATAAGCCGCCTATCCTTGTTCTCGTTGAAAATAGCACGCATAGACCGCCCGACCGTAGCCTCGCTCATGGACGAGCCCGGGCGCTCGACGTTAGTGCTCTCGCAGAGAAGCAATAGTACGCCCTGTTTGCCAATTTCCGCAATGCGCTGAAGGTCGATCATATTACCGTCGATGGGCGTAAAGTCCACCTTAAAGTCACCGGTATGGAAAACAACTCCGACGGGAGTTGAAATCGAAAGCGCGCACGACCCCGCAATAGAGTGGGAAACTTTTATAAACTCCACCTTAAACGCCCTGCCGAGCGACACTGTATTGCCCGCCTGAACAACGTTAAGTTTTGCGTTGTCGATACGCATTTCACGCAGCTTGTTCTCGATTAAAGTAAGCGTCAAACGCGTGCCGAATACGGGAACGTTACACTCTTTAAGGAAGTACGGTATCGCGCCTATATGGTCCTCGTGCCCGTGCGTAACTACAATACCGCGTATTTTATCCTTGTTAAGCATAAGGTACGCGGGATCGGGTATGATAAGGTCCACACCGGGCGTATCCGCTGTGGGGAACGTCGATCCGCAGTCGATAATAATTATGTCTTCACCAAACTCGAGAGCGGTCATATTTTTACCGATCTCGCCTACTCCGCCCAAAAAAATAACCTTCAATACGGGCTCTACAATCTTTTTTTGCAAAAGCTTTTGCCTCCGTTATATAGTTAACCGAAATTTCACCCAAGAAAAAACGGCAAAAAATACAATATATATATAAATTATATATAAGAATAAACAAAACGGCTTACGCCGAAAAATACGGTATTAAAGTATCTAAAACAACCATACACACCGACAAAAATTCGATATTGCTTTTGTAACTTTAACTTAACTCGGTGCGAATATCTTTTATTTCCGTAAAAATTATATCACAACGGATATAAAATTACAACGGTTTTATAACAATTTTTATAAATTATATTGTCGCTTTCCCAATCTTTCGGTTATTTCCGGTTTATTCGCACGCAAAAAGCGCCGCAAACGCGGCGCCTTTTGTTAGGTTTAATTAAAAGTCGAGATCGTTTTGCCCACCGTTGAAGTAGTCTTGAGTAGGCGCTCCGGGTTGCTGACCGGGGTTAAGGTTTAACGTACCCTGAGGATTAACCTGCTGCGTACCGCCGCTACCGAGCATAAGCCCGGGATCGACGGGACCTCCGCCCATTGTAGGTGGCAAGTATCCGTACGCGTCGCCCATCATTCCCATAGACCCGGCTTGTAGGCGCATCATCTGCTCCTCGAGCTCGAGCTCGGACATGAGTATGGCTTCCATCTCTTCCATTTTGCGCTTACGGCGTTTAACCGCTATAAGAACGATTATGAGGATTATAATAAGCAGTCCTACCGCACCGAGCGCGATTATCCAAATCATCTGGTTGGACTCGAAGCTTATCATGATGGTTGCCCACAGATTGGGTTCCTCCAAATCGATGTTGATAATCTTAAACGTGAAGGAAACAACCTCTTCCGTAGCGTCCATAACGCCGACCGTAATCTCGGTCTCGCCCTTGTAGTTAAAGTGGATGCGAAGCGTGTCGTCCGCAATAACTTCGGCGGTCGCAAGCGACGGTGAAAGCGTCGACGCATGATGGAATTTAAGCGTGTCGCCCGGCGCCTTATCGATAAACATGTGCTCGGGTCTCAGGTTAACCGTGCCCTCGGTAAGAATGTAGCCGTTGCCCGACGTATAGAATGTGTAGCCGTTGGCAAACGCGTCGATAAGCACGGGCTTGGGATTGTCTGCAATGCTGACCTCGAACGAAGCGCTGTACGTCTTTGCTTCGGGATCGTCGACTTGAGTTTTAAGCTTGAACTCTGCGTTGAGCGAGACGTTGCCGTTTGTCGTAACTCTCATCGGACGGAAGCGCCAACCGTCCTCGTCCTGATCGATCTTCACATAGTCTACATATGTGTTGGGAACGGTCAGCCTTGTAAGAATATACTCCGCGCCGGGGTTAAACGTATTGCGGTCTTCCTCGTCTCCCTCCGCATAAGTGGCTATGCCGGAATTGTAGCGGCGAGCATTCTTGCCGGTGGCGGTGTTCTCGATTTCGTCTACAAGATCCGCAACAGTAACCGTCTTATAAATTCCGCGAATAACATTTATCGTATTTAGCTTCGTAATTTCGTCGAAGTTGTAAACAACGGATACACGTACGGCAAATGTTGTTGTACGCGTTTCGACGTCGTTTGCCGTTCCGTCCGAAACTGTAATATGAATCGTCTGCGTTCCGAACACGCCCTTTCTCGGGGTAACGATACAGCTTTGGTTGAAAGTATCCTCGGTGTTCAACTGGACGGAGAGGACACCGTCACCGCCGTCGTCCGCTGCGTCCGGCGTTGCAAACATCGTCTCGGGCATATCCGGCGAGAATGACGTAATACGTACGTATGTATCGGTCTTTCCAGCCTGGGACGGGACGTCGGTCGGGTTGACGTCGGTTACAAAGTCCGCAATGTTGATAATAATAGGCGCAACCGTGCCGTTTTGCGATCCGATTACATCGTATTCTGCCCGCTGCATGCCTGCCTTAAGGGTCGGCGCGGAGTTAACGATAATAACCTTAAGCGTAATGGTTACACCCTCTCCCGTGTTTGTGGGATCTCCGCTCCTGTCGACAATTCTCATCGTTGCCGTGCCGGAGTATCCGCGCATGTACGAGTTGGCGGACACCACGATGCCGGTAAACTTATACGGGTCGTTGCCGATAAAGCGAGGCGTTACCGTTGCAAGATCGAGTCGTTCATCTTCCTCCTGCGCCGCGGTAAAGATATGCGTAGTCGATGTAATGTACGTACCGCGTTCATCCGGTGCAACTAGACGGAAGGAATCGGTATCGGCGGGATTGTTTACGTCGTCGTATACCGGGTTGCGGTAGTCGGGGTCGTTGAACATCTCGAGCATCCTAACTTCGACCGAAGGGGAATCGACCGAAACCATCACTTCGAGTGTGAAGGAGTAATCGTTTTCGCCCTTAAGCAAGCGGTAACCCGTCATGTCGCTATTCATGCTTTCGGTAATGTTGTTTTGGGACATCTGCAAGCCGTCGAAGTCAATCGACATTTCGGAGTTGACAATCGTAATAAGCAGAATAACCTGAGCGGTCTTTTCGGCATTATCAACACCCGTAATAACGACAGGCAATTCTACCTTCGGCTTATAAGCTCCGTTTTGGTCCTTATCGTCGATTCGGCGCTTAATGGTAACCGTCAAGGTATGTGCCTCGTTGTCTACAGATATATCGATAGCGCGATCCTTGTTGCTGCCGGCGTCCCAATCGAGCGTCGTTCCCGCAAGAGCAGCTTCGTAATCGAAGTCGTTTACACCGACCTTCGTGTGATCGGTCAGTCTCGAGCGCCCTTTTACGATAACCTTGTCGCCGACGTCGGAATCGGTGAACAGCGAGCCGAACGGATCGTCGTTATCGAAGATAGTGAATGTGGCGGAATCGCCGCGGCGACCTTCGAACTTCTTTATTGATTCCTCGGTACTGGCGATCGGTTTGGAGTCGTTTATATCGACGTAGAACAGCGAGCCTGCGGAAAGCTGTGCGTTTTTAGGTGCAATAGTTCTGCTTGCTTCAACCGTTTTTTGGATGTCGACGTACAAGAGAATCTTCTTGTCGAAGTTGGAGGTTATAGGTCTAAAGGTGATCGAAACCCCGTCTTCGCCGATTGAGAACACAAAGTATTCTCTTAAGTACATTAACAGCTGCTTGTTGATAAGCGAGTCGTAGGACGCGCCCGTCGACCTTCTGCCGCCGATAAGGTACTGAATATCGAATTCGGAGTCGGAGCGGTTTTTAAGCGCGAACGTGCCGTTGTTTACATTGACGTTGAACAAGTCGGTAAGCGTAGAGGGATCGGAGCTTGTAAAGCCGTCCGTTCCGTTACCATTCATAAACGCATAAATCTTAACGTCGTAGTTGAGGTTAAAGTTGCTCATGCTGACGTCGGGGTCGATTATATACGCGCCGCTCTTGGAAGAATTCTGGTCGATGGACTCGGGCATTCCGCCGTATTTGAGGAACTGATAGCTGCTCTGTTCGCCGATATGCGCAAACCCTTCGTCGCCCTCCTCGATGCCGATTCCCATAAACTCGTCGTACGACTTAACGTAGATATTGTCTACCGTAAGACGCGTGATTTGAGAGGTCGATGTGGAAATAGCGTGGGCGTTGCTCATCGACGCAAACAGGGTGTAAATCCTTATCGTGATGGTAACGGCGTTTTCGGCTATGTTGTTGCCGACGTCTCTAACCCTAAACGACAGCGTCTCGTAATTTTTGGACGAGTTGAAGCTTAAGCACCTAATGGAGAACTTGCTCAAATTGCCGTCAAGCGGAGTAATAAGGAACTTGCCGGGCACCAGGTACGATCCGTCAACCGACATATCGACGTCGGCATTGTTAAACATGAATACCGAGGTACCTTCCTCTGCGGTCGGCGTATAGAGACCGATGGAAAGGTTATCGTTGTAATCGGGATCGAAAGCAACGTTTGCGGCATTTATCGTAAGCTCGTTAAACGCCTTAACAACCGTGCTCGAGTTGTCGTTGAGCGTAATATTCTGCGAGCGAGCGGTACCGTCGTAAACAGTCATGTACAGCGAGTATTCGCCGTGAATCTCGTTTCCGTTGGAATCGTTGATAAACTCAAGACCGTCGTTAAGTGAGTGAGACGAAGTGTCCGCCCTGGATATTGCTTGAGGCTTGGAGCTTTCTACCGAGATGTAAACGGTAAATGTCACTTCGGAGCCCTCTCCGTCCGTAACCACTACGGAAACAGGCATACGTGAAGCCGTTGTTTTCAGCGCGGTTATAACAATGTGTAGCGCACCCGTCTCGTCGGGATCTCTCTCGTATGCAAGGTTGTCATATCTACGGATTTGGAAATACGTTTCGTTGTAAACAAGCGACTTAATACGCAACGTCCAAGGAGTATCGTCCTTTACGATTGCCGCGGTACCGAGATCAGCCTTGGCGCTGTCGTTAACGGTTGCGTTTCTTACTTTTGTCTCGGGATCGGCAAGAACGGACGTAGTAAAGTGCGAGAAGTTAAAGCTTTGGTCCCTACTGTCAATCTTTTCACCGCGGTTGTACCAGCCGACGGAGTTGGATTCCGTTCCGCTCATAAACTCGTCATAAGGCGTGGTCATAAGACGGAAGTGGTCTTCAACGCGCATCGTTACTTCGGTCGGTATAAGACCGGTACGAAGCTCGGGGCTCTTGTTGGTAACGTTGATCTTAATGGTAAGAGTTCCCGTGCCCTCGTTGTAGATATTTCTGTCGCCGTAATAGTGACCGCTATCGTAGAACACAAGGTTAAACTCGAATTCTGTCTGAGTATGGCTTGTGTTACCCTCTTTGTAAATCGTACGACGGTTTACGTGAATGGTAATGTCGTTTGTAATAGGTATCGATTGATTGGACAGGGAGCCGGTGTTGTATTCCATTCCGATAGTGATATCGGGCTGATCCGCTTCTGCCAAAGTGGTTGTGTCGGTATACGTGCCGTTACCGTTACGGAGCGCCGTATTTGCGGCATCCTTAGTCGTCGACTTCCATTCCACAAACGGCGATACTATATAGTTTGCCGTTTCGTAAGCGAACTTGTCGTCGATGTTGGTCGCATTTTTAAGTCCGTCGTAATCCGTCTTCCACCATCTGCGCTGATTGTTAACGGGCATAATGTCGTTGCCGGTAATAATGGACGAAAGGTTGAGCACATACGACGATCCTACCGCAAGCGAGAGCTCCATCGTCTTGTTTCCGTCGACAATGTCGTTACCCTCAGCGTCCTTATTGGTGTTGTTAAGACCGGATGCGAGCTTAATAACCGAATCGGTTACGTAAACCCTTATTTCGAGCGCAATGTAAGACGCCCTATCCCAACCGTCGCCGCAATCGTCGTAAATCATGACTTTCAGCGGATAGTAAGCGTCAACGACGACGTTAGCCGTGGGACTTTCGAATACGGGTACAAGTCCGCGCTCTGCGTAGTAGTTTATGTACTTTTCACGTACGTTACTACCCTGGGCGCTTTGATATCCCGCATTAAGCGCGTCGCTGTTAATAAGCGTCTTTGCAAGAGGAGTAATTGTAAGCTCCTCGTTGTTGTTCATAAAGGCTGCCGAGAAGTAACGGCTGTAACCCTCGTCGCCTGTTGCCGTAGCAAGAGATGTAGCGCGGTTAGTACCGTAAATACCGTCGTTGGCGGCATACCTGTAATCGTTTTCTTCAAGCTTAGCGATATTGGTTTCCCTGTCTCTGTCGAACGCAACACCGTAGTAGTTGAACATCGACCTTTGCGCGTTGTCGCTTTGAGCCGTGTATTTAAGCTTATAGGTGCTGCCCGCGCTTGCGGTTTCCGCCGTGTACGACGTCAAAGTGCGCCTGTATGCGGCATTGTTCCACTTATTGAGACGGTTAAGCGAATCGGGATAGAAATGCGCGGTGTCGGAAGTGTCGGCGTCGGTAAACTTAATAAGCTTCTCGCCTTCCAAAGTGCTTGGATCGACATTATTGTCAAGCTTAAACGTCACACCCGTTCCGCCGTTCTGGAGGCGAACTTCGGAGTAATAGCCAGTTGTGTTGTCCGCTTTGATAACCGCTTCGTTACCCGTTTCGGAAACGAGGTCCATAGGCGCGTTGCCGAGATCGATATGGAACGTAACCTCCGCGGTGTAGGTATCGACGTCGTCTTCGGTGTAGTTCGTTTTAGTCAAACCGTTCAGAGTGGTATCGCCGGGGACGGAGGACTGATCGGTTTTGCAGACCGCAAGCTTAATCGTTATAGTCAAGTTTTCTACGCTTGCACGCTTTGTGCCGGAGCCCGTCTTTTTGGCAAGTCCGATACCGAACATGTTCTCTTGCAGACCGGTGTCGCTGTATTGACCGTCAATGTACATCAAGTGTCCGTTGCCTACAAAATTTACATGATTGTCACTATTTTTAACGTAAGGTTTTACTACCGTGTTTTTGGAAGCGTCCTTGGATACCGTGCTTATATGGAGAGCCTTGTTAAAGTAAGGTTCGTTTTTGGTCTGCGAATAAATCGCATAATCCCTTTGGGCATCCTTTTCGGATTGATTGGTCATTTGATACGTATGGATATAAGCGTCGTATGCGTCAAACTGGATATAAGGGTTGCTGTCTAATCGTGTACCCGTCCAGCTGTCTACGCCGTCGCTTATCGTTATAGCGTCGCGTATCTCGCTATAAGTACCGCGGTGGTAACCCAAAGCTGTATCTATGTTGTACGCGACGTAGTCATATCTCTTAAAGTTAACCAAACCGACGTTTGACGGAGAAATACCCTCTCCCTCGTCCTGAGTCGGTCCGAGAAGAGACTGCATAAGACCCATATAGCTCATAGGAATATAGGTAAATACCGCTCCGTTTGTCGTATCGCCCGAAACAGAAATAGTATTGGTGTATCTGAAAGGAGCCTCTCCGTCGGAGAAAACCGTTCTTTCGGGATTGAAGTCGGAGTAAAGCATGCCCGAGTTAATTCCGCCGAAAGTACCGTTTTGTTGGTTCATCGTACGGTCTTTAACAAGCGTGGATCCGCCGGGTTGATTGGCGTATGCGTTTATAATTCCCTCGTCGGTTTTGCCCGGGACGTAGTAAATATTGTCGCGAGTCGTCGGGAAAGTCTTTGAGAAGACGGGGTCGTACGTAGGAAGATAAACGACGGAAGGATCCGCCTCGTCGGATACGATATAATAACCGTTGTAGTTGTCGTAGTAATCGTAAGTTACAAGACCCGTACCTTTAATGGTAAGGTGGTACTTAAGGAAGGCATATCCGTCTACGTTGGATTGTTCTCCGTTAGCGTACGCGGAATCCTTAAAATCGTAGTTTGTTTTTACGCCCGCCGTGTCGCCGCCGTACGCGGGATCGTCGCGAAGCATTACGTTAATCTGCAAATACAGACCGGCGTCAAACATCGTTATAGTTTGGATTTTTATAGCCCAGTCTTTTACATTCCAGCGCCCTTGCGAATCGAACGAGCCGGAAAGGTCGACCGGGTCGGTGCCCGCTCTGATTTCGGACGCGCTGTGGAACGCGGCGTCTTCTCCCGTACCGATCAAATAAATAATGTCTTGATTTGCGATAAACTTGTTGCCCTTCATACCGTCGTCTTCGGGGTTATTAAAGCTTTCGGGATCGCTTACGGTATCTCTTGTTACCCAGTTAAGATATACGCCGACGGGAGTTATGCCGTCAAAGCCTCTTTCGGTAGTCGAAAGGTACGGGACGTAATCCTTTGCGGTCCTCCCTTCGGGGAAAGTCGAAGGCTTATTTATATACGCCATGCCCTGATCCGGCGCAACGTTCGCCGGGTCGGGGATTTCGACGGGAGCAAGAATAGCGCCTTGCAGTCTGTCCTCGTCTTTTACAAGATACTTAATCTGACCGTCTGCAATACCTTGGTCTTTAAGCGCTTGCGCAGCGGCCTCGCTCGAAACAAGGTATCTCTCCATTGTCATATCGGTTTCGGTAACCGAGTTGACGCTCCAAATGTTAAGGCTGGAGTTACTGTCATGTGCAAAGCCCGACTCTGTCGTATTGACAGTCATCTTCGCATTGGAAATTTGAATTTGAATGCGTAGCGTAGAGCTGTCCGTAGTCGAATAGTCGTCGACTGCACGGAACTCGATATACAGCTTTTGAATCGCCTGTGTAGAGTTAAGCGCAGTTATAGTAAGCGTTTGAGCGTTAATTGTAACCAAAACATAGTTGTTTATAAATGTATTTCCGTATGAATCGGTAGAGGTTTTCTCTCCGTCAACAAAGGTAATAACCGACGCGGAGTTAGCGACAAACGCCATGTACGAATCCTCGGTGTCGGTAAGGATTCCGTCATCACCGCTCGAAGCAAGCGAAAGCATACCTCTGCTTACGTCGCCTGCAATAAGCTCGTAAATCTTGTTGGGCTCTTTAAGATGAGGCGTGCTGTTTATAACCTCGATATTAACGTTTATCTGAGCTATGCCGGAGCTTGCGCCTGACGCGCCTCTGCCCGTCTTATCGCGGACGTTCAGAGTAAACGTGGAAACAACGCCGCTCGGCGTACGCTGTCTGCCGGAAACGACAAGGAAGTCAATTCCGTACGTCGCGCCGTCCCAAGAAATGTTGCTGCCGAAGCGAAGATCGATATACGACGAGTTGATAATGGAAGGAATCGTAAACGCGTTCTTCTGGTCGCCCGACTCGCTGGGATTGAAGGTGTAACCGTCGAGATTGCTTGCGTCAATCGTGCGCTCGAAATACAGTCTGTCGTAAGTTACGCTTGTAACGCCCGAAGGTGTCGCAAATGAGTTAACATTTGAAACGCTGCTAAGACTGTGTCCTGCGACAATCTTGCCAAGTGTCGTTTTAAGACTCGCCAAATAATCGGACGACGAGTAGTCGACGCCGACGTTATCGGGGGTTGCAAGCCCTTCGAACTTAACCGAGTTGGCAGACGACGAGCCGTTAACGGAGAACACGCCGTCTGTGCCTATATAGCCGGAAAGACCGTTCAGCGTAAACCCGCCTGCCGGGTACGTAATGCCCGAAAGACGCATGTTAAGGTCGTTAAGCACGTCGTACGGTGTGATAATAACGCTGTCGCCGTAAGGAATTTGATACGAAACAGTAGGAATGTTTTCATCGTCCAAAGCGTAGGTCGATTTAACGACTTTGCCGTTGCTGACTATATCGAGCGTCGCTACGCTGTCGGCAAGCATCGTCGTATCTCCGGACGTCTTAATTGCGGTAGGTGTGCTATTGTTTACGTTTACCGCGATATACACCGTTGCCGTCGCGTTAGCCGAGTCTTTGATGTTGACGGGCGCGTAAAGATATCTGCCCTGCGTCCAGTTGTTAAGCGTAACCTTGAGACCGGTTACAATAACGTGCTCGCCCTGTACGGTGCCGTAATCGGAGGCGGGACCGAGCCTGCCGCCGAATATTGCGGTCGGGATATAAATGTCAAGCGCCTCGACGTCAAAGTACTGGTGATACTGCCGATCGAGAAAACTGTTACTGACTAAAACGTTGCCCTGAACGCCCGCCATAACGTCTGCCGGCATCGAAGTAATGCGCACCAATTCGTTAAGGAATCCGGTGCTGCTGCCGAGCATTGTGTTTACGGCATAGGTGTCTATGTCGGTAGAAAGCGCACGGAGATTTGTGCTGACGAGTTCGTTGCCGACTTTATACTGTCCGAGAGGATAAGTAACGCGGTCTACGTTTATACCCATTGGCGTAAAGTAGAAGGTTTCGCCGGGCTCGCCGCTTGCGGAAATACCGTTGCCGCTTGCGGTAGGCATAGTGCTAAGCACCGACGATCCGCGCTCGTACGAAATATTGGTAGGCGCGCTGTTGCTGACTTCTATGCCGAGGGGCAGCCATATACCGAGGTCGTCGTTATCGTTTTTATCCTGGACATTAATAAGGATATAGAAATGTCCGGGGTTGACAATCGAGCCGCTGCAGTTACTCGCCGTTACGCCGGACGTGCTTCCCGAAACAAGCGACGTGTACGATGTACGAGCAGGCTTATACATGGAATAAGTCGCACGCAGACCCTTTAACGTTATGTCGATTCCGCTAAAAGAATAGGATATGAACGCAGAGGAACTCGCACTTTCCGAAATAAACCAGCTCTCAAAGCCCGTAGCAAACGTGCCGTCGGCCGTTCTGAGCTCGCCCGTCGTCAGCACTGTGTTGAGTGCGTCGTTGCTCGGTAAATTGGATAACGGTACGGCGTTATAGTACGAGGTGCCGTTATTCATTGCCGTGGAAACTACCTTGCCGTATTTATCGAGCTGTACCCACTCGTATTGAGGTACCTTTACTCCGGTAATTTTGTGCGTATTTGTATTCATCGTAGAGTTGTCTATATCTACGAAGAAATCGTTAAGCGACTTTTTGACCGGAGACGCATCGGAAGCGGAAAGAGTGATAACCGGAATTGTCGTCTGGGTATTCTTTACGGTAGGTCGCGTGTTATCTACCTTAAATACAATCTCGAGGTTTATTGCCGTAAACCCGGGCAGTCCGTAGTTGGTGCCCTTAGGCGAAGCCTTTTCGAGAACGTACAGAGTAACGGGTAAAACTTGATACTCCTCTTTGGAGTTTACGCCTACAATCGTAAGCTGAGAGAATATATTGGATATCTTTACTCCGGCGTCGGTGTATGCCGTTATTCCGGAGTTGCTGTCGTATTCGTTAACCTTAAATATACGTGAAGAGTTGACCTTGTCGATAGCTGAAACGTCGCGCAGTGCAATCGCCGCCATGTCGTAAGTCGTGGCGACGTTATTCAAAAGGTCGCCGGGATTGATTACCACCGTGGACTCGGCCTGCCCCGCCTTACTCAACTTGATAGGCTGAGTAATCATAGCGGTGTAAATGCCGGTACCCTTAGGATTGTAAATGCTGCTTACCGACGCGGATTCGGGAGCCGTTGTTCTTCCCGAATTGCCGACGTACATAGTACTCGGACTCGTTCCGCCCGTCGTAAGCGTAACCGCCGTTTTAGCGGTAGGCATAGTGTACGAAACGGTTACGTAGAACAAAATAGTACCTATACCGCGCGTTGTGCTTGTATTGTACGCGTCTCTAACTTTGCAGTATAAAGTCAGCCGTCCGTTTGAAGTACAGCCGTCTACGCCGTTTCGAGGATATTTTTTAATATTGGTTATCGTTATTTGAGAGGTGCTGTTTACGGTATAATCGATATAGTTGGTCGCCTGGGTCGTGCAAGCCGCGTTAAGATAAAGCTTAAAGCCGCCCTGCGTGCACGTGTCGTAGTTGGTCGATACGTTATCGGTAAAGTAAACCGCAGTCGCCGTGCCGTCGGGGTCCTTTGCAATTTCGGAAGCCTTTATTACAACGCTCTTGCCCGTGCCGCGAGTGCCGCCGGAATAAGTCTTATTAAGAGTTACAGGCTCCTGATTGGCACGGACTACATAAATTTGAAGATAGCCGTTGCCCGCACGGTTGCCGTTGGTAGCGCCTGCGCTCGTTACGCCGCCGGTGTAGTTGCTTCCGCCGCCGCCACCGCCGCCTGCGCCGCTGTGATATGCTCTGCCGCTCGTCTGCCCCGCGCCGCCTGCGCCGCCCTGTCCGGACGAGCCCGCGCTGCCGTTGTATCCGATACGGTTATTGGAGCTTCCGCGGATAGATCCGCCTGCCGCACCGCCGCCGCCGTAGTAGCCGCCGCCACCACCGCCGCCGCCTGCGGGATAGTACGTTCCGTCGTTACTCGACGTG
>JAFLVE010000111.1 GCA_022511445.1 Clostridiales bacterium | reverse complement strand
TCCGCCTTTATTCTTCCCTCTTTAACGCCTACCATGTGGTACACCCACGTGTAAATGCCCGTTATAAGCATACAGATATAATACTGAATAACGCGCGATATCATCATAGCGACAAGTATAAACGAATTGTCGTAGCCGGGATGCAAAGCGTAAATGTTATAGTACATTAATTCATAAGCCCCGACGCCGCCGGGGATAGGTACGCAGCTGTATCCGTAGAATACAAGCACCTGCGCCGAAAAAAGAGTAAGGACGTCCGAATCGGGCTTAACCGAGAGGCATATAAATACGGGAATTAAGAACTGTGCGGTCCGCTGTAAAACGTTGAATATCAGCGACGCTATAATAGCGGACGGATGGTTTTTTATCTCCGAGCGGCAGGAGCGGAATTTCTCGACTTCGATTTCGAGCTTCCTTTGCCACTTTTCCGGTTTTTTGATAATCTTTATTTTGGTAAGGACGCGAATCAACCAGTTTCCGATTTTAAGGATGACCTTTCCGAAAAACATACAGGCGATAAAAAGCCCCAGCAAAAGCACCTGAATAACCGCGCCGAAAATAATAAGCGCCTGCGCAAACGAATTGCCTATCGCCGAAAACATATCGGGACGAAGAATAAGCGCCATAACGCCCGTAAAGACAATAGCAAAAGAGTGACCTACAAGGTTTACCACAAGCGCAAAGCTCGCCTTACCCGCGCCCATGCCGTCACGCGCCATGTAAAACGCAGAAGCGGGCTGTCCGCCCGTCGCGGACGGAGTAATAGCCGAATAATACGAGTCGGAAGCGGCATAGGCAATCGACTGATATAACTTGCTTTTGTGCCCGAGCTTTCGTGCGATAAAAAGAAGCGCAAACGCCTCGAACAGAACGAAAAGCACCATGCACCCGAACGCCGCAACGATATAATAGGGATTTGCGGAACCGAAAAACGCGCCGATGTTTTCGAAACTCAGTCCGTCTTCCTTAAAGTTAACGATCAAAACCGTGATAGTTATGGCTATGAGCACTACTACAAACGTTAAATTAAGTAGCTGCTTTTTTAGGGATTTCGGTAGCTTTTTCATGGGAAAGCATTTCTCTATGGACTACTATATTACCATATTTGCCGCGCAATGTCAAACGTTTATCTATTCGCAAACAGCACGACAAAAGCGGTGCCGCTACGTAATTCCCTCACCGCCGTATCATTTGCACGCCGATAACGCCGATATGAATATCGGCGAAACGGCAAGCAAAACGGTTTTATTTTTAGGCTGTCGAAGCAGTACGATATTACGCCCTTCTCCACTCGCCTTGATAGTTTTTAATTAAGTCCGCGTTTGCCGCGGCGTCCGCGGTTACGGTGACGCTTCTTACGGCGCCGCCCTTGTTTTTGGCAAGCCAGGAACCCGTTGTTTTTACGAAAGTAACGCTTACAAGCGATTGATAGTTAAAGGCGCCCGCCCCTATCCATACTACGCCCGAGCCGATTGTAATATTTGTGATATTGCGCGAATAAAACGCATCTGCCGATACCGTGCGGATATTGTCCGCAATCACGTATTCGGTAGCGGTAAAATCGTCGTTTGTGGCGAGTATGTGATTGCCGAGTATGAGCACGCCCTCATTCCAATTGGAGCCGCTGTTATAAAAACTCGTGCCGCAAAACGCATTCTTACCCATATAGGTAATGTGATCGTCAATAAACTCTATTTCCGCGAGAAGTGAGCAATTCATAAACGCCTCGTCGCCGATAAACGTTACCGTCGAAGGAATAGTCACTTTGGTAAGCGTAGTATTGCCCTTAAACGTGCCTGCGGGAATGGAGGCTACGTCGGGTATAACGAGCTCTGAGCTTACCTCGCCCTGTATGCTCATTGTCTTTGCGTAGTACATGGGGCTCGACGTGGCGGACGCAAACGTTATACCGAACCACTGCATGACGCTGCCCTTGTACACCACTTCGTTAAGATCGGTGCAGCCGCCGAACGCGTCCGTACCGATTTTCATGACCGAAATCGGAACGGTGACGCTTAAAAGCCCGGTGCAATTGTCGAAAGCATACTCGCTTATTACGGTAGTTCCGTCCTTAATAACAAACTCCGTTACCGTATCCGTAAAGTACGCTCTGTCCGCTTTAATTAGGAACTTACCGAGATACAGAGCCCCGCCGGTCCAATTGGAACGGTTATTAAATAAAGCGGTGTTATAAAATGCGTTAATTCCTATGTCCGTGACGGAATCGGGCATAACGATGCTTTCAAGGCTCGTACAGCCGTCGAAAGCAATCGTGCCGATATATACAAGGTTATCGGGAAGCGTTATATCGGTCAGCTTTTTACAACCGTAAAACGCGTTGTGCTCTATCCTCGTAAGCTGAGAAGCGCCGTCGTAAAACTCCACCGCAGTAAGCGCCGAGCAGTTTATAAACGCGGATTCTGCGATAACCGTTACGGTGGCGGGAATCTTTATCTTTACGATGCTTCCGTTGCCCGCAAACGCGCTTTTACCTATAGCGCCGACTATAATCTTTTCGGAAGAATTCGGCGATTGACGGAACGACGGAATAATAATCTCGGTCGCTCTGCCCAGCCCGTTTGCGTTTTTGACGGTGTACGACCTTCCGTCGCCCGCAAGCTCGTACGTAAGTCCGTCCGTACCGTCGTACTTACAGATATTGGTCGAGCTGTAGTCGTGAGCTTCCGTTACCGTGTGGCTCGGGTCGATAGAGCAAATAAGCGTATGCGTAGTCGCCGTGCTGTCCTCGAGAGTCCAATCGTGCCCAAACGCCGTGCCGCTATGCTCCGTAACAGCGGTATGACCGCACACAGAGCAGGTATTGACCGTTGCGGAATTGTGCTCGCAGTCGGCGGGACGAGTCGTTACCTCGTAGCTGTGAGTGCCGTATTCTCTTGTGTTGCACACGCTACATACGCGAGTATGTTGCAGTGTACCAACTAAATTAACGTTAATCCAATTGCTCCATTTATGCCCGAGAGCAACACCCTCGTCCCTGTCTACATGGAAGCAGTCCTCGCAAACGTCGGTATCCACCTGCGGCTTTGTGCACGTAGCGGCTTGACTCGACGACACCATGCGACAATCCTTTGTCTCCTCTTCAGAGCAGCCGGAGCGCAGGCAATAGTGGGTATGAGTATGATGCTCGTCGTTATCACCGGAGTACAACCACTCGCCCCAGTTGTGTCCGAGCGCCGTTCCCTCGTCCGTCTGCGTACGAGAGTACGTGCACGAAGCGAGCGAGCACGTATAAACGGTAAAAGCGTCCGCTACGCAAGTTCTGTCCGTCCTTACGCCCACAACCGTTCCCACAGTACCCACAATAACGCCCTTTTCTTCAGTACCGCATTCGGCGCGTTTACAATAGCGCGAATGAGTGTGCGAATAAGGATCGGGGGTGTCGCCGTCGAGGACGAAGTCCGTCCAGTCGTGTCCGAGCTTATCTTTAAAGTCGGATTCGAATTCGTTCCCGCAAATGCCGCAAGCGTACTCGGTGTAGCCTACCGTCTCGCAAGTGGGGCGCACGGTTTCGCCCGCCGCATTAGAGCAATTGTCGTCCTCGTACGCTTCGCATCTATAGCATGATTTTCTGTGCTTATAAACGCCGTCGACAACGCCGAAAAACAATATGTTTTCGTTCCACAAATGACCGAGCGCCGAAGCCGTTTCATGTTCGTGATTGTCGCCGCAAAGAGCGCAAGTATGTATAAGCTTACCCGCTTCCGTACAAGTCGGAAGGATCTCGATTTCTTCGAACGCGCACTCGTCTATTTCCGAATAGTTGCAGTTACGGCAAAAAACGGAGTGGGTATCGTAACCGTAGTTTTCGTAGTAAAGCTCGTGACCGGATGCCGCAACTTCGACGGGCGCAACTACGATATCGCCGCAGCGCGAACAGCTTTTGCCCTCGGTAAAGCCAACCGTCTCGCATCCCGCGGGAACGGCGGCAATCACAACGCTTTCGTCGTGACCGAGCGCCGGAGTGGTTTTTGTATCGAGTTCGAAGCAGTTTGCGCACGCGTAAACCGCCTCGCCCGCCTGCGTGCAGGTAGCCTCCGTCTCATACTGTAAATGCCGGTCGTGTCCCGTCGCGGGAATAGGATCCGTAAAAGTCTCTCCGCAGATCACGCAAACGCCGGTACGCTCTCCCGCCTCCGTACAAGTCGCTTTTTTCGTTATCTCGTAGCTTGTCGCTGAGTGGTCGTGCGCGCCTACAGGCGAATCGTTACATGCCGTAAAGCAAATCGCCGCGCCGAGCATTACAGATAATACCGATATTATCAAAACCCATTTTTTCATAAATTTTTTCCCGTTTTTGGATTTAACCTCGTCTTTCGACGGATTTTATGCATTAATAATACCATATTGCCGAAACAAAATCAATATATTTAAGGCTACCGCAAAAAAACGCCTTCGTTTGTTAAACGAAAGCGCTTTTGTGCTACAAACTCTGGTTATGTGTTACATATCAAATCGAAAAACACTTTATTAAGCTCGTCGTAAGGGCGGGGTTTTTCGAAAGGCATTGACGCAAGGATTGTGTTAATCTCCTCTATCGTCGAGTCCATGTAGTCGTTGATAATATTTATCCTGTCTATTATTTCCTTTTCGGGCGCGTTGATTTTTATATCGAGAAGCTTGTCGACTTCACTGAGAATTTCGCCGCATAGGTACCTTTCCTTTAATACCGAAAACAGCATTGGCGGCGGCGTGCCGAATTCCAATATCCATTTACACGCAAGGAGCGGTCTAAGTACGTAAAAGTATTTTTTCGCTCTTACTTTTTCCCCTTTTAAGTATTCGCGGTAATTTTTCTTTGCGGTACTTAGATAATGGTAAAGCCCCGACTTACTCAAAAAATACCCGTTCATAATGTCCGAAACGGTTTTCCATTTTTCGGTAGTCAGGTACACTATCGGCGACGTACTCCACTCGAAAAGAGTGGGATTGGATCCGTGGAGCAGACTTAACGCCTTTTGAACGTCCCAGCCGCTGATATCCAACGTGTCGTCGAGCTGCCACTCTATAACGTCGCGCGTCTTTTCGAGCCTAAGGTAATACTCGAGCGGTCTTAGGTAAATAAACCTGACGTCATAGTCGCTGTCCGGCGAGGCAAAGCCCCAAGCGCGGCTGCCCGATTCCACGCAGTGCAGGATTTGTATATTTTCTTTTTGCTCGATTTCCGCGAGTTTTTGTTTAATCGTTTCAAACATATCGACCTATTTTTACTTATCTTTTTCCTATTACGCCGAGAAGAAAATCGAGAGCCTTAGGCGTGCCGCACACAAAGCTTGTAGGCGCGTCGAATCGAATGGGATTGCCCTCCCAATCACAGCACTTTGCCCCGCACTCCTCCAAAAACAGCGTAGCTGCGGCGTAGTCCCACGGCTTAAGCACGCGCTCGAAATACCCGTTGATTTTTCCGGCGGCAACGTACGAAACCGCGATTGCGGAGGAGCAAATTCGCCTGATGTCGAGACAGCCTTTAAACACAGCCTTCGCAACGTCGAACGCTTCGTCGGCATACTGCTTTTTGGTAGAGCCCGCACCGAACTCGATTAAGCAATCCTTTGGCTCTCTGTCGGGTGCTTTCGGAAGAAGGCTGCCGTTATAATAAACGCCCTTCCCTCGCTCCGCGATAAACGTGTCGCCGTTAAACGGGTTATGAACAACGCCGAATTGGATGCGTTCGTCTATGCACAGCGCGAGCGAAACGGAGCTCATGTTGTAATTGTAAACGAGATTGGTCGTTCCGTCTATAGGGTCGAGAATCCAGCATTTACTTTGGAGCCCGCCGCTTTCCTCCTCGCTCATAAACCCGACATCTGGCGCGATAAGCGCAAGCTGTTCTTTTAAAAACTCGCTTATCTTAAGGTCGACGGCAGTGACGAAATCCGCCGCGCCCTTCATCGCAACGTTCGACTTAAGTTCGTTATCATAAACGTACTTTCCCGCTTGTTTAACAAGGTCTACTACTTTTTTGTAATCCATACTTCCCCCTCAAGCTATATCGAGAATGTGTCCGCAGTTTTGCAAAATAAATGCAAGCCGCGCTTCCTCCGTGCGGAAAACATATATATTTCCCGCCTTGGGCGACGGCGCCTCGTCGTGAAACTCGCCCTGAAATTCGTCGACCCGTTCGTTAGATTCTGTTTCTATCTTAAAGTCGTGAATTCCTCTTCTTATTCCGCGGTCAACCGTCTGCTCGTTAAAAACTCCCTTAAACTCGCGTTTCGACATAAATATGCCGAACATAACGCCGTGCGTGTCGATTGTATAATCGCCCTTCCAGTGCGTGCTTTTAAGCTTGTTT
Source organism: Clostridiales bacterium (assembly GCA_022511445.1). Taxonomy (GTDB): domain Bacteria; phylum Bacillota; class Clostridia; order Christensenellales; family Pumilibacteraceae; genus Anaerocaecibacter. The sequence continues at coordinate 30,478 of JAFLVE010000111.1, read as the reverse complement.
TCGTTTATCCTACCCTTTTCCTTATCGAAGCCGGTAATGCTGTAATTATACCCGTCGAAATGCAGTTTGTCGTAATTTGCGGGAGTAAAGTCCTGCGTAATCTGAATACTTCCTACGCGAATATAGCTTTCGTCGTCGGCGCTCAGGTGAACGTGATACCAAGTCCCCGACATATCGAAAGCCTTGTGCGTTTCCCGCCACTCCTCCAAAATGGCGTCCGACATTTTTTCGGGTACGCCGCGCACCCAGCCCGCGCACTTGGTGTAGTCGCACTTGGCAAGAAACTGACCGATTATTTTGGAAACGGGAAGGTTTGCGGAAATGGTGCGCGCAAACGTAATATCGTTGCAAAAGTCCACCTGCTTTTTTTCGGACGGCGAAAGCGTTTTGGGATCGAGCTTCAGTATCTCGTCCAGCTCGTCGCAGATTATAGCAAGAATCTGTTTGTGCGTCTTAACGGCGTAGCGGTATTCGCGTTCCGTCCAACTGACTCCGTTTTCGTCCTCAGAGCCGTACTTGCTACCGAGAAGCAAAATGAAAAAATCCGCCTCGTCTATCCTGCTTTCGATATCCGAAAAATTACCGCTCGCCGACACGGTAAAATGCTCCATACAGATAGGAAACACGCTGTTATCGAGAAGCGTTTCTATAACAAGACTGCGTTCGTCTCTTAGGCTCTCGTACACCGAGGATATAAAAGCCGAATAAATTTTTTTATTACGCATAAGCCTTCCTCTTAACCGAAAAGAATTCTTTGGTAACGGTAGCAAAACTGTTTGATTATATCCGATTATACCACGATAAAAACCGTTTATCAATCACTTTTTTTCATTTTAAAGGTTTGTAAAAACAATAGGAGGGGCGGCGGTTTTGCGGTAGTCGTCGATTTCGTCATATATCTTGTCCCTTAACTTAGCGGCGTCAAAATTACACCCCTTGGCTACGTCGTAGCCCTTGCGGTAGCCGTTGTTTTTAAGCCCTTTAACATGGTCGCACCAGGAGTCGAAATTTTTGCAGTTTCCGTAAAGCATACAAAGCGACATGGCGGAGCAAATCGACTCCTCGTATTCGTTCGCCTGTTTTTTGTCGAGACCTATAAGGCATTTATATACAAAATGCGTCATTTCGTGCGCGAACTGATATGTAATCTGTTCCCGTCTCGAAAAATCTTCGATATCGAGCTTAATGCACACAATCGCGTTCAAAACAACCGAGGTTGTGGGAGTATACCCGCTGCCGGCGGTGGAGTTATCCACATACAAAGAAAGCCTGTCGAGAAGCGAGCCGAACAGATTTATAAACTTGTTTCTGACATCCCTAAGCGTTTGGTGAAAAATCTCAAAGTTTTCGATTTCGGTCAGGCTGCCGCTTATTTCGAATTTTTTCATAATTTATTACCTCATAGCGTTATTTGCTTTTTAAAACAACGAGCGTCTCGCTGTGGTGAGTTTGCGGGAACATATCGAAAAGCTTTACGCTCTCTATCGTGTATTCCGCGCCGTATTCGCCCGAAATAAGCGGCGCAATATCGCGGCACATAGTGGCGTGGTTACAGGAGATATATATCAAGGTGTTCGGCTTTATGTCCGCCAAAGCCCGCATAACGGCGTCTCCGCAACCCTTTCTCGGCGGGTCGACAAGGATATCGACTTCACTCGAAACTTTATCCTTTAGTGCGGGCAGAATCTTTTCCGCATCGCCGCAGATGTTCTCTATCTTATCTTTGTTACCGTTCAGTTCCGCGGTGCGGTCGGCGTCTTTTACCGCCTCCGGCACGCATTCCACGGCGTACACCTTAGCGCACTTTTTTGCCGCAAGGTTGCTCGTAACGCCTATCCCGCTGTAAAGGTCGATAAGCGTAGGTGAAGTTACGTTTTTCAATGCGGCGGAATACAGCATATCCCTTACCTTGTCGTTCACTTGAAAAAACGACAGCGGCGACAGCTCCGCTTTTACGCCGAGCACGTCTACGGGAAGCGTTGGATTACCCGACACGAGCCGCGCGGTCTTTCCGAGTATCACGTTGTTTCTCGCGGCGTTTTGGGAGATGAAAAAGTCGATTTTATCGCCTAGCCGTGCGGATAGCTCTCTTTCCGGCAATGCCCCTATCCCCTCGCCGTTTACGACAAGCGTTACGGAAGCGCGGCAACCTATCTCGCGGATAACGAGGTGACGGAGAAGCCCTTTTCCGCTCTTTTCTTCGTACGGCGGAAGCTTTTTTTCGTTAGCGAAATCGACTACGGTTTTTGCGGCGGATTTACCGATAGGACCGAGCATTTTACATTCGACCCGCTCTAATTCGTGCGTACCGTGCCTGTAAAGCCCAATAGCCGTCTTCCCGTCAACCGTGCCGAACGGCATAGCCACCTTATTACGAACGCCGTTTTTTTCCTCGCACGGCACAAATTCGCACGAAACGCCGTTTAGTCCGGCTATCTTTTTCAGGTTATTTTTAAGGTCGTTTACAAGTATCTCGCGGCGGTAGTTTTCCGTTATATGCATTGTATCGCACCCGCCGCAGCGAAAGTAATGGGGGCATTCGGGCTGCGCCCTGAACGGCGACGGCGACAATATTTTAATCGCGGAAGCATTACAGTAACGCGCCTTTACCGACTTTACGGTAGCGCGCACCTTTTCGCCCTTGAGCGTATACGGGATAAAGACAACCTTGCCTTCCGCGCGGGCAACGCCCTCGCCGTCCATGCCGTTGTCTTCAATCTCGACCTCGATTATATCCTTTACGTTCACTTATTTTTCCTTGAAGGCTTTCGTGTTTTTGCGTATCCGATAAAACGCCTTCCAGTTTGAGAAGATACACTTTTTTATCCAACCCGCCGCCGTAGCCGACAAGCGAGCCCGAATTCCCTATTACCCTGTGACACGGAAGAATAATGGAAATCCTGTTGCGCCCGACGGCGTTACCCACAGCCTGCGCCGACATTTTGCTTATTCCGCGCCGCCGCGCAAGCTCCTTTGCGATGTCGCCGTACGTAGTGGTTTTCCCGTACGGAATTTCTGCAAGCATTTTCCACACCTCGGTCTGAAACGGCGTACCAGTCGGGTTAAGAGGCGGCATAAAGTCGGGCTCTTTTCCGCCGAAGTAAATGTCCAGCCAGCGCTTACATTCCGAAACTATCGGCGAATGTATTTCGTTCAGCTTGCTTACGTCGGGCAAAAACCTGCACGAATCGAGCCACACGCCCGTAAGCCCAACCTCGTCGGCAAAAACAAATATCTCGCCTATCGGCGCATGATACTTAGACGAATAAATCAAAGCGATAATACCTTCTCACTTTACGACTTATAACGCCCTACGAAGTTGGGACAACAAGCGAGAGGATCGACCTCCCACTTTCCGTACAATTCGTAGAAAACGCAGTATTGATGCTCGGGGATTAAGTAGTGGTCGTGCCAGTATTCCTCGTCCAAGCGGTAATACTTGCAAAGGTGACAGCATCTGTCCTCGGTTGCCTCGACTCGCTCTATCCTCTTATCCATAACAAAAAGCCTCGCGAATTTTGTACAGTTATTGTACCAAATTCCGCGAGGTTTGTAAAGTACATTATTTTATATCGTCTTGACGAATTTCCCGTAACTGCATATTCATTTTTTTAACCTTCGATTTGATTGAAAAATAAATAGAAATCCACATGATAAAATATACAGCCACAAAGCACCCAACAAAAGCGAGAGCTCCAATCGGTTGGTGCGACACCCAATTCAACAGATACCCCAAGCCGAAAAACGGAACGGCTATGACGCCGAAATGCACAAGCGTTTGTTTCAGTAAACTCCACTTTTCTATCTCGAAAATGACGGACGATCCTGCGCTTGCCGCACCGATGGCCAGAGAACACAACAGCTGTACGATTACGGCGATTACCGTATTGCCGCAAAGTTCTACTAGCTCGGGCGGCGCCGGATTGTATTCTCTGCCTCCAAGACAAAGCGAAAAGAAAATCGTAATTATTAAGCTTACGGTTACTCCGATAGGTGCGCCCATAAGGCAGCGAAATAAAAGCTTTTTTTTCATAATACCTCCTCAGATACCCAAAGTTTTTTTGATTTTCGATACGTACCGCCGCGAAACGAAACAAATGTCTCCGTTTACAAGCGATAAGCAAATTGTGCCGACCGTACTTAAATCAAAACGCCTTGCCTTTTTGATATTGATAATCTCCGAGTTGGAAATTCGTACAAAACCTTTTCCGTTTAGTTTTTCCTCCGCTTCGTACAATCTTAAACGCAAAACGTATTCCTGTTTGTCTGTAACGGCAAACACCTTACCGCCCGAAGCATAAACTCTGACTATATCGGAAGGCGGCAGTAGCGTAGTGCCTCTTTCGTCAAAGGCAACTATGCCATGCAAGCCGTCTCCCGATAAGCGTTGCATAAGCGCCGCAACGTCTTCGGTCATTTTTTCGGTTACGATAATCAATTTTGTTTCCGAACAGCTTTCGTCGATTTTAACTTCTATCTTCACGACGAAATCTCCTTACGAGCTTTTACAAGAGCATTATATTGTGTTTTTAAACGCTTTTCAATTATTTTACGACAGTCGGTCGTTTATACTTTATAAGTGGTATCTTTAAGCGGACGGGCGGCATAAAAACCTCAACAATAATAGCAAACAAAAATCGGGACCGCACTAAGCAATCCCGATTATGTTGTTTTGTGTTGTTATCCTTCCGCTTCCGCAACAATATTATTTTTCGCGTCGGATCCGTCGGCGTTCGTCTTTGGCGACTCGTCACTTCCGCCGTCACCGCCGCCCTTTTTGTTTTTACTTTTACCTTTACCGAAATAGCTCCACACTTCCATACCGACGAACAGAGCAAATACCACCCAGGTAAACGCGGTTATAATAGGCGTCGCCTTGTTGAGTATGTGCTGCCATTCGGGCTCGAACACTATAACGCGGACGTCGGACGAGAATCCGTTCATTGCGCTGCTGTGAACGACGGAGTAAAGTATATTGTGGACGGTATCGCGCATTGCCCAGGCAACCGCGCTGTAGCCCGATTTGTAATCGTAAATCGTGCTGTCTTGAGCGAGCGGCAAATCGTTGCCGGCGAGCACGCACCTACCGATATTCATGTAGCCCATGTAGCTGTCGGTTACGCAATAGCCTTGCATTCCGAACTCCCCGCGAAGCACTTCTTTTATAAACGGGTGATGGGGTGCGGGAGTAGCGCCGAGGCGGTTGAGGGAGGTCATAACTCCTTGAACTCCGCCCTTTTTGATAGCTACTTCAAAAGCCTTGAGATACACCTCGCGGATTGTCTGTTCGTTTGCCCAGCTCGCGCCGCCGCAACGGTTGCACTCCTGCTCGTTAAGCACGCAGTGCTTTAACAGCATGTACGCACCTTTTTCTTCCATACCGATATTCATCTGCGCGACGCACAGTCCAGTAAGAGTCGGATCTTCGGAAAAATAGCCGTAAGTTCTGCCGAGGTACGGGCTGCGGTGAATGTTGGCGCCCGTGCCGTAAAGGCCTTGATACCCTGCCCACAGGCAGTCCTCTCCCCACTGAACGCCGTATTCGTAACACAGCTTGGCGTTGCGCGTTGCGGCAACTACTCCGTTATCGAGATAGAGCGCGGGCTTTTCGCTCTTGTTGGGATCGTTTATCTTGTTTGCAAGCCCCTTACTGCCCGAGCTGTACGCGTTGATAACGCCGAGATCGCTGTCGTAGTCGTACGTGCCCGGATTGGAAATTACGGGGAGCGGGTTGGTCTGCGAGAATCCGTACATTATAAGCGACGCCATATCGTCGTAAGTGAGCTGGTCGAGTAGCTCCTGCCAGCGCGGATGGTCGAACGACATCGGCTCGCCGTTCTCGTCCACGCGAAGGTCTATAAGCTGCCAAGCCGTAGCCTTGGATCCGTATGTCGGATACGCGCCGCTGTCGGGCGAGGGTCTTGTATTTTTGCTGTCGGAGGCTATATCATCCGTTTTTACAAGGTGAACGTAATTATTAAGGAAGCGGAACGTTTGAAGGTCGAAAGCGTATTTTACGGTTGCCGCCCAATTGCTTCTCGTCATGTATTCGAACGCGTCCTTGTTTGCGCCCGCGCCCTTGTAAAGCTTAAGGTCAACGTCGTCGAAGCGGTTTACTATCTCCTTGCCCGTTTCCGCAACGGAGTATTCCAAAAGGTCGTCGTCTTCCACGTCTGAGATAAGGTGAACAAGTTTTTTATTGCCGACGGAGTCGGTGTCGGAGTAACCCTTTTCGGCGAGAATGTTATCGACCGCGGCGTGCGCGTCGGATGCGACGGTTAAGTAGTAATTACCCTTTTCGAGAATGTACGTTCCGTGACCGTAGCTGTCGTAGGACGCAAGCTCGCGGCGGGAAACGGTCATATTAAGCGTTTCGCTCTCGTCGGGCGCAAGAATACCCGTCTTATTAAACGCGACAAACTCCACCGCCGCTTTTTCTATTCCGTTTGCCTTATCGTAGTCCGTATACGGCTTTTGGAGGAAAAGCTGAACTGCGTTTTTGCCCGGCCTTTGCCCGACGTTCTTTACGTCGACGGACACAACGTAGCTGTCCGTCGAGTCGTCGTAATTAACGCTCATATCCGAATATTCGAACTCGGTATAGCTTATGCCGTAGCCGAACGGGAACGCAACGGCGTCGGAGTATTTGAAGTTACCCACGTTTTCGGTGCCCATTACGACGTCCTCGTACCGCGTTTCGGTATAGCGGTAGCCGGAGTAAATTCCCTCTTGGTAAACGACGTAACCGTCGTCGTACAAACCCGAATCGTTGTAAGTAAAGCCAACGTACTGGTTAAGCATCGTCTTACTGCTGTCGTACGACATCTGTCCCCAGTTGGTAAGCACGGGATTGAGATAGTGATTTTTCCAGAACGTGTCGGAAAGCTTGCCGGACGGATTAACCTCGCCGGTAAGGATTTTACCGATTGCGTTTGCGCCCGCCGAGCCGATCGATCCGCTGTACAAAACCGCGTCCACGTCGTACTCGTCGATAAAGTCGATTGCGACCTGATTGGTGGTGTTGAGCAGTACGATAAACTTATCGAAAGTTCCCTTTTCCTTTTCCGCCTTTATGTGCGAAAATACGTCCTTCTCGTTAGGCGTTAACAGCAGGTAGTTTCCGTTTGTTTCGTCTCCGACCTTGTTTTCGCCGAGGTTACGCATAGTAACGTCGAAGCCCTCGCCCGCGATACGCGACACGACGAATAGTGCCGTATTAAAGCCGCTTTTGGTTTTGGCGTCGCCTATCGCCGACCACGGCGCCTCGTTTACGTTCCACACCTCGTAAATACCCGAGTTGGTACCGACGCGTTTTCTGCCGTAGCCCGACGATTTATACCAATTATAAAGGTCCGCGTTGACGGTGAGTCCTGCGTTTTCCAATCCCGCCTTTATATCCACCTTGGCGGACGAGCCCGTTTTTTCGTAAGACTCGCGCGAGCCCGACCATACGGGATTGGCGGACGAGGCGGAAAACATGCTTACCTTGTCGGTGGAAGCGTTAAGCGGCAAAGCGTTTTCTTTATTGTAGAGGAGAACCGCGCCCTCCGCCATAACGCGCTCGGTCATATCTATTCCCGCCTTCTTAACCTCCGCCACGCTATCGTATTCGGAAGTATAGTAGTCGTCCTCGACCTCTTCGTCCTCGCCGCCTTCGGTTTCGTTTTTGACAAGGTTGACAAAATCCTGACCGAGGAAGCTCGATATCTGATTGGCGTTATCGTTAGCGATGTCCGAGCCTACTACAAGCACGCCGAAAACAATCGACATGATTAAAGCCAACGTTCTCGTAACTATGAGAAGAATTTTCTTAAGTAATGAAATATTAGGCTTTTTCATCTTTAACCTCCAAGACCGTTTCGGGCGCGGAATCGAACGATTCCGCCTTGGTGCTTCTCTCGTTTGCAAACTGTGCGAAAAACATTGCCACCGCGCACAGCAGCATGTCGGCTACAAGCGCAATTGTGCAGAATGAGAATTGGAATCCCGCTTGCTCCAACACGTTGCCCGATATTCCGCCGAAGAACACGGTCGACAGATGCATGTACGCGGTTTGTATAAACACCAACAGCGATACAAGCGAAAGAGCGAACATAGCGACGGGAGCATACCTTGCGGTGTGTTTTTCAAACGCCAATGCAAAGCTCAGGATTATAAAGAACGGCAATGCAAACGCGGTCATGCTTTCATACTCGGTGTAAAAGAATCCGCTTTTGTAAACGAACGGAACGATAAAGCTTAAAATCACAACCGGCCACAGCAGGAAGAATCCCACCCAACGCGTTTTGAGGTATTTGAAGGTTGCTATCCCCGCAATTTTAAGATACTTCCATACAAACAAGGCTGCCTTCTTTATTCCCGCCCAAACGCTTCCGAAAAAACCTTTGAGCTTGGCGCCGAAATTCTTTTCGTTTTCACTTTCCATGATTAACTCCTTATGCGTAGTAGACTTCGATTTCGCCGTAGTCGCAGTAGTATTGTCCGCCGCCGCCGTTTGTAAGAGTAGTGGCGGTTACGCGGATATACCTTGTGTTTATACCGTTGAAGAAGCAATACCTCGGGCGGTTGTCGTTTTGCGGCGACAGCTTGTCGCCAGTCATTTCAAACACCTTGGTGTAGTTTTCGCCGTCTGATGAAACCTCGATGAAGTAGTCTATCGGGAAGTACACGCCATCCGCCGCACGGGGATACAGTACGACCTCGTTGACTGCGTTAACTCCTTCAAGGTCTATTTCCACCCACACGAAGTTGCTTGCCGAAGAGTGCGCGTCGGAGCCCCAGGCATTGTAACCAGACTTAACGCCGTCGGTTATATTGCCTATGCCGAAGCCCGAGGGATTAAAGCCCTTTTCGTTTGACGTTACAGGTTTGCGAAGCGCAAGGTTAACCTTGTCTACCGTACCCGCGTCGGTGTACACAGCTTTAAGCGTAATATCGCTGTCGCCCACCGTGTAGTCGGTATACTTCTCGCCGTACATATCTATCCAGTAGTCGAGCGTCTTGCCGCGGTTCATTGTAATGCCCGAAGGAAGCTGTTTACCCTGCTCTACTTCTTTTGTGGACGAGCCGTCTGCAAAGGTCGCGCCGACAAGCGTCACCTTGCGGAAGAAGCGTTTAACCGTAATAGGATATTTTACCGACTTGTTTTTATAGGTTATGACAACCTCGGTATCCTCTTCGGTAAGCTCTTTGTCCTCGAGATTGACTTTGTACTCCTCAGGCTTAAGCGTGCGCTTTACGTTTTCGCCGTAGTCGGCTACGATAACGATATTTTCCACGTCGAGCTTTTCGCCTATCGCAAACTCGGTCTTGCCGTACTTTTCGATTATTATGGACTGAAGCTTATTGGACGCGTAAAAATATCCGCAGAGCGACAGCGTGACGGGAGTGTCGATATCCTGCATCATGTAAAGCTCGTGCCAGCTTCGCGGGTCTCCCGCCGAAAAATTAATCGTCACGGTAAACGACGCGTAACCGTTTGCGGGTACGTGAACTTCCGTATTGCACCTTTCGCCGTTTCGCTCCGCGCCGTACTTTATGTTCACATCGATATTCGACTCGTTGTGTACGAACATAATAAGATAACGGTTGACTTTGGCGGCAAACGGTACTTCCACATTGGCGTTGGCGTTTGTCTTGCTGTCGCGGAGCGGCTCTATAATTCTTACCGTGCCGGAAGTAGTCCCCGCAGGAAAAGTATAACGCGTCGCGACCCGCCCGTCTTCGAGATCGAAATGCGTTCCTCCCGAGTAATCGGAGGGAGCAAACGCAATAAGATTGTCGGTGTTTACCTTAAAATCCTGCTCGCAGACGGCGCACTTTGAGTACACTTCGAAGTCGGTAAGCGAGTCAGCCGTACCGCCGCCTTCGACCTTTCCCGAGTAAACCTCGCCTACTTGGTGACCCGAAACGGGTAGCACCTCGCGCTCGGTAGCCTCGACAAGTCCGGTAGCGTCCGAATAGTGGAACATCTTACCGCACTTAACACATTTGTAAGCCGTACGCAAACCCGTTTGCAGACAGGTTGCAGGCACCCTTTCCAGTTCCTCGAGCTTGTGCTGACAATATCCGTCGCAGCCTACAAGCGGCAGCGCGCAAAAAATGACAAGCGCAACGCTCAAAAAACCCGTTATTATTTTTTTAAATAAACTTTTCATCACGCCACTCCGTTAATAATTTGAGTTTGTTTTGTCGCGTATTTCGAAAAAGAGAAAATAAGCATCCCGACCACCCGAACGGACAATCGGGATGCTTCTCTATTGGAGATAAAACAGTCTGTTACAGTGCGGCAACGCTTACTTGGTAAGTCGTTTCGAGATTGTTCCAGTAAACTCTTACGGTAAACGTCTTACCCGCGTCGGCCTCTGTGAATGTGTTGCCCTCGTGATCGAGTATCTCGTATTTGTAGTTGGCTATGTTAAGCGAGTAGTCTCCGTTGTTAACGTCGAAGCCGTCTACTTCGGTCGGACGAACTATGAGATTTTCGGTGCTTAATGTTTCGCCTACTTGGTACGCCGTCTTATGCGACGTGCTCGTAATGCGCATACCCTTCATCTCGCCTTCGAACGTCTTGAAGTAGCCTAACACCTCGACGGTGGTCTCGCCGTCTGCAACAACGTCGGAAAGAAGTTTAATCTTCATCCAGCCGCCCGTGGTGGTACCGCCTGCAAGAACGGCGTAGAACCGCTTATTCCTTTCGCCGGGCCGAACCGTAATCTCAACGCCGTCAAAGCCGTCGTCCGAACCGAGCCAGAACGATATAGGATTATCGCCGGTATTGGTTACGACAAACATCACGCTACGCGGCTTGCCCGAAACTTCGGGTACTCGTACGTTGTAGCCGAGCGACTTGTGCGATTTGTCGTTGTGCGTTTCGATGTTGAAGTCGGAAGAAGTCGCTACGGTAGCGCCGGGTGTAAACGTAAGCTTGGAGCCTCTTTGGGTCGTGCCGTCGACAAAGCTTTCGATATTTACATGCTCTTGGCTTACCCAGCCGGCCTGAGACTTAAAGTGTTCGGATAAAGTAAAGGACAGCCAATCACTGTAATCGTTAAGCTTAATCACCTTGCGCACTCCGAGTACGCTGACGACAACCTCGGTTATAGACTCGTTCCATTCCTGACCGTCGGCTACCGAGCAAACATAGTTGTAAACGTTAACTTTGTAATTGTCGGCACCGAGCATAGCGGTTACAGTCAGTCCGTTTGCTATGTCGAACGTGTCGCCGTCGTCGTAAATTGTCTTGATGAGGTTTACACCGATCGACGAAGGGGTCATTCTGCCGTCGACTGCGATATAGCCGTAGAAGCCGAGCTTAACGTCCGACTCTATCTCGGAGAGCATCGTAATCTGGTGATCGCAACCGGCAAAGGATCCCTGGTTGTTGTCGCTGCCGTAGCGGAAAGGTACGTAGGTCGTCGAATTAGCGGCAACGGTGACATTAAGAATTTCGCCCTGTACGCCCCAGTTTTCGGCGTTGTACTTAATCTGATAGCTCTCGTTGTTTTCGTTAACGATAGCCACAATCATAAACGTCTTGCCGTAAGCGGGTGCATACACGTTGACAGGCCACGTCTTGGTATCCGAGCTTGCGTTGGCGTTAAACTCTCTGCCTTCGGTGTCGCCGGGACCTGCGTATTGAGGCTTAAAGGTAATCTCCGTACCGACGACGCTCTTGTTGGACTTAACATCGGTGTACTGTTTATGCTCCGCGGTGTTATCGATTTTCGCGCGGCTGTTCTGCACGTCGGAGGGCGCGAACGCAATCATCTCGTCGTCGTAAAGCGCGGTTATCGTAAGCGCGGAAGCCGGCATTACGAAAGTCTCCTGAGTGTAGTAGTTCTGGTCGGCGTCCTTAAAGCCGTAGAAGCCTTTGCCTTGAGCAAGAGTTACTACGGGCAATCCCTCGCCCGCTTTAAGTTCCACGGTATTGCCGCCGCCCGCGAAGGTTGCGCCTATAAGTGTAAGCGTATTGGCGGGTGCGTCGTCCGCTACTACGGTGATCGTCGTCTTAATTCCGTTGTAATCGACTTCTACCGTGTTGGTGCCCTCCACAAGCGCCGTGTCGGAAACGGTGAAGCCGTCCGTAATTTCGTACTGCTCGCCGCACTCGCAGGTGGCGTATACTGTGACGTCCTTCGCTTTGAGGACGTAGCCCTCGCGGAGAAGCGGTCTCGATTCCGCCTTGACCTCCGCCGCGATAGATACCGCGGTGTGAGCCTCGGTGTCAGTCGTGTAGCCGCACTCGCACTGCTTCCAGTGGTTGTGCTCGTCGGACTCGTAGTCAAGCCCGTGAGGTACCGAAGTTTCGGAACGTGTGCCGCAGACGCTGCAAGTGGTGTAGTGTCCGGACTCGTTGTCGTATTCGAGCGCACCGAATGTGTTATGCGCACCAAGCTCGCCGTACACGCTGTGACAGTCGTCGCATTCCGCCTTAGCTTGGCAGGTCGCCTTGCCGCCCGAGCAATCCGCGGTTTCCGTATGAGCGTTGTTGTTAGCGCACGTGCGGGTATGAGTATGACCGTCGGAATTCTGCACCCAGTCGCCGTAGCTGTGACCGGACTTAGGCTCTACCGCCTCGTCCTCGTCTATTTTGTTTTCGCATTCCTCATCGGAATAGTAATTTTCGCAGGTCGTGCAATACCAATGCTCGATAAGGTAGCCGTCCTCTTCGCAGGTCGCCTCGCGCCTGGTGCGGTGCTCGGCGGTGTGCCCTACGGCGGGAATCTCGGTCTGATCGGAAATGAGATGACCGCAGATATCGCACTCCGTTTTTGCGGTTAAGCCGGGCTCGGTGCATGTAGGGGCATCGCCCGGAACGACGTCTACGGGAACGTGCGGAACGGGTGTGCCTTCCTCTTCGCAAACGCCGCAGATTTTATAATGCCCCTGCGCGTTTTGCTCCCAACCGGACTTCCATTCGTGTTCGGCTTTTTCGCCGTACGGATTATGGCACACTTCACACACGGCCTGTTCCGTACACGTGGCGGTGCCGCCCTTGTGGTCGAGCTTGGCTATTACCGTTTTATCGAGCGTAATTTCGGTCTTACCCTCGGCGTCGGCAAAAAGCTTTCCGCAGGACTCGTCGGTGCAACGGTAATACTCGATATTGCCCGCCGCCTCGCAGGTAGCCTCCTTCGCTTCCACTTTTTCAAGGTGATGTTGCTCTTGGGTTTCCGTACAAGCGACTATGCCAAAGCAAAGCGCTAAAACGGATAGCACCAAGATAACGATGATCGGTATCCTTTTTTTCATCATTCCTCCCTCCTATTTATCAGTTTAAGGCGTATTATGCCGCCGCAAACCTTTGGATGTTACTGAAAGTAAGATACCATATTTAAATGTTATATTTCCACAAAAGTGCCGTAAATGGTTAAATAGCTACCACAAATGGCAACCCTAATAATCCTACCGTTCGTCCTCTTTAACGGAACGCTCCGCAAAGGCTATCGTCAGATTAAACACCGAATCCTTTGCCGAAATGGTCATTTCCCCGTGGTACTTGTCCACTATATACCTTATACTTTTAAGCCCGTAGCCGTGGTGCTTGGCGTCCCTTTTTGTCGTTTGCGGCAGTCCGCCGGACATTTTCAGTTCGCCTTGAAATTCGTTAAACGCGTTAATTATAAGAAAGCTGTTTGCCGATTTTATGCTTAGTCCGATCGACCTGCCGCCCTCCGCCTTAATTACCGCCTCGATTGCGTTGTCGAGAATATTTCCGAACAGCGCGTAAATATCTGTGTCGCTCATAAAGCCGAGCTTTTCGCCGTCCGCTATCACCGAAAGATTTATATTGTTATGCTTGCAGATAAGACTCTTTTCCATAAGGACGACGTTTAGCGCCTCGTTTTTGGTGCTGTACGCCGAGTCGTAAATATCTATCATGTCGCGGATTTCGTCCATTTCCTTGCCGTCCGCTCTATCGCCCAAAAGCTCGACCGTGCGGTGCTTAAGGTCGTGGACCTTCATGTTGATAAGCTCTATATTCGCCTTTACCGCCTCGTACTGGTCCTGCTTGCTTGCGTTAAGCTGACGGATAAGCTTAAGGTCGTTTTCAACGCCCCGCCGTCGCGGCAGCTCTATGGTAATAATTATGGCAAGCACGCAGCACAATACATTGTAGGCGTGAAGAATTAAAAGCACGATAAAGCTGTTGTCCCTGCCAAGCGGCGCGAGCATCGTGTACGGCAGAATGTACGTAATAATCGAGCTCATGATTATATCGATAAAAATTATAAGCGCGGCAAGAGCAAGCACCGTGCGGTTGTCACTCTGAAGAATCTTGTATTTTTCCACTCGCGGCGACACGGTTTTAAGCACCGTAAGATACACCCAAATATAAATAATCGCGTACACGGTTATCATAAGAAGACTGCCGGTGTTGACCGGCGTCGGAATGTAAATATCGTAAATATCGAGGCGGAACGAGGAATAACACACCATTATCGAGTTAAACAACTCGCAAAGCTCGGACGCTATGTGCTGAATTGTGTACCCCGCTATCGCGCAGAAAAGTATATTTCGAATCGGCTCGTTGAAAACAATTATGCCGGTCACGAGTGTGAGAACGAAAAGCACGAAAAACATAAACGCGCCGTAAAGTGCGTTGTCTATTTTGTACGGTATGGCAAACGCCAGCCCTATACATACGACTATGCATATCGGCAGTTTCCAAGCAAACCCCTTTCGGCGGTTGAGCTTGAAACAGAAAAAGCTCTCCGCCAAGAACAAAAGAACTATAAATACCGGGCGAAACCAAAACAGCGACGACATTTACATTCCCTCGCTGTAATATCTTGTAAGCGCTTCCATAAAACCCTTTTTTCTGCGCCGTGATATTTCGAGCGTAGTCCCCGCTATCGTTATGGTAGTGTTGTCAATCCGCTCGACGTATCTTATATTGACGAGATAGCAGCTGTGACACTTGTAAAACCCGTGCTGAGACAGCCTCGCCTCCACGTCGTTAAGCGTGCCGCGTTCCGAAAAGTCGCCGTTTGTGGTATGATAGATTATTTGATGACCGTAAACCTCTACGTATTCTATCTGGGATATCGGCATCGTCTGCGCGACGTTACTAGTCTCCTTTATAACGATCTTTTCGCTTCTGGACGTAACAAACGAAACCACTCTGTTAAACCTAAGCTTAAAATTGGCGTACTCTATCGGCTTAACTATAAAATCGAACGCGTTCACGGAATATCCGTCGACGGCATACTGCGCAAGATTGGTAACGAAAATAATCGCCACGTCCTTGTTACTCGCCCTAATCTTTTGCGACGCTTCCATGCCGTTCATATTGGGCATCTCTATATCCATAAACACGATATCGAACTGCGATACGTACTTATCGAAAAATCCCGACGGCGAGGAAAACCGCTTGTACTTGTACGTTCCGCCCGTAGACTCGAAGTACCGCGCAATAAACGACTCCAGCTTTTCCGCGTCGGCGTCGTTGTCTTCGATATAAGCGATATGAATTTCGTCCGTTACCACAAGCGATACCTCATTTTATATTAAAAATCCCCATACTCAAAATAAAAAATGCGAAAGGGATTGTTATCGAAATCAACGGTCGGCGTCTCGCCGCCTGTTTTTAGGATTGTAACACACACTCCCCGTTTTGTCAAGATTTACTAAAGAACGGGCATCTGTCTTTTATACATTGTTTGTTCCAATCCGTAAACTCGCACGTTACGTTGTTACTTTCCATTTTTATTCCGTAATGCTCTTCGACAAACTTAATTGCCGTACCTACCGATAAAAACGCGTTTCGTTTGCAGCAGCGAGGTCCGCCTATTTCGCTCATTTTGTCTAAACATGCCGAGGTGAACTTCATGTGATCTTTGTAGAAGCTGTCGCCCGAGAGCGGTCCCGTTCCGTGAATGACCGATAATGCCGCACCGATTGAGGTTACAGACCCGCAAACGCCCCACAGACCGCACATAGCCCCCGGCATTTTTATCGTCCTTTCTTTAAGGGCGCACAGCGCATTATCCAAGTCGAGCTTACCGCCGGCGTTTTTGTATGCCGTCAAAAATGCGGCGCCGTCCAAAAAATGATGCTCGGGACCGTGAATGTTAACATAGTCCTTGTGCATAATCTCTTTTATTATTTCAATCGGATTGCGAGATTTATATTTTACGACTTCCGCCGCAATCAAATCGTATTTTTCGTTTAACCCGTATTCCATAGACCGACCTCGAATTATGTACTCACCTGCTATATTATAACCCAACCCGACCGCCTTGTCAATTCCGAATATAAAACACCGCGAAACGGCAACCGCTTTCGCTATTTCCGATTTTAGAAAATACTATCCACTTAATTATATTCGTAAGCTAAAGTCTGGGTTTACGGCGTGGAATATGACTGCGCGGATTAAATACAGAATAAAATACAGGTATTAAAATAACATTATGTAATTCTTTTTGTGTAGAATTTCTTTTTTCCTCATTTTGCAACAACTGGCGTATTCGCTGAAACACCATCAGAAGTTCATCCTCTGTAAGCTCCCTGTCTGCCGGTAATACACCATATTCTTTAATAAAAAACTTTGTTAAAACATTGATATTGCTTATCGAAAAAATCGGTTTATCTGAAATAACACCATATTCTTTAAGAAAATTGTCTTGAAAAATGTACAGTACTGTTTTCAAAAACGAAAACGATTTAGGACTATTGTTAATAAGCTGTATCATTAAATCTATTTCTTGATTAGGATTGTGCGTAGTGAATGTTTTATATTGTAAATAAACTTTAACTTTTGAAGGCATTGGTGTAACGAATTGTCGCTTCGCTATTTTCCAACACAAGTCGTTTTCTTTACATTTCATAGGGTCAATTGAATTCCCAACAGAATTTTTGATTTGGTTTGTTGCATCAAAAACCCATACCACGTTATACCCACAACTAATATAAAAACTATTTCTTTTTTCGATTTCTTCCGCAGCAATAGGACTATGCTGAAACTCAATTACTGTATTATTTATAAAAATATCTGCCCTATGTTTGATACCGTATTCGTTTTTTACTACTACTTCTCTACATTCAACAGGAAACTTTTCTTGCCACTCTCTATGCCAATCACTCATACAATTTTTATAATCGTACCAGCAATCTGCTCTACGTTTATGAGCAAAATATGGGCGTTTGCATTGAGAGTCTTTTGCACATACTAAAAGAGGTGTTCCACATTCTTCACAAAAAAATAGTTTACCTTTTACAGCATCATCTATTGAAATCCTTTGACCTTCACTATCTAAAGCTATAAACATAACTCACCACACAAAAAAATATATTAATATATTACCATATAAAACCTCAACAATCAATATGTAATATTAAAAATACTGTACCAAATTAGGTACATCATAACGCTATTATATTGAGTCACGTTTTCATCTCCTTTGCTTATCTTCAAAATGAAACTCCCCCGGCGAAGCCGGGGGTTTCTCATCTGCGGGCAAAAGCCCTAGATGTTACTAGCCGCGCCTAAAGGCGCCAAGTATTTTTTATTTATTCCTACGCTTGCGGCTAGCAACATAGCTTCGTTACTTTTTGTTGTTCTTATCTGGATTGAACGGGTCCATATATTCCTTTATACTTATCTGGTCTGTCATTATATCCTCTTTTTCTTGATTCCTTATGTATTCTTGTATTGCCTTCTCGTTCCTTCCTACTGTACTTACGTAATATCCTCGACACCAGAAATGCCTGTTCCCGTACTTATATTTCAGTTCTGCGTGGCGTTGGAATATTAACAGCGTGCTCTTTCCTTTGAGATATCCCATGAATCCGCTCACGCTCAGCTTCGGAGGTATGCTTACGTACATATGGATGTGGTCGACACACGCGTGCGCTTCTATTATTTCTACTCCTTTCCAGTTGCAGAGCTCGCGTAGGATTTTCCCTATGTCGGCTTTTATCTTTCCGTATATTGCTTTCCGTCTGTATTTGGGTGTAAATACTATGTGGTACTTGCAATCCCACGTGGTATGTGTTAAACTATTGTCGTCCATTTGGATTGTCCTCCTTTGCTTTTAGACTTGGCGTAGGAACCTCTTCTATTCTAGCAAAGGAGGACTTTTTTGTCTATGTGGAACGCTAAAGCTTGATGGTAACCACTTGCATAGCAAGTGGGTTAGTTTACACGCAAAAACCCTCGTTTCCGAGGGTTTTGTTGTTTTGGGATATACAGATAAATCGGTTATTTACCTTCGCGCTGTCTTTTTTCCTCTAACATTTTGTAGTACTCGTCGAACACGGCATTGGCAATTTCCTCGCGCGTTTCCGCCTTAAGCTTAACGTCTTCGTCATCCTCCTCGAAGTGCATACGGAAAACTATCGCCTCGTCGTCGGCGATGCCTTCAATCTTGTCGAGCGGCTTTAAAATAACGAAAAGCGTTTTTTGCCCGTCAACGACCTGAGGAATGATTGCTACCTGCTCGAATTCGACCTGCCTGCCGTTTTCGTCCATAAGCACGATAGGCTCGGTGCTGTTGGGGTCGAGAAGTATGTCTATAAGCCGAGGGCTCTCGTTGTCGTACATATTATTGTTATCCATAATAATCCTTAATACAGCCGCATTACGCTTCGGGAGCAACGTCGGTGAACTCTATATTGGAAAGGATAAACTTCCCACCGACGTTTTTGGAGTTGTCGGTCATGTGCCCGAGTCCGATAATACAAACCGCACCGGTTTTGGAAATGTCCGCATAAATCTCGTTTTTGCCTGCGTGAAGCTCGACAACGTTTTCGGCAATCGTAATAGAGCAATCGGACTCAACCGTAATATCAAGCTTTATATAGTGGTAAATGTGCACGGTGGGCTGGAACGCATAAGCAAGTCTCATTCCGTACCACGGTCTGTTGATGGCGTCCTTGTATTCATAGTCGATTGTAATTTCGCCCGACTCGGTATCGATATCGTACTGGGAGGCGGTGATAAGACCGTCATCAATCCACGCTACCCATTCGAGCATGTTAGCCTGTGCGGTAGCAATGTCGCCCTTGCGCAGTTGCTTGGTGGTCTTTAAGGTTTCCACCACGATATCGACCTCGGTATCCGACTCCTCGGAATCGGTATAGCGAACGTTATCGCCAACCGCCACGAGCTTCGCCTTGTAGGAGCCTACCTCGAGACCCGCTGGCTCTACAACCTGACCGCTTACAACGGGCATCTCGCCTTTTTTCTCGCCGTCCTTGTAGAACACAAGCTTATAAGACGAAGAGTGACCCTCGTTTACGGAGTCGTCGATTGTTATTATCTTGCTCGACGGGTCGTAGCTGAACGACGGCTTTTTAAGCTGCTGAGCCTCTATTTGACTGATTTGTATGCCGGAGATGGTGAACTCGCCTACAAGCGGACCTACTCCCGCGGCGCCGAAGCGCAGCCAAACAAGCGCGCCTTCCATGCTTTTTGCTATCGTGTTTTCTCCCGCGGCGATATTAAACTCCTCGGGCGTGGGCGCAACGACGGTAAGCTTTCCGGCAACGCTCGAAGTAAACTTAAAGGTTACCTCGTAGCCCGACGGCTTACCGGCGCTCATAGGATACAGCAAATTAAACGCCGTCCAGTTACCGCCCTCGTACGCGTACTTAATAGAAATCTTGTTATCTGCGGAAAACGCGTCGCCCGTAAGAGTGCATTTTTCCACGCTGATTTCGTTTTCGTTAACGCCACCGTCGATAAACCAATTCCAAGCGTCCTTGTTGGCCTCCGCCTCGCCCTGACTGGCGGCTTGATTTATAGCCGTGCCCTCATCGTCGTCACCGCCCGGTCCGGGAGGAACTTCGGGGTCCTCGCCGCCCGTGCTTTTGGCGGTTACGTGAACGTTAACGGTAGCCTTAACGGTGTCGCTCACCTTGGCGGTGATAACCGCATTGCCCTCGGCAACGCCCGTTACAACGCCGCCGTCGACGGACGCTATTCCGTTGTGGTCCGATTCCCAGGTAATCGCGCTGCCCTTCGAGGCTGTCGCGATAAAGGTTATCGTGCCCTCTACCTCGACGTCGTAAGCCGTGTCGCCGACAACCGTCTCGCCGTACTTAATGGTTACGGTCTCAACGGTAGGCTCGTCGGGATTTTCCGGGTCCTCGCCACCGGGATTCTCGGGGTCGTCGCCGCCGGGATTTTCCGGGTCACTGCCCTTTGCCGTTACGGTGACGGAACACACGGCGGAAATATCGCCCGCCGTCGCCTTAATCTTGGTTTCGCCCGCTTTTACGCCTTTTACGGTAGCGGTTTTATCGGTAGATGTCGATACGGTAACCGTTGCAACGGCGGGATTATCACTCGTCCAAACAATCTTCTCGCTCGAAGCGATAAGGACTGCGGTAATCTGTTTTTCCTCGTCCTCTTTGACGGTAACCGAGCCGGGAGCTACGGTAATGGAGGGGGTGTCGAGATCAATCCCTCCGTCCTCGCACGCCGCAAACGGCAAAACGAGACATAAGGAAAGCATAAGACAAATAATCGTCTTTATCTTTCCGAATACTGTTTTTTTCATCGTATAAATTCCTCCGTATAAAAAACACTTTATTATTGCGTTTGGAATAGATACGGGCGGCGGCATAAGCTCCGCCGCCCGTGAATCCGTTATTGCAGTATTAATCGGTTAGTTACGCCGCAGCTACGTTTATATCGGAAAATACGAACGTGCCGCCGCTTAACATTGTCCCGTCGGCCTCAACACCGAACTGTATGCTTATCGAAGCCTTACCCGCCGCCTGCGTGAATGTGACTTCCACGTCGTTATCGCCGGCTGTAAGTTCAACCTTCTTGCCGCATACGGTGATATTTCCGGTGACGCTGGAGTTAATCTTAAGCGTTAGCTTGTACGATTTACCATCCTCACAGGTAGAGTACCTTTTAAACAACTGCATCGAGAACCAGTTACTGCCTGTCGAAGTAAATACAAGCGTCAGGCTACCGTCACCGGCTTCTTCGCACTTTGTGACCGTGGAGTTAGAGTTAACCCAATTCTGGTCATGCCACTCAATCCAGGTATCGGGAGTAGCGACGGCCTTGGCTTCATCACCGTTGGCAACGGGAGTGCTCTGGTTGGTGGACACAACCGTAGCCGTGGTTGTAGACCAAGCGGAAGTGGTGTACATAGCGTTGGCGCCTACCGCCCTAAGCTTAACGGTATAAGATCCCGCGACGACGACGCTCGCGTCTACCGTGTCGCCGTTTTTAATCTTAACCGTCTTTTTAAGATCGTCGCCCAGGAAGTAACCGAGCTCGAATCCGCCTACACCCGCTTCGTTGGTATCGGTAATTGTAATAACCTTTTGGTCGTTAAGCTCAAACGAAGGCGCGACAAGCTGTACCGGCACGACCTCCGATACGTCCTTAATCTCAATTACGAAAGTGGCTTCCTTAATATCCTGTTGGTTGTTCTGTCCGTCGAGACCGAGGGTGAACTGGATGGAAAGTCCGCCGTTGTCGGTAAACACTATGTCGTAAACGTGCTTGCCTTCTTTAATGGTGAACTCGCCGCCGTTAAGCGTTACTCTGCCTCCCGCCGTGGAATCCAACTCGAGCTGAATCTTGTAAGTCGTACCGTTGACAAGCCCGGGGTGACGGTAATTGAGCTGGGTGTCGTACCAGTTTCCGGCGTTGTTGCTGAAAGACACGGTAAGCTTGTTATCTTTGAACTCGCCGTCAACCGTTACCCAGCTTTCCGACCAGTACGTCCAGATGCCGGGGGTCTGCTTGGCGGTTGCGCCGTTTGCGTCCTTAGGCGTAGAGGAATTAAACGTGTAGTGAATACCGCCCTCGTTTTCGACCACGATTTCCTGAGCTTCGGACTCTGCCGAATCGATATAGTGTACGTTGACGCCTACCGCTTTAAGCTTAGCCTGATAGGTGCCGGAAACGACCATGGACCAGTCGACTTCCCCGCTTCCCGTAAGGGTTAAGCCTGTAACTACCTTGTTATTCTGATAAAGGTTAAGTACGTAATGCTTAACGCCCGCCGTGTTGGTGTCGGTAATTGTGATAACGCCGGTGCCGCTGTTGTAGGTGAACGAAGGCGCAGTAAGCGTTACGCGGTTTTTATCCTCTTCGTAGCGGATATTCGAGATTGCTACCTTGCCTACGGGGATGTCGATAACGGTTGCGGTGTTGCCGTTAATTCCGCCCTCGACGCCGAATTGCATGCTGAAGCCGGTGCCGTTGGTAAAGTACGCGGTGTAGGTTTGCTTGCCCTGCGTAATGTTAAGTACGTTGCCGTTAAGGGTTACGTGCCCCGCGGCGTTGGATTCGATATCTACGGTAAGTTTGTAATACTTGCTCGCGTCGATTTCGGTATTAACGTTAAACAACTGGAGGTTGTACCAGTTGCCGCCGTTCTCGATGAACTCTACGTTAACGGTGCCGTTGTCGTAGTTAAGCGCGGTGAACTGCGCCCACTCCGTCCAGTACGCCCAGGTGCCGGGATTTGCGGCGGCGTCGGAAGCGCCGTTTTTAAGCGTAATATCGTAATACTCGTAGCCGCCGACCGATTTTACGGTAACGGTTACATCCGCCTTAATCGAGGAGGACACCTTTGCGGTAATAACGGCACTGCCCGGTCTTACGCCGGTTACAACGCCGCCGTTTACCGTTGCGACGTTTTCGTTGGAGCTTTCCCAGGTTACGGGAGAGCCGAGGGAGGCCGTAGCGACAAGGGTGATTGTATTGTTCATATCCACTTCCGCCGCGGTCACCGCCTCGCCGTTAAGCGTTACGGTAATTTTTTCGGAGTTATCCTCCGTAACGGTTACCGTGCAGGTTGCGGTCGTCTCGCCCGCTTTTGCGGTGACCGTCGCCGTGCCCGGCTTAAGACCCTTAATCGTGCAAATCTTTTTTACGGGTGTGATTGTGACGACGTCGTCATGGTCGACCGACCAGGTAACGTCCTCGTCGCTTGTTGCGATAATCGTTGTCGTTTTGCCTTCCACTATGCTGATGTTTGTCTGCGAAAGCTTAATCGCGCCGCCGTCTCCGCCTTCGGACGCTTCTTCGCACCCGGCGAACATTATCGCCGCAAAGGCAAACATTATCGCCAGTAGCAATACGGATAACGATAATCTCTTTGTCCTTTTCATATTTACCTCCAAATATTTGTTTTTTTATTTAGTTCGGCCGTACCGAATAAACCGTGTTAATTATTCTTTTCGTATACCCTTACGTAGTCGACGTACATCGTTGCTGACGTAAAGCTTTCGTCGGGCTGAGTGTAGCCGTCGTACTGACCGCCCACCGCAAGGTTAATAAGCATGTAGAACGGTTTATCGAACGGCATCGACTGACCTTGATTGCTTGAATCCTGCGACCACCAACGGTACTTTGTAACGGTAAGCACCTTTACTTCGTCCACGTACCACGATATTTCGCTGTCCGTCCAGTCGACTGCGTAGGTATGCCACTCGTCGGTGTTACTAGATAGCGTCGTTTCTTTGGAAACGTAATCGTGCGCGTTCCACGCTTTTCCGAAGTGGAGCGTGGTGTCCACCTTGTTAGCGAGCCTGCCCTTGGCTTCCATTATGTCTATCTCGCCGTTTGCGGGCCACCCGCCGTAAATATTGTCCGAGCTCGACGCGTTTGTCGGCTGGGGCAGCATCCAAAACGCAGGCCACATTCCGTTACCCGTGGGCGTTTTCATTCTCGCCTCAAAATAGCCGTAAGTCCAATATCCGAGGTCGCGGGTGAGTATTCTCCCGGAGGAATACGACCGTCCGTCGCCCATAGCCTGCTTTGTCGCGGTGATTGCAAGCATGCCGTTCGAGACGGACACCGCCTCGCGCGTGTAATACTGAAGCTCGTCGTTGCCCCAAAATACAGGCCCCGTCGACGAGCCGTACTGGTCCTGAACGCCAAGCTGGTATCCCCACTTTGTCGTGTCGAGCGCAGTGCCGTCAAACTCGTCGCGCCACACAAGCTTATATCCTTCCTTTGCGCCGTCCTCCCCCGCGCCCGGGAATATTACGGTAACAACACACTGCGCGGACGCCGTAGCCGTCTTCGCCGTTATTACAGCCTCGCCTGAGTGAACCGCAGTCACTACGCCGCCCGCGACGGTCGCTACCGTCGAATCCGACGACGACCAGGAAACGCTGCTGTTAAACGAGGATACCGCAATAAGCCTCTCGCTTTCGCCCACATTAAGGGTAAGCGCCGTTTTGGAAATAGTTACGACGTCTCCGCCGGTACCGGGTCCGGGATTGGGATTATCTCCGCCCGGATTGTCTCCGCCCGGATTATCTCCTCCGGGATTATCTCCTCCGGGATTATCTCCTCCGGGATTATCTCCGCCCGGATTGTCGGTGGGGTCCGCGGGTCCTACCGTAACGGTGCACGACGCCATTGCGCTGTCGCTTGCGGCGGTTACAAGGCTTACGCCTTCGCCCACGGCATTTACAAGTCCGTCCGTTACGGTGGCAACGCTCTCGTCCGACGAAATCCATATTATCTCGGAATCGTCGGAGGCGGTGGCTTGAAGAAGCACCGATCCGCCCACCTTTAGCGTCACGCTCGTCTGCGATATGTACATCTCCGGCTCGGGCTTGGGCTCGGTACCGTCATTATTAAACCAATCGAAAAAAGAGCACCCACTAAAAGACAAAGCAAGCGCCGTCACCAGCATAAAAACAATTACTCGATTAAAATAGCTCTTTTTCACCATTTCCCATCCGATATGACCTAATAGGTGTTTTTCTTATCTATAGTAGGTAAGAAACAGGGAACGCTCCCTGTTCGGCTTAAAGCCGACGCCTTTTCGGTTATTGATGCGATAAGCGGGCTTTGGCGCTTTCGCATTTTGTACAATAATTATAGCAGTAACGAGCGCAAAATGCAACACTTTCGGTAAAAAACTTCGTAGCGCGCATACAAAAATTGAAGCCGCGCTTATATTCGCCCGCAAAAAGCAAGCCACTTAAAGCGAACAACAAAGCCCGCTTTTTTATAGGGCGGGCTTTTTATTTTTCCGTGAACTACTCCGCGACGGACTCTTCGCCGAGAGCGTATAAAACTTTTTTGGCGAACTCGACGGCGGCGGCGACGTCGCCCTCGTCGGGGTGCCCCTTGTGCATAAACAAGAATTTGCCCCTGCAATCGAAGGCTACGTCGGATACCGTAATGCCGTTTTTATCGGCGATTTTTTTGACCGCCTTGTATGTAGACGACGGCGAAGCCGACGTACTGAAGTTGTACACCGTGCCTATATTATCCTTGTTTTCGATAAGAAATTTTTTAACCGCCTTGTCCACGCCTCCCGCATACAGGGCGCTACCCAAAAACAACACGTCCGTCTTTACGGCGAGCGGAACGGAAACGTTTTCCGCATGAACTCCCGCCTCGGTCGCAATCGCTTTGGCAAGCTTTTCCGTATTACCCGATTTTGAAAAATATCTTACAGCTACAGTCATATTAACCCCCGAATAAATAATCTATCATGTGTTTATACAATTGTAGCATAAATAATAAATTTTTGCAACTGTAAAAAATATTTTCGGAAAGCAAAGATGAGCGGCGACGCACCGTTGGCAATTACCAAACCTTTTTCCAAGCCGAAAACCGTCTATATCATTACGGCAAGCGCCATCGTCATAATTACAAGCTGAATGGGACTTCTTACGGTGATGCCCCTGCTGTTCTTTCCGCCACACTTTTTAAAATAGAAATGAAAAAGTGTATAAACGCCTGCACCGATATACTTTTAGCATGGGGCGACATTATTTACGATTGTTTACATTTTCACAACAAATTCTTACAAATTACTAAACTAACCTTTCGTAATCGGCGGCATTTACCGGCTCGCACCATTCGTTGACGATCTCCTCGCCGGGGACTTCTATTGCAAGGTGCTGAAACCAGCTGTCCTTTGCCGCGCCGTGCCAATGCTTTACGCCTTCGGGGATATTCACTACGTCGCCGGGGCGCATTTCTATTGCTTCCTTACCCCACTCTTGATACCAACCGCGACCCGCGACGCAAACCAAAATCTGTCCGCCGCCCTTTTTCGCATGGTGGATATGCCAGTTATTGCGGCAGCCGGGTTCGAATGTTACGTTGAACACAGTCACCTGCTCGGTAGATAAATATTTAAGATAGCTCTTTCCGCTGAAGTATTGTGCGTAAGCGTCGTTGGGCTCCCCCATGGGAAATGCGGATAATTTCATTTCTTTCATATTTATTACTCCTGTTTGATTATAAGCTCTGTTTCAAAACGGTATATATTTCGTCCTGCGTTAAAACCTTATAGCCGCCTTCCATGACGAGCGTACTTTTGGTAATCCCGTCAAGCATTTGTTCGTTCACGCCGAGCTCGGTTAGATTCATCACAAGCCCAATCTTTTTCATCCACGCTTCCATGGCGGTTAAGCCTTCATGTGCAACCTCTTCGTCTGTCTTGCCCTGCGGATTGACTCCCCAAACATTGACGGCATAGCGCGCAAACTTTTTCAGCCCGTAAGGAAGGATATAACGGTAGTACGGCATGGACACTGCGGAAAGCGTCATTCCGTGCGTGGCGTCGGTATGCGCTCCAACCGCCTGTCCGAGCATATGAACTTCCCAATCGGTGGTCTTACCTTTCGCAACAAACGTGTTGAGCGCCCACGTTGCAATCCACATAATATTGCTGCGCGCTTCGTAGTCGGTGGGGTTTTTTACGGCTATTTCCGCGCTGTGAACGAGCGAGCGCAAAAGCCCTTCCATGACGTAATCGGACGTATTGTCGTCCTCGCCCGAAAAATACTGTTCGAGAATGTGCGACATTATGTCGTAAATGCCCGAAACCATTTGATACTTAGGCAGCGTATAGGTAAACTCGGGATTGAGAATGGAAAACTTAGGAAACACGTTATCGCCGAACACATGCCCGATTTTAAGCTTTTGAGCATGGTTGGTAATCACCGAGCCGCCGTTCATCTCGCTGCCCGTTCCGACCATTGTCAGTACGCAACCGACGGGAATGATTTTTGTCTTTTCGTCCACGTCCTCAAAGCGAATGTAGTACTTTTCCCACGGATCCTCGCCGCAATGCGCGGAAACGGAAACCGCCTTGGCGTAATCGCAGACCGAGCCGCCGCCGACCGCCAAAATCAAGTCCGCCTTTGCCTTTCTCGCACGATCACACCCCTCGTTGAGCTTATCGACGGTGGGATTTGGCATAACGCCGGCATCCTCGAAAATCTGTTTGCCGTTCGCTTTAAGAATGGCTACGACCTTGTCGTAAATGCCGTTCTTTTTGATGCTTCCGCCGCCGTAGACGAGTAGAACATTCTTTCCGTATTTGGGCAGTTCTTTGTTGAGACCGTCAAGAGCTTCCTTGCCGAAGTAAAGCTTTGTGGGGTTGCTGTAAGTGAAATTTCCAAGCATGATTTATACTCCTTGAATTTATTTTAAGCTTAATGTTACTTGTACGCTTCCTTGTCCTGCGGAAAGAAAGCTTTTCAGTTCGTCGAGGCTATTATATTTTATCCTGCCGATTTTTGTGTATGCCGACCATGTATTACTACCGTAAAACAATACGATTTGATTGGATTGATACAGAATAACATCGCCCGGCTGTGTGGTGAGCTGCGTGTGATTTGTCGGAAGAGTGTGACCTAAGCTTCCCACCTTTTCGAATCCGCCGTAGTCGCTTGCGGTGTAGGTTATGTCGTCCTGCTTAAGTAATCCCACAAGCGCAGTTACGGAAGAATTGTTTTCGAGCGTTATTTCAAGTTTCTTGCCGTTTATTGTGATAAACATCGACGTTATCTCCTCGTCTTGACTTATATTGTATTTGATTGAGATATTCTCCTTACCGATATTCCACAGCTTAGCTTTTTGTATTTGTTCCCACTGCTCCTCTGTGCCGCCGTATACTATCTCTTCAATCGCGCTGTCCTGAATTATGTAGTTTTCTATTTTTTCAACGGTCGCGGGAATGGCGAGCTGCTTTAATGTGCTCTTCCTAAAAGCCGCCGAAGCGATCACCTTTACGCCGTCGGGAACCTCTTTGTTGTTCGCGCCGCGCATGAGAGCGGCGGTTGCTTTTTCGATAAGATGACCGTTTTCGGAAGAATATGCGGCGTTGCCGTCCGCCACAATAAAGCGCTCTATATTGCCGCAGTTGTTGAAAACGCTGTCGCCGAGGTTTATCATTCCGCTCGGCAAGTAAATTTGTTTCAAAGCGGCGTTTCCCGAAAATGCGTTGTTGCCTATCTTTTTCAAGCTGCTTGCGGTTCCTATATTTACACTCGCCAGCGCACTGCAATTATTAAAGCTGTTTTGCCCTATTTCCTCTATGCTGTCCGGGATAGTGACGGAGGTTATCGCCTTTCTCGCAAACGCGCCCGTTCCGTATTCGCCCTGAATTTTGGTTACGGGCAAACCGTTATATTCGGACGGAATGACGACGATCGTTTCTTCGCCCGTCATGCCAGATACCGTATAAGCATTCCCCTCTTTTGCAAATACGAGGCTGCCCGTTGTTTCTTCCGAAGTATCAACCGTCCAACCGGCATAAAGAATAATATCCCCGTCAACGCGGTCTGTATCGAAATGCCACTCACTGTTCGCGGTCGTCGCCGCAGACGTGTACCATCCGTTGAGGAAAAAACCTTCGCGTATGGGCGTTTGCGGTCGCCTTACGGGGTTGCCCTCCAAAATCGTTTGGCTCTCCACCTCGCTACCGCCTTGTGAATCGAATGTGACGGTATAGTACGTGCCGTTGTCGGCCTCGTCCCCACCAATTTCGCCTTCGCGATTGGGGTTTGCGCCACAGGCGGAAAATACGAAAACAATACAAACCGGCAACAAGGCAATAAATACGGTTTTTAATCTTTTCATGAATCTATCTCCTTTATAACCTTTGCCGGAACGCCCGCCGCTACGGTGTTCGGGGGTACGTTTTTTGTTACAACGGCTCCCGCCGCCACGACGGCGTTATCGCCTATCGTCACGCCCGCAAGAATCGTCGCGTGCGCGCCTATCCAAACGTTTTTGCCTATTACGACAGGAGCGGGCTGCATATTGGCGCGCTTTTCGGGACATAAATCGTGATTGAGCGTAGCTATAACAACCTGCTGACCGATTAAGCAATTGTCGCCTATAGTGATTCCGCCCTGGTCTTGAAAGCAACACCCGGAATTGATAAATACGTTTTTGCCGACCGTAATATTCTTGCCGTAATCTGTGTAAAACGGCGGAAACAACCCGAATTTTTCTACCTTCCGTCCTGTAAGCTCGGAAAACAATTCGCTTATCTCTTCGCACGTGTGGAATTCGCTGTTTATGCGAAACATTATTTTGCGTGCGGCTTCGACAGCTTCGTGCATATGCAGGTGCATTTCCGACCCCGCAACGATATAGGTTTGCTTTTGCATTTCCGCTTTGTATTGTTCTGTAGTCATAGTAACTTCCTTCTACACCTACATTATAAAGTCGTAGATTAAATATGTCAAATGCTTATATTTTATGGTAATGTATAGCTAAAACACATAGTTGACGCATGTCGGATTCTATGCTAAAATAGCGGTATGGAACTTAGAGAAATGAAGTATTTTCTTGCCGTGGCAAGAGAGGAAAACATAACGCGCGCCGCCGACTTTTTGTGCGTCACTCAGCCGAGCCTTACAAGACAAATCCAGAATATGGAAAAGGAAGTCGGTCAGCCCTTGTTTATTCGCGCGGGGCGCAAAATGGTTTTAACCGAAGCCGGAATGCTGCTCAGAAAACGCGCCGAGGAGATTGTCGAGCTTTACGACAAAGCCGAACACGAATGGCTGAATTTAACCGATGATGTTAATGGCGAAGTGTTTATCGGCGGCGGCGAAACCTACGGAATAACAATCCTTATGGACGCCGTGCGCGAAATGCATAAGACATACCCCAACATAAAAATACATATCCACAGCGGCGATATGGTAGATGTTTGCGACCGCCTCGACAAAGGGCTTATAGATTTCGGACTGTTGATGCAACCGGCGGATCTAAGCAAATACGAAAACATTCGCCTGCCGTATGTCGACCGATGGGGGCTTTTGATGCACAAGGACCACCCTCTTGCTAACAAAGAATACATAACGCCAAACGATATAAAAGACGTGCCCATTATGCAATCGCGCCACAGTTTGCCCAAAAGCGCAATCACCGAATGGTATAAATCCGTCGCCGTAAATTTAGTGGGCACATACAATCTTTTGAACAATGCGGCGTTTGCCGCGTATTGCAAAATAGGTTGCGTGCTGTGCATAGATAAACTTATAAACACGACAAACAGCGATCTTGTATTCAGACCGTTAAATCCGCCTGTCGAAGTAGAGCTCGACGTGGTATGGAAAAAGTACCAAGTGTTTTCAAAGTCCGCGCAAATCTTCCTCAAATATCTGAAAGAAAAAATCTCGTAAAGGGTGTATTTTATAGCGATTTACACATGGACGAAACAACCCACTACACTTCGGAAACGAAGTATAGTTGGCTATACTTTTACTATGCGGCTAA
>JAFLVE010000110.1 GCA_022511445.1 Clostridiales bacterium | reverse complement strand
CAAAAATGTGATAGAGCAGTGCCTAAAAGCGGGCGTAAAGCGGTTTGTTTTGATTTCGACGGACAAAGCGGTCAATCCCGCCAACGTAATGGGCGCCTCCAAACGCCTTGCGGAAATGCTCGTCCAGACCCGCGCGGCGGACAGCCCCATGCTTATGGCGGCGGTAAGATTCGGTAACGTTCTCGGCTCGAGCGGCTCGGTTATCCCCACGTTCCTACAGCAGATTCACGACGGCGGACCCGTTACGGTCACCGACAGAAACATAAAACGTTATTTTATGACCATTCCCGAGGCGGTAAGGCTTGTTTTGCAGACGGGCGCGCTCGCCTCGAGCGGCGAGGTTTTCGTGCTCGACATGGGCGAGCCCGTGTATATCTACGACCTTGCTTGCAGTCTTATCCGCCTTAACGGCTACGTTCCCAACGAGGATATACAAATCGTCATTTCAGGCTTGAGACCGGGCGAAAAGCTGTTTGAGGAATTGCGTTACGACAAAGAGGACGTGGACAAAACGCTCCACGACGGCATATTCGTCACCAAGCTCGAAAAGATAAACCGCAAAAAATTCGATAAAAATATCGAGGAGCTTCGTAAGCTCGCTTTCGCCGAGGACGAGGTCGGCGTTGAGAAAAAGGTGTTTACCATAGTTCCGTCCGAGGCGAGAGAGCAGGCTATAAGGGAGCGCGAATCGAGCCTTCGCGCCGCAAAAGCGGAGGCGAATATGGCTGAAGACGCAGCGCAAAAAAGCGAATCGACCGAGCAATCTTTGGAAAAAATTCCCGCATAACGGAATAAATCGCAATAGAATTTAATACAACAGTAAGGATAAAATACAAGGGCCTTCGGAGGTCGTAAGTTGAGTATGGTATGGTGGCAAGCCATGATTTTGGGGCTTGTACAAGGATTTACCGAGTTTTTACCGGTTTCGTCGAGCGGACATCTTATACTCGTGCGCGAGCTGATGGGATTAAACTCCGACCTTAATTCCGGAGTAAACCGTTTGTTTGACGTTATGATGCACGTCGGCACGCTCGTAGCCGTAGTTATCGTGCTGTATAAAGATATTTTGGGGCTTTTCCGCAAACCGTTTAAGTGGCTTATAATGCTCGTCGTCGCGACGGTACCCGCGGTTATCGTAGGCTTTACGTGCGGCGATATTCTCGACGAGTATTTTTCTACGGCGCAATACTTAAGTTTCTTTTTCTTGTTTACCGCGGTAATTATGCTTGTAAGTGAAATCGTGGCAAAGCGCACGAAAAAGAAAAAGGATTTATCGTGGGGCGGCGCCGTCGCCATGGGACTTATGCAGGGTATAGGAGTTTTCCCGGGCGTGTCGCGTTCCGGCTCGACCATATTCGGCGGCGCGGTTACGGGCACGGATACAAAGCAGGTCGCAACGTTCTCGTTTTTAATGAGTATACCCGTAATACTCGGCTCTTTGTTGCTTAGCGTGATTAAGGTCGCGGGTGCGGGAGCGCTCGGCTCCGTAGATTGGTTTAATATGGTAGTAGGCACGGTTTCGGCATTTGCGGCGGGGTATTTTTCGGTGCGGGTCATGCTTAAACTTATAGCAAAAGCCAACTTTAAATGGTTTTCGCTGTACTTACTTATCGTTTCCGTACTTACTTTCTCGTTCTATTTCGTACCGGCGCTGTAAATTAAACTGCACAACATAACCACGGCAATCATATACAATCGGTGTATGATTGCTGTATTTTTCGGTGGAAGATCGTGCGAGCACGACATCAGTATTATAACGGGGCTTCAGGCTCTGTCCGCCTGCCGTAGGTCCGCCGTCGGAGTGTATATCGACGGCGACGGCGTTTGGCATGCGAGCGATTCGTTCGACAGCGTCAGCGCGGTAAGAAACGGGAGGTTTAAGGCAAAGACGGTGCATATCCGCCCCGGCGAGCCCTATCTTTACTGCAAAAACCGCAGGCTTTACAAGATAAGCGCGGCGCTGCTTTGCATGCACGGCATGTTCGGCGAGGACGGGAGTCTTCAGGGACTTCTCGAGCTCAGCGGAATTCCGTACACGGGAAGCGGAATTCTGCCGTCCGCAATAGGCATGAATAAGCTTTACAGTAAGCGTATCTTCGAGGCGGCGGGGCTTAAGGTTTTGCCGTACGAGGCGATTACCCGCGACTGCTACAACTCCGACCCGTACGCCGCCGTTAAGCCTTTGCTCGATAAAATACCGTTTCCCATGATCGTTAAGCCGTGCAACCTCGGAAGCTCAATAGGTATAAGCATGGCGGATAACCTGAACGATTTATATTCCGCGCTCCGTATCGCGTTTGAATGGGACGATACCGCGGTTGTCGAAAAGGCGCTTGTCGGCTTTACCGAGGTGAATTGCGCTGTGCTCGGCGACGAGGAGTGTACTCCGTCCGAGACGGAGCAGCCCGTCGGCTGGAAAAGCTTTTTGACGTTTTCGGATAAGTACTCGGGCGACGTTAAGTCCACTCGGCACAAAATCCCCGCCGATATCGGAATAGATAAAAACGAAGAGATTAAAGAGCTTGCCGTAGCCGCATTTAAGGCGGTGGGGTGCTCGGGCGTTGCGAGGATAGATTTTCTTATTAAGGACGACGACGTTTACATCAACGAGATTAACACAATTCCGGGCTCGCTCTCGTGCGCGCTGTTCCGCGGCGATATGAATTTTTCAACCCTTATCGACAAGCTTATAGAAATAGCGGAAAACAGAAAGAAGCGGTCGGATAGGCTTAAGCGCATGTACACTCCGCCCGAGCCGATAATAGGGAAGTAATATATCGATTTAAAACGCCGAGGCCGTCGGCGTTTTGTCATAATACGCCTCTTTTCCTCATACAATTTTAGCATTGAAGGAAAGGAGACGAATATGAGAAAGAAAATCACAGCAATTATTCTTGCCGCCGCGGTGGCTATGCCGTTCGCCGCGTGCGCCATGCCCGAGGAAGAAGAGCGTACCCGCTACGACATAAACGCGGAGCTGTCAAAGGACAACGTCCTTACGGCGTCCGTCAGTATTGACTACGTAAATAACTCCGACGTTTCGCATGACGAGCTGTGGTTTAATCTTTACCCCAACGCGTACCGCGAAGGGGCAACTTTTTGTCCCATTCCGTCCGACAAAATTATCGCGGCATACCCCAACGGACGAAATTACGCAAAGCTCGATATTCAGTCCGTCGAGGTGGGCGGAAAGCAAGTCGAGCACACGGTGGGCGGAGCCGACGAAAACGTTTTGATTGTTCCGCTCGAAAACAAACTCGAGCCTTCGGAGCGTGTGACGGTGGAAGTGGAGTACACGCTTAAGCTTCCCAACGTAAAGCACCGCCTCGGTTACAATAATAAGTCGGTTAACCTTGCAAACTTCTATCCGATAGCGTGCGTGTACAGCGGCGGCGAGTTTAAAGCCGACCCGTACTATTCGGTGGGCGATCCGTTTTACAGCGAGTGCGCCGACTACAACGTGACTTTAACCGTGCCCGATAAGTATACGGGCGCGTTTACCGGCGAGGTGAAAAGCGAAAACGAAGCCGAGGACGGCAAAATCTTTGTGATTAAAGCAAACAACGTTCGCGACTTTGCCGCCGTACTCGGCGAGTACGAAAAGGCGAGCGGGCTTGCGGGCACCACCGTTGTAAACTATTACTACTATTCGGACACCGCGCCCGAAAAAGCGCTTAACACCGCGATAGACGCAATAAACGTCTTCAGCGATATGTTCGGCGAGTATCCTTATCCCGAGTACTCGGTGGTGCAGACCTCGTTTATTCACGGCGGAATGGAATATCCCAATCTTTCGATGATTTCCGATTCGTACGTTTCCGACGCGTACAACGATATAATCGTTCACGAAACGGCGCACCAGTGGTGGTACGGCGTAGTAGGTAACGACGAAGTGCATTACGCCTGGCTGGACGAGGGGCTTACGGAATATTCGACAATGCTGTTCTACGATAAGGCGGACGGATACAACTACACCTTTGACGGGAAGCGCGCGGACGCGCTCGCGGCGTACATGCTGTACTGCGAAACGTATAAAAACAACGGTCTGGGCGACACTTCGATGACTCGCGCCGTAAACGAATACGAGGGCGATATCGAATATTCGTACATGACCTACGTTAAGGGTGCGCTTATGTTCGACGACGTAAGAAACGCGGTGGGCGACGCGGCATTTTTCGGCGGGCTGAAAAATTACTACCGCGACCGCAAATACAAAATCGCGCGCCCCGAGCATCTTATAGGCGCAATCGAAAAGTCGTCGAGAACGAGAGTGGGAGAGCTGTTCGATTCCTGGCTGAACGGCAACGTTAAGCTGTATTCCAAAAATTAACGGTCGCACCCGCAAAAACGTTTTCTACACTTTTCGACATAAAACAACAAAGAGTTATACACTTTTGCACAGGTTTATGCACATTTCTTAATAAGTTGGGAGTTATATGGCGTTTATCACGATAAAAAGAAAGACGGTTGCCGTTATACTTGCTCTTATCCTTGCCGTCGTGGCCGTAGCGGCTACGGCGGCTTCCGTCATTGCCTCCGCGCGTGCCGAAAACGGAGTTACGATAGTAATCGACCCAGGTCACGGCGGAGCGGACGGCGGGGTTGTGGGGGTATCTACCGGCACCAAGGAAAGCGACGTAAACCTTTCCATAAGCAAGTATCTTGCCGATTACTTTAAAAAGAGCGGCTATACCGTAGTGCTTACCCGTACCGACATGGGCTCGGTAGAGGGCGGAATCAAATACAGTAAGCGCGGCGACATGGCGGCTAGGCGCAACGTTGTGGAAAAGGCCTCTCCCGACCTTGTGATAAGCGTGCATTGCAATTCCTTTCCGAGAAGCTCGGTTTCGGGCGCGCAGGTGTTTTACGCACAGAGCGCCACGCTCGGCAAGCAGTTTGCGGACACCGTTCAGGGCTATTTTAACGAGGTGCTTAACAAAAAACCGCGTTCTGCCGCAGTCGGCGATTACTACATACTTAACTGCACCGAGTACCCATCGATACTTTGCGAATGCGGTTTTTTATCAAACTTCGATGACGAAAAGAATTTGATAACCGCTTCCTATCAGGAAAAGGTCGCTTACACTATTTTCTCGGCGGTCAATTCCGTTTTCTACGATAAGGCGTAATTTGTAAAATAACTTGCAAAATTTACCGCTCTGTGATATACTCTAATAGGCGAAGTGTGCGCTTATACGCATAGTCGTTCGCTTAAGAGTATCGATGAAAAAAAGAATCGGCATAATCGGACTTGGGCTTATAGGCGGATCGATCGCGCTGTCTTTGCGCGGTAAATTCGATATCGTAGGTTACGATACCGATTCTTTTACGTGTGATTATGCAAATAGCAACAATATAGCGCGCATAGTGCCGATCGAGGAGATGACATCCTGCGAGGCGGTGTTTGTGTGCGTGCCAGTTTCCGCGACAAGCTCGGCGCTCGAAAGCGTGACAAAGCTTTTGCCGGACGTTATTGTATCGGATGTTGCGTCGGTCAAAGCCCCTTTCGAGTTTATCGGAGGCAGGTACGTGGGCACTCATCCCATGGCGGGAACCGAAAAGGGCGGAATCCGCGCCGCAAAGGCGCACCTTTTCGAAAACGCGTACTGGGTTATAACGGGAAGCGGGAAGGACGCCGATACCGTGGAGAGCATAATTAAGCTCACGGGCGCAAAGCCCGTCCGAATGACTGCAAGCGAGCACGACAGGGCGGTCTCGTATTTTTCGCACGCGCCGCACGCCGTTGCGTACGCGCTTGTGTCCGCCTCGGTCGAGAGCGGCGGCTCACCTATCGCGGGGAGCGGTTTTTTCGATACGACGCGAATTGCGGG
The DNA here is from genome assembly GCA_022511445.1 of Clostridiales bacterium. Taxonomy (GTDB): domain Bacteria; phylum Bacillota; class Clostridia; order Christensenellales; family Pumilibacteraceae; genus Anaerocaecibacter. Next base: position 40,734 of record JAFLVE010000110.1, on the reverse strand, counting down.
CAGCTCGGGCGAGTTTTGGTCGGAGGTTTTTAAGCTCAATAAGGACAACGTTCTCTCCGCGCTCGGTATTATCGACGGCGAGCTGTCAAAGATAAAAAGCATGCTCTCGTCGGACGACTACGACGGGCTTAAAGCCTATATGAACGCCGCTAAATTAAAGCGCGAGGCGTTATTCTGCGGCGGGGCTTGCGGCGAGGCGCTCTACGTCGACCTTGTAGACAGAATAGGCGAGTTCGAGCGCGTAACCGGCAAGCTCGCAGGAGCGGGGATAAACGTCGCTTCCATTGCGCTTATGCCCGGGCGAGAGGGCGCGGGCGGCGCGTTGAGATTAGAGTTTGAAAACAGCACGGACAGGCTTCGCGCGGCAAAAGCGCTCGGCATTACGACAGATAAGGAGTCGGTATGATAGAATACATTACGGCAGGCGAATCCCACGGCCCAATGCTTGTCGGGATAATTAAAAACATTCCCGCAGGGCTTACGGTTGACAAGGCGTTTATCGACGGCGAGCTATCCCGCCGCATGCTCGGCTTCGGGCGCGGCGGGCGAATGAAAATAGAACGCGATACCGCCGAGTTCGTAACGGGCGTGCGCGGCGGAAAAACCTTAGGCAGCCCGCTAACCGCAATCATCAATAACCGCGACCACGAAAACTGGAAGGATATTATGGGCTTTGCCGCGACAAAAGAGGGCATGGCGACAAAGCGCGTTACCGCGGTGCGACCGGGACACGCCGATCTATCCGGCGCGGTAAAGTACGGATTCGACGACGCGCGTAACGTTTTGGAGCGGGCCTCTGCGCGAGAGACCGCCATGCGCGTTTGCCTCGGCGCGGTTTGTAAGCTGTATCTTAAAGAGCTCGGTATAGAGATTTACAGCCACACGGTAAGCCTCGGCGGGATCGACGCGGCGAAAAACTCCGATTACGTTAATATAAACGCGCGCGCCGATTTAGACCCCGTGCGCTGTCTCGACGGGAAAGCAAGCGCGAAAATGCAGGACGTAATTCGTGCGGCGGCGGAAAATGGCGACACAGTGGGCGGAGTTACCGAGATTGTAATTATCGGCTGCAAGTCGGGTATAGGAAGCTACGTTTCCTCCGACCGTAAGCTCGACGGGCTTATTATGCGCGAGATAGGCGCAACGCAGTCGGTTAAGGCTGTAGAAATAGGCGACGGAATACGCAACGCGTCGGTACTCGGCTCTTCCGTTCACGACGAGCTTTTTACCGATAACGGAAAGCTTTACCGTAAGTCCAACCGCGCGGGCGGGCTCGAGGGCGGAATGAGTAACGGCGAGCCCATTATTATCCGCGCGTACTGTAAGCCCATTCCCACCCTTAAGCAGGGACTTAACACCGTGGATATCGAGAGCGGGAAAGCTGTAAAAGCCACGCCCGAGCGCAGCGACGTTTGCGCCGTGCCTGCGGCGGGCGTTGTGTGCGAGGCGGCGGCGGCGCTTGCGCTTACGGCGGCTTTAAGCGATATGCTCGGCGGCGACACTATGGACGAGGTAAAGGCAAGGTACGAGCTAAAGAGGTCGTTCAATGGATAAAATAAGCAACATTCTTTGCGGAAAGGATTTAACCGAGGACGCGGCAGCGGCGATAAAAGATTGTAAGTTTGTCGTAACCGACAGTAATCTCGCCGCGCTTTATCCCGATCTTACACGCGGTGCGTTTGTTATCCCCGCGGGGGAAAACAGCAAGCGCCAATCCGTGCTGTTTAAGATACTTTCCGCTATGCAAAAAAAAAGACTGAAGCGCTCCGACAAGGTGTGCTCTGTCGGCGGCGGGGTGGTAAGCGACATAACCGGCTTTGCCGCGGCGGTTTACATGCGCGGAGTTAATTGGATAAATATCCCGACTTCGCTTCTTGCCATGGTGGACGCGGGAATAGGCGGAAAAACCGCAATAAACTTTAACGGCGTAAAAAACCTTGTAGGCGCGTTCCACCTGCCCGAAAGAATTGTCATATCCGCAGAATTTTTGAAAACCCTTCCCGAGCGCGAATGGCTTGACGGTGCGGGCGAGCTTATTAAAACGTGCCTTCTTACCGAGGACGCATACAATGCGCTTAAGGAGAAAATAGGCGGGCTTACGGCAAAGGATATAGACGAAGTGTATCCGCTCGTATCGCTTTGCGTTAACATTAAAAATACGGTCGTTAAATCCGATCCGACCGAAAAGGGGTTAAGGAAAATCCTTAACGTCGGTCATACGGTAGGGCACGCCCTTGAAAGTATCGAAAAGTACGCGTTAAGCCACGGCGAGTACGTACTGAAGGGCATGATGACGGAGCTTGCCATGTGCAAGGATCTTGTCGACGAAAGGTTTTACGGCGAGGTTATACCCCTGCTTCTTTCGTTCACTTCGCCCCCGACCGCCGACCCGAAGTCGGTATGCATAAAATCGCTTTCGGACAAGAAAAACGACGCCGACACAATATCCGTCATGGTTCCCACGTCGGCGGGCAAGGTTACCGAGGTTAAAATGCGGCAGGACGATTACACGGAAAGGTACGCCGCCGCGATTAAGGAGCTTGCTTTATGAGCGTTACTACCGTAAAAAAGCTCTCGGGCTATGACAAGGTGATTGACTGCATGCCCGACAAAAGCATGTCGATTAGATCGGTGCTTTTCAATGCGTACGCTATAGGAAGTGCGACGGTTAAGAATCTTCTTTTAAGCGACGACGTGCTGTCTTGTATCGACTGTGTGCGCCGCCTCGGGGCTAGAGTGGAGCTTGACGGCACAACCGCAAAAATTACGGGCGTACCGTTTAGCGGGGCAACGCTCGATTGCGGAAATTCGGGAACGACGGCGCGGCTTTTAATAGGACTGCTCTCCGGGCTTAACGGTGTGTTTACCTTGACCGGCGACGAGTCGCTGTCCTCAAGACCCATGAAAAGGGTTACGGAGCCGCTTAAGGCAATGGGCGCGAGGATAACGGATACCGACGGACATCTGCCTGTTAGGATTGTGGGGTCGCCGCTTCACGGAATAGACTACACTATGCCGGTTGCGTCCGCGCAGGTAAAAAGCGCGATACTCCTTGCCGGGCTAAACGCGGAGGGGAAGACAACCGTTCGCGAAAAAACGGCAAGCCGCAACCACACCGAGAACATGCTTTACGATATGAACGCAAAGCTCACGCAAAACGGCAACGACGTTTCGATTGAGCGCAGCGTGATATACTCTAAGGATTTTACGGTGGGCGGAGATATTTCGTCCGCAACGTACCCGCTGTGTCTTGCGCTTATGGTTAAGGGCGGAAGGTGCACCGTTAAAAACGTAGGCATAAACCCGACGCGCACGGGGCTTCTCGACGTGTTCCGTGAGATAGGTGCGGACGTTACGCTGGATAACGTGAAAGAGGGTGCGGAGCCGACCGCGGATATAACCGTAAAACAGGGGAAGCTTCGCCCGTTTAATATAGGCGGAGAGCTCATTCCGCGGCTTGTAGACGAAATTCCGGCGCTCTGCTCGCTCGCTTGCTTTATCGACGGGGTGAGCGTTGTGAGCGGCGCGCGCGAGCTTAAGGTAAAAGAGACGGACAGAATATCGACCACGGTGGCGGCGCTTTCTTCTCTCGGCGCGGATATCGAGGCTACGGACGACGGCATGATTATTCGCGGCGGAAAGCCGCTTAAATTCGGAGCCTCGGACAGCAAGCTCGACCACAGGATTGCCATGTCTGCGGCGATAGCGGGAGCCGCGGGCGAGGGCGTCGAGATAAAGGACGCGGAGTGTGCGTCCGTAAGCTACCCCAACTTTTTCGGCGAGGTGATAGGTGTATAGATTAGCGTTACTCGGCAGGGATATAGGCTATACAAAGTCTCCCGCCGTTCATAAGGCGATAGCGGCGGCGCTCGCCGTCGAAGTGGATTTCGAAGTTTGCGACGTCACGCTCGATAAGCTTGACGGTGCGGTTAATTCGCTTATTAAAAACAAAGACGCGTTTTTTATAACAAAGCCGTACAAAAACGACGTAAAAAGGTTTTTGTCAAAGATTAACACAAAGTGCGGAGTCAACTTTGTTATCTGCCGCGATAAGGCAGGGTACAACACGGACGGCATAGGTTTTATTTCTTCGCTCGACGGGACCTACCCGTCATGGCGGGACGAGGTGGACGGTGCGCTCGTGCTCGGCGCGGGCGGAGCGGCGTACGCCGTTACCGAGGCGCTTATAAACGCGGGCAAAAAGGTGTACGTGCTAAACCGAACCGTAGTGAACGCGGCAAAGCTTTGCTCCGCTCTCGGCGCGGAGATATATCTTAATCAGCCCGCGGAACTGATAGTAAACTGCACGAGCCTCGGGCTTCACGGCGAGGACGCATTGTATTCCATGTGCGTTATGCCGAGCTTTAAGTACGGCTTCGATCTTGTGTACTCGGGCGGAGAAACGCCCTTTTTGCGTAGGCTCCGCGAGGCGGGCTGCAAAACTCAAAACGGTATGGACATGCTTGTGTATCAGGCGATTGCGGGTGATAAGATTCTTTTGGGCAATGAGACTCTCGACGCCGAAAAAATATTTAAGGAAGTCGGTAAAATTCTGAACAAGGGTTAAAAGGAGATAGACTATGAAGATTCTTGTGTTAAACGGACCTAACATCAACATGACTGGTAAACGCGAGGCGATTTACGGCGCGGAGACTCTCGACCAAATTAACGCGCGTATCGAAAAGGCGGCAAAAAAGAAGAACGTTTCCGTCGAGTTTTTTCAGTCCAACAGCGAAGGTGCGATAATCGATAAGCTGCAAACGGGCGGCTTCGACGGATTAATAATAAACGCCGGCGCGTACACCCACTATTCTTACGCCATTTCGGACGCGCTGTATTCGGTTAAAGCCAAAAAGATAGAGGTACACATGACCAACATTCTCGCGCGCGAGGAATTCAGAAAAACGAGCGTAATCTCCAAAAACTGCGACGGCGCGGTTATGGGACTGGGCGCCGACGTGTACCTGCTCGCTTTGGAGTATCTGACATGGGGAGCTTAACCCTAAAACGAAAAATCGCGTTGATAGGACCTATGGGCAGCGGCAAGAGTAATCTTTGCCGCCGCCTTACTCAGTTTTTCGGCTACAAGTCGCTCGACACCGATAAGGAGTTTGTCAATAGATACGGGTCTATTCCGGAGTTCTTTTCCGAGCACGGCGAGGCGGAGTTTAGAAAAATCGAGTGCGAGATACTTAAAGAAGCGGCACGCTCCGACGTTAACGTTATAGCAACGGGCGGCGGGGCGGTGCTGAACAAGCAGGGAATGAACGCGCTTCGTTCGTCTTGCGATATCGTGTATCTTACCGCGCCTATCGAGGTACTAAAGGCTCGCATAGCAAAAAGCGACAGACCGCTAAAAAACGACATAGAGCGCATTATGGAGGAGCGTTCTCCGCTTTATAATAAGTACGCCGACTATATTGTCGACTCCTCGGTCGATTCGCTCGCCGAGCTTGAAAAAAAGCTCGCTTTTCCGCGCAGAAACAGATACGATATTCTGCTTGTCGACTCGGACGATACAATACTCGACTTTTTCGTCGCGAGCGCCCATGCGCTTAAAAAGACGCTCGAAACACTCTGTATACATACGGACGGGGAGCGCGCGGTGGAATTGTTTCGCCCGATTGTTCGCGACGTGTGGGCGAGATTGGAGCGCGGCGAGATAACTCGCGACGAATTGTTTGTGCTTCGCGAAAGCAATTTCGGCGCCGCGATAGGCGTTAAATTCGAGGTCGGACAGTTCACCGACGCGTATCGAAAAAACTTAAGGGAGACGCAGTTCGTTCGAGAGGGCGCAATCGAGTTTTTAAAAAACGTGCGCTCGCGCGGAATATCTGCGTATATTATCACCAACGCCGACGTGTACTGTGCAAGCAATAGGCTTAAGCCCGTTTTGCCGTATGTGGATGGAGCGTTTATATCGGAGGAAGCGGGGTATGCTAAGCCGGACGCGCGTTACTTCGACGTCGTGTTCAAAAGACTGAATTTCCCGAATAAAAACAGAATAGCGGTTTTCGGCGACAGCGAGTCGTCAGATATCGCGGGTGGAGTTAACTACGGTCTGGACACCGTTTTGTACGCTCCAAACGGAGCTAAGACAACCGCTGCCGACTTTACCGTTACAAGCTACGACGAGTTTTTGTCGTTGCTGTGATAAATATAGGATATTATGCCGAAAAACGCCTAAAAGCATTTGTCAAAAGTTTGCTTTAATGATATAATACAACTGTATATAATATCAGTGTAGGAAAACAACTCGGACAGGCTGTAATGAAAACAAATGATCAATCTGTGATTGTCACGTAACATATCGGCACCGATACGGTAACAGAAATACGGCTCGGACGGGCCGTAACGAAAACAAAGATTCAATCTGTGATTGCGGGATAATAACTAAGGAGAGTGTATGGGAAACTACGAAATACTAAAGAGCGGGACCGACATTCGCGGCCGCGCGATAGAAAATAACGGCAAGCTTGCCATTCTCACCGATAAGGCGGTAGGCGATCTTGCCGCGGCGTTTGTTTGCTGGCTCAGCGAGTCGCTCGGCAGAACAAACCTAAAAATCGCAATGGGCAGAGACAGCAGGATTACGGGCGAGCATTTTTCACGTGTTATCGTAAAGACACTCAGATTCAGTCAATTGGACTTTTTCGATTGCGGGCTTATTTCCACACCGTCGGCGTTTATGCTTACGCAGTTTCCTTCTATGAAGGTGGACGGCGCAATAATGATAACCGCAAGCCACCATCCGTACGACATAAACGGACTTAAATTTTTTACCGCGGAGGGCGGGGTCAATTCCGCTCAGCTCGACGAGATAATCGAGCTTGCCGACCGCGGAGTAAGACCTAATACAAACATTCACTCTACGGTGCTTCGTAAGGACGGACTTCGTCTTTACTGCGACATGCTGTGTGAGACTATCCGAAAGGGAACGGGGCTTTTTAAGCCGCTTAAGGATATGAAAATCGTAGTCGACGCGGGACACGGCGCGGGCGGATTTTTTGCGAACCGCGTTCTTACGCCGCTCGGCGCGGACGTTTCGGGATCGCAGTTCCTCGAGCCGGACGGGAACTTCCCGGCGCATAAGCCCAATCCCGAGGACCCCGAGGCGATGGAATCGCTTAAAAACAGGGTTTTGGAGACGGGTGCGGACCTCGGTATAATTTTCGACGCGGACGTCGATCGCTGCGGGCTTGTAGCCGCCGACGGCACGGAAATAAACAGGTGCGCTTTAATCGCGCTCGCCTCGGCGCTCGTACTCCCCGAGCACCCCGGCGCCACAATCGTAACCGATTCCGTTACGACCGAGGGCTTAAGACAGTTTATAGAGAACAAGGGCGGACGTCAAAAACGCTTCCGCCGCGGTTACCGCAACGTAATAGACGAGGCAAAGCGTCTGATTGAAGAGGGCGTCGACGCCCCGCTTGCCATAGAGAGCAGCGGTCACGCCGCATTTGCGGACAACTATTTCCTTGACGACGGCGCGTACTTTATAGCAAAAGTTCTTGTAGCGCTGAGTAAGCTCCGTGCCGAAGGACTTACCCTTACCGACCTTATTGCCGACCTTCATACGCCGCTCGAGGAAGCGGATATAAGACTCAGCCTTGTCGGGATTGATTGGCGCGACACCGTGGGAAAAATCTTATCGAGACTTAAGGTCGTGTCCGAACGGTTGTTAAAAATACCCGACGAGTCCTACGAGGGCGTTCGCGCCTACGTTGCGCATGCAAAGGGCTATTTTATAGTCCGCGCAAGCGTTCACGACCCCGTGATTCCCATTTATATCGAATCCGACAAGGTGGGCGGCGCGCTTTCCGTCGCGAGGTTCTTGTACTCGTTTATGCGCGGTTTCCGCGGCGTGGACGTAACTCCTCTCAAAGACTTTATCGCAAAAGCGGAAAAGGAGTATAACGAGCGCGTCGAAAGGGGCGAGATAGAGCAGGACGAGTACGAAGAAGCCTACGACGAGACAATAGAACAAGCCGAGGACGGTTACTCTGAAAACGGTGAATTTGTCGAAGAGGATTTCGGCGCGGAAGGCGAGTATGAGGAATCCTATGACGAGACGATAGAACAAACCGAAGACGCTTATGCGGAAAACGGCGGGAGCGAGGAATTCGGCGAGAATATAGCCGAGCCGTTACCCGACGATTTTCAATAAAAACCGTATTAGCTAAATAACGGCAAAATAAATCACAAAAATTCGGTTAGGTTTTACTTTAAGATAATCACGTATCATTTTTTAGGGCAAAAACCCGAGGAGATAAACATGACAAACGATGAACTGACGATATCCACAATCCGCGTTCTTTCAGCCGAAGCTATCGAAAAGGCGAAGAGCGGGCACCCCGGAATTTGTCTCGGCGCGGCGCCTGCGGCGTACACGCTGTTTTCGCGGGTGTTAAAGCACAATCCCAAAAACCCCAACTTTTTCGATAGAGACAGGTTTGTGCTTTCCGCCGGTCACGGCTCGGCGCTGTTGTATTCTTTGCTTCACATCTTCGGCTACGGTCTTTCCAAAGAGGATTTGATGCGTTTTCGTCAGCACACGTCCAAAACCCCGGGTCATCCCGAGTACGGCGTTACGGCGGGCGTAGAGGTGTCTACCGGCCCGCTCGGTCAAGGAATTGCAAACGCGGTCGGTTTCGCGCTTGCGGAAAAAATTCTTGCCGACAAGTTCAACGAATCCGACTTAAAGCTTGTCGATCACTACACCTACGCGCTCTGCGGCGACGGGTGCATGATGGAGGGTATAGAAAACGAGGCGGCGTCGCTTGCGGGCACGCTCAAGCTCGGAAAACTTATCGTGATCTACGACAGCAACCGCATAACGATAGATGGCAGCACCGACCTTGCTTTTACGGAGGACGTAGGCAAGCGTCACGAGGCGCTCGGCTGGCAGGTGCTAAAGGTAAACGACGGAGAAAACATCGACAGTATCGAGGCGGCGCTTAAGCTTGCTAAGGACGAGACCGAAAAACCGTCGCTCGTAATAGTAAATACGACTATAGGGTACGGGTCGCCGCTTGCCGGCACCAGCAAGTGCCACGGCGCACCGCTCGGCGCGGATAACGTTAAACAGCTCCGCGCAAACCTCGGCTACAAGGCAAAGCCGTTCGAGGTTGTCTCGCAGGTAACCGATCATATCGCTTCGCTTGCTCCCACGTTTAATAAATACGAGTCGGAGTGGAACAAAATCGTTAAAGCGTACAAAACCAAGTATCCCGAAAAGTACGAGGAGTTTCAGGTATGGCGCAAGGGCGAAATCGACTTCGAGGCGCTCGACAGCATTTACGACATGCCCGAAAAGAACGAAGCGACGCGTGTTTCGTCACAGCGCATACTCAATAAAATAGCGGAACAGAATCCGTTTGTTTTCGGCGGCTCCGCGGATCTTGCTACCTCCAATATGGTAGTTATAGCTAACGGCGGAGATTTGTCCGCAACCGAGCTCGGCAGGAATATCCACTTCGGTATTCGCGAGCACGCCATGGGCGCGATAGCCAACGGAATGTATCTGCACGGCGGACTATTGCCGTTCTGCGCAACGTTTACCGTATTTTCCGACTATATGAAGGCGGCTATACGTATGAGCGCACTTATGAACATCCCCGTCGTGTACATTTTTTCGCACGACTCGATAGGAGTGGGCGAGGACGGACCTACGCACCAGCCCGTCGAGCAGCTTGCAATGCTTCGCACCATTCCCAATATTAAAGTTTTCCGTCCCGCGGACAGCAAGGAGACGGCGGCGGCATACGAGTCCGCTTGGACGGGCAAGACCCCGACAGTAATCGTTCTTTCCCGTCAATCTCTTCCTCAGCTCGACTGCACGGGCACGGACGCGCTTTACGGCGGCTATATCGTTGCGGACAGCGAAAAGGAAACGCCGGACACCATTCTTATCTCCAACGGCTCCGAATTGTCGCTCGCTCTCGCCGCTAAAAAACAGCTCAAAAAAGAGGGAATCGACGCGCGCGTCGTCAGCATGCCGTGCATGGAACTGTTCGATATCCAAACGCAAAAGTACCGCGAATCGGTGCTTCCCTCCAAAGTGCGCGCGCGCGTAGCAATAGAGGCGGGCAGGTCCACGTGCTGGTATAAGTACGTAGGTATCGACGGCGAGTGTTGCTGCATCGACACATTCGGTATGTCCGCGCCCGCAGACGTAATGTTCGAAATCTGCGGCTTTAACGTGGATAACGTAGTCAAGCTTGCCAAAAAGACTGTTAAGACCTGCACTAAATCGGCGGAAGTTATCCCCACGGGCGGCAGCGATGACGAGTAAGTTTTTCGGCTTTTTGGACAGAATGAAGCTCATCGACAGATGGGCGCTTATGCGTAACACGACAAAAGAGGACGTCGCCCAGCACACAATGCAGGTCGCCCTCATCGCTCACGCGCTTTGCGTTATAGAAAACAAGCTTTTCGGCGGAAAGCTCGACGCGGAAAAGGCGGCGGTGCTCGCGCTTTATCACGAGTCGGCGGAGGTCGTCACGGGTGATCTTCCCACTCCCGTAAAGTATTACGATTCGGCTATTAATAAAGCGTACAAAAACATAGAGAGCAGGGCGGAAAAAAAGCTTATCGAAACGCTCCCCGACGAGCTGAAGGACTGTTTTTCACCCTTCGTTCAGCCCGAGAAAACCTCGCAAGAATACGTTATGGTTAAACGCGCGGATAAATTAAGCGCACTTATAAAATGCGCCGAGGAGCTTGCGTCCAACAATAACGAGTTTAAGTCGGCATACGATTCCACGCTTAAAATTCTCTCCTGCGCGCCCGAAAAATCGGTCAAATACTTTATAGACGTGTTTCTTCCCGCGTATTCCGAGAGCCTCGACTATCTTTTGGACGAGTAAAATAAAAAAAGGGGATACGCTATGTACGAATATAAGGTTTTAACTTTGGTAAAGGATTTGGAAAAAGAGCTAAATCAGTATGCCAAAGAGGGTTGGCGGCTTGTTTCCGCAATGCCGAGCTCGGCGTCGGGATATTTCCACGCCGTCCTCGAAAGAGAAGTTGACCATAACACGACTAATAAGCAGGCATAATCATTATAAAAAAGACCGCCGTATAAAAACTTACGACGGTCTTTTTGTATTGGGATATTTGTTAATCTTCCTTTCTTGTGTCGCCGGTGAAGAACAGGGCGACGGTGCCGGGACCCGAGTGACTGCCTATTACGTAGCCGAGGGAAAGGATAAGCGGGGTAAGACCGAGCTTGTCTTTAATTTCGTCCGCGACGAACTTTGCGTCGTCGTAGCAGTCGCCGTGCGTAATGTACACGGTCTTGCTTTCGCCGTTATAGCGCTCTTCGATTTTATCTACGAGGCATTTAAGCGATTTGCGCCTGCCCATAGTCTTTTTTATAGCGATAAGCCTTCCTTCTTCGTCAACGTGGAGTAGCGGCTTTATGTTTAAAATCTTTCCGAGTATTGCGGAGCCGCGGCTAAGCCTGCCGCCGCGCGCAAGGTATTTAAGGTCGTCGACTACAAAGTAGTGCAGAATATGTTCGCGGAGCGATTCCGCGTAATTGTACGCTTGTTCCGCGGAGACGCCCTCTTGCCGTTTTTCGTTTACGAGCGTTACGAATAAGCCTTCGCCGCCCGACGCGCATTTGCTGTCTACGACGTATACCTTGTTATCGAACTTTTCGTTAAGCGCGTTTGCGGCGTTTACAAAGCAGTTGTACGTGCCGGACAGCACGCTTGCAAAAGCCAAAAACAGCACGTCCTTGCCTTGCGATAAAAGCTCTGTCAAAAAGTCGGTTGCGGATGACTCGTTTGCCATAGACGTGGAGGTTTTGGCTCCGTTACGCATTTGGTCGTAAAAGTCCTTGGCGCCGAGAGTGCTTTGGTCGCGGTATTCCTTGTCGTTAACAAAAAACGACAAATTAATACAACGGATATCCATTTCATTTAACATATCCGTTGTAAGATCGCAGGTTGAGTCTGTTGCGAGAAAAAAATCCATTTCAGTTACACCCCTAAAAAAATATGTATTGTATCCGTGGGTTTTTCTATGTGATATTATTGTAAAAAAGCGGGGGATAGATCAACGCCGTCATCGGAAAGATCGAGAACGAAAAGAGCTCTTACGTAGCCGCGGTCGAACGTGGTTGAATGAACGTAGAATTGTTTGCCGTAGTAGTAGCGCGCAAGCCTGTAATACTTTGAATTGGAGTGGAGCGCAATGCTCTTTGCTCCGTTATTCTGCGCGTAGGTTACCGCCGCGTCAAGTAGAGCCGAGCCGAGCCCCGAATTGGTTATCTTCGGACTTACGCCAAAGCGGTAAATATACCACAAATCGTCGGACAGCTTACGGATTCTTATCGATCCGCACATTTCCCCGAAACGCTCGACTACGAACACGGCGTGGTCCACGATGTCGCTTAAAGTCGTCTCGATGGTTTCGCTTAGCGCTTTTACCTCATACTTTACGTGCAGCTCGTCCTGATAGAGCGAAAAAGATTCTTTTGTAACCTTGAGGACCTCGGGAGCGTCCTCGGCGACGGCTTGTCTGATAGCAAGAAACATTACTTTCTACCCATAAGCAGGCACATGACCGCTTTTTGTGCGTGCAGGCGGTTTTCCGCTTCCTCGAATATGATAGAGCGGGAGGAATCGATTACGTCCTCGGTCACTTCCTCGCCGCGGTGAGCGGGCAGGCAGTGCATAAACACGGCGTTTTTATTGGCAAGCGCGAGAACGTCGCCGTTTACTTGATAGGGCATAAGCGCCTTTTCCTTTGCGGGGTCCTTAGCCTGACCCATCGAGAAGAACACGTCCGTATAGAGCGCGTCGGCATTTGTAGCCGCTTCCTCGACGTTGTCGGTTACCGTAACGTCGCCTATCTTTTTGGCGGCGGCGACAATATCGGGATTGGGCTCGTAGCCCTTGGGCGAGCAGACGCATACCTTCATGCCGGTTTTGGCTCCCGCAAGCATAAGCGAGTGCGCCATGTTGTTCCCGTCTCCGAAGTAGGTAAGCTTAACGCCCTCAAGCCGACCGTAGTTCTCCCACAGCGTGAATATGTCGGCAAGCGCCTGACAAGGGTGGAAGTCGTCGGTAAGCCCGTTTATTACAGAAAAAGTGCCGTACTTTGCGAGCATGTCCACGTCCGACTGCTTAAACGTGCGAATCATAACGCCGTCTATCCCGTAGCGGGAGAGTACGCGCGCGGTGTCCTCTATGGTTTCGCCCCTGCCGAGCTGAATGTCGTTGCTCGAAAGAAAGAGCGAGTGTCCGCCGAGCTGATGCATGCCCATTTCGAACGAAACGCGAGTGCGCGTTGACGATTTGGAAAAAATCATCGCAAGCGTTTTGCCCTTTAACAGCTCGTGCTTTTTGCCGCGGCGGAACGCCGATTTAAGCGACGCCGCAAGATGAAGTATTTCATATATATCCGAAGAGGAATAGTCAAGGAGGTTGAGAAGATGCTTGTGTTCTATCCGTCCCTTCGGTTTGTAAGACGATATGTCCATGGTTCTCCTTTGCGTTTATGAGCCTTTTATTTCGGCTTTTGCCTCGGCTCAAATGATATACACGTATTATAACATTTTTATAAGGTTAAGGCAAGTAAAAGTAACGACTTTTACCTTTTAGTTGCTTTTTATATGGCGAAAAACCGCGTTTTATGAAAAAAGCGGCAGATTATGCCGCTTTATTTTCGTATTTATGAAACGCTTTAAACTAAATGTTTGTGGAGGCGCAAATCTCGTCGAGCGCCGCAACAAGCCCGTCTATTTCCTCCGTGGTTATAGTAAGGGGAGGAATAAGCCTTATCGTGTTGTTGCCCGCCACGTTTACAAGGTAGCCGCGCTCTCTCAGCTTGTTGTCGAATATCGCCGCGGGGAGCTTATCTATAAGCTGAATTCCGCGCATAAGACCTTTGCCGCGAATGTCGGATATAAAGTTGTACTTTGATAGGTGAGCGAGCCTATCGCCAAAATATTCGCCCGTTTTTGCGGAGCTCTCGAGCAGTCCCGAGCAAAGTATTTCGAGCGTCTTTTTTGCCGCCGCGCACGCGAGCGCGTTTCCGCCGAAGGTGGAGCCGTGGTCGCCGAGCTTAAACGCGGTGCCCACTTCCTCGCTTGCAAGGCATGCGCCCATGGGGATTCCGCCCGCAATACCCTTTGCCATTGTGATAATATCGGGCTGAATACCGAAGTGCTCGAAGGAGAAAAGCTTGCCCGTCCTGCCCATGCCAGTCTGCACCTCGTCGACGGCAAAAAGTATGCCGCGCGACTTGCAAAGCGCATAGGCGTTTACTATAAAATCGTTGGAAAAAGGCCGAACGCCGCGCTCGCCCTGTATCGTTTCAATCAGTACGCCGCATACCGAGTCGTCGAGCTTCGACTTGAAATCCTCGAAGTCGTTGTACTTAAAATGCTCGAAGCCGGTAGGGAGGGGAGCGTACGCTTCGTGCTGCGAAGGGTTGTCGGTTGCGGTAAGCGTCGCGAGCGTTCTGCCGTGGAATGCGCCCTCGGAGGCGAGGATCTTGCACGGTTTGCCGTTGTTAGCCGCGTATCTGCGCATAAGCTTTATAGCGCATTCGTTTGCCTCGGCGCCCGAGTTGCACAAGAATATGCGCTTAAAGCCCGATTTTTCGGCAAGAAGCGAAATGTATTCCGACTGCACCTGCGTGTAGTAGTGATTGGATACGTGCATAAGTCTGTGCACTTGCTCGCACACCGCCGCCGTGTATTCGGGGTGGTTGTAGCCGAGAATATTGGTCGCAATGCCCGCGACAAAATCGACGTACTTATTGCCGTTTATGTCGTAAAGGCAGTTGCCTTCTCCGCGGTCGATACAAAGATTATGCCGCGAAAATACCGGCATGTAATTTTCCGCCTCGATTTCCTTGATTTTATTTAGATTCATGTTTTGTTTTAACCGCCTATTAATATTTTTAGCGCGTTCGTTTTTCCTAAAGCCGAAGTGTTAAACCGGTTACCGCTCTATCATGGTGCCGACGCCGTCGTCCGTGAACAGCTCGAGCAGTATCGAGTGGGGGAGCGTGCCGTTAAGGACGAGAACGCTGCCTATTCCGCGCTCGATAGCGTCGATACAGCTGTTGGCTTTGGGTACCATTCCGCCCGAAATCGCACCCGTGTCTATCATCTTGCGAAGCTCGGCAACCGTAATTCTGTCGATAAGTGTTTCCTTGTCGTCCTTGTTTGCCATGATTCCGTCGATATCGGAAAGGAACAGAAGCTTTTCCGCATGCATAGCCGCGCCAATCGCCGCCGCGGCTATATCCGCGTTTACGTTGTAGCTGTTGCCCTCGTCGTCGGTCGCAATAGAGGCGATAACGGGAATAAACTCGTCTTTTGCAAGCACTTCGAGCAGCTTTGCGTTGATCTCCGTTATTTTGCCGACGTAGCCGAGATTGTCGTTTAGCTTTTCCGCCTTAATGAGCTTGGAATCCTTGCCGCAAAGCCCTATCGCATTGACGCCGAGCGTGTTAAGCGTGCCGACGATGTTTTTGTTTATCTTGCCGCAAAGAATCATTTGCGCGACTTCCATCGTATCTTCGTCGGTTACTCTCAGTCCGTTGCAAAACTGCGGCTTAATGCCGAGACGGGATAGCATTTTGTTTATCTCGGGACCGCCGCCGTGGACGAGTATAGGATTTACGCCAACGATTTTCAGCGCGGCGATATCCTGTAGGATTGTCGTCGTTATTTCCTCGTCGCCCATGGCGTTTCCGCCGTACTTGATGACTATCGTTTTGCCGGAGTACTGGTGTATGTAGGGGAGCGCTTCGCAGATTATCTTTGCGCGCTCTATTGTTGATTTGAATGATTCTTTCATTATATATTCCTCTTGTCTTGATGTCGTGATTGTGATGTTTTTGTTAATCGGATTATGAAAAGTATTATCGGGCTTAGCTATATGCGGCGGAATCCGAGACTCAATCTATGATTGTTATATCGGCGCGTCGACGGGAAGTCCGCTCTTTTCGTCAAAGCCGAACATTATGTTCATGTTTTGGACGGCTTGACCTGCCGCGCCTTTTAGCAAGTTATCGAGCACGGAAACGATTATGCCGTGTCCCGCGTCGTCGAATTTGGCGGAAAAAACGCATTTGTTGGTGTGCGCTACGTGCGCTATCTCGGGTAACGTCTCTGAGTAGCGGACAAACGTTTCGCCCGCGTACGCGCTCTTTAGCGCCGACAGAGCCTTGTCTGCGTCTTTGACGGTAAAATATATGGTGGAAAGTATACCGCGTTTTATGGGAAGGAGGTGAGGCGTAAAAATTATTTTGTGCCCGATTTTTTCGGCAATTTCCGGCGCGTGACGGTGGGTAAAAACGCCGTACGCCTTAAAGCTTTCGTCAAGCGAGGTAAACGAGTATGCCTCGTCGCTCTTTCTGCCCGCGCCGCTTACTCCGCTCTTGCTGTCGATTACGATGTTATCGATAAGCTTGTTTTCGGTAAGCGGAAGGAGGGGGAGCACCGCGCTCGTTACGTAGCAGCCGGGATTGGATATAAGCGCCGCGGTTTTAATCGCCTCACGGTTGACCTCGCAAAGACCGTACACCGCCTTTTCGTTTAGGTCGGGGCGGGGATGGGTTACGCCGTAAGTTTTTTCGTAGACCGAAATATCGTCGAAGCGGTAGTCTGCGGAAAGGTCGATGACGCGTATCCCGCGGTCTATAAGCTTTCCGCAAATCTCCGCGCCCGCCGTTTGGGGGAGCGCGACGAATACGACGTCGCATCCATAGACATCCTTGGAGTCGGGCTCTGTAAAAGTAAGACCGCAGGAGAGCGCGGGAAAGGCTTCGCAAACCTTTTTGCCAAGCTGTGCGCGGCTCGTAACGGCGTTAAGCTCCGCATAAGGATGAGAAGATATAAGGCGCAGCACCTCCATGCCAGCATAGCCGTTTGCGCCGATAATTCCTACTTTGATTTTTCCTTTTTTCATACGATACGCTCTGATAAGTATATTGTATATAGATTATATACGCATTCGTCGAAAAAAGCAACAAATATAACTATGTTTTATAAACGGCAGCTTATGACGTAAGCAGTAGGCGGCGGCGCGTGTAAAAAACACTTGACAAACACGGTTTAATAAAGTATAATCTCCTTGCAAATGCCGGTGTGGTGGAATTGGCAGACGCGCCGGACTCAAAATCCGGTGGACTAATAATCCGTATCGGTTCGACCCCGATCACCGGCACCACTTATAACGCGAATTTAACCGATAGGTTTGATTCGCGTTTTTGTATAAAAACAACGCAGATTGATTTTTATTGTTTGCGTAACGTGAAGCTAAAATCGGTTATTGACTCATAATGTGCATAAACCTAAAATAAAGGATTGTATTTTAACGGCGACTGTGATACAATAAGCGCAGTTATGATTGCGGCTAGTCTCGGTAAGCAATGAGTTTTGTTGTCGAGCTGCGATAATAAATTCAATTTAGAATGGCAAAGGAGATGCAATGGGGGTAATTAAGTTTTGCGTAAACTGCGGAAGCAGCATAGACTTCGGAGGAGGCGGAACGACTTTTAAGTTTTGCCCGTATTGCGGCGCGAAAGTGCCGGAGAACGGCGACGGAGTTAAGTCTGCGTCCTCGGTAAAGGTAGGTTCTGATGACGTAGCTCAACCCGAGTCCCACTTGGGTACGGGTTCCGATACGCTTGAGAATTACGATACGACGGAGTTTGAAATAGAGGGCACGCTGTTAAAGAGCTACCGCGGGCACAAGAGT
This sequence comes from Clostridiales bacterium, assembly GCA_022511445.1. Lineage (GTDB taxonomy): Bacteria > Bacillota > Clostridia > Christensenellales > Pumilibacteraceae > Anaerocaecibacter. The sequence continues at coordinate 23,005 of JAFLVE010000110.1, read as the reverse complement.
GAAGCCGTGATTCCTTACGGTGTGACCGAAATACGACAAGAGGCGTTCAGGGGGTGTAAAACCCTTTTGGGTATAGTTATCCCGGAAAGTGTGACTGTTATCGGTGAAAAGGCTTTCGCTTTTTGCGATAACCTTGAAAAGATAAATATTCCCGCCGGCGTTGAAAAAATTATGCAGGGCACCTTTTATAATTGTCTGTATCTGAGGGAAATTAAAATTCCGGAAAGGGTCACCTCTATCGGCAAGTCCGCATTTGCAAGTTGCAGGAGATTGGAGGTTGTAAATATCCCCGACGGCGTCACGTCTATAAGCGATTCGATGTTCAACGGCTGTGAACGCCTTGCCGAAATCAAATTGCCAAAGGGGATAACCTACATAGGCGAAATCGCCTTCGGCGGTTGCTCTAAACTGAAAAAGATTGATATACCCGAGAGCGTCACCGAAATAGGCAGAGGTGCGTTTTATAACTGCGGATTTAAGGAGATAACAATCCCCGAAGGTGTGGTCTCCGTAGGAAGTGACGCATTCGGTTGTTGTTTATATCTTAAAACCGTATACTGCAAGGGCGTAGCCGAGCCGGAAGGGTGGCACTACGGCTGGATGGGCGGTACCCGAGCGTATGCGGACGACATATGGAGCGGCGGAAATGTTCAAAATCCATCCGCGTCAAAGACGAATGACGACGCACGCGGTTATTATAACAGCGGGGATTTTGAGATTGAGGGCACTCTCTTAAAAAAATATACGGGCAAAAACGAATACGTGACAATACCCGACGGAGTAGACTCCATCGGCGATTATGCGTTTATGAATTGCAGTCGCATACGCGAAATCAAGATTCCCGAAGGGGTGAAAAGTATCGGTTTACGCTCATTTTCCGGTTGTGGAAGGCTTGTGAAATTAAGCCTACCCAAGAGCATCGCGACTATCGGATACAGAGCGTTTGACAGTTGCGTCTTTCTTCGTGAATTAACGATACCTGACGGAGTTACGCTAATCGACGAATACGCGTTTTATTTCTGTCGAACGATTAAGAATCTGAAAATACCCGGGAGCGTTTCTTCGGTCGGCGAAGGGGCGTTCCGCAATTGCGAAAGTCTCAAAAAAATAGAAATCGAAGAGGGCGTCAAATCTATCGGCTGTTGGGCGTTCGCCGGTTGCATAAACATTGGGGAGATTGCAATTCCGGAGAGCGCGGTTACTCTTTCTCACTCGGTGTTCGAGGGATGCAAAAAGTTAAAAACCGTATATTGTGTAAACCCCAATCAGCCTGCAAGGTGGCATAAAAGCTGGTTGTGCGGTTGCAAGGCGAAGGTAACCGTGCGCTAAAACGGTCGTTTTGCCGACGGCGCCAAGCTTGTCGCCTCTATCGTCGGCAACGCTTTAATAAGATTGTAACATATTATATGCAAACGGAATTATAACTGCACGGTAACTTGTTTTTACCGTACAAAAAACCGCCCGAAATGGACGGTTGAAGCAAGCACAAAGAGGAATCTTCCACTCTTCCTCCCCACGCTTTAGTAAAATATAAAACACTTGCGGCCGCTTTGTCAAGAAAATTAACAGGGTATACGGACCGTTTTTAAAATTTTTTCGACGGCGGCTTATTCCTCGTCGGTATCCGAATTGATAGAGAGGCGGCGGGAGAGCTGTTTTGCAAGCTCGAGTTCTATAAGCGCGGCTACTTGTTGGTCCGATCCGAACATACCCATAGACGTTGCCGCGGCAAGAGTCTCGAACGCAAGCTCCGCGTCGCGCCTTTTTGCCTCCTCTATGTGGGCGGACTCCAAATCCTTTGCTTGCTCTATCGTGTCGTGATAATCGTGCTTTTCTTCCATATGTTTAGTATGCGAAAGTATTGCGTGATTATGCGGCGGGATAAAGTCGATTGCTTTCTATCGCTTAAAAAGTTAGCGGCTTGTTTCGTCGGAATAGAAAAACGCAAGCTCAATCTACGTATTTACCGAGCATGAGCTTTGCTTCTTCTATAAGGCGTTCTCGGATTTCCGCGGGGGCGAGAATTTTTATAGACGAGCCGTAGGACAAAAGCCGCTTGTAAAGCGAGGAGTTAAGCGGGACCTCGGCGGAGGCTACAAGCTTTGTGCCGCGCTCGGATACGGCGCCTTCGCCAAGCCAATCGATTACGCTCTCTTGTACGGCGGGGAAGAACTCGAATTCTATATCGGTGTACACCTCGTTGTAATATTCGAGCTCGAGCTTTTCGGTAAGATTGCCCGTGCGCCTTACAAAGCTTTGGCTTGTAAGCCTGATATCGCTTATTCTAAGCAGCTTGAACAGTCTGAAGTCGCCGCGAAGATCGCACATAGCGTAGATGTACCACGCGCCGTTTTTAAACACGAGCGTGTGCGGCTCTATTTTGCGGTAAGAAACGATTCCGCGCGCGTCGGTGTATTTTATGTCGCATACGCGGCACTCCCGTATCGCTTGGGAGAGAAGTCTTATTTTGGGCTTAAGCTTTTCCGCTTGGTTGTAGTCGCAGTCGATGTAAAGGTCGTCCTGCTTTATGGCGAAGCTGTCCGTTTCCTTCGACTTGTTAAGGCAGTCGAGCTTTTCTATTATCGCGGTATTAACCTTGTCGCCGTAGGCGGCGGAGGTGCGCTCGAGCGCGTCGCGAATCCGCACCGATTCGGCGTCCGACAGAACGGTTTTATCGAGCATAAAGTCGTCGGCAATACATACTCCGCCGTTTACGCCGGGGATTGATTCGATGGGGATTCCCGCGTCGGCGAGGGTTGATAGGTACCGTGACACAGTGCGTTTGCTCACGGAAAAGCGTTCCGCAAGGTAGTCGCGCGACACCTTGCGCTTTGCGAGCAGTATCATAAGTATGGAAAATACGGTACTTTGGGGCATAAATGAATAATTCCGTCTTTGTAATGAAATAAGTATATATTCGCCGAAAAAGTTTGTCAAGATAAAATTTTCGAAAACGCCGCAAAATGATTGTAATAATCTTTTAAGTATGGTAAAATAATCGTATACCTATAATTATAGCCATTTGGAGATATAATGAGTAACGAGGAAGAAAAAATCAACGAGTCCGTCCCGACCGAAGCGGATGCGCCCGCAGAGGAGAGCGTAACCGAATCGCAATCGAGCGCTCCGTCGGAGGACGCGGCTACCGAGACGAATGCTACTCCCGATACGGAGAGTGAGTCGAAGCCCGAAACGGTCGAAGAGGCGAAGCCCGCCAAGACCGCGGTCAATAAGCCCGTAAAAGCGGCTCCCACTCAAAAGGGCACGATGAACGCTATGTTCAAGCGGATATATTTTCCGCTCGTTATCGTTTTAATCGTCGTGATGACGGTGTTTTCGGTTGTCGACGCGCTTTGCGGTTTCAGCCCCAAGGCGTATGACGACGATTACTACACCCGCGTTTTCGAGCATGCCAAAACGATAGGCGTGGATAGGTCGGATTTGTCGTCTGTCGGCGCGTCGACCGTCGCCGATTATATAGTCGGCGAGCTTACCCAAAGCTCCTTCTCCGAGGTCGATCAGGTTAAGGACGAAAAGACCGATCCCGACAGCAAGGAAGAGCAAGAGCTTTTTATCACGACAGACTGGGCAAAAGCGAGCGGCGCACCCATACCCACGGTGACGAGGCTTGTAGAAGCTCCTACGTCCATGCTGCAAGCAAGACACTCCATACCAGTATATTCGGCGGGTAAGGAAATTACCGATATAGTCGCCGCCATTCCGTCCCGTGCGACAAGGCTCGGCAAGTCGTCGGAGTCCGTTATAATCACGGTGCGCTACGACAGTCGCGCCGATTCGACCGAGGCCGCGCTTGCGGGATTTGTAGGCGCCGCGCTCGAGTCGCTTATAGATTACGTCAACTCGGGCGCTATCCCCAAAAACGATATCGTTGTCGTCTTTACCGAGGATATGGATTATGCGTACGGTACGTACGCGTTTGTAGACGTATTCACGGGACTCGATAACGTAGTGTCGCGCGCTAAGGCGGCGGTCAATCTCGAGGCGTACGGAAACGGCGGCACGCTTGCCGTAACGGACGCAACGGGCGCAGGGCTTGATTACTTTAACCAATACGCCTCGCTTTCCGGAACTGCGTATAACTCCTCGATAGCTGCGGGAGCAATCCCTGCCGAAATGAAAAACGCATACGCCGTCGACGCGTTTAAGTATGCGGATATACCGGTAGTTCAGGTTGCGCTTTTGGGCAACCTCAATAACGCGCAGTCGCCTGCGGATAACTATTCCGCGCTTTCCAACTCCTCCGTCCGCATGATGAGCGACTTCCTTAAAAACTACCTCGAGTTTGCGGGCGAGACCGAGAAAGAGTTCAAACTGAACGACAACAAGCTCGTGTTCTTCTCGTACTTCGATTGGGGCACGGTTGCTTACGACAATATCGCCGCGTACGTTATTGCGGCAATAACGCTCGTCCTTATCATTGCGGCTATTGCTCTTACCGCCACCAAAAAGACCTTCTCGCTGTACCGCATGCTTGTTGCGGTCGGCGTCGGTTTCCTCGTGTTCGTAAGCTCGATTGTCGCGATGTTTGCGGCGTACTTCCTTGTAACGCTTATGCTTACGGGCTTCGGCGTGCTGCCCATACATGCGATAGTGCAGGTAAGATACTTTAACGTTGGAATACTCATTGCGTCACTTCTTATCGCATTCGCTTCGGCGTTCGGCTTTACGTCCGTTTACAAGAAGCTGTTTAAGGTAACCTCGTCCGATACTGTAAGAGGCAACGCGCTTCTTGTAGCGCTTATCGGCGCGGTGCTCGGCTTTGCCGCCCCCGCGTATTCCTACGTTGTTTCCTGGCTCGGACTTTTGATGGCGGCGGTGCTCCTTGTTACGGTCTGCCTCAACAAAAAGTTTAAGGATAAGTTCGGCTACGGCATGGACAGACTGTTCCCGTTTGTTCTTCCCGTGCTTATCACTCTGCCTTTGACCGTGTCCACCATAACGACGCTCTCGACGCTTTGGCCGCTGTACCTGCTTCCCGTTGTAATGCTTGTCTTTGTTGCAATGCTCGGCTCCGCAGTACCGTACCTCGACCGCTCGGTTGTGTTCTTCGATAAGATCGCCAAAAAGCTTCCCATGCGCACTCGCCGCGTCGAGCGCACCGTTACCGAGAGGGTAGAGGACCGCGCCAAAAAAGGCAAGTTTACCGAAAGGACCGTGCGCCGCGTGGAAAACGAAAAGGTGCCCGTAAACTACAAAAACTACTTCGGCATTTCGCTCGTTACGGTTGTGGCTGTCGTTATCGCTCTTCTTTCGGGCGGCTTCGGTGCAACGTTCGGTCAGACCGTTACGTCGCCCAACGCGTACGCCTCGTCCATTTACAACAACTCCATCGTGTACGAGTGGACCAAGTCGGCGGGCGGATCTATTTCTCAGCGCCTTATAGTGGGCGACCTTATTACCTATAAGTACGCGCGCTACGCAATCGACGACCTTGTGTGGGATTCCGAGCTCGGCATGTACACAAAAGAGGTTAACGACGTTTCTACCGAGATTATCGATAAAGAGCCGAACATTACAAGCGTATCCGACGGATATCAAGTGACGACTTTCGAGGGCTCTCGCTCGGTTGTTACGCTCACCATTCCTTCCGCCAAGGGCGTAACAAAGATTAAGATTACCGACAATAGGGACAGCGAGAATAACAAGTACGAATACAGCTTTGACAAGGTCGATACCATTGTTCTGCGCTTGCCGTACGGTTTGGATTCGTTTAGAATACAGTTCGAGGGCAGCCGTCCGTCGACGATTCAGTACGAGGAACAAAACTCGTTCATAATCAACGGGACAGCCAACAGACCGTTTGAAAACCTTTCCGACCGCGCTTATATCGAGCAATATTACAGCGGCACGGAGCTTTGGAACAACCTCCGCGGAGGCATAGTTCTTAAGGCAACGTTCTCGCTCTAAAACCGATTTCAACCAATAAAATTCGGCGCTTTGCACACTGTGCGGCGCCGTTTTTTATTGGGAATGCGCCGGCGGCGCTGTGCAAAAATTAGGAGGTTTTTTGCTTAGTCAAAACGCTCGTCCGAGGCGCAAAAGCCCTTAAAACGAAAAATACGGGTAAAAAATGGGTATTTTTTATGGAAAATCGTATTTTTGTCGCATAAATTTGTCGTGAATAGTGGACAAATACAAAAACTATGTGATATAATTTTATCGAAAAATACCTATTTAACAGAGGTCGAATAAATGGCATCAGCACGCAAACCGAAGAATATTCTTAAGTTTTCGCAGCCCTCGTCCTGGTGGGGCAGTCAGTGGCGCGAGGCGATTCCGCTCGGTAACGGCGTACTCGGCGCGTCTGTTTACGGCGGCGCCGCCGAGGATGTTGTTATGCTTACGCACGGCGATTTGTGGTGGCAGGGCAAGGACTCCGTTTTGCAGGACGTTTCCGACAAGGTAAAGGATGTTCGCAAAAAGATAGACGAAGGGGATTTTCTCGGTGCCGAAAAAATGCTTTCCACGGAGCTTATCAAAAAAGGGTACCGTCCGCAGCTTTCGTACCCGTTGCCGCTCCTTGACTTTGTAGTTAAAATGCAGCTCGACCATACCGTTAAAGAATATTCGCGCGAGCTCGATATGGAAAGCGCGGAAGCGTCGGTCACATTTAAGGACGGCGCGACTCGCTTTACCCGCAATACCTTTGTATCGCGTGCCCGAGATATAATCGTCTACGAGATAACCCGCACGGGTCAGAAAAATATAAACTGCTTCCTTAAGCTCGAAACGCACGACAAGTTTAATGCGCGTACCCCCGTCGCGATAAGCGCCATGCCCGAAAACGTTAACGTAAAGAGCGAAAACTATTGGCTGTATTACTCCGCTCGCTCGTCGTCGGGCTCCGACTTCGGCGCTGTCGCTCAAGTCAAGTTTATGTCGGGTAAGCAAGAGCCCGTAGACGGCGGACTTATGGTAACCGGCGCGGACAGAATTATCGTCATCATTAAGCCGTTTATCGAAACGCCGCACGAAAAGGCATGGAAGGAGGGTAAAGCCGCCATTGCCGACATTAAGCTTCCGTACGACAAGCTTCTTAAAGAGCATCAAACGCTTCATCAAAAACTGTTCTTTACCGCCGAGCTTGATTTCGGTTGCGCGAACAGAGAGGATTTTGTGGATGACTCCGTTGTGAAAACGGTTAAGTCCGGCGAGACCGATCCCGCGCTTCTTGAAAAGCTTTGGGCTTACGGCAGATACCTTATGATAACTGGCTCCCGTCCCGACGCGCGGCCTTTCGCGCCGTACGGGCTTTGGTGCGGCGATTACAAGGCCGTCCTCGCGCAGATTAACGCCGCGGGAAGCCTCCAAGCGGCGTACGATATGACGCAAACGGGCAACCTTTGCGAGTTTGCGGAAAGCGTATTCAGCCTTTACGAAGGCATTATGCAGATGCTTAAATATAACTCGACGCGCCTTTACGGCTGCCGCGGAATATTCGTGCCGTACACGACTTCGCCCTCGACGGGTTACCCCGGCGAGGTGTACGAATCAATGATTCACTTTACCGGCGTTGCGGGCTGGCTCGGCAATCTGTTTTACGATTATGCGCTTTATACCGACGACCAAAAATTCCTCAAAAACCGCGCACTGCCGTTTATGAAAGAGGCGGCGACATTCTACGAGGAGTTCTTTAAGCTTGTAGACCTTAAATATTACGAGTCGTCTCCGTCGTACTCGCCGTTTACCACAGCCGGCAACCTTACCGGCACGGGCGAGGAGCACGCAATAGCCAAAAACGCGACGGTCGACTTTGCAATAGCCAGAAACTTGCTCAAAAACCTTATCGAAGGCTCCGAGAGCGCAAACATGAACAAGTCCGAGGTTATGAAATGGAAGGATATGCTTAAAAAGCTTCCTCCGTTTAAGTACAACCCCGACGGAACGCTAAGCGAGTATATTGACGACAAGTGCACCGATAACGCCGAATCGCCTTCGCTCGCGCTTTACTATCCCGTTTATCCCGACTACCGTAGCCGCGACAACCTTGAGCTTAATAAGGCGCTGTTAAATACGGCGCGCAAAAAGTCGCAGACCGCGCGAAGCAATATGAATGCCGACGCGCTTGCAAGGTATGCGCAGGTTTTTGCAAGACTTGGCGACGGCGACAACGTTTACGACTGCATAAACGCGCTTGTCCGCGGCATGGCTATGAACAATCTTATCTTTGCCGACGCCGATTGGCGCGGTATGGGCAGCGGCAAAAAATCGACCTGGGCTCAACCCGTGCCGTACGTCAACCTTATCGTTACCGGCGCGATACAGGAATCTCTCGTTCAGTCCACGCCCGACACGATATCGTTGCTCCCCGCAATCTGTGCGGGCATAGGCAAGGGCGCGCTGACGGGCTTCCAGACTCGCGCAAAGGTGGAAGTATCCTCGCTCGAATGGGACGTTTCGCGCGGCACGCTTGTCGTTAAGCTTAAAGCAAAGCGCGCAACAAAGGTGGACGTTCAGTTCCCCAAAACCGCAAAAGCGCCTAAAAAGGTGGACGCCGAAAAGTTCGACGACACGCGCGGCTTGCTTATCGGACTTAAGCTTGCGGCAAACAAACCCGTAACAATCGAAGTTAAATTCTGATAATTAAAATGTAAACAAAAACACCGCGGATTTAATATCGGCGGTGTTATTTTTTGCGGCTAAGTTTTATCGGTCTTTTGTCAGCATGAATTTTACGGAGTCGGGAAGAGCGGCGAGTTCTTTTGCGAAAAAGTCGGGGTAGACTTTGTACTCGGAAAGAGAGTCGATAGGAAGCCACACAAGCTGCTCCTTATCGCCTTGATCGGTAGTCGAGCCCGAACGGATAGTTTTAATATCGTTCGATTTTTTCATTAGGTAGAATATCGACAGCTCGTGGTAGCGGGTGGAGGTGCCTTGGAGCGTAAAAAAGTTTTCGTGGATAAAAAGCGGTCGATCTATCTCGAGCTTAAGCCCCGTTTCTTCGTACACCTCGCGTAAAACGGCATCGCTTGCGGTCTCGCCGAAGTGTACTCTGCCGCCGACCGAATAGTAGTACGACGTTTTGTCGGTTTTTACCATAAGGATTTTGCCGTCGTCGATAATTACGGCGCCCACGCGGTAGTTAAACTTACCGAGTCTTGTCATAAGCGCTATGTCGAGAATTTCGTTGTCTTTTGTATTCATTTTTACCTCGTAAGGATGTATTTTATTTTGTCAGCTCGGAAATCATGTCGTCCATGCCGTACAGTCCGGGCGGTTTTCCTATAACGAATCGCGCCGCCTTTAGCGCGCCGACGGCGAAAAGCCGCCTTGACAGCGCCGTGTGAGTAACGGTTACAATTTCGTCGTCGCCGTAAAAACCAATCTCGTGTTCGCCGATAACGCCGCCGCCGCGCACGGACGAAATGCCTATTTCGTTTTCGGAGCGCATCCCGCTTCGGTTGACCGTCTTTTTACCGTCGCCGCATAGCGCGTCCGCAAGCATGAGCGCCGTACCCGACGGACTGTCCGCCTTTTCCCTGTGGTGCTTTTCCACAATTTCGACGTCATAGAGTTTTCCGAGTACCTTTTGAGCTTCCTTTGCCGCCGCCTTTGCCGCCGCAACGCCGAGGCTGAAATTGGCGGAGCGGAATATCGGGACGGACTTCGATAGGGCGGATATTTCCTTGTTTTCCTTGTCGCCGTAGCCTGTTGTCGCGATAACGGCGGGGCAAGCTTTTTTTAAGCAAAGTATCTTTATTGCGTTTAACGTGCTTTCGGCGGGACGGGAAAAGTCGATAATTACGTCGTATGGAACATTAACCGAGTGCGGGTCCGTAAAGATGGGCGGGTTTACGCTTGCGGTTAGGTCGAGACCGCCCGTTATCTCGAAGCCGCAGCTTTCCGCAGATGAGAGAATATGCCCGCCCATTTTGCCGCGAATACCTATTACAAAAGCCTTTATCATTTTATAAGCCCCAATTCGCGCATGGAGTTTTGAAGGCGATTCGTATGTTCGTGCTCAAGCTCCGTAAGCGGCAGGCGGGGGAGTCCCACGTCTATTCCGTATAGCTGGAGAGCTTTTTTTACGGGAATGGGATTGACCTCGCAAAACAGACATTCTATAAACTCGCTCAAACCGAACTGAATAGCCCGCGCTAAAGCATAGTCCCCGTTAAGACACATCGAGCATAGGGTATTCATCTTTTCGGGTAGGAGGTTTGCCGCTACGGAAATGCCGCCGATTGCTCCGAGCGCCATTGTCGTTACCGTAAGCGCGTCGTCGCCGCAGTACAGGTCGAGACCTATTTGTCCGCACACCTCGGCTGTTTGCCGAACGGCGTCTATATCCCCGCACGCCTCTTTGATAGCCGTAACGCCTCTTATTTTTTTAAGCTCGACGAGAGTCTCCGGCTCGATGTTAACACACGTTCGGTACGGCACGTTGTAAAGAACGATAGGAACTTTTGCTTCCTTTGCGACCGCTTTATAGTGCTCGACAATTCCGCGTTGGGTGCATTTATTGTAGTAGGGCGTGACTACAAGCACGGCGTCCGCTTTGAGCTTACTCGCTACGGCGCATTTATATGCGGCGCGCTTTGTGTTGTTACTGCCCGCGCCGACGATTACGGGCACGCGGCGGCGGGTGTGCTCTATAATAAATTTCGTCGCCTGCTCGAATTCACTGTCCGTGACCGTGGACGATTCTCCCGTTGTGCCGAAGGGAATAAGCGCCTTAACGCCGCCGTATATAAGATGCTCTATGTACGCTTCGAGCACGGAATAGTTTATTTTTCCGTCACTGCCGAACGGAGTGACCATTGCCGCGCCGATACCGTTGAAAATAGACATTTTCTACCTCTCCGCTTAAATTTATGAGGTTTGGCGGCGATGTGTGTTTAATATCTTACGTGCGGCTTGTTTTTCGGTGAAGAAGCTCGGCTATTTGAACGGCGTTTGTTGCCGCGCCTTTCCTGATGTTGTCGGCAACGACCCATATATTAAGCCCGTTTTCCACCGACTTATCCTCGCGAATCCTGCCTACGAACACCTCGTCGCGCCCCTCCGCCTCGATAGGCATGGGGTAGAGGTTGTTTTGTACGTCGTCTCGGACAACAATTCCGGGGGCGTTATGCAGTACCTTTAGCGCCGCCTCGCGGGTTACGGGCATATGAAACTCGATATTGATGCTTTCGCTGTGCCCGTAACAGACGGGAACGCGCACCGCCGTTGCGGTTATGCGGATAGAGTCGTCGCCGAGGATTTTTTTAGTCTCTACAATCATCTTCCGCTCCTCCTTGGTGTACCCGTCGTCCGAAAAAACGTCGATGTGCGGTAAAACGTTAAAGGCGATAGGGTGAGGAAATTTTTGGGGAGGAGCACCGTCTATTCCGTTCCTAAGGTCGTCCAAGCCTTGTTTTCCTGCGCCCGACACCGCTTGATAGGTGGAGTAAACTATGCGCTTTATCTTAAACGCGTCGTGAAGAGGCTTTAGCGCAACCACCGCCTGAATGGTCGAACAGTTTGGGTTTGCTATTATACCGCTGTTGTTAAACGCGGTCTCGCCGTTTACCTCGGGTACTACGAGCGGGACGGAGTTATCCATGCGCCAGCAGCTTGAGTTGTCTATAACCACGCCGCCGCAAGACACAAAGGCTTTCGCGTATCGATTGGAAACGTCGCCGCCCGCGGAAAAGAGCGCATAATTAACGCTTACGTTTTTTATGCTCTTTTCGGTAAGCTCACGGACCGTGCAGTCCTTTCCGCAAAAGGCGATTGTTTTGCCCGCGCTCCGTTTTGACGCGAACAGGTAAAGGTTATCAATTGGGAAAGAGCGCTCCTCGAGCACCTTTAGCATCATTCTGCCTACGACGCCTGTCGCGCCGACGACGGCAATATTCGCCTTTTTCATAAGCGCCTCCGATTATATAATATATGCATTAAAAGTGTCAAGCGGTTGCGTTAAGCATAGATACGGCTTATTATAAAAAAGCATTAAATTACTTGAAAAAAGGGGAGTAATGGTGTATAATGACTGTATGAATCATAACGATTTGGAATATCTGATAAAAACGCGCAGGAAGCTTCACGCGCTTGCGGAGCTTTCTGGCGAGGAGCATAAAACCTCGGCGTTTATCGCAGAGGAGCTTAAGTCGTTCGGCTTTAAGCCCAAGACGGTGGGTACGGGCGTTTTTTGCGATACGGGAAAGGGCCCGCGCCTTGCGCTCCGCGCCGATATCGACGCGCTTCCCATAAAAGAGGACGTCGCCTTTACCGGCGTCGATTTTGCGGCGGAAGGATGCGTTATGCACGCGTGCGGTCACGACGGGCATACGGCTAACCTTTTAAACGTCGCGCGGATAATCGGACCCAAGTCGGATATTCCGCTTCGGTTTATTTTTCAGTTCGGCGAGGAGGGAATAGGCGGCAGCGAGACGATGATTGCGGGCGGCGTTCTCGAGGACGTCGAGGAAATTTATGCAATCCATATGTGCCCCGAGCTGGACGAGGGGAAAATAGGCTATTGCTACGGCGCGATGTTCGCGGGCTGCGTCGAGTTCGACGTTGAGTTTAAGGGTAAAGCCAGTCACTGCGCTACGCCCGAAAAAGGCGCCGACGCCGTCAGAGCGTCGATTTACGCCGCAGACAGAGCGTTTGAAGCCGCTAAAAAGCATAACCTTCTTATAAACCTCGGAAAAATCGAGGGCGGTGCGGCGCGAAATATAGTCGCGGACAGGTGCAATTCCGCATACACCTTGCGCTTTTACGATATGGCAAAAAGCGAGGCGTTTATTATGGAACTCGAGCGTGCGCTGATTGAAGCGGACGAGACTTTCGGGACGGAGCACAATCTTATTACAAGCGCCGTTTATCCTCCGCTTATAAACCACGCGCTTTGCGTGGACAAGGTGCGCTCTCTTATGGGCGATCGGGCGGTACCTACCGAGCCGAGATATACCGCGGAGGATTTTTCCAATTATATTAACGAAGTACCCGGCGCAATCTTTTGGCTGGGCACAAAAAAAAGCGACGGGAGATATTCGGTCCCGCTGCACAGCGAAAAATTCGGTTTTGACGAGAGCGCGCTCTTGACTGGCACGGAGCTGTTTTTAAAACTCATCGAAGCGCACGGACAAGCGCATGGGAGAGGACATGGCAAATAATAAGGTTTCGTCCGAAAAGACACAAAAGAAAAAGGTCGGATTCGTTCATAAAATGATGTTCGGCGACGAGAATAAGCCGGACGTCACACCCGAACAAATGCACTTAAGCAAGTGGGGTATGTTCAAAGATTTGTTCTTTGGCAGATTCGGCACGATGGTCGCGCTTAATATGCTCGTCGCGCTTTTTGCTCTTCCCGCCGTCGCCGTTATAGTCCTCGTGTTCTGGAACAAAACGCTAAGCGGGGCAATGATTCCGTATTCGGCTAATATAGGATTCGGCTATCCCGTCGTAACGGACGCCGTCGCGCAAGGGGAGCTTACCGATTTTACCTATATGCTGTTTGAATTTTTAATGCTTATCCCCGGCATTATGTTTCTTTCGCTCGGGCTTTCGGGAAATATGTACGTTATGCGAAAGCTGATTTGGGGCGAGCCCACTTCGACAATTAAGGACTTTTTCCGCGGAATAAAAAAGAGCTGGCTCGGCGCGCTCGTTATCGGGCTTGCCGACGGGCTTACCGCGTTGCTATTTGTGTTTACGCTTAAATACTTCGACGTGTACGGAATTGCCGTTCAGTTTAAGGTTTTAAGTATTATTTTGTCGTCCGTTCTCGTCGTGTTTATGTCGCTGTTCACCGCGTTTTTCATGACTCAGAACGTAGCGTTTAAAATGCGCCCCGGGGTGCTTATAAGAAACTCGGTGCTCTTTATTTTGGGTACCAACGTTCAGGCTATATTCTTTGTCGCCGTTGCGATTGCGCCCGCATTCCTCGCGTTTATTCCAAATATAACGCCGCTTTTTGCAATACTTTACTTTTTCCTCGCGTTCTCGTTTACGTCGATTGTTATTTCGCTTTTTACTCACCACTGCTACGAAAAGTATTTGTACGACAAGATAGAAGGAGCGGAAGCGGTGTACAGCAGGCGCAAGACCGATATTGAGGAGCTGCGCGAGGACAGTCAGAAGAAGAAAACCTCGCCCATGCAGTATAAAAATCCCAAAAAGCGCAAGAAGTCGATTGACGAGGGTGCAACCATAACTCCGCTTATGCCCACTTTCCGCCGCGAGGATTTGGAGCGTCTCCAACGCGAGCACGAGGCGGTGCTTAACGATGGCGCGGAAGAGGAGCGCGAGGACGAGGAAATCGAGTCCGACGAGCCGCTTCCAAACGAACAATCTCCCGCAGAGCCGAACGTAGGGGAAGCACCGAAATCTGCCGCGGAAGGCGAAAATACCGAAAACCCCGAACTCGAATAAAAGGACAAACCGTTGGTTATAAACTTCGATAAAGACAATATCGCATCGTATTACAAACGGCGCTTCGGAGAGTGCCTTGACGAAGAGGACTACGAACGCGCGCTCGACTATCTTATAAAGTACAGGGAAGCGATGGGCTATCCCGAATTCCATTTGACGTGCGGTATGTTATATCTTAATTTGACGCGCGAAAGCGATGACGCGGAGCTTGTGTATCTTGCTTACCGCGAGTTTATGTTGCATATCCTGCGTTATCCCGACTGCGAGGCGGCGTACCGTTACCTTATTATGACAGAGTACATGCGCGCGGGGAAGCTGTCCGCCGAATACGTCGAGTGGCTCGCAAAGCGAAATATCGATATCAGCGCGGTCGCAATGGGAATTATGAAAAGCTGTATCGATCCTAACGGCGGTCCGTTCCCGACGGAGCTGTTTTTTAGGCGCGGCGATTACGGCGAGATAGACTCATACCGTTTGCAAAATGATTCGGACGGCGAAGTTCGGCCCGAAAACGACGGCATGGAGAGTGCGGAATCCGCCGAAAGCAAGTCGAACGACAAGATAATACAGTTCGATTTGTCAAAATGCGGCTCGGGCGCACAGCCCGTGTTTCACAGCACGACCGTGGCGATAGACAATCCAGAGGCTGACATCCGCAGTATTATAAGCAAGTACTTGGACGTAGACGAGGCAGGATACGAGTATTACGACGACGAGGACTACGATGAGTACGATGACTATGACGACTACGACGATATCGATTTCGAGGACGATTCGGCGGACGCGAGGATAGACGGCGCGTCGGACATGCCGATTTCCATTCTCGAGGACGACCCTACGTCGCAAAAGCTCGCTTTGGCGGAAAAGCTCTGTTCGTCGGGCGACTATTCGGGCGCGCTCGAGGCGGTTGCGGATATTACCGTATTCGATAAAAAATACTACTTTGCGCTTATAATGCGCGGTCTTGTATATCTTTCGTCGGGCGATCTCGAAAGCGCGGAGAGCGTGCTTAATAAAGCGAAGTCGCTTCGTCCGCACCACGCGCTTGTGGGCACGATGCTTTGCGATTTATACGAAGCGCAGGAAAAGCCCGAAAAGATTCCCGCAACCCTCGACGACATAGACATTACCACGTTTATGAGCGGAGAGCACGTTTATAGGGCGTTCGATTATATCGTAAAGTATTACGACGCGGACAAAGCGCCCGATATAATAGAGGAGTATATCGAGGAATATAACCTCATGAACATGCGCTTAATCTACGCGCAGATGCTTTATAACCGCGGCGAGAAAACGCAGGCCGTAGAAGAATTGTACCTCCTTACCCGAATTTTTTACGACGATATAAATATTGCTTTCTTTTACGCGAGCGCAAAGCTCGGCATAGACCGCATGCCTCTCGAGGAGGAGGCGCCGCAGTCCATGCTGTCCTTCATGGTCGACGAGTTTATGGCGTTGGTGCTTTCGGGTAACGTTTCCGAAAAAGAACTTACTAACGATATGTTTTCCACAATGCTCGAGTTTTTTATATCGCTTGAGTTTCGCAACGACAACAAAATGCTCGTTAAAATGTTCGACACGGTTAAAAAAATTGCAAGTAACGTCGACTTCGAGCAAAAATCGCGCGACGCGCTCGTATCTCCGTACGTCGAGCCGATAGTAAAAGGACTTATTCTTTCCGAATTGTTAAAGCGCGACCGCGATTCCGAGTTTCTTGCGGAGGTTATGTATAAACCTATTTCGAGCGATTGCATAGGCAGGCTCGGCGCGGGCTATCCTGAGCGGTATTACACCGCTTACGCGTTTGTCGCAATGCTTTGCGGCGAGGCGGTGGACGCGTTTATCCCGCTTGCAAAAAGGTGCAAGTACGTATTGAAGGAAGATTACGGCGACGCGCTTACTTACTATCTTATAAAGACTTCGCTCGACAGTTACAACGTAGAGCTTGACGAAAGATATATTCAAGCGCTCGGTTATAAAACCAAGAGGGCGCTCTCGGCAGACTATAATAAGATTAAAAAAATAATGAATGCAATCGATAAAGAGGGTAAATCAAAATGAACAGCGATAAAGAATTGTATTATTTGGACTTCGATAAGCTTTTCGAAAACTACGCCGATAAATACTACGCGGAGCACGAGGACGAGTACGATTCGCCCGACGACTTTGCGCGCGACCTCGACTTGGTTTACTCGACTTGGGCGACGTCGCCGCAAGAGGCGCTCGGCGGGATTGCGCCCGCGGCGTTTTTCGACAATATCCCTGCGGACGAGCTTATTGATATTCTTAAGGGCTCGTGCGCGGGCGACGGGAATCCTTCGTCGCTGCTGTTCGACAGAATTGCGGAAGAGCCGAGCCTAATGGGCGAGCTTTGTTCTCTCGCGCGCGGCACCGCCGACGAAAAGCTTTTAACGGTGACTTTAAGCCTTATCGCAGAGCTCGGCGGCGGGACAAACGAGTTTTACCTCGACATGCTCGAGCGCACGGACGTGGACTCGTGCGTAAAGGACATGTGCATAGAAACGCTTTGCTCCCGCGCAGAAGATGTAAAAGGCATCCTTATCGAGCGCGCCGAAAAAACGGACGACGTTGGAATGATAGAATTGTACGCCGAGGTGCTGTCGTATTGTCCGTTGGGCGACGACAAGATACTTAAGATTTTGGTAACGCTTCTTAACCTCGACCCCAATACCGCTTACATTGCGGGACTAATGGGGCGGTACGGAGACGACCGCGCGGCGCAATATCTGTATCCGCTTCTCGATTCGTGCGACTACGCAACGTTTATCGAGGTGCGTAACGCGATAGAAGAGCTCGGCGGCAACGTCGACGATAATTACAGAGACTTTTCGGACGATCCGCTGTACGCACTTTTAAAAGGCAAAAAGAAATAACATTTATAAGCCCGCTTTTGTCGGGCTTTTTTGTTTGATATAATATGAGTATTATGCGGTATGAAAGCAGAGATTTCTCTCTTTGTCTTATTCGGTTTTTTTGCGCATATACATAAAGCATGTTTAAATCGTTTTTGCGCGCAATGTCGGTGTCCATGCTCGTGGTGGGGACGGTAATCGGCGCGGGGTTTGCCTCGGGCAGGGAGGTAGTGGCGTTTTTCGGCGCGGAGCCGAATATTTTTGCGGCGGTGATTGCGGGCGTGCTCGTTTTCGGATGTTCGGTGCTATTTCTGTTCGTGGGGCGGCGGGTCAACAAGGACGATATAGGCGAGGTAAACGGCGCGGTGTTCGGAAAGATTCGCCCGATTGCCGATATTTTCGTGCTGTTCAACTCGATAACCGTGCTCGGCGCAATGCTCGCGGGCACGGACAGTCTCGCCGCCGAGTTTTTGGACGTAAGACCGCTCGCGTCGATAGTGCTCGGCGTAATTTGCGCGGTGGTTGCGGTAACCGGATTAAAAGGGGTTATAAAAGCAAACGCGGTGCTCGTGCCGGTTATGATTGTGTTTATTGCGGTTAACTGTTTTTTGGCGATAGATTATCCGTTTTCGCCGTCGTCGTCGCCTATAAAGCCGTATTCTATAATCCTGTACGTGTCCATGAATATGATTCTCGGCGGCGGGGTGCTTACGACCGTGCACCACCTGTCGCCGCGCGAAATCATTCTTTCGTCGGCGGTTGCGGCGGTAATAATCGCGGGGCTGCTGACCGTCATTATGGGGGCGCTGCGCTCTTCCTCCGCCGCGCTTGCCGATATGCCCATGCTTGTTATAGCGCTGAAAACGGGCAAGCCGATGTATTTTATAGCGCTGCCCGTTATAGCGCTTTCCATATTCACCACCATGCTTTCCGCATTTAAGGCGCTGTACGACTACATAATCGGGTTTATAAAGTACAAGTGGATTGCGGCGGGGCTTGTGCTTATTGCGGGAATGGCGGTAGGGTTGTTCGGATTTTCAACCGTCGTGGGTAAGATATACCCGATTACGGGCGCAATCGGTTTGGTGTATCTTGCGTTTAACCTTGCGTACCTAATTAAAACGCGCGTAAAAAGAAAAGTGCGCCGCGGCGTCAAAAAGGTTAAAAGGAAACTTCGTTTCCGACGCGAACGGCGCACCGTATAAAATATCACTCGATATTGAACTTCTTTTTGGTAAGCCTTTCCACACCGGCGACGGCAAGGTACATTACCGTGGCGAGAAGGCAGAGTATTACCGTGCTTGACATAACGAGGTCCATTTTAAAGACCTGACTGCCGTAGATAATAAGGTAGCCGAGACCTGCGCTCGACACGAGATATTCGCCCATAATCGTTCCAACCCAGGCAAGCCCGACGTTTATTTTGAGCATATTGACAAGCGCGGGAATGTTTGCGGGGAATACGAGCCTTGTCAGTATCTGGAATTTACTCGCGCCCATGGAGCGCAGTAACAGTATTTTCCCCGCGTCCACTGACATGAAGCCGTTTAGTACGCTTATTACGGTTACTATAACGCAGATCAGAATCGTCATTACGGCGATTGCCTGAACGCCCGCACCCACCCAAATAATTATAATCGGACCGAGCGCGATTTTGGGCAGAGCGTTAAGGACGATAATGTACGGCTCTAGCACCTCCCGAAGCTTAATAAACCTCCACAGCAGTACGGCAATGGCTATGCCTATTAGGCTTGCCGCCAAAAAGCCGACTATGCACTCGAGCAGGGTGTACCCGATGTGCTTAAACAACTCGCTCGGGTCGATGCTTGCGAGCGTTGAGACTATGCGCGACGGGCAGGAGAATATAAACGGGTCGATCCAATCGAGCTTTGCCGCAAGCTCCCAAAGCCCGATAAACGCCGCCAAAACGCCTATCCTTAAGATAAGGGTGACGATTTTGTCGGTGCGCCGCCTCGCAAGATATACATCCCGCGGCGACTTTATCCTATTCATAAGACACGGTAAACCTTTCATAGCGTACCTCCTTTGTTTAAGAATCGGTTACTCGGGCTTGCCCGCCTCGTCGGACCGATTATCGCATATCGCCGACTTTATTGCGTAGCACGCTTTTTTTCCGAGACCGAATATGTAAATGCCGAGATGCTTAATAAACGTCGCGGCGTCTCGAAGCACGGTCATTCCTTTAATCTCTTCCATAATAAACCTCCGTTATTTCTTTTCTTCCGAAACTTCTTTCCATATAGTGTCAAACCACTTTGAAAAAAGCGGACTTTCGCGCCGTCTGAGCGGGGTTTCGCCCGGCACGTCGAGGGTGAAAACCTTTTTTACGGTGGCGGGGCGCGCGGAGAGAACGACGACTCTGTCCGCCATTGACACCGCTTCCGATATGTCGTGGGTGACGAGAAGCGCGGTTTTGTTTTCGCGTTTTATAATCGAGTACACGTCGTCGCATACCGTCATTCGCGTCTGGAAATCGATTGCCGAAAAGGGCTCGTCGAGAAGCAGCAGTCGCGGCTTAAAGGCGAGCGTCCTAATGAGCGCGGCGCGCTGGCGCATTCCGCCCGACAGCTGAGTGGGGTAGTGCTTTTTGAATTCGCCGAGACCGTACTTGTCGAGCATGGACGCGGCGTACTCGCGGCTTTCGGGCGTGAGCTTTTTTTGTATCGAAAGCCCGAGCGTGACGTTGCTTTCTATTGTCCGCCACTCGAACAGGTTGTCGCGCTGAAGCATATACCCTACGTCGCCGTTGGCGGATACGGGTACGCCGTCTATGGTGACCGAGCCCGAAGTGGGCGAAATAAGCCCCGCGATAAGCGAGAGAATGGTTGTCTTTCCGCACCCCGACGGACCGACGAGGGCGATAAACTCGCCTTCGTCGACCGCCAAGGACAGGTCTCGCACCGCCTCGGTTTGCCCCTCGGGTGACTGATATATTAAATCTACGTGATCGAGTGCGAGAAGCGTCATAATTTCACCGCCGATTATATTCCGAGCTCGCCTACAAGCTCTTTGGCTATTTTGTTGTCCACCGCAAGCGAGTAATCCGCGCGCGAGGAGAGAGTTCCCGCATTTTCCATAATGTCCTGAAGCTTGTCGAAGCTTTCGCGGCTCATAACTGGCGTGGGCGCCCAGGCTTCGATACCGAGATAGCTTTTTACCGAGTCGGCAATGGAAGTTTCGCTCGTTCCGACAAAGGAGGGCGCAAGCGCTTTCGCAACAACCTCGGGCGTGTTTTCGGTCATGAATTTATAGCCCTTCAGTACCGCGCGCAGGAAGCGTTTTGCGGTGTCGGCGTTTTTGGTAAGGTACGACTTTTGCGCCGAGAAAGCGGTGTACGGAACGTTGCCCGACGCCTCTCCGACGGATGCTACGATATATCCTTTACCTTCACGTACGAATTCTGACGCGGTCGGCTCGAACATTGTGGTGTAGTCTATGGAGTGATCGGTGTCGAACGTACCCACCATCGCGTCGAACGCAACCTTCGTGTCGAAAAGATCGGGATTATCGGTCGATACGCCGTTGGTGTTAAGAACGTACTGAAGGGTCATCGCCGGAACGCCGCCCGCACGCCCTGCAAGTATGTGCTTTCCTTCGAGCGAGCTCCAATCGAAGTTCGGCTCCTCTTTACGCCCTACAAGGAACGATCCGTCGCGTTGAGTGAGCTGTCCGAAGATAATAGGGTAGTCGCGCTGACCTTCGACATGGCAGTAAATGGTGGCCTCGGGACCCATCAGTCCGATGTCGGCAGAGCCCGAAATGACGGATGTCATAACCTTGTCGGCGCCGCCGCCGTTGCTAAGCTCGATTTTGATGTTTTCTTCCTCGAAATAGCCTTTGTTAATTGCTATATAAAGCGGCGCGTAAAAGATGGAATGGGTTACTTCGCTAAGTCTTACCTTAGTCAAGCCGTCGTCCGTGCAGGCGGCAAAACCAAACGGTAAAACCGCCATGATGAGTGCAGATAGTACTGCGGTTATTTTTTTCATTTTTTTCCTCCGAAATAGAATATATTTCGGTATATGCGCAGATTTGAGACTAAGTGCCGTCTGCGCCGATTAAAAAATATAAGATAAAAATATTACACAAAAAATAATATTTTGTAGCATTTTTTCAATAAACTATTGACTTTTATAGCTGTAAGGTGGTAAAATAAGGTATATCATTTTCAGGAGGTATAAAATGGCAAAAAAGCAGAAAGGAAGCTTGCTCGGCATTGTTTTCCTTTGTCTCGTACTCGTGGGGCTTGTCCTCGTCGTTGTCGGCATGTTTGTGGGACAGGTGACGCACACCTATATGAAGCTCACGACAGAAACTAAGGAAGCTATCAAGCTGTTTGACGGCGATTTCTGGAATAAGGAAAGCAGTCTCGGATTCGGTCAAATTACCCCGTCCAACACGCTCGGTATAATCGCGTTTATCGTTGCGGCGGTAGGACTTTTGGTTCTTATTTGCACCGGCGTATTGCAGAACCTTCTTAAAAAGGACGGATCTATCCTTAACATCGTCCGTATCGTCGGCGTTGCACTTACTATCGTCGGCGCAGTGCTTATCCTTGTTTCGGGTATCACCATGGCAAACGCTTGCTACGGCGATTATAAAGAACAAGCAGAAGCATTGAAGATTTCTTTTGCTCCCGGCATCGGCGTATGGCTCGGCTTTGTGGGCGGGCTTGTAGGCGGCGTTTGCGGCGCGCTTCCGCTCCTTAAGCCTTTTAAATAAATCGTAAATAATTACATATTAAAGCATAAAAAAGGGCGTTCCGAGAGCGCTCTTTTTGTTTGCGTTTTGGGTTTAAGTGTGATAGAATTATATTCGTATAGGAGTAATCATGGACAAAACTTACGATCCCAAACAATTCGAGTCCCGAATAAACAAGCGTTGGCTTGACAACGGTTGTTTTTCTCCGCGCCCCGGCAAGAGGAAAAAGAAATTTTCCATATGCTTGCCGCCACCCAATATAACCGGTCAGCTTCACGTAGGGCATGCTATGAATATGACCATTCCCGATTCGATAGTCAGGTTTAAGAGAATGAAAGGCTACGAAACCCTTTGGTTGCCCGGCTACGATCACGCTTCAATCGCCACCGAGATGAAGGTTGTCGAGGCTATGAAGAAAGAGGGCGTCACAAAGGCGGACGTCGGGCGCGACGGGTTTTTGGAGCGCGCTTGGGAATGGAAAAACAAGTACGGTAACCGCATTGTCGAACAGATGCAAACGATGGGTTTTTCCCTCGACTGGTCGAGAATGTCGTTTACAATGGACGAAAAGCGAAGCCGCGCAGTTAAGGAGGTTTTCGTAACGCTCTATAACGAGGGATATATCTACCGCGGCGACAGGATAATAAATTGGTGTCCGTGCTGTAAAACGGCTATATCGGACGCAGAGGTCGACTACGTGTCCGAGCCGAGTCACCTTTGGCATATTAAATATCCGTACAAGGACGGAAGCGGTTTTGTTACCGTTGCGACAACCCGTCCCGAAACGCTGCTCGGCGACACCGCCGTTGCGGTAAACCCCACCGACAGCCGCTATGCCGGCATGGAGGGTAAAATTGTAATAGTTCCGCTTGTAAACCGCGAGATACCCATTGTGTTCGACGAGTACGTGGAAAAGGACTTCGGTACGGGCGCGGTCAAGATAACTCCCGCGCACGATCCCAACGACTTCGAGGTCGGCTCGCGCCACGGGCTTAAAATCATTCGAGTAATGAACGACGACGGCACCA
>JAFLVE010000105.1 GCA_022511445.1 Clostridiales bacterium | reverse complement strand
TAACCAAACACACAAAACAAAAACGCACCGTCAAGGCGTCTCGCTTTGGCGGTGTTTTTTTGTATGCGTTTTTGCCGGCGGCGCCGAACGTAATAAAGATTGACATTGCGGCGCATAGGCGGTATAATTATAAATAAAAGGAGATTGATTATGGCAACTAAGGTTAAGGATTTTCGTTACGAGCGCGCCGACCTAAAGGGCGCGGCGGCTATTGTCGACAAGGCGATAAAACGCATTAAAAAGGCAAAGAGCGCCGAGGAGATTGTCGAAATAAGGAAAGAGGTCAACGCGGTTATGAACGGCGTGTCCACGCAGTCCTCGTTAAGCTACATTCGCCACTCGTTAAACGTTCGCGAAAAGTTTTACGAGGACGAGCAAAACTATTACGACGAGAATCTTCCGCCGCTTTGGGCTAAAATGGCTTCCTTCGATAAGGCAATCGTCTCCTCGCCGCACATACAAGAGGTGGAAAAGATTCTCGGGTCCATCCTTGTGGAAAACATG
>JAFLVE010000104.1 GCA_022511445.1 Clostridiales bacterium | reverse complement strand
AGATATGGTATAATTTTCCTGCGGAGAATATCGGCATACTTTTCCGCATGCAAAAAACAAAATAACCTTTTTTGAGGTACGTATGGAAGAACAACAGCATTATAGTGCAACCGATATTGCGGTGCTTGAAGGGCTGGACGCAGTGCGTCTGCGCCCCGGTATGTATATCGGTTCGACGGGGCAAAAGGGACTGCACCACATTCTCTGGGAGATCGTGGACAACGCCATCGACGAGGCGGCGAACGGCTTTGCCAATCAGATTGACGTGCGCATCTATCAGGACGGCAGCGTATCGGTAGAGGACAACGGGCGCGGCATTCCTACGGACATTCACCCCAAAATGAAGGTGTCGGGCGTGCAAGTCGTCTTTACCCAGCTTCACGCGGGCGGCAAGTTTGACGAGCATAACTATTCCTTTTCGGGGGGCCTGCACGGCGTGGGCGCTTCGGTTACCAACGCGCTCTCCAAATGGTTAAAGGTACGTGTGTACCGCGACGGCAAGACG
>JAFLVE010000103.1 GCA_022511445.1 Clostridiales bacterium | reverse complement strand
GCTGCTCTGTTTTACCTTTCATATAAATCATATTATGAACGTAAGTTTAAAAAGTGGATCTTCCATGAGATTGCAATATCAATGTTGATCGCATTAGCAATCCAACTTTTGATTTCCGTGATAGTGCGCTATCCGGAGTATCTTACCGGAGCAGGATTTTATTTAGGAAAAATTATATACAGTCCGAATGAAGTAACTTTAAACACGACAGTCATTCCGGATTTTTATTACATAATCGCGACTTTAATTACATATCCGTTCTATTTTGCCGCGATAGTGTTGGGATCGCGACTGGGCTTCAAAAACGTGCAAAAGACCCTGCATAAGCATGAAGATGATCAATAATATTGTAAAGTAAAATAATAACAGAGACAGTTCGTAACCATCCTGTCTATAAACAAAACTACGGAAAAGGATGGACGCGCTATGCGTCCTTTTTTATTCCCCGGCATGGTGACGAGCTGCTCTGAATACAAAAAGGTGTTTTGAGATGACAAAAAAACTA
>JAFLVE010000102.1 GCA_022511445.1 Clostridiales bacterium | reverse complement strand
GTAACGCCCACCGAAATGCCGGTATTTGCCTTGACAATTGTCGCGAAAATCTCGTTGAGCCCGAGCGCGAGCATGCTTTTTAGCTGTTCTTGCTGGTTGACGATTGCATTGCCGGAAAGACGGTTAAAGATAAGGTTTAGCTGGTGGTCTATTCCGGACAGGCTTTCGTGCGTGTAATTGAGCATTTCCTTCATCAGGTTGTCAAACTGGTTGAGCCTATTGTTCTTGTAAATCAGCTTGTGCTCGATTTCCGACCAAAAGCTGTTGACCAGCGATTTTATTTGAAGCTCGAAGTTGTACGTTTCGCCGCCGTAAGTGATGTTGCCGTCAATGCGGTAAATGGCGTAGCCGTTTCTTTGGTATTCCGGCTGGGGCACGCCCAGCTTGAGCCGAATGGACTTTTTGCCTTCGGGGCAGAACATGCCGTCGCCGAGGTCCACGCAAAACAGTCCGCGCAAAACGTCAAACAGATACGCCTCGTCCTTGAAGAACCGACACTCTATTT
>JAFLVE010000101.1 GCA_022511445.1 Clostridiales bacterium | reverse complement strand
CAACGACTTCCTCACGCTCATGAGCGGTATCACGGGTAACGCGCTCTCCAACGGTACGCTGTTCGCCCTCGGTATCGGACCGTATATCAACGCGTCCATTATCATTCAGCTCCTCACGGTGGGCATTCCCGCCCTTGAGAGATTGAGCAAAGAGGGTGAAGAGGGCAGAAAGAAAATCGCAAATATCACCCGTATCGTTACGATTGTGCTGGCTATCGTGCAATCGGTCGGTATTATCGTCAACTTCGCGAACAGCAGCGGCGCCGTCAAGACGGCACTCTTCTTCGCGCCCGAGATTGGCGAAACGGCAGCGCTTTGGATTGCCGGTATCTATATGACGATTGTCTACACGGCGGGCTCCATGCTCGTCATGTGGTTGGGCGAGCGCATCACCGACTACGGCGTCGGCAACGGTATCTCGCTCATCATCTTCGTCGGTATTATTTCCACGGCGGGTATCTCCCTTTTGAACAAGTTCAAGGAAGTGTTCGGCGGCGACGTCAATC
>JAFLVE010000100.1 GCA_022511445.1 Clostridiales bacterium | reverse complement strand
GGTGGACATGCACTACATGCCCATGGCCGACTTGAAGGGTGGCGACAAGTTCAAGGTGCTTTTGGCCCAGGCGCTGTTCGGACATCCGGACATCCTGCTGCTGGACGAGCCGACCAACAACCTCGACAACCGCTCCGTCGCCTGGCTGGAGGATTTCCTGATGGAGTTCCCCGGCACGCTGATCGTGGTCAGCCATGACCGCTGGTTCCTCAACAACATCTGCACCCATATCGTCGATATCGACTATAACCAGGTCAAGCTCTACGTGGGCAACTACGACTTCTGGTACGAAAGCTCGCAGTTGCTGCTCCGTCAAAGCAAGGAGCAAAACAAAAAGATCGAGGCGCGTGCCAAGGAGCTGCAAGAGTTTATTGCAAGGTTCAGCGCCAATGCGAGTAAGTCCAAGCAGGCAACGAGCCGCAAAAAGGAGCTGGAAAAGCTCAAGCTTGAGGACATTCAACCGTCCAGCCGTCGCTATCCTTTTATAGAGTTCAAGTACGAGCGCGAAAT
>JAFLVE010000099.1 GCA_022511445.1 Clostridiales bacterium | reverse complement strand
GATAAACTCGCAAGCCGTGCGGAACGGGTGTACCCCATCGCCTCGCGCTGCGGCGTGTTCGCAAAGTCGGACATTCAGCCGCTCCTCAATCAGGGCGCAACGAAGGCGGACATCTCCGCGTCCATCTTCCAAGCCGTCGTCGACCAGACGGTTTCAGGTCTCGCGCAGGGCAGGAAAATCGAGGGACAGGTGCTCTTTTTGGGCGGGCCGCTGTACTTCCTCAAGTCACTGCGCAAAGCCTTCCAAACCACGCTGAAACTTTCCGACGAGCAGGCGATTTTCCCCGAGAACGCACCGCAGTTCATGTCTGTGGGCGCGGCGCTCTCGGCAAAGACCTCCGAGGAGCTCCCCATTTCGGAAATCATCGCAAGGATTTCAAGCGTGACGAGCAGCGACGAGATCACGACCTCCCAGCCCCTCTTTTCCTCCGAGGAGGAGTACCGGAAATTCGTTGCACGGCACTCGCGCACCGACTTAAAATTTACGGATATCAACACCTACGTGGGTGACG
>JAFLVE010000098.1 GCA_022511445.1 Clostridiales bacterium | reverse complement strand
GACAAAAGGGTTCGGATTACAACCTTTTAGACTTTTACTTTTTAATTTTGAGCTGTTAAGTTTTTGGTGTCCGGAATGAATCAACAGCCGGAAACACTTCCAACCCGCATAAAATAACACATAAAACAAAATCACCTGTCGTTGTCCGAACCTTAGGGGTTCAGATTTCGACAGGTGATTCATATGGTACGGGTAACAGGACTTGAACCTGCACGGTTGCCCATCGGAACCTAATGGCAGTGTCACGACAGTGGAAATAAATCAGCACAATATAATGCTGTCGGCGCTTCAAGTATTTGTTTTTAGTTTTTCTAAATTATATTAAATTTATTCACTTATGTCAAGCAGAAGAGTTGGATATCTACAATTTATTTCAACATCCTTGAAAAACAAGCGAAAGTTGCCAATATATTACAAACATTGTCAATACTTTAGTTTGATGATATATTATCTGTAGAGCAAATTGATCGTAATGGGCAGGTTAGAGCTAAACCGGTCACAAGAACCATATT
>JAFLVE010000097.1 GCA_022511445.1 Clostridiales bacterium | reverse complement strand
GGCCTTCCCGGCATGTACGGCTTCGAGGGCGTGGCCGATGTTCTGGTGGGCAATGAGACGCCTTCCGGCCGCATGGTGGACACCTATGCCGTGAATGCCAAGTCTGCCCCCGCCATGGTCAACTTTGACATCGCAATCTACGAGAACAGCTCTCTCGCGGACGGAAGCCCGCTGACCGCGAACCACGGCGCGGACTGGTATCTGGCGGAGACCGAGGGCATTTACCTCGGCTACAAGTACTACGAGACCCGCTATGAGGACTCCGTGCTGGGCCAGGGCAATGCGAACGCCGTCGAGGGTTCCTCCACCGGCGAGGCCTGGAATTATGCCAACGAAGTCTCCTATCCCTTCGGATACGGCATGAGCTATACCACCTTCAGCCAGGAGCTCGTGAGCGTGGATGTTCAGGTGGGCGGCACCTCCACCGCAGTGGTGAAGGTCACCAACACTGGCGACGTGGCGGGCAAGGATGTCGTCGAGCTCTATGTGCAGGCTCCCTATACCGCTGGCGGC
>JAFLVE010000096.1 GCA_022511445.1 Clostridiales bacterium | reverse complement strand
AGCAAGGTAACCGAGGAGGACGTCGTATTGATCGGCGGCGACACCTCTTGGGGGATGAAACTCGACGAGGGGCTCTTCGACGTTCGCACCGTATCCGCGCTCAAGGGGCGCAAGGTGTTCGTGCGCGGCAACCACGACTATTGGTGGAACGGCATTTCCCGTGTGAGAGCGGGCGCGCCCGAGGCAGTCTTTTTGCAGAACGACTGTGTGAAAATCGGGAAATACGTGATTGCAGGCTCCCGCGGCTGGACGAGCCCCGGAAGCGCCGACTTTACCGAGCACGACATGACGCTGTATTTAAGAGAGGCGGAACGCTTCCGCCTTGCCTTTAAAGAGGTGGAAAAAATTTTTGAGGCGGGCGACGAGCTCATTGTGCTGATGCACTATCCGCCGACCAACCTCAAAAAGGAGGACACCCTCTTTACGCAGCTGTTTGAGGCGCAGGGCGTCAAGAAGGTCATTTTCGGGCATCTGCACGGGGCGGGATACTTCCCTTTGAAGTTTGAAAAGAGCG
>JAFLVE010000109.1 GCA_022511445.1 Clostridiales bacterium | reverse complement strand
CCAATCGTCGGACGTTTCCGAAAGCTTTTTTAATTCCACCGCGGAAGATATAAGATACACGTCGCCCGATTCGCCACTGCCGTATTGAACCTCCGCCGCATACGCGTTATGGGACGGGTAAACGACAAAAACCCCGATAATTAAAAACACAAGCGCTATTATAGCTACGGTAATAAAGAATCCTATTTTACTTTTAACAAGTTTCATTATCACGCCTTCTTTGTTTGATTTTGTTAAATAAGTAAACGGGAATTATTTTAAACCCAAAGTATTTTATCACAATATTGTTGTGTTCGCAAGTTTTTTGTGATAATTTTTGCGCTATTTTACGACATATTTCCTTTACAGAGCGGAGTCGACGGCATTAAAAATTTCCTTCGCAATCGTCTTTGCCTCAGCTATTATCTTGTCGCAGCCTGTTCGGTATAACTCAGCCCTCTCGTCCTCACGCCCGAAAATGTTGATTTTAACGTTTAGGTAAGCACCGTACACTCCGGTTACAAGGTTGAGCGCCGCAACGCCGAGGTCGCTTGCCGCATTTTTGTTCGATTTATTAAGCAAGGACTTGGCTAAGTTAAGCGCCTCCAAACATAGCTCCATGGTTTTATACGGAGTTTCCGTTGCAAACTCGACCGCAGCCGCTATTAAGTCAACGTCCTGCTCGGCTTGCGGAAGTGACTTAGACAGTCTGACCGCCCGCCTTACCGCCTCGTACGCGTCCGCATCGGCATCCACCTGAATAATGAGCGCCTTATTTAGCTCCGCCGCCTTAGTTATAACGCTTTCGCAAAGCTCGGCGTACTCGGCGTACTTCGCTCTCCCAAGAGTGAGCCTTGCAACCATTTCGACAAGCGCCGCGCCCTGAGCGCCGCAAAACGCGGAGGCGCTCCCACCGCCGGGCGCGGGAGCATCCGATGCGAGTATTTCCAAATACGATTCGAGAGTTTTATCGGAAAGTTCCATTATACGATTTCTCCGTTTTTAATTACGGTTTTAACTTGATTTGTGCCAAACCGATAACAGACAGTTTCAAAGTCGGGTGCATTCCATATAACAAGGTCGGCTTTTTTCCCCACCTCGACGCTTCCTGTACTTTCCCCTCTGCCGATTGCGCAAGCAGCGTTTAGCGTTACCGCCGTAAGAATTTCCTCCGGGTACATTCTGTACTTAATGTAACCGAGGTTTATAGCAAGCTGTAAATTGAGCGACGGACAAGAGCCGGGGTTAAAGTCGGAAGCAATCGCAACGGGAACGCCGCTCTCAATCATCTTTCGCGCCTTCGCATAGTTTTTGTTAAGATAGAACGACGTTGCGGGTAACAGCGCCGCCGTAACCCCGCCGCGGCTTAAACTCTCTATCCCCTTTTTATCGGTTGCTATTAAGTGTTCTGCGGATACGGCTTTTAATTCGCCCGCGAGCTCGGTGCCGCCGATCGCTTCTATCTCGTCTGCGTGAATCTTGCTTTTAAGCCCGAACTTTTGCGCGCAAAGAAGCAGCTTTCTGCTTTGCTCAACGTTAAACACGCCGTCCTCGCAAAACACGTCGCAAAACTCGGCAAGCCTTTGCCTTTTTACTTCGGGTAAAACAACTTCGCAAATATAGTCTATGTACTCGTCCGCCATTCCGTCGTATTCGGTCGGAACGGCGTGCGCGCCGAGGAAGGTCGAAACAACGTCCATGGGCGTGTTTTCGTTAAGGCGCTTGTTCACTTTAAGCTGTTTCAATTCGTCGTCGAGGTTAAGCCCGTACCCGCTTTTACTTTCGAGCGTGGTAACGCCCAAGGCAAGCATTTCCTCTACAAAGCCTTTACTCCTTTCGTAGAGCTCGTCCTCGCTTAACTTACGCGTGTTGCGGACGGTATCCAAAATCCCGCCGCCCAACTTTAAAATATCAAGGTAGCTGTCGCCGCGAAGCTTACTGTGTACCTCGCCCTGCCGCCAGCCGCCGAAAACCAAGTGAGTGTGACAGTCGACAAGTCCGGGCGTCACCAACCGGCCTTCCGCGTCGATTACGGTACAGTGCGAAAACGCCGACGTTTCGGGAAGCTCGCCGTCAGCAAATATCTTACTAATCACGCCGCCGTCAACGATAACCGCCGCGTTATGCAGCTTTATATTTTTCGCCTGTTCTTTTCCGCTAAGGCTGTGCGTACCGACAGGCGACTGCAAAATGCCGATGTTTTTTACTAACAGCATTTAATTCTCCTTAAAGAATATGGTTTTCGAGTACCTGCTTTGTAAAATCGAAATCCTCTATCTGCAAATAGTACTCCGCAGAGTCTATAAGCGCCTGCATAGGCGTAAGCCCTATAATCTCGGTGCCGATTACGTGAACTCCGTAGCGCGCCGCCTCCGCCTTAGTCAGCTCTAATACGCGGTACAGCGGAGTTTTGTGAAAGTTTGTCATATTAATTGAAACCTGCGCTACGTTACGCTCTTCGAGCATAACTCCGAGCGCCTTTACGCAATCGAGTCCGCCGCTGCTTTTGCGAATTATCTTTGCGATTTTGTTTGCGATTTCAACATCCGAAGTGGACAGGTTGATATTAAACGCGACAAGCGGCATGCGCGCACCCACGGCAACGACGCCTGCGGTCGGGTGAATTTTCCTTCCGCCGAAGTCGGGCTCCCATTCATTTTCCTTAACCTTTTTAGCCATTCCCTCGAATTGTCCTTTTCGGATAGACGCAAGGTTTACTCTGTGCGGAGCGGTTGCCGATTCCTCGTAAAGGAAGACGGGGATTTTCGCTTCTTGATAGATGCGCCCTGCAACAACCTTACTCAGCTCCACGCACTCCGCCATGGAAACATCTTTTACGGGTATAAACGGAATAACGTCCACCGCACCCATTCTCGGATGCTCGCCCGTGTGCTTATTTAGGTCGATTAATTCCGCCGCTTTTTTTGCAAGCGATACAGCCGCCTCCGCTACGCCGTCCGGACTGCCCAAAAACGTTATTACGGTGCGGTTGTGCGAAGGGTCGCTGCTGTAATCGAGAAGCACCACGCCCTTAACCTCGCGAACCTTATCGACCACAGCCTCTATTATCTCTGTGTTTCTGCCCTCGCTTATGTTGGGCACGCATTCGACTAACTTAGCCATTTTTACTCTCCTTTATTCTGCCGTCAATGTCTTACAAATCTTTCGTGAGCTTTTCTATAAGCTCGTCGGACGCAAGGTACGGAATGGTGACGTGCGCCTTATCGCCGCTTTGCTTGTTATAAAGCATCGAGGTTTGTATCGAGTGCTCGTTCCTCGCCCAGTTTCTGCGCGCAACGCCGCCCATTACGTCCCACGCAACAGCGCTTTTTATGATTTCGTCCACGCGCTCGCTTCCGTCGAGTACCAGCCCGAAGCCGCCGTTAATCGCCTTGCCTATTCCCACGCCGCCGCCGTTATGGAGCGCGCAAAGGCTCATGCCGCGCGCGGCGTTACCAGCAAAGCACTGAACTGCCATGTCCGCCATAACGTTGCTACCGTCTTTTATGTTGGAGGTCTCGCGGAAGGGAGAATCCGTTCCCGAAACGTCGTGGTGGTCGCGCCCAAGCATGACGGGGCCTATCTCGCCGTTTCGAACCAGCTCGTTGAATTTAAGCGCGATGCGCATTCTGCCCTCTGCGTCCTGATAGAGTATTCTTGCCTGCGTACCGACAACCAGCTTGTTCTTTTCGGCATTCTTTATCCAGATATAGTTATCTCTGTCCTGAAAACGCCTGTTCGGATCGATGCAATCCATTGCCGCTTTGTCTGTCTTTTTAAGGTCCTCTTTCTTTCCCGAAAGACATACCCAACGGAACGGACCGTAACCGTAATCGAACAATTCGGGACCCATTATGTCCTCGACGTACGACGGAAAAATAAACCCGTCCTTTTCGTCTACGCCGTTTTTACTGATCTCTTTTACACCGCTGTCGTACACCGCTTTCATAAACGAGTTGCCGTAGTCGAAAAAGTACGCGCCTTTTTCGGTAAGCCTTTTTATTACCTCGAAATGCTTTTTAAGCGAGGCGTTTACGCATTTAATAAAACCGTCGCGATCGTCGTGGAGCATTTGCGTGCGCTGTTCGAATGTGAGCCCCTGCGGGCAATAGCCGCCGTTATACGCGTTGTGGCACGAGGTTTGATCGGATAACAGGTCGATTTTAAAGTTTATTTTGTCGGCGTATTCGAGCAGGTCGACAATATTGCCGTGATACGCTATGGAGATTGTCTTTTTGCTTTTAACGTGCTCTTCGGCAAGAGAAAATACCTCTTTAAGGTTGTCGCTTACTACGTTAACCCAGCCTTGATTGTACCGTGTTTGTATCCGTGATTTATCCACCTCGGCAAAGATACCGACCGCGTTGGCTATGTTTGCGGCTTTTGGCTGTGCGCCGCTCATTCCGCCGAGACCGGAGGAAACAAACGTGCGCCCCGCGAGGTCGCCCTTTTCCGAGATACCCAAAAATTTTCGTCCCGCGCCGAGAATGGTGTTAAACGTTCCGTGGACTATGCCCTGCGGCCCTATGTACATCCAGCCGCCGGCGGTCATCTGACCGTAGTTGGCAACGCCCATTTGTTCGGCAATTTCCCAATCGTTCATGTTGTCGAACATCCCCACCATAAGCGCGTTTGTAATAATAACGCGCGGCGCAGACGGGTGTGACGGGAACAGTCCGAGCGGATGCCCCGACTCGATTACAAGCGTTTGTTCGCGGGTAAGCTCCTCGAGATATTTTTTGATAAGCCGGTACTGCAACCAGTTTTGACAGGGCTGACCTGTCTCGCCGTAGGTTACAAGCTCGTACGGATAGAGCGCAATCTCGAAGTCGAGATTGTTGTCTATCATCACCTGAAAGGCTTTACCTTCTATGCACTTGCCCTTGTACTCGTCTATCGGCTTGCCGTAAATGCGCCCTTCGGGACGGTACCTGTAAGCATAAATGCGCCCGCGCGTTTTCAGCTCCTCCAAAAACTCGGGCGCTAAAATCTCGTGAAGCTCTTCGGGAACGTACCTAAGCGCGTTTTTAAGCGCAAGCGCGGTCTGCGCCTTACTTAAGCGGTAGCCCCTGTCGGGCGCGCGCCGTATTCCCTCTTTAAATCGTGGGTATTCGGGTAAAACCCCGTCGAGCTTTATAGT
The DNA here is from genome assembly GCA_022511445.1 of Clostridiales bacterium. GTDB lineage: Bacteria > Bacillota > Clostridia > Christensenellales > Pumilibacteraceae > Anaerocaecibacter. The sequence goes on along the minus strand of JAFLVE010000109.1, from coordinate 54,120 downwards.
CATCGCCCCGTCGATTTCCTTATTGTTTATCATAATTACACCTTACTTCAGCGGTCCGCAAACCGCTTCGACAACCTTTACTATCTCGTTAGCCTTAATCATCTTATCGAACTTAACAAGCTCGTAGTGCATTACTATATCGTCCTCCACGGGCTTGACGAACTGCGCGATATAATCGAACACGGCGCGAGTAGCCGAGGACAGCTTTTCCTTTCCTCTAAGGTACAGCGATTGATACGCCGTAAACAGCTCGATTCCTAGCACATTTTGACTGTTGTCGAGTATCATTCTCGCGGTGCGCGCCGCGGTGGTGCCCATGCTAACGTGGTCCTCCTGGCTCGCGGACGACGGAATGGAGTCTACGCTCGCGGGGTGCGCGTAAATCTTGTTTTCGGACACCATGGAAGCCGCCGAGTACTGCGCTATCATAAAGCCGGAGTTTACCCCGCTGTGCTTTGTTAAAAATGCGGGAAGCCCGTTGTTAAGCTGAGGATTGACCATGCGCTCTATGCGCCGCTCGGATACGTCCGCATACTCGCTTAAAGCTATTCCCAAAAAGTCGAGCGCAAGCGCAATCGGCTGACCGTGAAAATTCCCGCCCGAGATAACCTCGTCCTCGTCGGGAAATATTATCGGATTATCGGTAACGGCGTTTATTTCCCTCGTCACCGCGTTATACACATAATCTATTGCGTCTCTGCTCGCGCCGTGAATCTGCGGCATACAGCGAATAGTATACGCGTCCTGCACCTTATCGGGATTATAGTCAAGCGCAAGGGAACTATCCCGAAGTATAACCAAAAGATTTTGGGCGGAATCCTTTTGCCCGCTGTGTCCGCGAAGCTCGTGAATTTTAAGATCGAACGCTTTTTTAATACCGAGCTGCGCCTCGCAGGTCATTGCGCCTATAATGTCGGCGGTCTTGGATAGATTCACGGCGTCGTACACCGCAAGCGCGCCGATTGCCGTCATAATCTGCGTTCCGTTAATAAGCGCGAGCCCCTCCTTTGCGGCAAGCTCGATTGTGGAGATTTTCGCCTTTTCCATCGCCTGCGCGCCGGTAAGGATTTTACCCTTGTACTCGGCATGTCCCTCGCCGAGCATTACGAGAACGATATGCGAAAGCGGCGCGAGGTCCCCGCTCGCGCCGAGACTGCCTTTTTCGGGTATCTGCGGGTGGACGCCCGCATTTATCATATCTATAAGCGTTTGAAGCGTTTCGAGCCTTATACCGCTGTTTCCGCGGCTTAAAGCGTTACAACGCAGAAGCATCGCCGCCCTTACCACCTCTGTGGGCAGCGGATTTCCCATTCCGCAGGAGTGGCTCATAATAAGATTCTTTTGCAGTACCCGCGTATCCTCTTCCGAAATGAAAATATCCGAAAACTTACCGAAGCCGGTGGTAAGCCCGTAGATAACCGCCTTTTCGGACAGCTTTTTGTCGACGTATTCACGCGCCTTATTTACGGCAGAGCGCGCCTCGGAAGAAAGAGCGACTTTAGCCCCCTCTCTCGCGACCGCAACCACCTGTTCGATTGTAAGCTCTCTGCCGTTTAAAACAACTTGCATATTAACTCCTCTGTAACGCAATTACCTACGTAATTTTCCGTAAAAAAATACAAAACCGTACTTTTACATTTTATCACATACCGCCCGTCTTTTCAATTGTTTTAGACCATATTTAGAATATTCCATTAAAGCATAAAAAAGCCTGCCCGATATCGGGACAGGCTGTTTATTTATTTACGCAAAGTAGAAAAGATTTTCGAATTTTTCGTCGAGGGCGATACATAGGATAAGAGCGAGCTTGGCGGTCGGCGAAAACTGCCCCGTTTCTATGCTCGAAATCGTATTACGGGAAACGCCGACGAGGTTTGCGAGCGCCTCCTGCGAAAGCCCCGCTTTTTGCCTCGCTTCCTTTATGCGGTTTTTAAGTACGAGCTTTTCGTCCATTACCCCACCAAATCGACAATCCACATTACTAAATACGCAACGCTCATAACAAGACTGATAATACCGACGGCAAGAAACAACTTTTTAAACTTATTGCCGTATATCCCCTGCCATAGCATATTAAAGCCGTTTATAGCAACCATTACCCCTATTATCTCGTAGCTGTTTCGATTAAGCGCAAAAACGTCGACTAAATAGATTACAAGCAACAGCACCATTCCAACTATCGACCCGATAGCTATGCCGTACTGACGAAACTGCCGTTCCCTCTCGTCGCCCATTTTTTCGTTTTCCTTGCGCGACCTATCCAAAATATCTTCTTTGGAAAGGCGCTTTTCCTCTTCTTCCATAAAGACACTCCTGACAAGTTTTCTTTGCAAAGCCATTATACCATTGCCAAGTTTACTTGTCAAGAGGTTTTTTAATAATTCTCAAATAAACGGGTTGTAATTTTTTTGTGGCGTTCGCGTTATTTAATTCGAGCGCCAACTTAAAGTGTATTGCTCTAAGTACTTTCCCGTAAGACTTTCCTCGCAATCACAAATCTCCCGCGGCGTTCCCTTCGCGATAATCTTACCGCCGAAGTTGCCGCCGCCCGGACCCATATCTATTACGTAATCGGCATTCTTTATTACGTCGAAATCGTGCTCGATTACGATGACGGTTGCGCCCTTTTTTATCAAATTCGTAAACACGCTAAGCAGCACCTCGACGTCCAAAGGATGAAGTCCGATCGTAGGCTCGTCAAATACGAATACCGTATCCGATTGTCCTTTTCCCATATCGCTCGCAAGCTTCAGCCTCTGCGCCTCTCCGCCCGAAAGACTCGGCGTTGCCTCTCCGAGCGTCAAATATCCAAGCCCGAGGTCGTGCAAAACCTGTAATTTACGCTCTACGTTAGGAAGATCGGAGCAAGCAAGGAGCGCTTCGTCTACGCTCATTGCCATAAGCTCGGGCAAGGTGTAAGCCTGTCCGCCGTGTTTGGGCACCCGTTTTACAAGGCTTGCGTCCTTTGAATAGCGGGAGCCGCCGCAATCGGGACAAACAATCTCCACGTCGGGCAAAAACTGAATATCGAGACTGATAGATCCCGTACCGTCGCACGTGGGACAGCGAAGAATCCCCGTGTTGTAGGAAAAATCGCCCTCCTTGTATTTTCTCTCTTTCGCGTCGTGAGTTTTTGCGTAAACCTTTCTAAGCTCGTCGTGAACGTCGGCATACGTCGCGACGGTAGAACGCACGTTAATTCCTATAGGGTCGGAGTCGATTAGCTTTATCCGAGATATACCTTCCGCACAAACGTTTTTAACGTGCTTGGGCGGTATTTCGTTTTTGCACAAGGCTTCTAAGGCGGGAATAAGGCTTTCCAAAATCAAGGTCGTTTTGCCAGAGCCCGACACCCCCGTTACGGCGGTCAGCCGTCCTTTGGGAAAATCGACCTCCAAAGGCTTTACCGTATGAATATCGGAGATGGATAAATGAATATTCCCAAGCTCGAACATCCGCTCCGAGGGAATACGCTCCCCGACCTCAATCACGGTTTTACCCGAAAGAAAGCCGCCTATACGCGAATTACCGTCCGCTTCCACTTCCTCGAGCGTGCCTTGAGCGATAACGGTACCCCCGCCCGCGCCCGCCTCGGGACCGAGCTCGATAAGCCAATCCGCTTCGGAAAGAATGTGCGTATCGTGATCCACCAGGATTACGGTATTCCCGTCGGAAACGAGATCGTGCATAACGCCCTTAAGCCCTTCTATATTAGATGGGTGAAGACCGATAGACGGCTCGTCCAAAACATACAAAACGCCCGTCGTTCTGTTTCGCACGGCGCGGGCGAGCTGCATTCTCTGCCGCTCGCCCGTAGATAAAGTTGACGCCGCGCGGTCGAGCGTAAGATAGGAAAGCCCCAAATCAATAAGCCGCTTGGCGGTGCTTCGGAATGAATCGCAAAGACTTTTCGCCATGGGGCGCATATCTTCGGGTAGCGACGCGGGAACGCCGTCCACCCATTCAATCAGCTCGACGAGCGTCATTGTGCACACTTCCGCAAGAGAAAGTCCGCAAAGCTTGGGAGCGCGTGCGGCATCGCTCAATCTCGTGCCGCCGCAGTCGGGGCAAATCGCTTGGCGCAGGAACTTTTCCACGCGCTTCATGCCCTTTTCGTCTTTAACTTTAGACAAAGCGTTTTCAACGGTATAAACGGCGTTAAAATAGGTAAAGTCCATTTCCGCCGACACGTTCGTTTTTTCGTTAAAATATAAAATGTGCTTTTTCTCGGCGGGACCGTGGAACACTATCTCGCGCTCCTCCTCCGTCAAATCCCGAAACGGAACGTCCGTCCTAACACCCATTTCGCGGGCGACGTTTTTCATAAGGGACCATATCAACGTCTGCCACGGCGCGACAGCGGCCTCGTCTATCGACAAGGACTCGTCGGGGACCAGCTTGGACTCGTCGACGACCCGCGTAATGCCCGTACCGTCGCAGCGTTTACAAGCGCCCTGACTGTTAAACGCCAACTCCTCCGCGCCGGGAGGCATAAAATGCACGCCGCAAGCGGGACAGCAAAGCTCCAACCCCGCCGCAACGTCTTTAGAGGGCTCAACATAGTGTCCGTTCGGACAACGGTGGGAAGCAAGGCGCGAAAACATCAGTCGCAAGTGATTCAAAAGTTCCGTTCCCGTCCCGAACGTACTGCGAATGCTCGGAACTCCCGGGCGTTGCCGCAAAGCAAGTGCCGCGGGAACGTAAAGCACTTCGTCGACCTGCGCCTTTTCCGCCTGCGTCATGCGCCTGCGCGTATAGGTTGACAACGACTCCAAATACCGCCTTGACCCTTCCGCATATAGGATACCGAGCGCCAAGGACGACTTGCCCGATCCCGAAACGCCCGCGATTCCCACGATTTTATTTAACGGAACGTCAACGTTTATGTTTTTCAAATTATGCACTCGCGCGCCGCGAACTTTAATTTTGTTCGGTATATCGTGAGTTTCTTTCATAGTTATATTTTCCTCTGAATTTAAAATCATCTTTTTGGTTAAAGGTGTTTTCGCTTTTAATCGAGAGCGCCTCCGCCTAAGCCGTTATGTAATAAAAACTCTTTTATATTTTGCCCGTCGGAATATCCCTTTTTGTAGATCATTTCTACGCCGAAAGTGGCGACATTAATTGAAATTATATCAGTAACACTGCATTTCCAATATGACATTGTTAAAATTACGGGCAATCAAATCTTTTTCACGGATATAGATATAAAGCAATCCGCAATCGCCCCACATCAATTCCTCGTCAAAGTTTTCGGACGACTCGCTTTTTACCTGCAACAGCAAAACCCATTTGTCGCCGTCGATTTCCTCGCGGATTTTTTCAAAACTGCCCTGTAAGTGACTCGGCCATCCGCCGACAAGGTGACACTCCACATTCTCTTCACTAAGCGCGTCATATTCGTCATCCATTCCTCCGAAAGGTCTGTTACAAGATATTTTAAATGCCTCGTCACAGTCTGAAACGTCGGGATATGTTTTAATGTAGTTTGGCGCAACGAAAATTTCCTTGTATTTTTTTTGCAGATTATTCGGCACATTCGCACACGATAACTTGTTCGCTTTGTCAAAAAACAAAATTTTCGGTATATAATCGAATTCCGGTTCAAACACCTCTTCTACGAATAAGTACATAAGACCGGAAACGGGTAAATTATTTAATCTACCATCCGAATTGATTTCCGAAAAGTCCAGCTGTAATACAAACGGCATCGGATTTCCGTTTAATGTCGGCCATTCAAAGTTGTCGGGAACAATAGGCAGTCCGCCGAACTTGGAAAAGCTTTTACTGTCGGAATCGGCGTGAATAAGCTCGGCGGAGGTTTTTGTAAGTGGCTCGAACTCCTTCAGCCATTCGGCAAATTCTTGTTTTGCGCCCTCTTCCGCTTGCCGTTTTTCTTTTATTTTTTTGCGTCCTAAACCGTATAAAACCCAACATACTACAGCCGCAAGTGCAATAATTCCGCCTACAATCGGGAAAGCAGGGCTTGCATACGGATAGGATAAGGCTTTGAGTATAGAATACACAACGATAAGAACAATCGCCAATACAGTATATATAATGGCTATTTTTCTGAATTTTTTGATTTTTTCATTCATAATACACCGTTTTATTGAAAACAATTACTACTGTTTACTGCTTAGTAATATAGCATATTTTTGTTTTTTTATCAATAAAATCGTTGTATTTAACTTTGGTGGGAACGTGCTGAAAAAAACAATTTTTGCTTTTTATAACGCTTTTTTCAAAAAACAGAGCTTATTCCGTTATGGAATAAGCTCTTCTGTCGCCGTAAAAATATCGGTTAATCCTGAACCCTTTCGAGAACAGCCGTCAGCTTAAATCCGTCGAAATCGCCGGGAACCTCCATGGTAAGATAGGTGCCGTCGTACTCGATATTAATCGGGTAGTCGCCGAAACTCTCGGAGTAGAATTCAATACCGTCTGCCCTCATACCCCAAATGCCCGTAACGTCATCGCCGTTTATGTGCGCGCGTACGATGCCGTTGGGGCTCGTTACGACCTGAAAGGTTTGCCTGTAAAGTCTGCCGATACCGGGAATAGAGTGATCGTCGATATTGAATGGATTACCATCATTAACGCCCTCCACGTAGAGCTGATAGGTCTGCCACACTTTGTTATTGTACGGCGTAGTGCCTTCCACATTGGGGATGGTCACCTTCTGATCGCCGTATGTAATCGTCATCGATTGCGTCGTGGTAACTCCGTACGCCAGAGTATCGTTTTCTTTATAATTGAAAGGCGGATGATAAGTTGCGGCAAGCTTGCCGTGCTTGAATTTGTATGTCGTATTTCCATAGGAAGACTGCTCTATCAGCTCATAACCATTATTTTCGCTTTCGTAATAGAATTTATCGAACATGGACGCCATCACCGTTAAGCTTTCTACAATTTCGCTTGCAATGTCGCCGTGATTGAGGGACATTTGCCATTTGTTATCCGCGTCTTGCGTGTACCAAACTGAATAGTCGCCCTCCGTTGCCGAGATATATACTTCTCGGTTCATTTTTTCCGCCATTGTCTCCAACTCTTCGGAACCTCTCTGAACGGTAGCCTCTGTCTTCATATACTGCTTGCCGTCGGCGATTACGTACGTCGTTTTGGTCGTCAACTTATCATTCGCACCTTCCGTGAAGAATTCGCCCTCGTTTATCGTCTCGGTCTCGATCTTCACGTTCTTGAAGTTGCCTGCACTGAACGCCGCCGCCCATTCCCCGGCGGTTATTTCATCGCCTTTCACGTTAGCGGCGTCGCTGCCGCATGCCGTGAGCCCAATGCAGAGCACGCACGCAAGCGCAATGGAAACAACAGTTGCAATAAACTTTGTTTTTTTCATTCCTATCTCTCCGTATCTATGAAAATATTATATCTTTATTATACACTCGCCCTTCGATTTGTCAAGTTATTACACAAAAAATAGAGCTTATTCCGTTATGGAGTAAGCTCTATAATAATAACTATTGTAATGATGTTTCAGTAACCCACTAAATGGACGAAACTATTACTTTCTCGGATTCTTGATGTTTGCCTGTGCGGACGTGTTACCCCGAGGGGCGACACGCAAAATGTACATTGAAATTTGTCTAATCCTCTCGCGAACAGCTTTCCGTTAGGCGCACGAATTTTTTATAGTATGTACACCAACACAAATAGAAGTCGGCAGTTCATTGGCAATACGGGCAGTTTGAGCAGTTGTGAATCGTCATTGTGTAATCTCCTTCGCGTAGAATAGCACTTCGTGTTCAATCGCTTCTTCGTCCTCAAACGGATCACGGGACGGGCGAATTTTGCATATTGTGATTGTAATAAACTCGTACTGTTCAAAGTTTTTTACATTGCGTGTAATGCAGCCGTCATAAACGAATTTATGTTTACTGTCGATAAAATCTTGCGACTGCTGTTCGTCGCCGTTGAATAGGTCAACGACATTGATTTTACCGAGCTTCTTGTCCTTGTTGCAGTAAATATAGCCAAAGCGCAAGAAGTTCCTTGTGGATTGTCTTTTTATCGGCTGTTCTGATTATTTCAGTGAGTTGTTCAAGTGTCATATCTCTGCTTGTCTCTGATTTTTTAACTCTTTATCCCATTTTATCAAATTTTCGCAAGTAAATCAAGTGCATAACACTAAAAACAAGTGTTCAACTTGGGTGGAAGCAAGCCGTAAAAAACACCTTTAACTCTTATTTAGCCATTTTTTTACAAAAAAATAGAGCTTATCCCGTTATGGAATAAGCTCTATGATACTGATTATTGTAATAGCTTTATTAGTAATCCACTAATTAGCCGTAACTATTACTTTCTCGGATTCTTGATGTTTGCCTGCGCGGCGGCGAGCCTTGCGATAGGCACGCGGTACGGCGAGCAGGAAACGTAGTCAAGACCGATTGCGTGGCAGAACTCGATGGACGAAGGATCGCCGCCGTGCTCGCCGCAAATGCCGCAGTGCAGCTTTTTGCGGGTGGTCTTGCCGAGCTTAACGGCAGTTTCCATAAGCTTACCGACGCCGATTGTGTCGAGCCTGCTGAACGGATCGGATTCGTAAATCTTGTTCGCGTAGTAGCTGGGAAGGAACTTGCCCGCGTCGTCGCGGCTGAAGCCGAAGGTCATCTGCGTGAGGTCGTTGGTGCCGAAGCAGAAGAACTCCGCCTCTTTTGCAATCTCATCCGCAGTAAGCGCCGCGCGCGGAATCTCTATCATGGTGCCCACTTCGTACTTAAGCTTGACGCCCGCTTCCTTAATAACGGTGTCGGCGGTTTCGACGACGGTCTTCTTTACGAAAGCAAGCTCTTTAATTTCGCCTACAAGCGGAATCATGATTTCGGGAACTACCTTCCAATCGGGATGACGCTTCTGCACGGCGACGGCGGCCTTGATAACCGCTTTGGTCTGCATAACCGCAATCTCGGGATATGTTACCGTCAAGCGGCAGCCGCGGTGACCCATCATCGGGTTAAACTCGTGCAAGTCGTTTATAATCTGCTTAATCTGCGCAACAGTCTTCTTTTGCGCCTTGGCGAGCGCTTTGATATCCTCTTCGTCGGTCGGAACGAATTCGTGGAGGGGCGGATCGAGGAAACGGATTGTAACGGGCTGACCCTCGAGAGCTTCCATAAGCCCCTCGAAGTCCGCCTGCTGCATGGGCTCGATCTTGGCAAGCGCGGCCTCGCGCTCTTCCTTGGTGTCCGCGCAAATCATCTCGCGGAACGCGCCGATACGCTCGGGATCGAAGAACATATGCTCGGTACGGCAAAGACCGATACCCTGCGCGCCGAAAGCGGCCGCTTGCTTCGCGTCTTTGGGAGTATCCGCGTTGGTGCGGACGCCGAGTTTTTTATACTTATCGGCAAGAGCCATAATTCTGCCGAAGTAGCCGGAGTTGGGATCGGCGGGAACGGTCTTGATAAGGCGGTCGTAGATGTTACCGGTCGAGCCATCGAGAGAGAGAACGTCGCCCTCTTTAAAGGTCTTGCCGGCGAGGGTGAATTGCTTGTTGTCCTCGTCCATCTTGATGTCGCCGCAGCCGGATACACAGCAGGTACCCATGCCGCGCGCAACAACTGCCGCGTGCGAGGTCTGTCCGCCGCGAACGGTAAGTATGCCTTGAGCAAACTTCATGCCCTCGATATCCTCGGGGCTGGTTTCCAAACGAACGAGAATAACCTTTTCGCCGAGCTTGCCCTTTTCGACCGCGTCCTCTGCGGAGAAGACGATATGACCTGCGGCAGCGCCCGGAGAGGCGGCAATGCCCTTGCCGACTACGTTGTTCTTGTCGGCGTCCTTAAGGTCCTTCGTGTCGAACGTCGGGTGGAGAAGCATGTCGAGCGACTTGGCGTCGATCTGCATAAGCGCTTCCTTCTCGGAGATCATGCCTTCGTCGATAAGGTCGCAAGCAATCTTGATAGCGGCGGCGGCGGTGCGCTTGCCGTTACGGGTCTGGAGCATGTAAAGCTTGCCCTGCTCGATGGTAAACTCCATATCCTGCATATCGCGGTAGTGCTTTTCGAGCGTGTCGCAGACCTCGAGGAACTGCTTGTAAACGTCGGGAAGAACTTCAGCCATTTTGCTGATAGGCATAGGCGTACGAACACCTGCGACAACGTCCTCGCCCTGAGCGTTCATAAGGAACTCGCCCATGAGGCCCTTCTCGCCGGTGGCGGGGTTACGGGTAAACGCAACGCCCGTGCCGCAGTCGTCGCCCATGTTGCCGAACGCCATCATCTGAACGTTAACGGCGGTACCCCAGCTGTACGGAATGTCGTGGTCCATACGGTAGATGTTTGCGCGGGGGTTGTCCCAGGAGCGGAAAACTGCCTTGATAGCCTCGAAGAGCTGTTCCTTCGGGTCGTCGGGGAAGTCCTTGCCGAGCTGCTTTTTATACTCTGCCTTAAACTGATTGGCGAGTGTTTTGAGGTCGTCCGCGTTGAGCTCTACGTCGAACTGAACGCCCTTTTCTTCCTTCATCTTGTCGATGAGTTTTTCGAAATATTTTTTGCCAACTTCCATAACGACGTCGGAGAACATCTGAATGAAGCGGCGGTAGCAGTCCCACGCCCAGCGGGGATTGCCCGATTTGGTTGCAATGGTGTTAACGACTTCCTCGTTAAGACCGAGGTTAAGAATGGTGTCCATCATGCCCGGCATGGACGCTCTTGCGCCCGAACGGACGGAAACGAGAAGCGGATTGTTCTTGTCGCCGAACTTCTTGCCGCAGATTTTTTCCATTTTGTCGATGTACGACATGATTTCTTTCTGAATATCGGGATTGATCTTGCGACCGTCTTCGTAGTACTGCGTGCACGCTTCGGTGGAAATGGTAAAGCCCTGCGGAACGGGAAGACCGATGTTGGTCATCTCTGCAAGGTTTGCGCCCTTACCGCCCAAAAGCTCGCGCATATTGGCGTTACCCTCGGTGAAAAGATAGCAATACTTCTTTGCCTTGTTTGCCGTTTTTGCCATTTTGTTCGTTTCTCCTTAAATTGGTTTTTGTCGTTTATTATTTTAACAAATATAATAATTAAAGGCAAGCGATTTAACTGCCTTTTAGTTTTAATTTGAAAATTTTGGATTATTCTGCGTTTTTATCCCCAACTTTTTCCGCACGTAAAAATCAGTACAAATCGATAGACTGTACGCTTTTAAGTCCTATATCGAAATTCTTTTGGAATTCGGACGAAATAAACTTAAGCGCACGGCGGGACATATCCGACTCTTCCCTTTTTTCGTACCCCATGCGTTGCGCATAACCGAGCATACGCTGCGGCGAAAGCGGGTTTTGTTCAAACGCGTACTCGCGGTAAAAGCCGGACAATTCGAGAAGGCGGAGCATATACACCGCCGATTGATAGTACGGGTCGCCGTTAAATTCCGCCGCCGACAGGAACTTTAAAAACTCTATGTAAAGCTCGGGGTGTTTTTCGTCGTCTACGAGCGCGGCGACCGTCGCTTCCGCCGCGACCGACGCGGCGGTAAACAGTTTAAGGTCTGAGCAAAGCGTAAACCCGTCGCTTATCAGCATAGGCTCTATCGGCGTGAGGTAAACGCCTTTAGACGACGTGAGCCGCGAAGAAAACACGGTAAACGGCTGAGCGAACGGCTTCAGCTTGGCTTTTTCCTTTTTTACGCCGCGAAAAACGACGGTGACAAGCCCGTGTTCCGCCGTGAACACATCAGCAAGCCTGTCATCGTCGCGGTAATCCTTTATTCTGAGTACTACGCAATTATCCGAAAAATCGCGCATATTCACCTCTTATTCGATTTCGTCTCGGTTGCGATTTTTCATCTCGGCGTACATCGAGTAATATCTCGGCTCGCCTGTCATGCAAAAAAGCTCCCACATCTTCCGCTCTTCCTCGGTCATTACCGCACCTCCCGTGTTTTTGTTAGTTTATCTTGGGAGGTAAAATTATATACGGAGTGTCGGCGAAAAAATCAATATCCTATATCGTGCAAAATGTTTTGTCGGTCGCGCCAGCCCTCGCGCACCTTTACGAAAAGCTCCAAAAAAACCTTTGTATCGAGCATCTGCTCAATATCGCGGCGGGCATAGCTGCCTATCTTTTTAATCATTGCGCCGTCGTCGCCTATCACTATGCGCTTGTGCGACTGTCTGTCCACAATTACGTCGGCGGTAATGCGGACGGGCGACGAGTTCTCGTCGACGGAAAGCACCGCAACTCCCACGCCGTGCGGAATCTCGTCCTGCAAAAACAACAGCGCTTTTTCGCGAATGGTCTCGCCTATAATAAACTTGACGGGTCTGTCGGTATACTCGTCGGGCGGGAACAAAAACCCGCCCTCGCGGCATTCGCCTTTTAATATCTTTTTGAGAAGCTCGATATTGTTTCCGTTTCGACAGCTTGTGGGTATAACGTCTTTTACGGCGTTATCTCCGCTCATGTACTTATTCAGCTTATCGAGTATGGGATAAATAGCTTCGTAGCCCTTTAGGTCGGTTTTGTTGACGACAATATACAGCGGCGCGCCGCTTTTTATAAGCGAATTAATCGTTTTCTCGTCGTCGGGCGTCACGCCTTTCGTGCTGTCGAGAACAAGGACGACGACGTCCGCGTCGCCGCCGAGCGCGCTTTTTACGCTTTTGTCAAGGTGTTCGTCAAGCTTCGTGCGCGGCTTGAACATTCCCGGGGTGTCCAAAAACACTATTTGCTTGTTGCCCTCGGTACATATACCCGTAATACGGTCGCGCGTGGTTTGGGGCTTCGGTGAAACGATAGAAACCTTTTCCCCCACAATGGCGTTTACGATGGAGCTTTTGCCTGCGTTCGGTCTGCCCACGACCGCGACGACAACCGATTCGTCCTTTGCCGAAAGCGCCTTCTCCTCGAGAGCGCGCATTTTCTCTTTATCATTTTCCTCGATATGGTCGTAACCGAGGAGATGCAGCAGTCCGTGAACAAACAGATAGTTTATCTCGCGCTCACCCGTTCCGAACTCCTCCGCCTGCCGTGCCGCCGCGTCGGTGTTAATCGCTATTTCGCCGAGAACCACCGCGTTTTGCATTCTGTCGAAGTCCTCGGGATAATTGGCTTTATCAAACGCTTTAATCTCGGACAGCGCGGGATAGCTGAGTACGTCGGTCGGCTTGTCCACGCCTCGAGTGGATTTATTCAGCTCGCGCATTTCCTCGTCGTTTATGAGCGCCACGTCGACCGACGCGCACCCCGACAACTCGAGCATGTCGAAAACTATTCCCGCAAGGCGCAAAAATTCGGGCTGATAGTCGCCTGTAAGCTTAATCATTGTCGCCACCGCGTCCGTTGTTGTATTTGATACGTTTATGGAACAGACCGCCGTACGCGCCTACAATAGCCTCTCTGAGCGCGTTAAGATCCTTCATGGTTATTGAGCAGTTGTCAAACTGGCCGAGCCGCAGTCTGTCGTCAATCATTTTTTTCAAGAACTTGTCCACGCGCTCGCCGTCCGGATTATCCATGGCGCGAATCGCCGCCTCCGCCGCGTCGCAAATCATAATAATCGCGCCGATTTTTCCGGTGGGGGTTTCGCCGTGATAACGGTATTCATCCATGTCGACGTCGCTGTCCGTCAGCTTTTGAGCCTTATTGTAAAAGTACGCTATGGGAAGCGTGCCGTGGTGCTCTATCGTTATGCGCGCGACCTCCTCCGGGATGTGGTACTTTTTGCAAAGCTCATAGCCGTCAGTCGTGTGCTGACGGATAATTTCCGCAGACACCTCGGGCAGAATATCGTCGTGAGGGTTGTAGCCCGCCTGGTTCTCCGTAAAATACTCGGCATTATTAAGCTTACCCACGTCGTGGTAGTAGGCGCACGCCCTTGCAAGGTACGGATCCTCGCCTATCGCGTTGGCGCAAATCTCCGCAAAGTTGGCAAGAGAAAGACTGTGGTTAAACGTACCGGGCGCTTCCGTTATAAGCCTGTGAATAAGCGGCGCCTTGTGATTGGTAAGCTCCACCAGCTTGGAGTCTGTCGTTATGTTGAATATGCTCTCGATAATCGGAACGAGAATACCCGCAAGCAATACGTGCCCTGCGGCAAACGGTCCGATAAAAACAATATTATCGACAAGCTGAGCGGCGTCGAGCGAGTACGCGCAGAGAAGCACGGCGTACATACCGATTACGAAAACCGAAGTAACAAGCGAACGGAATATCGAGGCGATACGCGTCATTCCGTTGGGGAAGCTGTACGCCGCAATCGCTCCGCACAAAAGCCCCGCAATGGAAGTAAAAATAATTATGGGAAGGTGCGTCGATTCCGCAATGTTAATAAGCGAGAAGGAAGATATAAGGCAAGTAAACACGTTGAGGATAAACGCGTCGCGTTTTTTGGAAAACGGGAGCGCAAGCAGCGACGTAAGCGCAACAAACATGGCGAACGGGCTGACGTGTGCGAGAAAGATGTTTGTCGTCGTAACGAGCGCGAACACGGTCATTATTGCGCCCGCCTCTCTAAGGCTTAACAAAAGCTCTTTACGCGATACAACGGTATAAGTGTACAACGCGCTCAGCATGACGACGAGAACGAGCGCAAACAAGCTGTTCGACGCCGTTTCGCTTATAACCGATTCCCCGCTCGGAATATCCAAAAAATGCACTCGCAAAATAAGCGCTATGTAGATAACAGCGAATACTATTGCGAAAATTCCCGCAAGCCAAAAGTACGCGCTTATCGGCGCCTTAGAGGGCTCTGCGGAATTACTTTTAGACTTCTCCGTCTGTTCCATGATTTCTCCTTTGCGAATAGTCGTTGTACGCGGAAACTATTTTGGACACGAGGTCGTGACGTACAACGTCCGTTTCCGTCAAGTGCACGAATGCAATGGACGGAATATTTTTGAGCACATTTTCCGCTTCGATTAGTCCCGACGGCGCGCCGCGAAGATCTATCTGCGTAACGTCGCCTGTTATTATCGCACGGCTTCCCTCGCCGAAGCGGGTTAAAAACATTTTCATCTGTTCGGGCGTGGTGTTTTGCGCCTCGTCGAGTATCATGAACGCGCGGGAGAGCGTTCTTCCGCGCATGTACGCAAGAGGCGCTATCTCCACTATTCCGCGCTCGATAAGCTTAATGTAGTCGCCGCCGAACATATCGCCGAGCGCGTCGTACAGCGGTCTAAGATACGGGTCGACCTTCATCTGCAAATCGCCGGGTAAAAAACCGAGCTTTTCGCCCGCCTCTATCGCGGGACGGGTTAAAATAATCTTATCGACGTCGCCGCGCTTGACCGCCGCCGCCGCAAGCGCAACGGCGAGATAGGTCTTTCCCGTGCCTGCGGGTCCGACTGCAAAAGTCATAAGGTTGGCGTTGACCGCGTCTATAAACTTCTTTTGCCCGACGGTCTTTGGGAAAATTTTTTTGCCGTGCGCGGTGGTGCATGCCGAAACGGAGTATATAGCCTCCACGCCGCCCTTATCTGTGCGGAGAATATCGAGCACGCGTTTTACCGTGGCGGGGTCTATCTTTTCGCCGCGCTCGACAAGAGCGGCAAGCTTTTCCATTAAAAGCGTCGCCTCCTCCGCGCCGTCGCCCGAAATTACGGGACCCGTGCCGGTAATTCGCACGGTAACGCCGCATAACGATTCAATCGCTTTTAGATTGGTATCATATGCACCGCATACCGCCTTTAAGTTGTCTTCGGTAATCTCCAAAAAAAACTTCTCCGAAAGTAATTTATTCCTTAATTTACGGTTATTTATTCCCGTTCGCTACGGGAGCCGCACAGCCGCGGGAGATAAGCGCCTCGCCGCTGAAAAACAAATGAATATTTATAAGCCCCGTATCCGTTTCCGCCGCCGTGTACGTCATTTCGAACTTGTCTCTGTCGAAAAACCCGAGCTCCTCGCGCTTCTCCTCCGCAAGCTCCGCAACAGCCTGCTCTACGGTGCGTTCCGTCTCGACGCGCTCCGTCTCGTAAAACTCGTAAGTCGTAATGTAAAGCGGAATCAATACGTCGTAAGAAGCCGTATACGAAAAGCTCTCATACGAATCGTACGGCGAACGCGGCTTAAAAAAAGTCTTGCCGAAAAGCGTCCACGCGCTCTTTTTGTACACTTTTCCCGTCCGTTTATGAACGACCTTGACAGGCGAAACGGAAACGTTGTAGCCTATCGAAACATTGCCGTAAATCTCGCCCTCGCACTCCGCGGTGTAAAGCGGCTCGCCCGCCGTGGAATACACGGTTCCGTCGGCGAGAACGTCGCCCTTTTTAACCGCGTCGCCGCGCTTGACCTTGGAGGTGCCGCTCCGCATTACTACGCGCGTTATAACCGCGTCGTAAACCGATTCGTACGCACCGAAAGAATCTATCTCGGTAAAATCGCCCGATTCGAGAACGTTAACGTACAGCGCGGTACCCGAAAGCGAACAGTCGCAATCAGCTATCCCGTCAATACCGTTTACAATCGCCACAACCCTGTCGAGGTCGATTTCGGACTTATCGGTGCCGACGGTGATACCCTCCGCTTTAAGCGCGGAAAGAACTGCTTCTTCCCTGATTTTTTCGTTTCCGGAAACGTGTACGGCGTAAATATGGGAATATGAAAAGTACATAGCGAGCGCCGACGCCGCGGCTCCTACTATTAAACCCGCACGCGCAAGCCAATAAAGCGCCACACGAGGCAAGCCGTAGGTCTCGCCTAATATATAATTGTAACACATTTCGTCCAAAAAAGCAATAGCTTTACTCAAGTCTTTTTTTTGCACTTTAAATCGAAATTTGCCGTCCGATTTTTTTACGTCGACGGCTTTTACTCCCGCCGCGCCTAGCCTCGTAAGAACGGAAGTAACGTCTCCGCGCACCTCTATCTCCACGCGCGGCAATACGCCGTAATTACGGTAGCAAAACGCACCGTCGCCGTGTCGAAGCCTTTTTATTACCGCGGCGTACACCGTTTTTCTGCGTTCGAGCCGCCGCGCCGCTATTATCCGATTTTTTTCCTCGATAACGGCGCGCTCTTCTTCGCGCCGCTTTGCTTCCTCGGCTTTGCGCTTTTTTTCTTCCTCTTTACGCTTTGCCGCCTCTTCCGCCCGTCTTGCCTTTTCCTCTTTCCGCTTTGCCGCTTGCTCCGATTTTATCTTTTCCTTTTCACGGCGCAGCTTTATTTTTTCGGCTTCGGCGGCGGCACGATCCGCGGCGGTGGGTTCGATTTTTTTCATAATTTCTCCACCGCAACAGACTTTATTTCGCCGACGATAGCAACGCAGTCGCCCGTAAGCTCTTTAACCGACATAGATTCGCCGACAACGGTAAGCATTCCGCCGTTCACCTTAAACACCATCTCGTCGTCGTCAAGCTTAATAGGCTTCCCGCCCTCGACGTAAATCGCATTACCGCCGAATAGCGTCGCCTGAAACTTAAACTCGGGAAGCGCCCCGAACATCTTTGATATCTGATCGACAAAGCTCATAATCTACTCCGATGTATTGTATGAGAGCTCTGTCTCGAATATGAAAAACGGAGCGCGCACGCTCCGTCCGTAAATACAATTTTTTAAGCTGTTACACACGCCCGCAAAACAAACGCTTGCGCATAAAATCTACGCCTTACTCCCCGCGCGGAGAATTGCGTTGTAGTAATAAATAAACTGCTGCGCGTAGCCGGCGAGCTCTCCGTAGCGCTCCATAACCCTCGTACGAAGCTGCATTTCGGTCTCCATGCCGACGCGCATCGTTTTTATTATCCAGGTATCGACGGGAAAAACCTCGAGCCTCCCGAGCGAAAACAGCGCGACGCAATCGGCTATCTTCTGCCCGACGCCGGGAAGCGTTTTAAGCATTTTTTGCGCGTCGACCGTGCTTGCCGCATACAATCGGTTAAGTATATCCGTTTCGGCACAAATGCACGCCGTGTCGTAAATGTACTGGGAGCGGTAGCCGCAACCTATTCCGTCGAGACGGCGCACGGTTAAGGCAACAATCTGCTCCGGCGTGGGAAACACGTCGTCGCACAGGCCGCACAGCCGATTTATAATACCCTTAATGCGCGGAATGTTGTTTTGCGCCGAAATTATAAAAGAGATAATCGTTTCGAAAAGCGGTTGGTGCAGTATCCTTAACGCACCGCACGAGTTAAGCGCGTCCTGTAGCTCGGGAAACCTCGACAGCGTGCGTTTGGCTCTGAGCATATCGCGGTCGAGATTGAAGAAGTTTACAAAATAATCGACCTGATCCGTGTCGATAACGGAATAGTCGCCCGAAGTGTAAACGCGGCAAACGTTACCGCCCGACTTGACGGTATACACGTCGTCGTTTTTTTCGTAACGGAAAAATTGCCCGCATTCAAGTGTTGCCTTAATGTCGAGATCGTCTTTATCTACTGTTATTCTGTTCGCTTCGGTTTTGTACATATTCCACCTACCGCGTAAAGAAAAAAGGGCGCGTGCGCCCTTTTGTTACTGTGCCACAGGGTAAACGCTTACTTGCTTGCGGTCGCCCTTGCTTTCAAACTTCACCTTGCCGTCCACAAGCGCGAACAGAGTGTCGTCTCCGCCGCGACCGACGTTGTTGCCGGGGTGAACCTTGGTGCCGCGCTGACGAACCAAAATATTGCCCGCCAAAACGAATTGACCGTCCGCGCGTTTAACGCCGAGGCGCTGCGCGTTACTGTCTCTTCCGTTCTTGGTCGAACCGCCGCCCTTTTTGTGAGCGAATAACTGAATATTAATAAACATGTTACTGTTCCTCCAATTTAATGTTTTGCGGATAACCGCTTTGTAAATCGCTTAGACCTATTGTCAAAGCACGAAGCACTACGTCTACGTCGTGCCGGTCTATGCAGTCCTTTGGAATCTCGAACTCGAACTCACCTTTATCGTCGTTGCGTTTATACTTAACGTTACCTAATATATCCGCTACCGCAAGATATGCCGTTTGTATAAGCGCCGACGCCGCCGCGCACAGTACGTCGGAGCCGTATTCCGACAGTCCGCTGTGACCGCGAGCCCGTACTTTAACGATACTTCCGTTTTCCTTGAAAAACGTTACCGTTATCATGCAATGGATTCGATCTTGACGCGCGTATAGAACTGGCGATGGCCTTGCTTTTTACGCACGTTCTTTTTTGCTTTGTACTTGAACACAACGACTTTTTTGGACTTGACCTGTTTAAGTACGGTAGCCGAAACCTTTTTACTTTCAGCTTCCGCGCCGACAACAATGCTGTCGCCCTCGCCCGTCATAAGCACCTTCAGCTCGATTGTAGCGCCCTCTTCTGCCTCGATACGCTCTACATCGATAACGTCGCCGACGCTTACGCGGTACTGTTTTCCGCCTGTCTCGATAATAGCAAACATAGCATAACCTCCGTTTTAGTATTCGCCGTCGGGGTACCTTTCGGATTTATAACCCTTTCCGTGCGGCTCAAAAAGTATTTTAACATAAAAACCTATCCGCTGTCAAGCGAATAAGCATATACCTACGCAAAGATTTTGTTAATAAATTATATCTAAAGCTATATCTCAAACTCGCCGTTTAGAGCGATGAGCGCGCGCTCGAAGTCGTTATCCGACACCGCGAGAATTATATTTATCTCTGAGGCGCTCCTATCTATCAGCAAAAGATTGATGTCGGCGTTACTCAGCCTGTTTACCGCACGCGCCACGACGTCCCGACGGCGACACATACCGTGACCTACTATTGCGATAAGCGACACGTCGGTCGTAAGATTAATTCGGTCAGGGCTTACTTCTTTTTTTACCGCGCACATAAGCCTGTCTGCCGTTTCGCGCTCCCGCGCCGAAAACACAACCGTCACGGAGTCTATCCCGCTCGAGATATGTTCGACGTGAATATTCAATGACTCGAAGCAGCCGAGCACGCGGCGGATAAACCCTACTTCCGCATATGTCATCGACTTATCGATATACAGCGAGCTAAAATGTCGTTTGCCCGCGACAGCCGTTACGACCGACCTTCTTTTGCGCTTGTACTTTCCGCTCAAAAAAAGCTCGGTGGGAACGATCATCGTGCCGTGAGCCGCCGCATTAAACGTGTTGAGTATGTGAATGGGAATATTCGCCCGCCGCGCCGGAAAAATCGACTCGGGATGAAGCACGTTCGCACCCATATACGCAAGCTCGCGCAGTTCCATGTACGTAAGCAAATCTAAAGGCTCGGCGTGAGGCACGACGCGCGGATCGCTCGTCATAAACCCGTCGACGTCCGTAAAGTTTTCGTACACCGACGCATTCACCGCGCGGGCTACGATTGCGCCCGAAATATCCGATCCGCCGCGCGGAAAAATTACCGTTTTACCCTGTTCGTCACTGCCGTAAAAACCGGGAATGACCGCGCACTTATAACCGTTAAGCACGGGCGCGCAAACCGTTTCGGTGGTATCGTCGTCGTACACGCCGCCGTGAAATTTTATTATCCCCGCCGCGTCGACAAACGGATAGCCGAGAAAACGCGCCGCGAGCTTTGCGCAAAGATACTCGCCGCGCGAAATAATGTAGCCGTCGTCCGCATTTGGCAACACGGTTTCAATCATCCTGAAATCCCCGTCGAGAAAACCTTCAAGACCGAGTCCGTTACAAATCCCGATAAAACGGTTTTTCACCGTTGCAAACGAGTTTACTCTATCCGCTCCCTTCCTTTCGGCTACGGAAATAAGTACGTCGGTAACCTTTGCCTCCGTGGTGGTCACACCCGGAGCGGACACAACGATAAAGCGCCTTTCGGGATCGCTCTCGACAATGCGCTTTACCGTTTTGATACTTTCGGCGGTAGACATCGAAGTTCCGCCAAACTTGACCGCCTTCACTGCAAGGGCTCCGAATAATATCGTTTACTATGTTATATTCGCCGATTGCCCTTCGTGCTAATGCTGTTACTTAATTTTTCTCGCTTCCACGTAATACCGTTTTTCCTGCGCTTCGCCGAGCGAAAAAGTCTTTTTGGGTAGCACGCCGTTACTTAAAACATAACCGAACAGCTCGCCGCGCCCGACCTCGCGCATTCTTATGCCTACATGTCCGTCCCGACGAAGCATTTCCTCGCCGTGAACATAGTCGACATCGCCGCCGTGGTTTTTTACAAACTTCTCGCAGAATCTATCCACGTCGATTATAGCTTGGACCTTATCGCTCGGTACCGCAACTTTTATCGGCTCGGGAAGGTACAGCTCCGTTTCGGCATCGCCTTTTATCTCGGCTTTGAAACCTTCTAAAAACGCTTTTTTATCGCCGCATTTAACAAGCCTATGGATAGGCTCAAAAACAAGCCCCTCGTCGTAGATATTTTCTATTTCGACAAGCGCCATGCCGTTAAAGGGCGTCCGCTTGGCCGTAGCGCAGTATTTTGCCGTCGCAAGCGAATGATTGCCGTCGCCGACAAGCGCAAAAAGCGACTGGGAGAATTTGCTTTCCATTTTGGCGATAATCTTTTCACAGGCGGCGTACAGCGGCGCGACGTCGGTAACAAGCTCGCCCATAATATGCCCTCCGCCGCCGCGAAGCTCGCAGTCGTAAAGCGACGTTTTTTTTACGGAGTCAACCGCCTTATCGATAAGAAAATCCTCGTCGTCGACAAGTAAAAGAATATGCGGAATTTCCACGCCCAAAGCCTCGCGTATCGCAACGCGCGGCGGAATGCGCTCCTCCACTGTCCGCTCGGAAGCTCGTATAAGCGCCTTGTTCCCCGTCTTATAATCGTAGCAGTCGAGATTAATCGGCGCAACGATACCGCGGCGTGTGCGCCCGAACGGCGTCGTGCGCGTAACCGCAACAGTTCCCGTCACGGGATAAAACCTATCCGTACCCATTTTTTCGTAAGCGTCCGATATGCTTTTAAGCCGCTTTTCCTTCTCGTACAAAAAGCACTCGGGCAAAATAAGCTCGAGTGCGGAAAACGGCGGCATGGTTTTCTTAAGCGCATTCCAGTATTCGGGATTAGAGGAAAACTGGTCGCAAGCAACAACCGCAAAGTCGGATACGTCACCTTTCGGTATAAGTATCTCGGACGAAAAGTCTACCAAATCGCGCAAAATCATACCGTCCAAAGACCTGCGATAAGCGCCCAAATGATAAATGCGGAAGCCAGCGAAAGAAGCTTCCAGCCGATATTGTGGACAAACACCGCTTTAAGGAATCTCTTAAACTTATTGGGCTTTTTCGCGTCCTTCGCGCCGTCCTTTTTTACTTCGTCTGCCATTTCTATCCCTCCTTTTTGCGGTTTTTTCCGCCCTTTACGGCCTTGAGTCCGTAAGCCTGTTCAAGCTTTTCGGTAAGCATTTGCGAATCGTAGTAACGGTTTATTCTGCCGTGCTGAGCGGTGGAAATTACACCCGTTTCCTCGGAAACGATAATCGTAAGCACGTTGTAGTTTTCGGTAACGCCTATCGCTGCGCGGTGCCGAGTTCCAAGCTCTTTGTCAATCGAAGTGGACTGGGAAAGCGGGAGGAAGCAGCCGGCTGCGACAATGCGGTTGCCGCGCACGAATACGGCGCCGTCGTGCAACGGCGCTTTTGTGTTAAAGATACTTTCGAGAAGAGCGCATGACAGTATGGAATCGAGCTTTGTTCCCGATTCGAGTATATGCTCGGGCACTTCCTGTGTAGTTACGACTATCAGAGCGCCGACGTTCTTTTTAGCCATGTTTTGAGATGCTCTTACAATCTCGGAAATGGTGTGGTGAAGCACGTCGTCCGATACCGCGTATTCGGTAGCGTAGGCTTCGTGCGTATCCTTAGGCGAAGCGAGCTTCAACAGTCCGCGCTTTGTCTCCTGCGGGAACAAAAGCACCACCGCAAGAATAGCAAAAACGACGGTGTACGACAAAATCCTACCCGACACCTCCATGTGCAGGTGGGGAGACGAAAGGACTACCCCAAGCAGCGTAAACGGCAAAAGGTAAAGCACAAGCCGCACGGCGTTGTTCTTTTTAAGGAAAGCGATTATCCCGTAAATAAGTAGCGCAGTAAGAATGACATCGATAGCGCACGCCGCGGGATATTCAACCATTTTTTTGTAAATATTCTCGAAAAACCACATAGCGATACCCCTACGGCTTTATTATACATTATAACTTTAAGCTTTTCAATCTTTTTTGACCAACTTTTTTCGGTTTATCGATATTTTTATAAAAATACCTGTTTTTTTGCGGCATAAGCGGCGGCGTCTCATGAGGCTTAATCGCATATTGTATACGAAATCCTCCCCCGATTGAAAACGGACAGCCGTCCGCATATACATGTTTAATGTCAATTAAAATTTTTCCTCCCCTTTTTTTCATAAGCGTACGATGATAAAACCGTTTTTTTCCATAAAAACAGTGAATAAATTATGAACAAATTTTATAAATGTACTTGATTTTTTTATAAATATACGTTATAATAGGTGGTACACTCCTGTATAAGAGGATTTTTATGGCAAAACCCGAAAAAGAAAAAAAGCCCGAAAAGGCGAAAGAGCCTAAGAAGGACAATAAAAAGGAAAAGAAGGAGAAAGGCAAAAAAGGCGCAGACGCAAATCCGCCTTTATCTTCCATGAGTCCCGATCAAATGACCGCTCAACAGCTTGAGCAGGCTATAAAAGAGAGTCAGGATCCGGACGCAAGGCTCAGAAAGATAAAAAGCCCGCTCAACGTAAAGAGCTGCCTGCTTAATGTTTTATTCCTTGTAATTCTAACGTTGGGAATTGTTGTACTTTGGTGCTTTATAGAGGTTGACAGATTTAACTTCGTAACCGTCGTTAAGGATATGTCCAATCAGTTCGGGATTACCCAATTCTTCGAAAACGTAGGCAACTGGTTTACAAACCTGTTCGGCGGCGGCTGATTAAAAACTTTAACCCGAGTACCCACTCGGGTTTTTATTTTGCAGTCAGAATCCTTAAACCCGACCGAATTCGCTCGAGTGTATCGCGATAAGACAATATGTGATTATTTAGCTTATTAGACTAACCTCTTACCCTCTTAAGTCAAGCAATAAAAAGCGGAGCATGTAATAAGCTCCGCTTTTGTTTTTATTTGTCGTCGCCGGTTTCGCCCTTTTCGTCCGCACCTTTACTTGTCGGTTTTTTTACAGTCGGCTTTTTGGTCTGCGTCGATTTTCCCGTTGTTGCCGCGCTTCCGGTCAGCCCGCTTTTTGTCGTGCTCTTTTTTGTAGTAGTCGCAGACTGCTTCTTTGTCGTCGGCTTTTCCGTCAAAGTCGTTTTTGTTCCGTCCGTCTTTTTGGCGGAAGTTTTTCTTTCCGAAACGGCCGAGCCTGTTTTTTGCGGAGCGTTGTCCTCCGCGCCCTTTTCATCCGTTGCGTTCTCGGTCTTATTATCTTCGTCGGTCTTTTCTTTCGCGGCGCTTTCCTTTTCCGCCTTTTCGGGCTCGGCGGAAGAAGAATTATTGTTATCCGTTTTAGCTTTTTCGGCTTCGGTAGCTTGAGGCGCGGCGGGATCTTTCGGCTCCTGCGGCTTTGCGCGCTGTTCGGTGCGCGGGACTATCGGAGGGAATATATCGTCCACATTCTGCGTGCGATAGCCTCTTTTATCGTTATTGGGAATACCCGGGAAAATCTCTTCCGCTCCCGCTCCGTTAGGCGCGGAATCCGCAAAATCGATAAAGATATCGTTGGGACCGCCGTCCTCGTAGTCAACGCCGAAAACTGCCATTTTAATCTTTTTGGGCTGAGGCGCGGAAACGGGATATTTCTTACCCATTCTTTTCACGACGATATTCATAACGACGTAAGCGATTACAAGAAAGGCGATAAGGACAAGCCCCCAAATCCAGTCTCTCGTTATTGCAGCGTTCGGATTAAACGCCCTTTTATCCGCCGTCATGACCGAAATAAACTCGGGATCGTGCAAGCTTGCAATCACAAACGACGCGGCAAGCGCTATTTTCGAGCCGTAATCGGGATATAAACGTTTTAGGTTGGAAAAAGTGTCCGCCGAGGTAAACGCGATGTCGGGATTGTTTGCCGACTCTTTGTCGGTAAGGCTTATCGTCTCCCAGTTGGCGCCGACAACGTTAAGCGTGGGAATGCCGCCGTTATAGAAGCAATTATACAAACCTGTTTGAGCCCACTCGTAGTACGGCACGCCGTCCAATACCCGCATATTGACGATGTGCGGGGATTTTTGGGTTGTCTTATAGATATTGTACTCGTTATCCTTTGCGACGCGAGCAAAAAACGCCTCGCGCTTTGTGCCGGGACCGCTGTACGCGTAAACGTGGTCCACGCCCAGCCTCTGAAGTTCCACCATGAGCACAGTGTTTTCCTTACCCGTCCTGCTCATGCTTTTATAAAACTCTCTCGCGCCGACGTCGCCTATCGCGGAGCTTCCGAAAAACGCAAGGGTGACGTTAAAACCGAGCTCGTCGTGCGTTCCGCCGAGATATTCGGCAACGGCAAGGGCCGCCGCAACGCCGCTTCCGTTAGCGAGCGCGCCTTCCACTTCGATAGGCTCTTTGGAAACGCTCGATACAAGCCCGTAACAATTATCGTAGTAGGCGCCTATAATAACGTTTTTGGTTGCGCCCTCTTCTTTATATACAGCCGAAACGTTTCTGCTCGTTTTCGATTTGTTGTTTTCGGTATATGTGAATTCCGTCATCTCTGCGGAATCCAAACCGTAACCGTCAAGCTTTTCAAGAAGGTAAATTGCGGCGTTCTCCTCCCCGTCAGTCGCCGCCGTTCTGTCGGGATGGTTTTTAACGTACTCCTCGAGGTTTTGTTCGACCGTGCTTGTCTTTACGGTATAATTACTTGAGGAAACGGTATGCTCTGGCGCGCCAGGCTCGCCGCAGGAAATAAGCGCAAATGCCGCGAGCACAATACACAGTACGATAATTACAAATCTTGTTTTTTTCATATCACACCACCGAGCTCACAATCCCTATCGCGGCAACGATACCGTAAACGGTAATCATGGTACCGAGCACTTGTGCGACGATAGCGTTAAAAGCGGACCTGTCGACGTACTCCTGTCGGAACGCGTACACAAGATACAGCGAGGTAAACAAAATCGTTACAACCGGCGCCAGTAGCGTTTTCATAACGCCTACCGCGGCGGGCGCGGCAAGAAAAATAAAATTCAGCCCGAAAACAACGATATTGGCGAAAAAGACGGCAAAGTTAAGTCCGTAACGAACGGCGTCCACGTTCCCGCGGATTTTAACGGTAAGCGTACGAAAAACGAACATAGAAAGCACTGCGTACAGCGCAAACGGCAAAAGTCCCGCGATAAAGAACGCCCAAATATCGTTGGCAAACCAGCCGGGCAGCGAATACTGCTCGCCCATATACCCCATTTGGCTACGCGCTAAGTACCAGCCCGCCGCACAGTAGCTTAAATACACGAATATCGATACAAGCGCCGCAGGCAATCTTTTTTTTGCGATATTAATCAATCGGCACCTCCGTATGTAGCTCTCGAAACAAACGACGTGAGCGCGTCGAGCTGACTTATCACGCCCGACTTATAGCTCATATCCGCGTCGGCAAGCATGTCGATTATAGACTTAAGCCGACGTTTACTCAACTTTGCGCTCTCCGCCTTTAATTTATTAATCATGTACGGTTTAAGCCCGAAATCGTTTAACCCGTCGGGATCTAACGCGGCGGCAAAAAGCCGTTTGAATCTGTTGTAAAGCAACGTGAACGCGGCGGTAAGGTCGTTAGCCTTTGCCATTTCGCCCACTATCTCGAGCGCGCGCGCGGTATTGCCCGAAATAATGCAATCGCCCAAGTCGTAAACTACGTACTCAATATCGGGCTCGACCGCCTCGTCGACGTCCTCCTCCGACACGGTGCCGCCGGCACGGTACACCGACAGCTTTTGCGCCTCCGAGTTAATCCTTGTCATATACCCGCCGCAACGGTTATACAGCCTTGCGACCGCTTTATCGGGGAAAGTCGTACCGTATTCCTTTGCGATACGCCTTACGAACGAATAGATATATTTTATATCCACCCTATTGCAGGAAACGAGCGTAACGCCGTTCGGCGCGCTCGGCGTGGAGGTGTGATTCCAGCTGTCGTGAGGAGTGTACGACACAAAAACAAGCACCGACGTGGGATTGGGTTTATCGAGGTAATCGGCAACGGACGAAGCGTCGAGCTTTCCGCGCGCGATAACCACACGGTAGGAGCCCATAACTGGAAGCTGCATAAGCTCCTCCACAAGCGCGGTTGCGCTTTTGAACTCCTTGTCCACAACGTTAAATTCCTTTATTCCGCCCGCCACACCGCTAATAAGCGCGACCGCGCGGGCAAGCACAAACTCGTCGTCGCCGTACAGCAAATAGCACGGCTTGGGCGGGTCTGATAGGCTCTTTTGAAGTTCGGAAAATTCCATAGTGTAATTATACACCAAAACTCTCTATAAATCAATCGTTTTTCGCCTTTTGGACCGCTATGCGAAAATGAACGAAAATTCGACACATTTTCAAAGTATGTATTTTCCGCATTGCGGAAAAAAGCTTACAGTATATTTGTTGCAAACGGCATGCTGTCGAGAAGTACGTCGTCGATATAGTTGATTGCGGAGTTAATAAAAATCACAGCGTCGTTATAGTTGCCGCTTTTTACAACCTCGACGAGACTGACAATTTTGTCGTCGAAGTTTCGAACGGTATTGTGGTTTTGGATGAGGAGCAGCCAGTTTTTGCCCTCCTCCCATTTTTTTGCGACGTCCTCGCAAAGCGCAATCGTAGTTTCGTTATCGACGTTTTCCTCGTGAAGGTCTATGCTTTTTTTAACCGTCTCAAGGTCGGATTGAAGCTTGGAATAATAGTCGTTTACAAACACCATCTCGCAAATCATTGCGGCAAGAAGGACGGCAAAAACGGAGACGATAACAATCAGTTTTTTCATTTACCAATTACCTCCGCCCGATATGGCAAGCTTCGTGCAAAACGCTTTATCGTACTTAGGCGCAAAAAAGGCGTTGCCGTCCTGCCTTATATCGGCATAAAGCAGGTCCTTAAGTTTAAGCTTTTTATCGCGCAAAACCTTTTCTATATCCGCTCTGTCCGTGCCGGACAGCAAAAGGTTGTCCTCTTTAATTTTCCCGTCGACGACAAGCTCTATCGGAAGAAGGGGCTTACTCTCGCCCGAGCTCTCGCTTTGCGGAGAAGTCTGTTTTTCCACGACGCAGAGCTTGCCGTTCGTCTCGAAAATGGCGTAGGCGATTTCGGTAAAATCGACGTAGCCCGCGGTGCGGATTGCCTCTCTCAAGTCGTCGATATTCATATTCATCTTGCAGAGCGCGTCGTACACTATTCCGTCGGGATTGATGACGATTATGCTGTTGCCGCTTAGCATTTTACGCACCCTAACCGATTTTCTCGACACAAAGGACAGCACGATATGAAGCATACCCAGCGTAACGATAGGCACTATCCCGTAGTACAGCGGGATATACGGGTCGTTCATCGGAATACAGCCGACCTCGGCGATAATAAGCGTAATAACAAGCTCGAAGGGCTGCATTTCGCCTATTTGCCTCTTTCCCATAAGGCGGATAACAAAGAACACCACCACGAAAATAATTATCGATTTTAAAAATACCACAAACATGATGTTTGTAGTATTGCTTTTATCTTAAAAAAATATTATCGTTCTAATCCCAAAGCACTATTTTGTCGCCGTCGTAGTGCCAGTAGACGTGCTCGGTATCGGTCGGTTCACTTTCCGAGTAGTATTTAGTCAGCCGAGTTATGAACGGACCCTCGCCGCCTGATATTTTAACGTTTTTGAACTCGTCGGGAGTACCCAAATAGTAAACGGTTTTAAACTTCATGCAATAATCGAACGAACAGCGACGAATTTCGCGCACCGACCTTCCCACCACGAGATATTGCATGCCCGTGCCGAGAAAAGCTCCTACGCCTATAATCTCGATACTGTCGAGACTGACGCTCGTAATGGACTTACAAAGCTTAAACGCAAGTCTGTCTATGACCTTAACCCCGTCGAGCTTTACCGATTTTAAGTTTTCGCAATTATAAAACGCAAGGTTTTCTATCGCTTCGACTCCCGACCCGAAGTCGACGGAGGTTATATCGGACTCGCAAAACGCAAACCTGTATATACGGTAGCTTTTACCGTGAAAATCCTTAGGCAATACAAGATCCTTTTCGCTTCCGAGATACTCGAGAAGATACGGCGTACCGTCTCTCTCGTCCACGCAAAAAACGTAGTCGTCTATTATCTCGCGCGTCGGCTTTCCCTCGCGCGGCGAATAGACGTGCACGGCGTTTAAAGCGACGTTTTGGTATTTTCCGCTCCCCGCCTTAATCTCCATCTCGGAGTTGTTGCAAATATCGGCTATGCGGCACCTTTCAAACGCATCGCGCCCGATATGCGTAAGTGCCGACGGAAGCTCTATGTACCTAATCATATGGCAACCGAAAAACGCGCCGTTCTCTATGCGCTCAAGCCCGTCGGGAAGAGTAACTCTTTTAAGCTTTTCGCACCCCGAAAAAACGCACGCTTCAAGCGTTTTTATGCCGCTCGGCACGGTAAAGCTTATAATATCCGAACAGCTGAACGCGCCGCCGCCGATACGTACGGCGTCCGGCGATATGTCGATGTGCGTAAACTTTGTTCCGTTAAACCCATTCTCCCCGATATCGACAAGGTTTTGCGTGCCCGTTATCTCGGTGAGATACATGCAGCCGAAAAAGGAATCGTCGCCAACGCGCTCGAGTTTTCCGAATTCGATTTTACGCAGCATATGGCACGCTCTAAACGCGTCGTCGCCTACGCAAACGACAGACCTTGCAACAACCTTTTCAAGATTAAAACAGCAGTAAAAAGCGCGGAAATCGATCTCTTCCACCTCGTTAAGGTCGAGAGTAATTAAGATTTTATTTTGAGCAAACGCCTCCGCGCCTATCTTTTTTACGCCGCTCGGAATAACGATATTTTCGGCTTCTCCCGAGTATTTGACGAGAGTGTCGCCTTCTATATTAAAAGCTTCGTCTTTATTCATCCCAACACCTTTTTCAGATATTCGCCTGTTCTGCTTTCGGGGTTTTGGGCTACGCGCTCGGGCGTACCGCACGCGACAACCTGTCCGCCCGCGTCGCCGCCGCTCGGTCCGAGGTCGATTATATAGTCCGCGCACTTAATAACGTCGAGGTTGTGCTCTATAACGACTACCGTGTTTCCGTTTTCGACGAGGCGGTCGAGAATGTCTATAAGGCGCTCCACGTCGGCGGAATGAAGTCCCGTCGTGGGCTCGTCGAGTACGTATAGAGTGTTGCTTGTGGATACCTTGCTTAATTCGGTCGCCAGTTTTACACGCTGCGCTTCGCCGCCCGAAAGGGTCGTAGCGGGCTGACCGAGCTTTATATATCCGAGTCCTACGTCGAGGAGCGTGCCCAACTTACGCTTAAGCGTGGGAATGTTTTTAAAGAATTCGTACGCCTCTTCTATCGTCATATCGAGAACGTCCGCAATCGACTTGTCGCGATACTTTACCTGAAGCGTTTCCCTATTAAACCGCTTTCCGTGGCACACGTCGCAAGGCACGTACACGTCGGGCAGGAAGTTCATTTCGATACGGATAATTCCGTCGCCCTCACAGCTCTCGCACCTGCCGCCTCGAACGTTAAACGAGAACCTGCCCGAGTTGTAGCCGCGTTCCTGCGCCGCGGGAGTCTCCGCAAACAAATCTCTTATGGTCGCCATTGTGCCCGTGTACGTCGCGGGATTGGAGCGCGGCGTCCGCCCTATCGGGCTTTGGTCGATGTTTATAACTTTGTCTATCTTGTTGAGTCCGTCTATTCCGTCGCACTTCCCCACGCGCTGTTTAACCGAATTGAACATATTGGCGGCGGCGGGATAAAGCGTTTGGTTTATAAGCGAGGACTTACCGCTGCCGGAAACGCCGGTCACCGCGGTAAACACGCCGAGCGGAATTTTTACCGTAATGTTTTGAAGATTGTTTTCCGCCGCGCCGCGAATCGTTATGCTTTCGTCGAACAGCCGTCTCTTTTCGGGAACGCGGATTTTGCGCTCGCCGGAGAGGAATTTACCGGTAATCGAGCCGGACTTTATAATCTCGTCTACCGTACCTGCGGCGACGACCTCGCCGCCGTGAACGCCCGCGCCCGGACCTATATCCACAATGTAATCGGCGGAGCGCATTGTGTCCTCGTCGTGTTCGACTACGATAAGCGTGTTGTCGAGATCTCTTAAGTGCTTTAGCGTGTCGATAAGCTTTTGGTTGTCGCATTGATGAAGCCCAATACTCGGCTCGTCGAGAATATAAAGAACGCCCGAAAGTCCGGAGCCTATCTGCGTGGCAAGCCTAATCCTTTGCGCCTCGCCGCCCGAAAGGGTCTGCGCGCTGCGGGAAAGAGTCAAATAATCGAGTCCGACGTCTATAAGGAAATCAAGCCTCGCGCGAATCTCTTTAAGCACGCGCTCTGCGATAATCGCCTTACTCTCCGATAAATTCAGTTCGTCGAAAAAGGAGCGCAAATGCCTTATCGGGAGCGAACACAATTCGTCGATATTCTTGCCGTTAAGCCTTACGGCAAGCGCTTCCTTTCTTAAACGCTTCCCGCCGCAGTCGGGGCACGGCTGAGAGTTTGTAAAGCGGCTTATGCGCCACCGCACGCCGTCGCTCGTCGTTTCCTGCAATCTGCGCTCGAGGAAAGGAATCATGCCCTCGTAGGAAACGCGTTCGCTCCTGTGATAGTGACCGGTGGTATACTCGACGACAAGCGGCTCGTCCTTGGCGTACAGAATTATATCCTGCACCTCTTTTTTCAATTTCTTAAAGGGCGTGGACAGCGAAAATTTGTACTTAGAAGCAAGCGCGTTCATGCAATGCTCGAAGTGCGGCGTGTTGTCGAGCTGTCCGCTGTCGAGGAGATCTCGAACGGAGCTGTTTTCGAAAAACAGAAGGTCGGGATCGACCTTCGTCAAAAACCCGAGACCGGAGCACGTCGGACACGCGCCCCACGGGCTGTTAAACGAAAACAGCCTCGGCTCCACCTCGGACAGCGAAAGTCCGCAGTTGCCGCACGTGTATTTGGTATTGAACAGTATCTCTTTGTCGTCGTAGAACGCTATAACAAGCCCGTCCGACAGCTTTATTGCGGTCTCGACGGAGTCGGTAAGGCGTTGCTGAATCCCCTTTTCTATAACGAGCCTATCCACAACGACCGATATATCGTGCTTGGAGTTTTTGTCGAGCTTAATCTCCTCGTCGAGGGTGTAAAGCGCTCCGTCCACCCGCATACGCGAATAGCCCGCCTTTTTAAAATCCTCGAACAGCTTGACGTATTCCCCCTTTTTGCCGCGGATTACGGGCGAAATTATCATTACGCGGCTGCCCTCGGGAAGCTCGCATATTTTATCAACTATTTGGTCTACCGTTTGTTGGTGTATCTCCGCGCCGCAGTTGTAGCAGTACACGTCGCCCACGCGCGCAAACAACAGCCTCATATAGTCGTAAATCTCGGTTACTGTGCCCACCGTCGAGCGCGGGTTGCGCCCCGTCGTTTTTTGGTCTATGGAGATTGCGGGCGAAAGACCGTCTATGCTGTCCACGTCAGGCTTGTCCATCTGCCCGAGGAATTGGCGCGCGTACGAAGAGAGCGACTCCACATATCTGCGCTGACCTTCCGCAAAAATCGTATCGAAGGCAAGCGACGTTTTGCCGCTTCCCGAAAGTCCGGTAAACACGACGAGTTTGTTTTTGGGCACGGTGAGGTTTACGTTTTTAAGGTTGTTTTCCCGCGCGCCTTTTATTATAATTTCGTTTTTGTTATCCTTCATATTTCCTTCCTCTTCGGTCTACTTTTTGCCTTTGGGCGCAGACTTGGACATATCTCGCATAAGCTCCTTAAGCTCGGCTATCTTGTCTCGGTACGATATCGCCGTTTCAAAGTCAAGCTCCTTACTTGCCGCGTTCATAAGCGCGCGCAGCCGATCAAGCTCCTTATTTATATCCTTAAGCTCTACCTTAGAGTCCTTTTTGGTTATCTCTATGGTGTTTTTAATGGGTTTAATAATCGTCGTCGGCGTTATGTTATTTTGCCTGTTGTATTCGAGCTGAACGGAGCGGCGATCCTCCGTTTCGTCTATGGCGCGCTTCATAGAGCCCGTAATTGAGTCCGCATACATAATTACCCTGCTCTCGCTGTTTCGGGCGGCGCGGCCTATCGTCTGAATAAGCGAAGTGTCCGAGCGCAAAAAACCTTCCTTGTCGGCGTCGAGGATAGCTACCAGCTTGACCTCGGGAATATCGAGTCCTTCGCGCAAAAGGTTTATCCCGACGATGACGTCAAAATCGCCGCGGCGAAGCGCATTGATAATACTCACGCGCTCCATGGTGTCTATATCGCTGTGCAGGTATTTTACCTTTACGCCCTGCTCCGCGAGGTAGTCGGCAAGGTTTTCGCTCATACGCTTTGTAAGCGTGGTAACGAGCACGCGCCCACCGTTTGCCACCGTGTCCTTAATCTCTGTGAGCAAATCGTCTATTTGACCTTTGGTAGGCTTTACGGTAACGGGCGGGTCGACAAGCCCCGTCGGACGAATAACCTGCCTCGTCACCTTTCCGCCGGTGAGCCCCAGCTCGTACGGACCGGGCGTAGCGGAAACGTACACCACTTGTCCTACGCGTGCACGGAACTCGTCAAACTTGAGCGGACGGTTATCGAAAGCGGCGGGAAGCCTGAAGCCGTAATCGACGAGCGCGCTTTTGCGCGACCTGTCGCCGTTGTACATTGCGCGAAGCTGCGGAATGGTCATATGGCTCTCGTCGATAAACATCAAAAAGTCGCTCGGAAAATAGTCGAGGAGAGTGAACGGCGGCTGACCGGGCAGTCGTCCGTCGAAGTATCTCGAATAGTTTTCTATGCCCGAGCAGTAGCCTATCTCCTTCATCATTTCTATATCGTAGCGCACGCGCTCGCCTATTCTCTGCGCTTCTATCAGCTTGCCGTTGTCGGTGAAAAACTTGACCTGCGCCTCGCAGTCCGCTTCTATCTGCTCAATCGCCTTCAGCATCGTCGCATGCTCCACCGCATAGTGGCTTGCGGGAAAAATCGCCGCGTGCTGTAATCTCGATACGATATTACCCGACACTATATCGAATTCGCTCAGCCCGTCTATTTCGTTGCCGAAAAACTCCACTCTTATGCCGTGCTCGGACATACTCGCGGGAAAAATATCTACGGTGTCGCCGCGCACTCTGAAGTTGGTGCGTTCGGGCGCAAGATCGTTGCGCTTGTAGTTTATTTCCACAAGCCGAGATATAAGCGCGTCACGGCTAATCTTATCGCCGGGGCGAACGGACACGGCAAGCCTGTAATATTCCTCGGGTGCGCCCAAGCCGTAAATGCACGACACGGATGCCACCACAAGCGTATCCCGCCGTTCGTGAAGGGAGCACGTCGCGCTGTGGCGGAGCTTATCTATTTCGTCGTTTATCGCAAGGTCTTTTTCTATATAGGTGTCGGTAGATGGAATATACGCCTCCGGCTGATAGTAATCGTAATACGACACGAAAAACTCGACGCGGTTTTCGGGAAAGAACTCGCGGAACTCGTTGCACAGCTGCGCGGCAAGCGTCTTGTTGTGTGCAAGCACAAGCGTCGGGCGTTGAACACGCTCGATTACGTTTGCCATAGTAAAAGTCTTGCCGCTGCCCGTAACGCCCTTTAATACCTGCGCCGCAAGCCCGTCCTCTATGCCCGTCGCTATCTCGTCTATCGCCTGCGGCTGATCTCCCGTCGGCTTATATGCGCTGTGAATTTTAAACTTCATTCGTCTCTCTTTTCCTAAAACTATTGCCGTATATTATACCCTTTTTTCACCCAAAATGTCAATCATTTAACGGGACGAACGACCGATTTAATATAACAGAGTTTTTTACAAAAAAGATAAGAGCCCGACAAAGCAAGCTCTTAATATTTTTCCGTATTTTTACGCGGCAAAGTATAGCCGCGGCGGATTACCGATATTGCTACGACACAACACGCGTGAGTTTTTACACGCGTTACCGTTTACTTATCCGAAAGCCGAGAAGTTTTTTTTACAGGCGTAAATCAGCCCAATTCCTCGAGCTCGGCGCGAAGCTTCCTTAAGTTGGAACGCGCAAGATCGATAAGCTGCGAATATACGCGGAAATACTCCGCGTCGGCATTGTCGGGCGATTTGTGCTCCAAAAACGCCTGAAGAATAGCGCTTTGGGAACGGTTGCGCTTTTTCTCGAGCGACTCGATCTCCGCTTCGGCTTCCTCTATCGCCTTTTTTAAGTCTCTTTTCTTAGACATTGTTTTCTCCTTTTATCGTATAATTAAAGCTTGGAAATAGCTGCGGCAACGACTGCAAAGTTGGCCTTTACTTCCTCGTAAAGCCTTTTCGCCTCATCCGAGACGGCGTCCTTTCCTCTCAGCTCGTCGGTAAGCGCGTTAGCCGATACGGACAGCTTATCGAGCGATAAGTTAAGGCATATACCTTTAAGCGTGTGCGAGGCGCGGAACGCGGTGGGCGCGTCCCCCGACGCCATCGACGTTTCGAGCTCTGTGACGCACGGGTCGGTGGGAACGCGGGATAAGAATCTGACGATTCTTTCGTCGCTACGAAGTCTGCCGACAACAGACTCGTAATTTCCGCCCATTTCGTCGTAACATTCCTTTACTGTCATTTTTTATCTCCTTTGTCCTTCGACGTAGCCGACTTTAAAAGCCCTTTCATGCTATCATCGTAGAAACCGTATGATTGTTTGGAACTCTTTTTAACGGAGTACATAGCGACGTCCGCCATGCTGAGAAGTAAATCGTAATCGAACGGGGTGCCGTCGATACACGCAACGCCCATACTGACAGAAACGTTGCAAGAGTCGACAGGACCCGAAACTCCGTGATAAATACGTTCGGTAAGCGCCTCTATCTCGTCTGCATACTCGTCCGTAAATTCGAGGAAAATAAGGAACTCGTCGCCGCCCATTCGCGCCGCAATATCCGAGCTACGAATGTTATTCAGTATTCTGTACGCGACCTCTTGTATAACCTTGTCGCCGAACGCATGACCGAAGTTGTCGTTAACGTGTTTAAAGTCGTCGATGTCCACAAACATAAGAGCATACTTTGTCTTTGTCTCGGACGTAAGGAATTTTGTTATATGCTTGCGCGCCGCCGCCTTATTGTAAAGACCGGTCATAGGATCGCGCTCGGCACGGCGCTCGAGCTTTTTCATGGTTGTAGTTTCTTCGTCGACGTCGATAATCTTGCATATAGCGCCGTCAAGCTCGGGATTTTCCTCGCCTATCCACAGCGCTTTACCGATAACCTTGTACCACTTTTTGCCAGTGCCGGTATCGAGCTCCATTTGCCTTGTGACTATGTCGTGCGTGGGGTTGGTATTTTTTAACGCCTCCACAAAGTCCTCAAAGTATTTTTTGGGGAATACGGCGCACCAAGCGTTGTTCTCGCGAGGATTGACTATCGTGGACGGGAGGTCGAGCGATTCCGCACTCCAATCGGACAGCTTAACCATTTCGGGCGAGAATACGCACTCGAACATTATCTCGTGCGACATGTCGGCAAGATGCTTAAACTTAAGCCGCTCGGTCTCGAGCTGCTTAACCATACGGCGGGTAACGTCGGAGCCTTCGGAATTGGAAAACAGCTGCTGAATGGTGTCGTTAATTTCCGCCTGCGTAGTTTCGCCGTACGACGCCACTTTAAGCGCGTCCTCAATCTCGTTGCCGATAGAAAGCAAGCAATCGAGAAGTTCGGGGTTAAACGCGCCGCACTCGCCGTTTACTATCATTTGCAGCGCTTTTTGAGGCGCCAGCGAATCCTTATAGCAACGCTTACTCGTAAGAGCGTCGTAAACGTCCGCAACCGAAACTACCTGCGCCTCGATAGGTATCTCGTCGCCTACCAGCTTATCGGGATATCCCCTGCCGTCGTAACGCTCGTGGTGCCAGCGGCAAATAGCGTAGCTGACTTGAATAAGATCGTTTTCGCCCTCGAGCGGAATCGTTTTAAGCATGTCGCCGCCCTCTACGGTGTGGCGCTTCATTATCTCGAACTCCTCGGGAGTGAATCTGCCCGGCTTGTTGAGTATCTCGCTCGGAACGGAAATTTTGCCTATATCGTGCAATGCGGAAGCGGTCGCAATAAGCTTAATTCTTGCGGGAGTAAGCGGATATTTATCCGTCCTTTTAGCAAGCTCTTTTAACAGCTTTTCGGTAATGGTGCGGACGTGAAGCACGTGCAGCCCGCTCTCGCCGTTTCGGAACTCTACTATATGCGACAGAATTTCTATCATGAGGTTGTTGTCTTTTTCCTTCTGATAGATCTGATCGGACAAAAGCTCCTGCATTTCCTTTTGCTTGAGCGACATCATGAGGTTGCTTGCAACGCGGTGCTTTACGGTACGCTCGTCGAAAGGTCTGTTTATGTAGTCGATTGCGCCGAGGTCGTAGGCGTGGTCTATAATGGCGCCGCCGCTCTCCGCGGAAATCATGATAACGGGAATAGTCTCAATCCAGCCGTTTTTGTTCATTGCGGCGAGAACTTCGAAGCCGTCCATCTCGGGCATAACTATATCGAGAAGCATCATGGAAATATCCACACCATGCTCGTGGAGAATAGCCATGGCTTGCATTCCGTTTTCCGCCTCGATAATGTTGTAATCCTCGAACAGAATATCGGAAAGAAGCAGCCTGTTAAGCTCCGAGTCGTCGACTATTAATATATTTTTCTTTTTTGGTTGCATAAAAAAAGTCTTCCCTGCCTGTTTACATTACAGTCTATCATATACGCCCGAAAATAGCAAGTATTTTTTTAAATTCGCATCTTTTTTATTTTAGCGGCGAGGCGCGGCGTAACAGTTTAGAGAATAAAATTTTATCTTGACTGATAAATAAAAATGTATTATAATAATTAAAATCCCGTAGCCGAAAGTGTTCACCGAGGTCAATATGAAAAACTACTACCGCATTCTGCAAGTACGACAAAACGCAACCGACGACGAAATCAAGCGGCAATTTCGCGTGCTTGCAAAAAAATACCACCCGGACAGAAACGCGGGCAATGCGGAGGCGGCGGAGATATTCAAGGACCTCGACGAGGCGTACAACGTGCTTACAGACCCCGCCTCGCGCAAGCTTTTCGACAGCGCATTTCGTCTTGAGGAGGCGGAAAGGTCGCGCATTAAGCACGGGAGAGCCGCTCCCTCCTTCGTCGCGCCCACGCCGAGCATAGGCGTTGCAATGCAAAACCTTCTCGTGCTCGGCTTTAACGACGGCTACGACGCAGGCTACGACTCGGCTGTAAACGAGGACTACGCGGCGGCGGGCATAGACACCGACGAGGTTGAAGCGCTGCGCCGCGAATGCGAACGCCTTTCGTCCGAGCTTGCGGCGGCAAAGTCCGCAGTCACCTCCGCCGAAAAACGCGCTAAGCAGGAGGCGGAACGCGTGGCGGTGCTTCAGGAAAAAATCGATTGGATAAAATCCGCCACAAAAGTGGACGTCGGCAAAGTCAGCGACTCGGTTTCGACCAAAGCGGCGGACTTGGTAACTCAAATAAAAAAGCTTCTTTCTTCCCACCCCGAATCGCTGCGTAGCGGCGCTCCCGCCCTTTCGATCGCTCAGCAGGACCGCAGAAAGGAAATACGCGAGTTCCTCCTCAACGTAGAGAGCAGAGTCGAGCTTGCCGAAAAAGAGCTCGCCAAAATGAAAGCTGCGGAGGACCAAAAGCGCAAGCTTGTCGACCCGGACTCGTACTTTAAGACAATGGACGAACTTGCAGAGGCATGGGCTAAAAAGGTTCAAGCCGACAAAAAGCTCGCAAGACCCACCAAGTACGGCGAGCTTGGGGTTTTGATTTGGGCGACCGACGAGGAGATTGCCGAGGCCTTTGCCCGCATAGAAAAGCGTTATGCAAACGACTCCTCCGAGCAATGCATGCAAAAATTGGCAAGAGCGCGCGACGCGTTTGAAACCTTCTCCGACCCGCAGGCGCACGCCGCATACAACCTGTCTATCGGCTACACCACAGACATGATTCTCGCGGAACGGCGGCTGATAGCCGAAAACGAACGCAGGATAGAAGAGCACCGCAAAAAACTCGAGGAGCGCGCGTTTTGGGCGCAGTTCGACGTACTGTACGACCAGGCGCTGCGCGGCGATCCCGAAGCGCAAAACGCACTCGGCGAAATGTACTTTAACGGCACGGTTTTGGAGCACGACTACGACCGCGCGTACTATTGGTTCCGCGAGGCGTTCGAGTCTCACTTCCCCGCCGCCGTGTACAATCTCGGCGTCTGCTACCGCGACGGACTCGGCACGTACAAAAACGAATCGCTCGCGCAATCGCTGTTCCTCCAGGCGAGCATCCTCGGCTACACCGGACCGAAAAAGAAAAAATAATTTTAATTATTTAACTTGTATTATAGCAAAAAAACGAGGTCTTTACCTCGTTTTTTTCGTTAATGATAATTAAAACTTATACGTGCGGTAGATTTCCTCCACCTGCTCTTCCGTCGAGAAGCCGACCGAACCGCCGTCGTGGCGAATTTTGAGCGCTGTGAAAATCTCCGCCTTTTTAATCGCTTCGAGCGCGCCGCACTTATTGTAGTAATGGATAAACGCGGAAAACAGCGCGTCGCCCGCACCCACCGTGTTTACAACTCCGCCTATGTCGACAGCGGGAAGCTCTGTAAACGCGTCGTAAGCGCGCTCATACATAATAACTCCGTCGGAGCCGAGACCTATAACGATAATCCCGGCGTGATACTCGTTTTTAAGCTTTTCGAGAAAGTCGCGCGGCGATCCGATTATTTCCTCGTCGCTCAAAAACAGAATGTCCGCGTACGACATAAAATCGCGGTTAAATGGATCGAAAATATCGCTTAATACGTGCACGTCGGTTGCAATGGTTTTCCCCGCCGCCTTTGCTATAGGCAAGAGGGAGCGGTTAAAGTTGATGTTGCAAAGCACGCACATATCGGAGGAGTTTATCGCGCTCGAAATGCTTTTCGCGTCGCCGTAGGTATGGTCCTGAATATCCTTAAGGTCGCAATACACCTGCCGCCTTCCGCCGCTGCCCGGCTCGTACAAAACGACCGAAACGGGCGTTCTGTCGAGATAGTCGAAAACGCAGTCGCGGGCAAAACCCTTATCGTCGAGCTCGCCTACAATCCTTTTCGACTCGTGGTCCTTGCCGATAAGCGACCCGAAAACGACCTCGTCGCCGAGAGTTTTAACCGCCTTGGAAATATTATACCCCACTCCGGACACGGTTGAGTTAATGCCGAAAAACGGATAGTCTATCGGGTAATAAGTAACGGGAAAGGATCTTATCCTTAGGTTGGTCTCCACATTAATGAGACCGGATACGAAAAGCTTCATCTTTAGACCTCGTATTTTATGCTTACCGTTAAACATCATATCACTTTTATAAACGTTTGTCAATAGCGAAATACGGAAAGCGGCTTAATTCCACGCACAAAAAATCTATTGACAAACACTTAAGCGTGCGGTATAATAAATCATACGCATTTAATTTCGGAGGAAAAAATGGAGAAAATAGAACTCGGAAAAATTTTTAAGGACGGCGCCGTTCAAATCACGCTTCGCCGCTCGACTTTTGACAGGCTGCAGATTAAGCCCGGCGTAAACTACCGCGGCAAAACGCAAGACGAAGTCTTTTTCCAAAAGCAGGAAGGCTCCGTTGCAGAATTCGAGGTAGTCCGCCGTATGGATTTCGAGCCGGAAGGCGTTTTCGAGATTACCGTTGTGTACAACATTCGCCGCAACCTCGCCGACGAATACGTAAACGGCGAAGTCGATTTCCGCGAGCTTCTCAAAAAGCTCACCGCGGACGAATTCAATATGCTTTGCGGCAACGTGTTTTCCGCAATGTCGCTCATGATAGCGCAGTATACTCAGGTAAGTAACGGCGTGCCCATGATCTCCCCGCCCGTGTACTGCGGCGTCGCGGCAAAGCCTCAAAACGCATAAATAATTCAATAAGCATAAACGCTTGTCCTCGCATTCCCGCGGGGATTTTTTTATGCCTAAAACGAGATACTCGCACTCGGTACCCTACCCGGCGCGGAATATGTCGAAAAAGATACATAACAAACATTCTTCGAGCAAAAACTATGCGTATATTACTCAAAAAAAAGGAGACAATTCATGGAGTACAAAATCGAGGTGAACGAAATTTTGGACGGCATACTTAAAAGCAATGCGGCGCGCTACGGCAAAAGCGTTCCCGCTCTTATCGCCGAATTATTGAGTCGCTACGTTATCGACGCGCATATAATGGAGCAAACCGATAAATGGGAAGACGGCATAAACGAGTGCGCCGAAATCAATCTCGATTGGGCGAATCTTTAACGGCAAAAAGCACATGTAGCCAAAACGTGTGAATCCGTACGCGGCGGCACGGTGCTGAAGGAGAAATTTGTGCCTAACTACAAACGCGGAGAGATATATTATGCGGATTTAAGCCCTGTTATCGGCTCCGAGCAAGGCGGAGTTCGACCCGTGCTTATTATCCAAAACGACGTCGGCAACAAGTTCTCGCCGACGGTTATCGTCTGCGCGGTCACAAGCCGAATAACCAAGGCTAAGCTCCCCACCCACGTGGAAGTGCCGTCGGGAAGCTTCGGACTGAATAAGGACTCCGTCATACTGTTAGAGCAAATGCGAACGCTCGACAAACGCCGCCTAAAAGCGCGCGTCGGCGAGGTCGATTCGGAAGCCATGCGAAAGATAGAGCGCGCAACGCTCATTTCACTCGGATTTGTATAAAAAAGCGCCTTTCGGCGCTTTTTCTTATATGAAAAGTTTTAGAATAGATTACTCGAAAAGCTCGGGGTAGTTTGCCATTTTAAGAATATCGCGGGGAGTGAGCATCAATTCGGCGTAAGAGCTTACCGCACGTTCTGCGCCGAGCCCGTTTCGGTAACACGCAATCGTCGCCGCGTCGAAGGGATTAAACGACGAGGAAAGACCGGCTATACAGCCGCCGAGCACGTCGCCCGTGCCGCCTTTTGCCATAGCGGGAGTGCCTGTAATATTTATTCTTACGTCTTCCCCGTCAGTAATAACGGTGGTTGCGGATTTTAAAACGACGACGCCCTTCACTTCTTTCGCAAGCGCTACGGCGTTTTCAATCGTAGCGTCCAAGCCCGTCAAACGCTTAAACTCACCTATGTGCGGCGTGAGGATAATCTTGCACTTTGCTTTATTCAAAAAAGCGTAATCCCCCGCTAACGCGTTAAGCCCGTCGGCGTCTATAACAAGCGTACCCGTAAAGTTACCGCACAAATACTCTATTATGCGCTTTAGCTCGGGAGCTTTACCCATTCCCATTCCGATATCGATTGCGGTAGATCCGCCTATAATCTCGTCGAGCGCTTGCTTATCGAAAACTATAAACCCGTCGTTATCGGTTTTAAGGAATTTCATCATCGACATGGTAACGCGGGACGAGAGCGCGACGCGGTGCTCGTCGGGCACGCACGCAGTAACGGTGCCTGCGCCGTTTAGATACGCGGCGTGCGCCGCCGCGGCGGAAAGTATCGGCGCGCCTATCATAGCCGCGCTTCCGCCGATAATGTAAATCTTTCCGTAGTTACCCTTATGGGTATTACTCATTCTCTTAAACGTGCGGAAATCCCCGTCGTCGCACACCGTAATCTTGCTTTTCGTCTCTATGCCTACGTCCTCGACTATTATCTTGCCGCAATAGTCTCTACCCGCGCCGAAAAGCATACCGCGCTTGTACGCGGCAAAAGTCATCGTTACGTGCGCGGAAAACGCGACTCCGAGCACCTCGCCCGTCGTAGCCTCTATTCCCGACGGAATATCTACCGCAAGCCTAAAGCTCTTCTCGCCGTTAAGCTTATTAATAAGCTCTTTAACTTCGCCGTCTATCGGACGGTTAAGCCCTATACCGAAAATAGCGTCCACAACGTTGTGCGCGCCGCCGCCGTACTCCGAGGCGGGAATAAGCGGAACACCCGCCACTTTTGCAAATTCGGTATACGGCTCGAGCTTTTTGCAAGCCGATGCAAAGTCGCCCACTATATACGCCGAAACGTTGCAGCCCTGCCGAGACAGGCGCGCCGCGGCAAGCAGCCCGTCCGCACCGTTTCCGCCGCTGCCGCAAAACACGGCGGTTTTTATCCCGTCGCCTTTAGCTCGGTCTATGAGTCCGTCGGCAACGCAGAGCGCCGCGCAGAATCGCAGCATGCCGTTATCTATTCCACGCGAATTCATCGCCTTTTCGGCGTCGCGCATCTCGTTTGCGGTAACAACGTTTTTCATAATGGTAACTCTTTTTTAGGACTGAAAATTCACCGATTTTTCCGATATAAAATATAACAACGCGAAAATTCGCCGTAAATTGCGCCGTGACGGCAGTAAAGGCATACCCTTACTGTTTGACGGCGTTTTCGATTGCGAGCGCCGTAGCCTCCGCGGAGAGCGCCATAAGCATAGATAAATCGAGCTTTTTATCTCCGCACGAGAGAGCGAACATAGTATCGCCGTCCGCGTCGGTGTGCACGGGGCGAATGGACATTGCAAGCCCGTCGTGCGAGGCGGCGGCAAGCTTATTAACGGAAGCCTTGTCGAGCGCGGCGTTTGTCATAACGCAACCTATCGTGGTGTTGGTGCCCGCGCTCATCATTGCGGCAAACCCGCCGGACAGAAGCGCGCCCTCCGTATCGATAAAAGCACCGTTCATTTTGGCGCCCGCAAGCACCTTACCCGTGCGGTGATCGTAAACGTCGCCGAGCGCGTTGACCGCGACAACCGCGGAGACAAACACCTCTCCGAAGGTGACGGTCGCCCCGCCGATACCGCTTTTACTTGCTCCGTAAGGACCGAGAATTTTCCCGACGGTAGCGCCCTTTCCCGCGCCTACCGAGCCGAACTCGACACCGCTCGATTTAGCATTCTCGGCGGCAAGGCGCCCCATAGCTTTATCGGGATAGTGATATTCGCCCGGCGTATTAAGGTCGAAAAGGATTGCCTGCGCGACAAGCGGCACAACCTTATCCCACGCCGAAAAGCCTATATTTTTTTCGCGCAGGTATTCCACAACGCCGCACGCCGCTTCAAGACCGTACGCGGACCCGCCGGAGAGCACAATCGCGTCCACAAAGCCCTGCGACTTATCGGCGCGGAGCATATCTGTCTCGCGCGTACCCGGCGCGCCGCCGCGCACCGAAACTCCTCCGACGGCTTTATCGGTGAGTATGCACGTAACGCCCGTGTAGTCGTCGTGTGCGTGACCTATTTTAATCCCGTTGGGAAGTAGAAATTTTCCGCTCATAATAAACCTCGTTTATTTTAATCGTAGTATTCTTCCGAAGAAAGCTCGTCTGCGAGCGCGGATACTGCGGAAGAAATCGCGTCCCAGCTGTAACCTCTCGAGGCGAGAAACCTTTTCAGCTTTTGTACGTCCGCGCCACGGTGCGATTTTAAGTATTTTCGCGCAACGGCCTCCGCGTCCTCTTCCGCGTCCTCCAAAAGCTCGTCTATTATCTTGCCGTCCACGCCCTTTTGTCTAAGCTCCG
This sequence comes from Clostridiales bacterium, assembly GCA_022511445.1. GTDB lineage: Bacteria > Bacillota > Clostridia > Christensenellales > Pumilibacteraceae > Anaerocaecibacter. The sequence continues at coordinate 9,590 of JAFLVE010000109.1, read as the reverse complement.
CCGCAATGCGAAAAGCGCCGTACTTGGCGGATTTGGACTTTATATACAGCTCGGCGTAAGCTCTGTCGTCAATATACTTGTAAGAATCGAGCTTGCCGAGCACTTCGAGAGCTATCGGTTTATCATAGCCCTTACCTACAAGATACATGTATATTTCCTTACGCGACCTCGGCGCGGCGGAAAGGTACGACACGGCGCGCTCGAAAGCGCAGTTAACCTCGCTGGTAAACACAAGCTCTTTAAGCTTTTCCGCGTCTATCTCGTCGCCTATCGATATCCTCGAGGCGGCAACGGTCACCTCGTCGAGCCCGCAGACGAATTCGCCGTCAATATACACCGAAAAACGCGTTTTTACACGCTTTTGACGCGATATGTCGGTAATTTTTCCCATGAGCTAATTATACAACTTTTATCGTCAACAATCAAGCGGTTTTTAAATTTCGTTTTTATATTATAAGCGCGGTATTCTCTATAATCACAAGGCGGAAAACGCATGAATAATATTAACCGCCTTTTCTCATATTAACCTTACAAAACAAAAAAGGAGCAAAAAATGACCACAAAAAGCCTTGAAGAAATCAGCGAGCTTATGCGCAGCGAAAAGCTTGCTTACAAAAAGTGCTGTAACTACGTTTCGGAGACGGATGACGGCGAGCTGAGATGCGAGCTCGGCAGACTCGCAAACGGACACAGACTGCGTTACGAAACCCTTGCAAACTATCTCGAAAAAAACTAAAAGGAGAAAATCATGGATAATTACGAAAACTATATGCCCTTTTCGGAGGACGATAAGTACGACAGCGTAAACAAGGACGGTTACACTGACAGCGAGAACGCCGAGGATGAGTATACCCCCGTCGATCCGTCGTTCGGCGTAGACACCACCCGCTTTGTAACAAAGGAATCGACCGACTTAAGCGAGCTGTATAAAGGAGAAAGCGAAGACGACGAGAACGAGCGCTTCGGCAGCGGCACCTACGGCGGCGCAAACGAGTACGGCGACACGGTGGAATACGACCCCTCGGACGAGACGGCGGCAACCTGCGATTGGAACTGCGACTGCAACGACACGACTAACGCGCAAAAACGCTGTTCTCTCGACGACTACGAGATAATTTCGGACGTGCTCGGATGCGAAAAACAGCTTGTAAAGCTATACTCGACCGCATTATGCGAGAGCGCGGAGGAGCCGCTTAGAAACATTATAAAGGAAAACCTTATTGAATGCGCCAAGGACCAGTACGAAACGTTTGAATATATGTCGTCGCGCGGACTTTACGAAACGGAGCAAGCCGACGTGAGCAAGATTAACGAGGCAAAAAAGCAATTCGGCTCCGTCGTTTGGGACGCCGGCTGTAACTGCGGCTGTAACGACTGATAAATCTAAATTACCAAGGACAAAGAAGCGGCTTTTTTGCCGCTTCTTGCATTAAAATTATATACAACATAAAAAAACACCGCGAAAAATCTCTCGCGGTGCATTTTTATTTTGGATAGTATTATTTCGGTACTACAAAAGCGGGATCGTCGCGAGATATTCCACGTCGCTTCTATCCTTTGCGTCACCTTCGGCAAGGACAAACGCGCGGCAAATAACCGTGCCGCCCGCCTTTTCGACAAGCGCCTCAAGCGCGTTTAGCGATCCGCCGGTGCTGATAACGTCGTCGACTATTGCGACGCGCTTACCCTTGATAAGCTCGACGTCGTGCGCAGAAAGGTACAGATGTTGCTCGGTTGCGGTAGTAATGGTTTTTACCGACACCTCTATTCCGTCCTGCATATACAGCTTTTTGCTCTTTCGCGCAACCGCATATAACGGGTGGTTAAGCTCCCGCGCCACAACGTGAGTAAGCTGTAAGCCCTTGCTTTCGGCCGTGATAAGAACGTCGGGATTATATGCCTTTATACGCTCTGCAAGCTTTTTCCCGCAATACTCGGTAAGAGATGTGTTGCCGTGAAGATTGAAAAAACAGATTTTAACCCCTTTACCTATCTCGAGAACGGGAAGCGCTTCTTTCCTACCGCATATATCGACAGTGTATGTTTCCGCCATAGCTTTATTCCGCCGAAAAGTTTTTACTGTACGATATTAGGACTGCGGGTCGGACTGGTTATCTGCGCCGCCCGCTTCCTCGGGGGAATTAGCCGTCCACTTGGCATAAAGCGTATAGCCTTCGTCAAGGTTGGTAACGGGAGTTTCGCCGTCGACCTTTTGACCGCCCTCTTCGAGGCTTGTGTACCAACCATCGAACGTGTAGCCGTCGTCCTCGAGTTCCTCGGGAAGTCCGTCAAAGCTTCCGCCGAAAGTGACGGTAACGGAAGTTACCTGCGCCTTGCCGTGAGAGTCGACAAGTATTACCGTGTAGGTTTTGGGCGTGAACTTGGCGTAGAGCGTAACGGTATCGGCAGTCTCCTCCACCTTGCTCGAATCATACACAAAATCGATGCCGCCGTTTGTTTTTGTCCAGCCGTCGAAAGTATGACCTTCCTTTGTAAGCGTAGGAAGCGTGCCGTAAGTGCCGCCGTAGTAAACGTCCTTAGCTTGCGCGGTACCGACGCCGTCGTTTGTGACAAAGTTAACGGTAATCTTTTTCGCCTCCCACTTAGCGTACAGCGTATAGCCGTCCGCAAGGTCTGTTACGTCGGTTTGGTTTGTAACCGCCGTTCCGCCGTAATTCGCGTTGTCGTACCAGCCCTTAAACTCGTAGCCTGTGACGGCGGCGGGGTCGCTAAGGGTTGTGAACTTCTCGTTGAATTTAACTTTTATAAACGTTACCGCGGGATTGCCGTAGATATTTACAAGCGTTACGGTGTATTCCTTAGCGGTCCAAGACGCGTGAAGGGTGATTTCGGAATCGACCGTATCCCAAGCGTTGACAAAGTCGTCGCTGTCGAGAGTCTTGGTCCAGCCCTTAAATTCGTAACCCGTCCTTGTGACCGTCGGAAGCTGCCCGTAAACGGAGCCGCGCTCGACGGTTTTCGAAATCGGATCCGCCTCGCCGTCGCCGCCGTTACGGTCGAACGATACGGTAACCGTGTTTGCCGTCCAATGCGCGTAAAGCGTAAAGCCCGCAGTCTCCGTGACTTTCGACCAAGCGTAGATGTAATCGCTGCCGTTTATGGTCTTTGTCCAACCGTCAAATGTATATCCCGCTCTCGACACCGTCGGAAGCTCGCCGTATACGGAGCCGTACTCGACGCCTGTTTTGGGGCTCGGATCGGAACTGCCGTCGCCGCCGTTTCTATTGAACGAGACGTTGAATTTAACCGCTTCCCACACCGCATAGAGAGCGTAATTATCGAGGAGCTCGGAATTAATCTGCGTACTCGAAGTAACGGCGTTATCACTCTCTTCGGGATTCGGTTTATCGTACCAACCCTTAAAGGTGTAGCCGGTATCGGTAAGACCTTCGGGAAGTCCGGTAAAGTCGCCGCCGAATGTGACCGTGATAGAGGTAATCTCCGCCTTGCCGTGCGAATCGACAAGCGTTACTCTGTACGTTTTCGGGGTCCAATGAGCTTTAAGCGTATGCGCGGTCGACTTGGTAACGATTGTGGAGGATGTAATACGCACGGGCGCTTCCAAGTTCTCCTCCAAATACCAGCCGGCAAAGGTGTAGCCCGTTTTGGACATAGCGGACGCCGTAGGCAACTGACCGCCGTACGCTTCGCCGAAGTGCACTTGTATCTCTTTAGTGCCCATTACCCCGCTGATTTGTCCGCCGTCGGGATCGAGCGTAACCGTTGTAGGAACAATCGACCACGCGGCGTAATAGGTGGTGTTAAATACAATGGTGAACGTGTCGTTTGCACGGAGCACCGAGAAGTCGGTATTTTCGATAATATCCGAATCGACTGTGGCGTTGGGATTTGTGAAAGGATACCAACCCTCAAACCTATAACCTTCGCGGACGGGGTCGGCGGCGGGTGCATGCAATGTTGCGCCTGCGTTGCCGCTTACGGTAGTCGTGGGACGACCCGCTATGGTTCCGCCGTTGGCGTCAAACGTTACGGGAACGGTGCCGTTACTAATTCTGCGAATCGTGTAGCTCTTTTGCGTGTAGTTATCGGTGGATCTACCGCCGTCCGAAGTGGTGTAGTAGTTTACGGTAAGCGTGGCGCTTGTCGACATGGTGCGCTTAAACTGCATTACAAGCACCAAACGCTGAATCTCGCTTGCAGCCGTTTCGGACAAATCGAGCGTAATGGACGTGACGTTGTTTGCAAGCCGGCTTGTCTGATATTCCTTGCTTCCCTGCATTACGCCTTGGTTATCGAACATGTATACCGTAATCTTGCTCGACGCGCTGTTGCTATTGTCGAAGAGATTGTAAAGGTAGGTCGACGACCTTATATCGAGCTGTACGGGATGCTTACTATCGTTTGTCGCCGAAGCCGTCCATACCGAGTAAACGTTGTAATAAGTATTGGAAGAACCGCTGTTAAGATAGAGGACTTCTATGCTCGTATTGGTTACGTCGAATGCGGAAAGCACAGTTGCGGTAACGGTGATATTAATCTTCTTATCGACGGTAACTTCGCTGTTTTTGCCGTTATACTTAAGAGTTACGGTTACAACGTTCATCGGCTGATCCAAGGCTACGGACGACGCCGTAAACTGGATGGACGAGCCGGATACCGTGTACGAGAGTGCGCTGCCCAAATCGGATATATCTATTCCACTGAGAGTAAGCCCGTGTTTTTCTGTGTAGTTTACGATAAAGGACTGTCCGCCGGGAATGGACACGGACGGCTGAATCTCGCTGTTGTTTACTCCGTCAATCTCGACCGTCAGTTCGGGCGAAATGGCTTCTACGGTAATAGTGCCCTCGCCGTAGCAATGCACGGGACTTTCGGACGCGGTACCGGTAAGCACGATATCGTAGTAAACGGTTAAGGTTGCGGCATCCGAGGAGCCCACGGCTCTTATGTTAAAGTCCTTATTTACGGAGAATGCCGCTTCAATTTGTCCGTTATTCCTAAAGCGAGTAAAGGACGTGCTGTCGGTGGAAACACTAATCGTGGATATCGACCAGCCGGTAAGCGTGTTCATGTCAACCAAGCTCGAAGCGGTAACGTACGAGTATTCGTTGCTATCCTCGCCCGCGGTCCAAGAGATAGTTGCCGAGCCGCTCTCGTTAAGCTTTGTGCCGAGCACGGTAACGTCGATGTTTGTGGTAAACGCAGTACCCGCGTACTCGCCCGAGGTGATAACGATATCTACCTTGACGGGAACGGTTTTAACTTCCTTGACAGGTTGTTCTACCGTAATCCTATCGCCGAACAGCGTGAAGTAAGCGCCGTCGCCGCTATTTACCAACGAGTACTTGACGGAGTAATCGGTGCCGTTTTCCGTGCTGTTTGCGGGATATGCAAGCGTGCCGAGCGTGTACGTGCCGGGTTTACCGGAAACGAACTTAGGCGCGCTTGTCGTAAGCTCGGGCATAATCACGACGACAAGAGTCGCGCTGACCGTGCTGCCCTTGTTTGCGCCCGCGCCGAGCGTGGCGGTAACTTCGATTGTTATCTTGCCGCCCTTCTTGGTGTTATTGCTCTGAAGTATATTAAGCTTACCGTCGGAAGTAAGCGTGTAGTCAAACCCGGAAGTAAGACTTGTGGAGGACACCGAGTAGGCGTAAATCTCGCCCGTATACGTGTACGACTCGCCGTAGCTGTCGTTAACTTGAGAATTGAAGTTTACGTACGTGGACAAATCTATCATCTTGCCGGGTGCGGTAACCGCGCTCGGACCGAGCACCGTAATACCGTTCTTCCAATCGATTGTAGGAAGAGGAATGCCGACTACGGTAATCGTTTTGTCTACGTAGTACGTCGTGAGTTTGTACGCGCCGCTCGTTACGTCAACCTTTGCGCGAACGGTTACAAGCTTATCTTTTACGTTCTTTTCGGGCGCGGTAAGCGTAACGGCCCAATTATCATGACCGTCGGGGCTACCTAAAGTTACGCCCGTTTCGGACTGAACGATGCTGTAAGAAACCGTATACTCGCCCTTAAACTTTTCGGCGCTGTTTTCAACGCTGAGCTTAAGAGTTTCCGCGGGGTTAACCTTTTCCGCGTCGCTCGCGCTCTTTACGGTAAAGTCGGGCGCCGTCGCGGTAAGAACGAGGGTATACTTTTTGGAGTAGAAAGTTACGCCGTTAAGCTTGACTGCCGACGAGAGGATAAGCGTCGTAGGCCTAGTCACCTTAAACGTGCGGGTGTACACGTCGGTGCCGTCCGCATGGCTTACGGAGTCTGCGGTTGCGTCGCCTACGAAGTCGATTTCACAGCCGCTCGACGCTGTACCCGCGCCCGTTACGGTTACGGAGTAGGTAAACTCGGCGGCATTTTCACCGTCAAAGTCTATTTCTATTGTTTTAGATGTCTCTTGGTCTCCGAACGTAAGCGCGCTTTGAGAAACGCCGTTAATCTTGGGCGTTATAGTAACGCTAACGTTGCCGGGCACGGTGAAGGTGTACGACTTGGAACACGTGAGCACTGCGCCGTAACCCCTTGCGGTAAAGTTAAACGTAACCGCACCCGCGCCTGTCGTCGAAGGAAGGACGGTAACCGCGCCGGACACAAACACGCCGCCGTTTAAGAGCGTGGCGACATTGGTTTGCAGGGATTCTGCGGTAAACGTCCAGTCGCCGTCTACGAACCAACTGTCTTGAGGCACGTCAAACTTAAGCTTATAGGTAGCGGAGCTATTGATGTTAATCGACGAATTTGCGGCTACCAACGAATCGTTTTCGTACAGGTTAAAGTCGAGCTTGCCGAAATCCTTGTATACGGTTAAAGTATACGTTACGGTTGTTGCAAGCGACCCTACTATATCGGCAGACATACTTAACTCGTCTTTGTAGAGATAAGTCATTGTGACGGTAAGGTAGTAAGGCGTATCGTCGGAATCGGTATCGGACTTAAACTTGTTGCGGTCAAGCGATAACGTAAAGGTGGCGGAATTGCTTCCGTCCGATTTAGAGGCGATAATCCTGCTGTCGCCCGAAATATCGAATGACGGCTTAAATACGGAATAATCGTCGGCGAGCGAAGCGGTAACGGATTTCTGCTCATTCCTGAACAGCTCTATCCTACCTTGGGACTCGCCGAGCGTAGCGGACTGAAGCTCTACGATATTGAGCAATACTTTAATCGAAACTACGGTTTCGGTGTCGTCCGTAACGGTAATGGTAAGCGGGGTCGAGCCTGCCGAAAGCGGGATAATAACCTTACTGCTGCCGCCGAATATGGCGCCGTTGATAAGGTTGCCGTTGTCTGCGGTAAAGCGAACTGTGTAATCGGTAGGAGCAATATCAAACGCCGTCAGCACGCTTATGTGACCCGCAAGGTCAAGCTTAGTGTACGCCGTAGCGGAAACGTAGTACAGCGTTATAGTGCCTGCGTAATCGGGACTTTCGTTTTCGGTATACGTATGTTCGTCTATACCCGTAAGCGAAACCTTGCTTATCGACGTAGTATAGTTAATCGTAAGATCGAGAGTGCGCGTCTTGCCGCTCTCGCTGTCCTCGAAGCTCGCTCTGTAATAAATCGTGCCCGAAGCCTCTCTCGGCTGAAGGAGCTTGAATATACCGTTTTCTATCGAGGCGATACCCTCTCCGAGCGGATTGCGACGGTCGGAATCGGAGAAGAGCGCGTAGGTTATTGTGTGCGAGCCGTCGTTGTCAACCGAAGTACCCTTGTTTATAATCTTTGCGCTTAAGTCGTAGGTCTGCTCGGTTGTCTTAAAGTTAAGGGTTGCAACAGAGCCCGCAATGTTATCGGTTACGGTATCGGAAAGCGCAATGTCAAGCGCAGTTGTGGTAATTCTTATGGGAGCATACGCGAAGATGCTTTCGTCACTTTCGTAGTATGCGTACACGTAATACTGCGTGCTGTCGCTCGAAAGCATGCTGTCCTTAACGCGGAGCGTGTACTTGTAAGTCTTTTTCTCGCCGCTCCCCTGCAGCTCTTCCTTTTTAATATCGATATTGTAATCTATCGAGGCGCTTTCGACAAAGCTAAAGGTGCCGTCTTCTTTTTGAACGGCAATCTTAACCGCTACGCCGTCGGTGGATGAAGGCGGAACGCCGCCGTGGTTATAAAGAACGGTAATGGGCGTTTCCTGATAAACGCCGTCCTTTCCGTTCGTGACTACGGAATACTCGGCTTCTTCCAAATCGATATCGTATACGACGGTACGGGTCGTTAAAAGAACGCGAACGTCGGGAATTTCCTTACTGATTCCGTTCGTATTATCCACGAATTTCAAGTAAATCGCGTCTCCGTTAAGCTCCTTATCGAGCTGACTCGGAGTAATCTGAATAGGAACGTACGCGTCACCGTTACGAATGGGCTCGGTGCTTATCGCTATACCGTTAAACTCCGATTCAAGCGTAAGCGCAAGTTTAGAATAATCGTACTTAATTCCGTTATATCCCTCGAAGGCCGCATGGGTCGTGATATTGAGGTAAATATATTTTGTAATAGTCGCGGCGGAGTCAAACTCGAACTCGATAGACCTGAATCCGTCCTCCGTTTTTATTATCGACTTCATGCCCGTCATGACGGTCGTATCGAGCGCGGCGGAAATGCGGCTTACGACGTCGCTGCTGCCACTCTGGTTGTAAACAACGACGTTCCCCGGCTTCGTGCCGTCGGTCGCGGTTTCCTGGTCGAGGGAAAGCGTAATCTCCCAAATCTTATAGTAATCGGGATTCGCAAGAGCGGTCGGATCCGCGGTAGGCGTCAGCTCCATCAGCCCGGTCATGTCAAAACGCATTCCCTCGCTTGCCTTAAAGCCGGTGGGTATCTGAAGTATCGCAGGCTCAAACTCCGACTGGTCATCGGACGGAGCTTCGTACTTAACGTATACGTAAAGCTTTACGGAGGTGTGATCGACAACGCCGTTCGAGTCCTCGAACAGACCCATAATAACGGAAGTAAGCTCGGCGGGAATGTCATCGTCGTCGTCGATTGCCGCAATCAGATCTTCTTCCGTCGGTCCGCTTTCCGAAACGCCGTTATGCGAGCCGTAAATCTTTATGCCGCCCTCGTCGATATTGCGCATAAAGTTAAGGATATTAATCTGGAGCGGAATATCGGTTCTGCTGCTTTCGAGGCGTATAAATCCGCCGGTATACTCGTTTCTGCCCTGAGCCGCCGCCTCGCCTAACGTAACCACGATATGACGGTACAAGCCTTCGGAGAACAGATCGTTCGAGCCCAAGGACGCGTACGGGAAGTCGGTAGGAGAATTGGGAAGCTTCAAGTAGGAATTTTCTACGGGAAGCATCGTATCGGCAATGTCGGACGGACGCTTGACCACGATAGGACCTACCCCGTCTACGTTTACAATCGGCGAGGTGTAAATACTGAGAGTGCTGTGGTGGTTTGCTTCTATTAAATATGTTCCGGACGTGTTTTCCACCTTCGAGCTTTCGCTGTAAACCATATCGGTATAAACGCCCAAACCGTCCGCAGTTCTTACGAGATTGTATATACGGCTTGCCTTAAGATTATCAAGCGGATAATCGTTGGGGTTGGCTATATATTCAATAGTAAGCCTGCTTAAATCTATCTTGTTCTTA
>JAFLVE010000095.1 GCA_022511445.1 Clostridiales bacterium | reverse complement strand
GCCTCCAACGCGAATTGATAAAAAACGGCTGGAAATCTTGCTTTTTTTGGATAATTATGGTATACTGAATAAAACATTGGGGGGAGCAAGGATATGCAACCTAAATACAATCGCATTCTTTTGAAGCTGTCGGGTGAGGCGCTTGCAGGCGAGCAGAAATTCGGTCTCAACGAGAATGTTATCTCCGCCGTTGTCGACCAGCTCGTCAAGGTGCACGATATGGGCGTGGAGATCGCGCTCGTCATTGGCGGCGGTAACTTCTGGCGGGGCAGACAGGGCACCAAGATGGACCGCGCTACCGCCGACCACATGGGCATGCTCGCAACCGTTATGAACGCGCTTGCCATGATGGACGCCATCGAACAAAAGGGCATTCCCACCCGCGTACAGACGGCACTCAACATGGTCTCCGTTGCAGAGCCCTACGTTTTGAGAAAGGCGCTGCATCACTTTGAAAAGGGCAGAATCGTCATCATGGCGTGCGGCACGGGCAACCCGTACTGCTCAACGGATA
>JAFLVE010000094.1 GCA_022511445.1 Clostridiales bacterium | reverse complement strand
GCCAGCGCGTCGCTGTACATAATGAGCTCGGAATTGCAATCGACAAAACAGCTCGTCGCGCCGAGGTGTATGATGGGGCGCGCGCTTTTCGCCTGCTCGCCGTACGCCTTGACGTGAGCCATTACGTCATGCCTGACCTCTCTTTCGAATTGCTCGGCAAGCTCGAAATTGATATCCTCGGCGTACTTTTTCAGCTCGTCAACCTGCCCGGGCGTGATGTTCAGTCCAAGCTCCATTTCGGATTCGGCAAGCGCAATCCAAAGCTTGCGCCAAAGCTTAAAGCGCTTTTCGTCCGAAAACGCCTCCGCCATTTCCCTGCTCGCATAACGGGTTATCAAAGGATTTGAATAAATGCTGTTGTCAACCATTTACATTAGCTCCGTATATTTTAATTATTTTTTTTGGTAATAAGTGTGGTAATTAAGACGATAATGAGTATAATTACGGGCACTATAGCCATAAAAATACCCATTGCAATCATAAATATACCGATGATTAAAAGTATTGCGTTTTTGGGTG
>JAFLVE010000093.1 GCA_022511445.1 Clostridiales bacterium | reverse complement strand
GCGCCATCGCTTCCAAGAAGCTCAAGTTCTACACCATCGACGCGCTCAAGATTGCGGGCGCCGTGGGGCTTGGCAAGCGCACGAACGGCGTTATGCAAGCGGCGTTCTTCAAGCTCGCCGACGTCATCCCCTACGATCAGGCCGACGAGTACATGAAGGCCTATGCCAAGAAGACCTACGGCAAGAAGGGCGACGCCATCGTCCAGAAGAACTGGGACGCCATCGACATCGCCATCTCCGGCCTGGTCGAGGTGAAGGTGCCCGCCGAGTGGGCCAACGCCACCACCGGCGCTGTGGCCGCCAAGGTCGAAGGCACCACCAAGTACTTCGATGAGTTCGTGGCGCCCGTGCTGGCTCAGGAAGGCGACAAGCTGCCCGTCAGCGCGCTGGATCCCCGCGGCATCGTGCCCACCGGCACCACCAAGTACGAGAAGCGCGGCATCGCCGTCAAGGTTCCCGCCTGGATCGCCGACAACTGCGTGCAGTGCGGCAACTGCTCTCTGGTCTGCCCGCACGCCTGC
>JAFLVE010000092.1 GCA_022511445.1 Clostridiales bacterium | reverse complement strand
CGATAAAAAGGATTAAAGCGTAAAAAAATAATCCCCATGCCAGTTTGTGCATGGGGATTATATATTTGTTGAAAATTTATTACCAGATAAAGTTGGCTTTCGCGTCTTCGCCGTTATCTATTAAAATATCCTGCGCAGTCATCGATTTGTTAATTACAGTCACGAAGTACGCCCATTCGGCAATTTCCTCGGGTTCCGCCCATTTGGGGAGGAGGGTTTCGTTCATTATCTGTTCCCAAAGCCTTTTATCGTTCATTACGTGCGCGTTCAGCTCCGTCTTAACTCCGCCGGGGGAGAGGCTGTTTGAAGTTGCGCCGTATTTTGCAATTCTAAGGGCCACGTTTTTCATATATGCGACCATACCGCCCTTGCTTGCGGAATATTCGGGGAATTCGGCACCCGTCCGCGCGCTTGCAGACGCGATAAACAGTACGCTTTTAATACTTGCATTAAAGGCATACTTTTCGGTTATGCGTATGGTGCCTTTAAGGTTAATGTCGATATCCCTACCAGAATCCTGCA
>JAFLVE010000091.1 GCA_022511445.1 Clostridiales bacterium | reverse complement strand
CGTCCATAGGTGAACCGCCTCCGACTGCAATGATGACATCGGGCTTAAAGTCCTTCATCTGCATGGCGCCCTCTCTGGCGCACGCAAGCGTGGGATCGGGCGCAACGTTGAAGAAGGTCGCGTGCGTAATCCCCTCTTGATCGAGAATTTGCGTAATTTTTTTGGTAAAGCCGCTCTCGTAGAGGAAGGAGTCGGTGACAATAAACGCTTTTTTCTTATCATAACCCTCTTTTCCGAGTTCCTTCAACGCCACCCCGAGGCAACCGCGTTTGAAATAAACCTTTTCGGGCGCTCTGAACCACAACATATTTTCTCTCCTCTCTGCAACGGTTTTGATATTGATAAGATGCTTGACGCCGACGTTTTCCGACACCGAGTTCCCGCCCCAGCTTCCGCAGCCGAGCGTCAAGGAAGGCGTAAATTTGAAGTTATACAGATCTCCGATTCCACCCTGCGAGGAGGGCGTATTGATGACGATACGGCACGCCTTCATGGTATTGCGGAAAAATTCGATTTTATCCTGC
>JAFLVE010000090.1 GCA_022511445.1 Clostridiales bacterium | reverse complement strand
CCGATTTGAACCAGCCCCTTATAGTTTGTTTCAAGTCCCTTATTTGTGCGGGTTTCCGCATTCCAGCCGGCGTCATGGTAGGTCGCCGTGAGGTCTATGTCGTAGACCGCGCCCGACTCGTCTATCTTCATGGGATAGAACGCTCTGCCCTCGCCGGGTTCTGGGGAGAATCTCCATACCCAAAGTCCCCAGTCGCCGTACACATCGGAGTCAATCTGCATAGAATACTCGGGTCCGGAAGAGGGATTTACCTTGCCCTGCTCCGCAGCCAGATGTGCTCCGCGCAGGTAATGGATGTATAAGTGGTCCTTTACGCCCCATGTGAGCTCCTGCTCGTATTTTTGCGCCTCCTCCTGGTCTACGTCTATCGTCCAGTCCGCCTTTAAGGTGATATTGGAATATATCTTGGTGCTGAAATTCCACTTATTCGTGCCGTTATACCAGCCTGAAAGAGTGTGTCCTTCCCATGCGTCAACGGTGGGCTGAACGGCAGTGCCGCCCCTTTCAACCGTCTGACTTTCGGG
>JAFLVE010000089.1 GCA_022511445.1 Clostridiales bacterium | reverse complement strand
CTTCGAGGCGACGTTCCTGACCGATTCCGCTTACGCCGCGTTCGCCGACAAGATCGACGCCGCGATGTGGATCGGCTTCACGGGCAGCAACGGCATCATGGCGCTGGGCGAAATCCTCAGCGGCGAAGTGAACCCCTCCGGCCGTCTGGCCGACACGTGGGCGGCGGACTTCACCAAGAACCCGACGTTCGCCAACATCGGCACGGGCAATACGCCGGAGCTGACCGACAAGTACGACGGCGGCCTGTACTACTCCGTGGACTACGAAGAGGGCATCTACGTCGGCTACCGCTACTACGAGACGCGCGGCTACACCGACGGCGAGGACTGGTACAACGCCAATGTCGTCTATCCGTTCGGCTACGGCCTGAGCTACACCTCCTTTGAGCAGAGCATCAAGGAAGTGAAGGCCGAGAACGGCAAGATCAATGTGACCGTGACCGTCACCAACACCGGCGACGTGGCCGGCAAGGACGTCGTGCAGGTCTACTATCACGCCCCCTACACCGCGGGCGGCATCGAGAAGT
>JAFLVE010000088.1:266-528 GCA_022511445.1 Clostridiales bacterium | reverse complement strand
TGCCGGTTGTTTCCTCTACATACTGGAACATGGTCCACGGCAGCAATCCCGAGCAAGTACAGCAGGACGGCGAGGGTCTTCAGACCATGCGCAACCTCGCACACAACATGGCATGGCTGATCAAGTGCATAAAGGCGGGCGAGGCTTCCGGCATAGAAAAGCCCAAAACCGAAAAGAAAATTTTCACCAATTTTATAAGATAGTCAGAGAATGCAGAATGACAGGTCTAAAAAGCCTGTCATTTTTGTTTGTGATAATTATT
>JAFLVE010000088.1:0-256 GCA_022511445.1 Clostridiales bacterium | reverse complement strand
AAATGAGGGCAAAAAAGGGCGAAGCCGCACTTAGAGAATTAAGAATTAGGAATTCAGAATTAAGAATGAGGGGCGGGCAAGCCCGCCATTACAGATGAGATTCTTCACGGCGCGCTTCGCGCTTGTTCAGAATGACAAAAAATTTTCTATTGTGCAGCTTGTTTGTCATTCTGAGCGAAGCGAAGAATCTCATCATTAATGCCTCTTGCGGCATCATTCCGCATTGTTAATTCTTAATTCGCATTAGAGATACCAT
>JAFLVE010000087.1 GCA_022511445.1 Clostridiales bacterium | reverse complement strand
CCCTCTTTTACGCAGATTTCAAACGGCTTGAAGTAAACCTCGCGCATGGTCTGCTCGTCCGCCCAAGTCATAAGTCCGCAGCGGTTTGTTTCTTGGCTGTTAATTGCAAAGTGCTTGACGTAGCAGAACATTCCCTTTTCCTGCGCGCCGATTACGATTTGAGCGGATTGTCTGCCCGCAAGCAAGCCGTCCTCGGAGAGGTACTCGCCCACGCGTCCGCCGAAGGGGCTGCGGTGAATGTTGACCGCGGGAGCGTACCAGCCGGGCACGCGCGCCGCCGCGTTGCCGCCGCCCCAGAGGGATGATTCGGCCAAAGCCTTGCCGCGGCGGTATGCGAGCTCCTCGTTCCAAGTCGCCGCCGTAATAATATCGTTCGGCAACCGCAAAGGCGAAACATCACCCGGAACCAAGACGCAAGTGGGCAAATCTTCGTTAAACACCTCGGTTACGCCGAGCTCGGGAATGTTTATGCCCGATTTGTAGCTTCCCTGCAAGGAAATTTGCCTTAGCTCGGCGACGGTAAGCTGA
>JAFLVE010000086.1 GCA_022511445.1 Clostridiales bacterium | reverse complement strand
GTCGCTCAAGATCGACCTCCTGCGCGAGCAGCTCACGGAGTATCAGGAGGACATGGGCTCCGCGGGCTTCTGGGACGACACCGACCGCGCCACGCAGGTCTCCGCCAAGGCGAATTCCACGGAGAACCGCATCAAGCACTACGAGAGTCTGATCGAGCGCGCCGATGAGATCGAGATCATGATGGAGCTGGCCAACGAGGAGGACGACGAGTCCATGGCCGAGGACATCAAGGCGGCGTTCGCGTCGCTCAAGGAGGATCTGGAGAGCCTGCGCCTGCAGACGCTGCTCACCGGCGATTACGACGACTGCAACTGCATCCTCACGCTGCACGCGGGCGCGGGCGGCACCGAGGCGCAGGATTGGACGCAGATGCTCTACCGCATGTACACCCGCTTCTGCGAGCGCATGGGCTTTACGGTGCGCGAGCTCGACCTGCTGGACGGCGACGAGGCGGGCATCAAGTCGGTGAGCTTCGAGGTCTCCGGCGACTACGCCTACGGCTACCTCAAGGCCGAGCGTGGCGTGCACC
>JAFLVE010000108.1 GCA_022511445.1 Clostridiales bacterium | reverse complement strand
TTGTTCACAATTTGTTCACATTTGTATGGTTATACATTTAAATGTTAACATATTGTTCACAATTTGTCAATAGTTTTAAGCGTATTTATATAAATGTTTATATGCTTTTTCTTGTTTTTGTTTATCGAATCGGTTCGACTTCATTCGCCGACAAAGGGAATAATTCGATTGTAAAATACTTGACTTTTTACGGACAAGTTACTATTATATATGATAGCAATAAAAACGGAGGTAAAAATATGAAAATTAAACCTTTATTCGACAGAATTGTCATTGAACCTTTAGACGCCGAAGAAAAAACCAAAAGCGGAATCGTTCTCCTTGCCAAAGATCAGGAAAAACCGCAGATTGCGAGCGTTGTCGCAGTCGGTCCCGGCGGAATAGTCGACGGCAAGGAAGTTAAAATGGTAGTTAAGGTCGGAGACAAAGTGCTCTACTCCAAGTATGCGGGCAGCGAGTACAAGCTCGACGACAAAACATACACGGTAATGCGCCAAAGCGACGTGCTTGCCGTTATAGAAGACTGATTCGGAGGTAAATAACAGTCATGGCTAAACAGATTAAGACGGGCGACGAAGCTCGCAAGGCTCTCGAAAAAGGCGTTAACACTCTTGCCGACACCGTTAAAATTACGCTCGGACCCAAGGGACGTAACGTTGTCCTCGACAAAAAGTACGGCACTCCCCTTATCACCAACGACGGTGTTACCATTGCAAAGGAAATCGAGCTCGAAGACCCGTTCGAGAATATGGGCGCACAGATCGTCAAAGAAGTTTCGACAAAGACAAACGACGTTGCGGGCGACGGAACGACCACCGCTTGCCTTCTCGCTCAAGCGATTATCCGCGAGGGACTTCGCAACGTGACTGCGGGCGCCAACCCCATGGTCGTGCGTAAAGGTATCGAAAAAGCTACAGAGGCCGCGGTAGCGCATCTTAAATCGATAAGCAAAAAGGTGGACAACACCACCGCTATCGCTCAGGTTGCGGCAATTTCCGCTTCCGACGAGAAGATAGGCGCGCTTATCGGCGAAGCTATGGAAAAGGTCGGCAAGGACGGCGTCATCACGGTCGAGGAATCCAAGACGATGACCACCAACCTCACCCTCACCGAGGGCATGCAGTTCGACCGCGGTTACGCTTCCCCTTATATGTGCACGGACACCGAAAAAATGGAGGCTGTCCTCGATAATCCCGTAATACTTATCACCGATAACAAGATAAGCAATATCCAGGAAGTCCTTCCCCTTCTCGAAAAGATTGTTCAGGGCGGACTTAAGCTCCTTATTATTGCGGACGACATCGAGTCCGAGCCGCTTGCTACCCTTGTTGTAAACAAACTCCGCGGCACGTTTAACTGCGTAGCCGTCAAGGCGCCCGGCTTCGGCGACCGCCGTAAAGAAATGCTTCGCGATATCGCCGCTCTCACCGGCGGCACCGTCATCAGCAACGAGACGGGTATCGAGCTTAAAGACGCCGACCTCTCCATGCTCGGCAGAGCGAAAACCGTCAAGGTCGACAAGGAAAACACAACCATTGTCGAGGGCAAAGGCGATCCCAAAGAGCTTGCCGACCGCATTAAGTCCATTCGTGCACAGCTCGAAACGACAACCTCCGACTACGACAAGGAAAAGCTCCAGGAGCGCCTTGCAAAGCTCGCCGGCGGTGTTGCGGTTATCAACGTAGGCGCCGCGACCGAGGTCGAGATGAAGGAAAGAAAGCTCCGCATCGAGGACGCGCTTGCCGCTACCCGCGCGGCTGTCGAGGAAGGTATCGTCCCCGGCGGCGGCGTAGCTCTCCTCTCCGCTATTCCCGCGGTTGAAACGCTTGTTTCCACCCTTTCCGGCGACGAAAAGACGGGCGCCGAAATCGTAAAGAAAGCGCTCGAAGAGCCGCTTAAGCAGATTGCGTTAAACGCTGGCGTCGACGGCGCGGTTGTCGTAAACAACGTAAAGACCGCCAAAAAGGCGAACTACGGCTACGACGCAAGCAAGGACGAGTACTGCGACGTCGTAAAGAAGGGCATTATCGACCCGACCAAGGTTACGCGCTCTGCGCTCCAAAACGCCGCGTCCATCGCCTCCACCCTCCTCACCACCGAATCGGCGGTTGCTGACATACCTCAGCCTCCCGCACCCGCTATGCCTCAAGGCGGCGACATGGGCGGAATGTATTAATAAATAACAAATCAAAACAAAAAATCAGTCGATTTCGGTCGGCTGATTTTTGTTTGAAAAAACCGTTGGCATAAAAAAAGCCCGTTCATAGGAACAGGCTTTATTTTTTACAAAGCATTAACTGAAAACCGTTATATTTGCTTTGTACTTTTATTATGTTACGCCGTAACGAAAATATACACCGAAAAATAAAAAGAATTAAAATTCAGATTTTTTTAATGTTAACCATACCGTCCGCGGCCTTGACTATCGATTTTCCGGCGGGCGCTATAAAGAAGTAATTGATTGTCGTGCGGTCGGCGCTCGGCAGAGCCATATTTATTGTGATGTTCGCTTTGGCGTCTATCATAAATTCCCCGCCGCCCTTGTTGTCGAGTATAAAATTACGCACAACAAACTTTCCGCCGTCGCCTATAAATATGTTTTTGTCGTCCATATCGAGGGCGGTACCGTCGTCGTTCACCTCGATACTGTAAGTGTGGTCGAGCAGTCTGTAATTTGTAAGGGTGTTGTTTCCGCTCGCAAAGGTACCGAACGTGATTGCGCTTTTAAGGTCGGGACGGAAATACTCAATGTCAATCAGATCCTGCAATCCGATAAGCGCAAGCATATTCCCGTTGGCGGAAAGGTATTTTTCGTTGTGTGCGCGGCGAAGCTTAGGCAGGTACATGGAGTAGCTTTCAAAGTTATCCGATTCGTTTGCCGCCCATAAAGACGCCGATTTTTGCGCGACTACGGCGGCGAGCTCGTCGAGCCCGTACCTTTTCAGTCCATGATAGACGATAAAATTGACGTAAGGCACGATGCTTCCGCGGTATTCAAGGTACGGCGGCGTGCGCTTCCCGTTATTGTCCGGTTTCGAGCGCTTGCCGAATTCCTTGTTGTCCATACTGATTGTGGGTATTACGCAGTCGCCCCAAAAATATTTAGGGTCAGTCAGCTTGTTTACAATAAGTGACAGTCTCTCTCTGGAGTCGACGGCGCCGGCAATAAGCGGATAGAACGATGTCGCGCCTACCGAGGTTGCCCACTGCCCCATTGTATAGCGGTTCATATAAATACCCTCTTCCTCGTTCCAGAAGGTTGTATTTATCGCCCTTATCATTTCGACCTTAGCCTTAGCATACTTTTTGCGCTCGGCAAGTCCGAACAGCGAAGCGATACGCTCCAAAATATCGAAAGCCAAAAGCTTGAGCGACGAAAGGTCGAGGCTGTACATCGACGCGGGGTTGTGCTTTTCCTTTAACGGCGAATCGCTCCATTTGTATGCGATTTCAAGCTTGTTCTTTTCCGCAATCACGGGCACGGCAATCGGCGGATACAATGCGCTGAGCTTTTTATAATACAGAAGCATCTCGCTGCGGTCGGTCATGTGCAAAAAGTTATGCCATACCGCAAACACGGACAAAATCTTGTCCTCGAGAGTGTAATTAAGCTGCTTTACCGCCTTTTCCACACCTGCATAGCAGCCGAGAATTGCCGAGCAGTTTTCCTCCGTGCCGTCAATGTCGAAATTGTTGTCGAGCGCGGAACGCTTAGGCGAATACATATCGGTCATAAAATACGGATAGTACACGCGCGACCAAAGCATGGCGTTTATCATGCGCTCTACCGGTCCGCCGAGCTCGCCCGACCCGGTCGTCTTATTCTTTGCGTACGAAAACTCGTTTGCGTCTATTAATCCTTCGACGGTTTCGATATGCGGAAGCTCACTGTTAAAAATATAGGACCCGCCTACCGTAGCGTAAAAATACACGCTCGGCTGACGACGGTTTATTACAAAATCCATAAACGCTTCGTTATTCGCGCCGTTAGCCGAATTGGACGGCGGACTGTACGAGACTGCGCGAAAATACTCCCTGTTAGCTTCGTCGATTACGAGATACCTGCCGCGGTATACGGCGTTATTGTCGGTAAGCTCGAGCGTGCCCGGCACTATTGCTATATACGGACTCCTGCCACTTACCTCCGCGCCCTCGATAGACAATTCACCCGGACAGTCGTAGCACGGATAAAACATAATTCTAACGCGCATCTTTTTGCGCGTCGATACTTTTATGAGCATAGAGCTCTCGTTCAGCTTGACAAAACGGATACTAAGCGGTCCGGAAGAAAAATGCGCGTAGCTCCCGTCCGCGGTATTCGCGCTTGAGGAGTCCATTTTTCCCATAAGGTCGGCGCTGTCTACCCATCTGTTTCCGGCATAATAAAGCACGCGCACACCCCACATAGAGCCGTGCTTGCCTACGAGCATTACGCCGTTAGGCGCGCCGTAATCGTAACCTGCGCCCACAATGTATTTTTGCGGGTAGTTTTCATCGCTTATTTCCGGGCCGTTATCGGTTTGTTCGAAAAACTTATCGAAAAACGGCGGGCGGAATGCAAATCCGTATTCCTTATTAATATACTTCATGGTTTCGCCCTTATGTTACCAGATACGCGCTGTCCGGAACGGAATGGATTGTACCTCGCTGTGCGCTTATCCTAAATGTATTATGCCCTATTTCCGGCGACGACAGAATGTAAACAAGCTTGCCCGCGTACTTGCCCGTCGTGAACGACTTAAACCAATTTCCTTGAACAAAGCGCGTAAACACCTCCGGATTTACGGTCACGATTGCCGCCGTGTTCAAGGGATCCGCAAATATTTCGGTAAGCTCAACCTTAATTTTACGCGCCAAAAAGTTGGACGAAAGCGTGTGCGCGGTGCCGTGACAGTGCTCGCACGGCTGAAGAAGAATAGACTGAATCTCCGACCCGATTTTTTTTCGCGTCATTTGCACAAGTCCGAGCTCGGTCATTGGCAGTATCCGTGTGCGCGTCCTGTCCTTTGCCGCCTCGCTGTTAAGAATGCGAACAATCTCGTCGATATGCAGCGGGTCCTGCATATCGATAAAATCTATAACGATTAGACCGCCGATATTGCGGAGACGGAGCTGACGCGCAATCTCGCGCGCCGCGTCGCAGTTAATCTCGAAAACGGTCCTCTCCCTGTCTCCTTCGCCCAAATATCTTGCGGAGTTGACGTCGATAACGGTAAGCGCCTCGGTATAATCGATTACGATAGTTCCGCCGCACTTAAGCTCGACCTTGTGTCTTAACAGCTTTTCCACCTCGTCGAGGACGCCGAAGCGCTTTAGTATATCGGTATCCTCCATTACGGAAACGCGGACGGGCTGAGCGAGATTTTCGTGCAGATACTTGGTAAGCAGGCTTCCTATCTCGGCACTGTTGCAGACTATCTCGTCGACCGCCGAGTTAAGTATATCCCTGACCGTTCTGAAAATAAGGTTTCCGTCCGACGAGAGAAGCGTTACGCCGTGCGCGGTGGAATACTTGTCGAGAAGCTGTGAGTACATGTGCGAAAAATATTTTATTTCTTCCACAATGTCGCTCTTTTTGGCGTCGCGGGCGGCGGTGCGCGCGATAAGTCCGCACGTGGGGCTCGGTCTGTTTTTTTCGAGAATATCGTACAGTCTTTCCCTCGAAGTCTCGTCGGTTATCTTATTGGACACGCCGATAAAATTAATTGTCGGCATAAAAACAATATATCTGCCCGGAATGGAAAGGTTTGCGGAAAGGCGCGGGCCCTTTGTTTCGGTCGGCTCCTTTACCGCCTGAACAAGCACGTAGTCCCCCGCCGTCACCTCCAATCGTGTAGGAACCGCACCCGAGTGAGCGAGCGCCGTTCTGTCCTCGAGCATATCGCCCGCGGCAAGGAAGCCGTTGCGCTTTTGTCCGATATCGACAAACGCAAACTGAAGCCCCGGCAACACGTTAACGACTTTTCCTTTATAAATATTGCCCGTAATGCGATTCATGTTGCGGTCCTCGACGTAAAACTCCTTAAGGTCTCCGTCCTCGATCAGCGCAACACTGCACATATATGATTCATAATCTACAAGGATCTTACTTTTCAAAATCAAACCTTCGTTCCGAAATTAGATATATTATACGACAATACATCGAATTTGTCCATAGTTTTATATAATTTTATAGAATAACAAAAGCTACACGCAGTCGAACAGCTTATATGCCGCATACATAAGCTCGCTGTAAACGACGGGCGGAATAGCCGTGGCGTAAACGGGGTGCGCGCTACCTATAAAAATCGACCTGTTGTTTTTTACAAGATCGCCCGAGCGGAAAAACGTTATGCTTCCCGCGTCCACCGTATCGCACGAGGAAGGCATTCCGCACTCTATGGCAAGCGCGTAATCCCCAATCGAAATAATCGCGGTTTTACCCGATTCCTCACCGTCCGCAGCGAACGCAAACCCACTGTTTTTTAAGTTCATATCGAAGCTTTTGCGCGTTATCATCGTTCCTTCGATGCGCGACGAGACACCGCCGTTTTGCCCGCTCGGATAAAACACGGGTCGCTTTACTTGCAAAAACGGCTGTTCTATATCGAGCTTTCTCAGCTCGGGGCAAAGCCGCTCCATATCGATGGGATGAAGAACGAAAATCATTCTTTCGTCACTTAATTTGACGGGTCTGTCGTTCGCGTCGTAAAACCTTCCGTCACTGTATAAAAGCGTAACTATCCCGCCGTTCGTCTCCCCACCGAAAATCAATCTGTCGGCGGCGGCGCAAAACGATTCCCCGAGGTCGCCGCGCTCTATCTCCTTAAACTCGGCGTACGAAATACCATCGCCCGTCGTCATAAGGCTTTCGAGAAACTTTACGGGGTCGGTTACCCTTGCCCTAATTGTAGCGCATGAAAGTACGGCACGCACCGTTTTACTCGGATCGGTCTCCCGCTTTTCCTTGATAAACTCGCCTGCGATATGGTCGTTTTTGAAAATCAAAAGGATTCTGGCGATTTTAACGCGCGTAGCCGCGTTCGAAACGTCGAACAAGTCGATTAAAGTTCCGACAAGCTCGGTACAGCCTGTAAGCGCGGTGCGTGCGGACGCCTTATCGAAGTATTTTTCGTTTAACAGCCTGTCCGTAAGTCTGTCAATAGCGCGCGCCCTATCCACGCGTAAAAGAATATCGTAAGACGCAAACTTTTTGTCGAACCTGTCCACGCAGGAAGCGACAAACTCGAAGTCGGATTTAGCCTTGTCGGTAAGGTACGCGTCCGCACCCTCGCGCCAAAAGCTTAGCTCACTTCCCGCTTTGGCATATCTCACGCCGAGGATGACGGCAATGTACTCGCTTTCGGGATAAAGCTCCGCACCGCAGCACGAAATAAACAAGTCGATAAATCTTTTTCCTTTGGGCTCGCGCTTATCAGCCGAACGGAAGGATCCGCCTTCGCCCGTCTCGATAGGCGCAAACGACAAAATTTCGGCTATTTTCTCGTAGCATAATACATCGCCCGTTCGAGCGAGCGAAACAATAACCTCGTTAAACGCGCGGCGGTCGTCGAAAAGCGATCTCGAATACGCTTCGAGCTCGGCGCCACGCAGCTTTATGATTCCGTCGATTTCTTCCATAGCTACATTTTAGCACAATGTGAAGAATAAATCAATACTTTTGTTTTTTTTGAGCGATTGCTTCGCCAATCGGACAACCGTAGCCGTACGAACCCGCGATTTCGGTAAGCTCTCCCTCGTTTATCCTTGTAACAAACGCCAAATCCTCGTCGTAAATATCAAACGAACAATATTTGTCGGGATCGAGCGACCGAATAAGCTCGGTGACCGTCGCCCTGTCGGACACCGCAAAAATCTTTGTTTCCAAAGGCTTACTCATTCGCTTTTTCCTCCCGTTAAGCGCAAACAGCGCATAGTACTGCGACCGCCTGTCCGGGATTAGCGCGGAGCACACCATAAACAGTCCGACCGCGAGAAAGCAAGGATTAAGCGCGTACACGGCGGACAGAATAAAAAGCGCAATCATTACAGCGCCGAAAACAACAGACACCACGCGCATTGCGGTGTATGCTTTTTTTCGTTTTACCCTCATTGACAAAAGAGCGAGAAGTATTCTCCCCCCGTCGAGGGGATATACGGGAATAAGATTGAACACGCCTATATAGATATTACACAGGCAAAATACGTGCGTAAAGGCGTAGCTTACCGGAATCAGCCACCACATCGCCGCAAAAATCAAACCGAAAATGCAGTTTACGGCCGGACCCGCCATAGCTATAAGTATTTCATGCTTGGGGGTAAGCTCCGCGCTTCCGTTAAGTGCCGCGCCGTACGGCATGATTTTTATATTATTAAGCGCATAACCGAGTTTTTTAGCGACCCTTGCGTGTGCAAACTCGTGGAGAATTACCGCGGTCAAAGAACAAACAAACTCGTACGCCATACCGAAAGCGACGAAAAAAACCGCCATTACAAACGTAATCGGCGATATCGAAACGCTTACGCCGTCAGGCGGCGCGGCATTGGCTTTTTTTACCGAGTCAAGGAGAGCTTTTACACCCGACTTTTTGCGAACGCGCTTCCCTTTCACGATATTATCCGCCGAGCCTGCTTATTATAGGCATGCTCCCGAAATCGGTCCTGCCGAAAAAATCGTAGCAGAACACCGAGCGCAAAACGTCCTTAACGGCGGCAAACGCAGGTACGGGTGCAAATGAAAAAAGACAAATCAACCCGATTAAACCCAGGCAAATTGCCGTTTTTATAAGGAAATAGCCTTTCCCGCCCTTTTTTACGCTCGTTTTTCGGGCTACGGTAACCACAGATTCAACTTTATTGCAACCGTCGTACTTGTCCATACCATATGTATATGAAGCCGCGGCGCCTTTAATGCCCTATACCTCCGTCCCGATTATCCCGACGGAATAAACGCTCGATACTTCCGCTTCCGCGGTAAGTATGTACGCCCCTTCATCGCCGTCTAAACGAAGCTGCAAACTTTTTACGTTCATAAACTCGGAAAGAAGCGCCAATAAATCCGCGCGAACAACGGTGAGCGTATTTTTAATCTCTCCGTTTGTATCAAGCTCCACCATTCGTTTAAGCCTATCCGAAACATCGTTTTTCATACAGATATAAAGCCTCCGTGTTAAAACTAATCGCGCCTCATTCTCCGCCTGATTGCGCCCAATATTCCGCGGTACTTTTGCGCAGGGTCGATCGTCTCCCCCGTACCGAACGCTATTCGACGCGCCAAAAGCTCAAACGGCTTGTCCGACATTTCCACAGGGTCTACGGCTCGGTCGCTTTCGGGAATTACTCCGTCCACTTCGGCGCCGAGTATTGCGGATATCTCGTCGGCGCTCGGGATTTTTCCAACGGCGAGCAAATCTCCGCGCACTCTGTTTACGACAAGCGTGGGCGTAAACCTGTACGAAGCGAGAAGATTAATCACCTTGCTTGCGTCGCGCAGTGCGCTTAAGTGCGGCGTTGTTACAACCAGCGCCTTGTCGCACGGCATAACCGCGCGCTTAAACCCCGCTTCTATCCCCGCGGGACAATCGACTAGAACGTAGTCGAAGGTTACCGATAAGCTCTTTAATATAAGCTTTATGTTTTGCGCCGTCACGTTCTCGCCGAGGTAACCGTGCGCGGACGGCAAAAGAAACAGGTTGTGCGTACACTCCACAAGCGCCTGGCGCACCCTGCATCTATTGTCAATTACGTCCTTTACGTCGTACACGACCCGATTCTCCATGTTTAACAGAACGTCGAGGTTATTAAGCCCGAAATCGGCGTCGATAAGAACTACTCGGAAACCAAGTGCGGACAGCGCTATTCCGAGGCAGGCGGTTACCGTCGTTTTGCCCACGCCGCCCTTACCCGAGGTGATGACAATGCTTTTCATGTACAACCATTATATCCCACACAAAAAAAGCGTGCAAGGGGATTTATGCACGCTTTTGTCGAATGAAAAAATACATATAAATGACCGAATACGCTTTACGAATGGTGAAGTATATCGTCGAGGAAATACGGGTCGTTAAGAAGCATTCCGCCGCCCGTTATCGTTGCGTAGTGCGCGCCGTGCGGAATTTTTACGGGTATCTCCAGCCTATCCTCCATAAGCTCTTTCAGCCCGGGAATATTCGCACCTCCGCCGACGAGCGTCACGCCGTTTTTCTGAATTTCGGCGGCTACCGTGGGAGAGCAAGAATTGATAAAGTTTTCAATCGCGTCGATAATGCTGTAATAATAAACGGCAACGGCGTCATAGAGCGCGTCGGCGCTTACCGTTTTGGTGACGATATTTTTTGTTTCGGCGTCGAGACCGGCAACAGGCATCGAAGCTCTGTCGTTGCGGATAAGGGAGGATATACTCTCTTTAACCTTTTTTGCGGTTTTGCGATCGGTTTTTATATTGTAAAGCCCGCGTATGCTGTCGACAAGCGTACGGTCTATCATATCTCCGCCGATATTAATCGAGCAGCCGTTTACTATTCCGCAAAAAGACATAACGCCGAGTTCGGTTACGCCCGCGCCGATAGAAACTATAAACCCGCCGTAGTTGGATTCGACTGGCAGTTCCACGCCGATTGCGGCAAGCATAATCGAGTTGGCCATGGTAACGTAGTCCACTCCCGCCGCCATTAACACCTCTTCGTACATCTTGCGCTCGTCTACGGTTATTCCGGTGGGCACGCCGACAACCGCGTTGACCTTGGGCTTAATGATATACGACTCGGGAAGGATACGCTTAACAAACTCGGTAAGCATTGCGGAGCATGCTTCGGAATCTTTAATTATACCGTCCGAAATCGGATAAACTATTTTCGTTTTGTCCGGCGCCTTGCCTATCATTCGGTACGCGTCGTCGCCGACTGCGCGCATAACGCGTTTACCGCCGTTATCGAAAAACGCAATAACGGACGGCTCGTGCAAAACAATGCCGTAGCCGGACACGAATATGGATGTATATGCCGTTCCGAGATCAATAGCAATGTCCATTTTCGCCATAAATCAAATTCTCCTCGATAAGTTTTTCGGTAAGCAAAACGGGAAGCCCGACGACGCTGTCGTAATCGCCGTCGATTTTCGTGACGAGCGAACGCACCTCGGGATCGTCTATATTGTATCCGCCAGCTTTGTCGTACGGTGCGCCGCTGTCAACGTAATTATACACCAAATCTTTGTCAAATGCACCAAAAGTGACGTAAGTTTTTTCCGATTTTTCGATTATTTTCTTTCCGACTCGAAAATATACCGACGTAACCACAACGTGCGTTCTGCCGCACAGCTCCTTAAGCATGGCAATCGCCTGCTCCCGCGTCGCCGGCTTGCCGAAAACGGACGAGTCCGTACCGACCACGGTGTCAAAGGCAAGGAGTGGCGAAGCCGTTAGAGTAGCCGCCTTCTCACCTTTCAGCCTTGCGTTTGCAACCGCCGTTTCCTCCGCCGAGGATAGCGTGACCTCGTCGACGTCTACAGGCATAAACACGGGCACTATTTTTTGTATTCCGCGGCTTAACAAAAGGGTCTCCTCTCGGGGACCCGCTGTTATATATTTTATTTTTTCCGCAAGCGCGCGACGGCGTGGCGACGCGGTTGCAAAAACAAGTTGTAGCTCAGAGTATTTCAAGATTCTTTTTATACGCCCGCGCGAAGTCGGCGCCTGCGCGAAGCGCGTCTTTTATTTCGAGCGAGCAATCGCCGTCAACCTCAGTCTTCATAATTACGGAGTCGCCGAGCACGTCGCAGTTAATGGTTTTGACAGATCCCGACATGGAGCGGTCGAGCGATTCGGCAATGCGCAGTATAACCGCAAGCCGCATAACAGCGACAAGATCCTCCTCCTGCACAATTCCCGCGTACTTATTCCAATCGGCAAGAGTTATATCGTCGAGGTTGTGACCGCGCACCACAAAGGAGGCAAGCACAAGATCGCGGTGAGATATTCCGTACAGATTGGAGTTTAGTATAAGCTGTGCCGAATGCTTGTACCTGTTGTAAAAATTGGTACGCATTCCCGCCTCGTGCAGTAGCGCCGCAACGCGAAGCACGCGCACGTACTGACGAGGCAGTTTATGGAGCACGCGTAGCTGCTTGTAAAGCTGTATCGCAAGATTGCAAACGTGTTCCGCATGAGTCACGTTAAGGTCGTAGTAGTAAAGCCGAGTGTAAATGGAATGGCCGAGAATGTCCGATATCGGCTTTTCGAGCGTGGTGGGTACGGCATGGTTAAACATAAATCCTTCCCTGATGCCCGCGCCCGATATTGTTATCTCGTCGAAATCGGTGCAGTCTACAAAGCCTTTTATGCTTGCAAGCGCCGCGCAGAAAATATCGGCGCGTTGCGTGGACAATCCCTTAATTTTGGAACGCTTTTCCGCGTCGAGCACCTTTATCGTGTCGTACACTTTATTAAACGAATCGATGCTCAAGTGGAAGTTATGTACCATCTCGAGCGGGTACTTGTTAAGCCGTCTTACTATACTGCTCAGGTTTCTGAACGAAGCGCCCACGCCTATAAACTTATAATCGGGCTCGAGCTCTTTAAGCCAAGGGATTTGGTCGAACTGGTCGCGCATGTACGTTTCTATCTTTTGCGACTGCTGAAGAGGTGCGTAGTCCTCGTTAAAAAGCGTAGACAAATTCATCGTGCCTATGGGCAGACACGTTTGATTGAGAATTACTCGGCGGTTGTACTGAATAAGCTGCATTGACGAGCCGGAAATATCCAAAATAACGCCCTTGGGAATCTCCAGGGAATTAATAACGCCGTAGTAAATCTGCATTGCTTCCTGTTCCTCGGAAAGAACGGTAAACTTAAATCCGCAGACCGTGTTAATCTCTTCCAAAAAGCTACGTTGATTTTTTGCTTTACGAACTGCGTTAGTAGCAAATGCATATACCTTGTCGACGTTGTTTGCGTCGCAGAGTTTGCGGAACATCTTAAGCGTTTTAACGGCTTGAGCAATCCTCGCCTGCTTAAGATATCCCTCGCGTTCCATATCCTGCGCCAGCCAGACGCTTTCCTTCAGCTCGTCGTACACTACGAAATAACTGTCGTTAATTACGTGTGCAAGCACCAGACGAGCAGAATTCGATCCGAGATCTATTATAGCAATATTATTCAAACGTCACCTCTCGGGTCAATCAACAAGATAACCCCATTGTTATTCAGTATGATTATATCATAATAGTTCGCTCTTGTAAATAGGGAATTTAAATAAAAACTAAAAAATTTTTTGTAACATTTGTATAAAAAATCAGAACCGAACAGAAATCATTCCCCTTTTCTTTATATAGGCAACAAAATTCGTCAAAATCCTTTACTTTTTACGAGGCTTGTGATAAACTGAAAAACGTATGAGTAAAAGGTATTCGGCTGTTTATATCTTTATTGCGGCGCTGCTGTGCGCTATCGCGTGCGCGGTCGTATTTTCCCCTGCCGCGGTATACGCCGAGGAGGACGGCACGGTATCGCTGACGCCTATCGGAGAGTACGCGGATACCAAGTTACCCGATACAAAATACGCATACATATCGGGCGCGAACTCGGTATATGCTGACGCCTCCGGAATCACCGTTTCGGGCGAAGTCGGGTCAGTTAAATTCGCCGCCGAAACGTTTATAACGTCCGAAAAACAACCCTCGGACAAGCTTTACAACGTCGCGGGGAAAGATATAATTCTTTATAACGGCGAGATTTTATATAACGGCGAAACAAAGCTCGACGCGGAAAGCGAAATAATAGATTTCGACGTAAATACCGACGAGCTCGGCTCCACACTTTACGCCGTAACAAAGGACGCGGTTATTAAAGCGTCTGTCACGGGCGACGGGTTTGAAAATATCAAGACTTATCTCGTAGACGGCGTTTACGGCTTTAGCGCAACCGCGCTTGCCGTAGCGGGCGAAACCGTTTTTGTCGCTTACTCGTCCTCCGCCCTACCCAGATATCAAAACGCCGTGGGCTCGTTCACTTTTACCGAGGACGAACTTCTTTCCGTCGAGCTCGATCCCGTGTTGGCGCAGACCGACGCGGTTGTATCGCTTGCCGCAATTAACGACGAAGCGCCCTTGTTGTACGTACTTACCGCCTTCGATATCTCCGTTTACAAGATGTCTGTCGGCGGCGGAATAGTCGTAGAGGACAGCTTTACAGCGGACAACTCCAAACACAGACTGGTTAATTTATCGGCGTATAACGGCAGCGAAAAAAGCGTTTACGCGCTCGATTCGCTCTCGGGCATAATCAAGATTTCGAGCGACTTGAGCCAATTTAAGACTGTAATCGCCTCCGCAAGCGATATGGAAGGCTTTCTCAATACGCCGAGCGGCATTGCGGTAAAGCACTCCACCCTGTACGTTGCGGACACCGTAAACGGAAGAATCGCCCAATACGGAAACGAGCTGACCTACGCGCCGCGCGAGTACGTAAACCCCGTATCGGTCGCAAACGACAGCAAAAACACGCTGTACGTTGCGCACAACCGCAACACGGTTTCGCTCAGTTACATCGACGGCACGCAGGTTGACGTTAAGCTTCCCGTCGAGGCGGGCGCAATAAAACAAATTGCGGTAGACGCCGACAAGGCGCTTTATATCCTTTCCGCTCGCGGAATGTACTTTGTGGAAAGCTGTGTCGACTATTCGTCCATCCCCGCCCCCCGCAAAATAGAAAACACAAACGGAATTACCTCGTTTACACTCTCCTCCGGCACGGAAAATGTGTACGTGTTGTCATCCGCGCATACCGTCGACAAGCTCGAAATATCCGATACCGACGGAACGCTTTCGGCCGATGTTAAAAGCTCTGTTTCCGTACCGAGCGGGACCTTCTCATTCGCCGTGGATATCGAAAACAACGTCTACGCGCTCACGGGCGCGGGACTTACCCGTATAGACGGCGCGACGGGCGCACAAAAGGCATACACCTTTACCGTCGGCGGTAAGCCGTACACCCTTTCGGCAGGTCAAATCGCGTTAAACACGGTCAAAAACGAGTTCATTCGCACCGAAGCAAGCGACGGCGTCGAAATCTTTGTCAATGCAATCATACTCGACACGCTTAAACACCGCGCCTTCGTTGTAGACGGACCCGCGATAGACCTAAAGCTTATCGACGAAAAGTATGAGCCGCCCGGCGAGAAGCCCGAAGCGGACACTACTCCCAACCCTATCGACGACGTTAACCGCATAATTCGCACCGTTTTAGACGACACGCCCGCTTTTAACAAGCCCGTCGATATGGCTTCCGATTACACCCTTAAAAAAGGCAGAAGAGTAATCGTTCCCGTCGACCAGCTTAACACGCCAAAAGAATATTTAATGGTGCTTACCGACGACGTTGCGACGGGAAGGCTTATCCGCGTGTACGTTTACAAGGACGCGCTAAGCGAGCCGCTTTTATACAGCGAGCCGCCCTCCGTCGACGCATCGGTTTATAACGACGCAACGCCCATATACAGGTGGCCGAGCCCCAACTCTCCGCGCATTGAGGTTGTAGGCTATATTCCCAAAAAAGGCGACAGCTTAAAGCTTAAGGCGTTTGTAGCGGGCTACACCGACGATTACGGCAACAAGTGGTATAGGATAGCGCTCGGCGACGGCGATAATATAGAGGGCTTTGTGCTTGCCAACAACGTAAGTCTTTCGGGTTACGAGCCGACCGCCATTCACCCCGCTTACAACGCGACAGTAACAGAATACGGCGGAGTAAGCTCCGCGTCCGTTTACAGGCTTGACGACGACGGAAAAATCGTTCTGTGGGAGGAAATTGACGCCCTGCCCGCAGGCACTCGAGTAGAGGTACTCGGCGCATTCGATTCGTCAGCGGAATACACAAAAATCAAGTTTTACAGTTCCGAGCTTAACGGCTCGCTTACCTGCTATATTCGCACCGAGCATATCGACTACGACGGTGTTAATATCGTTCTGCTGATTGCGATTCTCGTTACGGTTATAACCGTTATTCTCATAATCGTAATAATCGCGCGCGTCATGCACCAAAAAAAGAAACGGCTTATCAACACCGTTTCCGAAGACTACGAGGAATAAATATAATTTAAAGCATTAAAAAGCGGTGCAGATACGGCACCGCTTTTTTTGTTACAGTTCGTCATCTTCCGCATCGGACGTTGAGGCGACTTCAGTTTCCTTTTTCAAAAATTCGGCGGTACCTATCGAAAACTCGTATGCGGTACGCACCTCGGCGGACCCGTCCTCTTGTTTTTTCGTGTACTGGCGCGACTGAATCCTGCCCGAAACCTCCAGCTTTTGCCCTACGGGCGCGGTTTTTATAAGCCGAGCGTTTTTGCCCCAAGCGATACACGGTATGTAATCGGACTTGCTGTATGCGCGGTTGACGGCAAGGAGCACGTCGCATATCTCGCGGTTAAACGGCGTCGTCCTGTATACGGGCGGCTTGCATATATATCCTATAAGCTCCGCAACGTTGGGATTTATATCCTCGTACGGCGAGGTTATCTCGCGCGCGAATACGGACAGTATAAGGCGCGACCTCTCCCCGTCCGGTCGGTTAAAGCTCCTAAACTGCCCGACGACGGCTACCGTCATACCCTCGCTAAGCCCTTCCACAAGCTGCTCGGCGGCGGTTATCGGAATAATATCGAGGTGTTCGGAAAGCCGCGGCACGTTGAGAAAGAACTCATAAAACCTTTCGCCGTAAAGATCGTGCGAGTATTCCACAGGGGAGCCTACCGTGCCCTGAAGGAACACCGAGTTGGTCGATTTGGCTTCGTTTTTCATGTCGTACTCCTTATTTGTCTGCCTGTATGATCGACAGTGTAATTATCTTTATAAATGAGCTCGCCCACCGTTTTGAAGGTAAAGCCCTTGGCGCGAAGTCCGTCAATTACGGCGGGAAGCGCCGCAAGCGTGTTTTTTCCGTCGTTGTGCATAAGAATTATGCTGCCGTTTTTGGCGTTATTCACTATTCTGGACGTAATTTGTTCTTTAGATAAATCCTTCCAATCAAGCGAATCGACGTCCCATTGAATCGTATACAGCCCCTTCTCCTTCGCTGTATCGATGACCGAATCGGAATAGTCGCCGTACGGCGGACGGAAAAGCTCTACCTTACGCCCCGAAATGCTCTCTATAAGCTCCTTGGACGTGGACAGCTCGAGCGCGATTTTGTCCTTTGTCAGCTTGGACATGTAGGGATGAGTAGCCGAGTGCGTGCCTATCTCTATCCTGTCGGACGCGGCGAGCGTTTTAAGCTCGCTTTGGTACTTGTTCGCCCAAAAGCTGACGACGAAAAAGGTGGCGCAAGCGTCCTTTTCCTCGAGCGTTTCGAGAATGCCGAGCGTTTTATCGGCGCCCCAAGCCGCGTCAAAAGTAAGAGCCACTGCCTTTTCGTCGGTCTCAACCGAATAGATAGGCACTTTTCGGGGACTTACGTTGTTGTATATCGCCGCCGCTCCCGTGTAGTAAATACCCGTAGCGGAAAGCGCTATAACAACTGCCGCAAGCACGCCCAAAATAATACTCGAACGCTTAATAACCAGAAATTTCATCGTGGTCTCTCCCATACTAACAGAATGTATACTGCGAAAAAGCGCAAAATAACCCGATTTTCGACTTGTCTTGTCGGTTTTATCGGTCGTATACGCCATTTCGGTTACACTAATGTATTCAGTGTTACCGCAGTATAGAACAAGCGTGCAAAAAATTATAAGCACCGTTGTTATTTATTTGACATGACGCGGATTTAAGTTGTAAAATTAAATCATTAAAGGAGGGATAAAATATGTCATACATTGATGAAGTAAAAGCGACCGTTGTCGCACGCAACGGAGATCAGCCCGAATTTTTACAGGCTGTCGACGAGGTTCTTACGACGATTAAGCCCGTCGTAGAGAGCGACGCCAAGTACAAGAACAACGCAATTTTAGAGCGCATTACAGAGCCTGACCGTCAGATTATTTTCCGCGTTCCGTGGGTGGACGACAAAGGCGTTTTTCGCGTTAACCGCGGCTTTCGCATCCAGTTTAACAACGCTATCGGACCGTACAAGGGCGGACTTAGACTCCACCCCTCCGTCAATCTTTCCATAATAAAATTCCTCGGCTTCGAGCAGATTTTCAAAAACTCGCTCACAGGTCTTCCCATCGGCGGCGGCAAAGGCGGCTCCGACTTCGATCCCAAGGGCAAGAGCGATAACGAAATCCGTGCGTTTTGCCAGAGCTTTATGACCGAGCTCGCCCGCCATATCGGCGCGGATACCGACGTACCCGCAGGCGATATCGGCGTGGGCGGCAGAGAAATAGGCTTCCTTTACGGTCAGTATAAACGGCTTAAAAACGTGTACGAGGGCGTTCTTACCGGCAAAGGTCTTACATACGGCGGATCGCTCGCCCGCACCGAGGCGACCGGCTACGGGCTTGTTTACATAGTGGAAAACATGCTCGAAGCGGCGGGAAAATCCGTTAAAGGCAAAACCGTCGCAATCTCCGGCTCGGGCAACGTCGCTATTTACGCGGCGCAAAAAGCGGCGGCGCTCGGCGCAAAGGTTGTCACCATGTCCGACTCCAACGGCTGGATTTACGACCCTAACGGCATTAACCTCGAAGTCGTTCAAGACATTAAAGAAGTCAAACGAGGCAGAATAAAAGAATACGCCGACAAAGTAAAGAGCGCCGAGTATCACGACAGCGGAAAGGTTTGGCAGGTTAAGTGCGACGTCGCTCTCCCCTGCGCCACTCAAAACGAACTTGACGAAACCGACGCCAAGCTTCTTATTAAGAACAAGGTTTTGGCGGTCGGCGAAGGCGCTAACATGCCCTCCACCACCGCTGCGATTAACGCACTCCAAAAAGCGGGCGTCCTGTTTATGCCCGCAAAGGCGGCAAACGCCGGCGGCGTAGCGGTTTCCGCACTCGAAATGAGCCAAAACTCGCAGCGCCTTGCTTGGACGTTCGACGAGGTCGACGCAAAACTTAAGGGCATTATGAAAGGCATATTCGATAAAGCGTCCGACGCGGCGGCAAAGTATTCTAAGCCCACCGACTACGTTGCGGGCGCCAATATCGCAGGCTTCCTTAAGGTCGCAGAAGCGATGATTGCTCAAGGCGTGTAATTTAACACTATCAATAAAAAAGCCGTCGCATAACAATGCGGCGGTTTTTTTGTTATGCGCTCTTAAACTAAAAGTTACATATAAATTGAAATTTATAGCGTCATCGCATTTTATAATACGAAATTGTTATTATCTTCACATCTAATCTTGTATGATTTTATTGATTAAAAAGTTTAAGCTGCATTTTCATACGCCTGACTATCGGGGACATTATTATTTTGAAATAATGTCCTGTTTTGATAAAACAATATATCTCATTCCACAGGGCGTAAAAAGCGCATTTAATATCGCAATTTTTGCTGACTTTATACTTTTCTTTGTAAGTCGCGTACAGATAAAAGCAGTTTCCCGTCATATTAGTAAGTTGAAAAAGGTCATATTCTCTATCGGCAAACATTGCGTTCAGCGGATCGATTATTCCCACGAAATCAAACGGTCTTTTTACCATAATATTCATTACATTTAAGTCGCCATGTATCAAAGAAGGCGTTTTGACTTCCTCGCAAAAAATTTCGTCGAACAGTTCCCACGCCCTCTGCATTGTTTTATAAATGGATTTTGGTAATCTCTTTTCTTCGTACATCCTCTTTGCGGTGAAAAAAATATCCTGAGCAAATGGTCTGTAATAATCAAGCCAGTTAGAAAACTTCGGATTATCTATACTTCCGAATTTTGGGTTCGTACAACTATGCAATTCTAACATGGCTTTAACGACAGCCTCGGCAAAGCGTTTTTTGCTTTTTTTAGATTTAAAAAGCAGGCAAAAATCAGTTAAAGCGTTTTTACCTTCGAGATATTCCATACACAAGCAGTCGAAAGGAATATCCCTCGTTCCGTCCGCTGTGAAGTATACTTTAGGGATTTTAGCCGTCGTATTTTCCGACAAAACATTTAATTGTAACGCTTCTTGTCGGTGCATATCCTTTACTTTGTATGCTTTTACGACCACCACGTACGGTTTAATGTCAATATTTACTTTATACGCTCGCCCATAAGAACCCT
Source organism: Clostridiales bacterium (assembly GCA_022511445.1). Classification (GTDB taxonomy): domain Bacteria; phylum Bacillota; class Clostridia; order Christensenellales; family Pumilibacteraceae; genus Anaerocaecibacter. Next base: position 42,466 of record JAFLVE010000108.1, on the reverse strand, counting down.
CGCTTATAAACTTAACGTTTTCCACGTTACAGTTTAGGTTTTGGGTTACGACTTTTTCAATCAAATTCTTATTCATTTGTATTTTCTTATTCGGGAAATATAATTTAGATTTTGGGATATAATTCTCTCTTAGATATTACTGTTTCTTTTTGTCCGCAAGAATTCTATCTAATAACGCAACCCCTTCGCCTATCGGAAGTATACATTTTCGCGGGCACTCCGCGGCGCATTTCATACAGCCGATACATTTATCGTAATCAATTGAAGCAAGGTTGTTGGAAAGCTTTATCGCGCCTTCGGGACACCCTCTTTCGCACTTTCCGCACGCAATGCACCCTACCTTACACACCTCGGTAACGGCTTTACCTTTGGTGGTATTTGAACACGCGATATACACTTTGGCGGACTTAGGTATTCTTCCTATTATCTTTTTGGGACACGCGGAAACGCACTTTCCGCACGAAATGCATTTTGACCTATCCACAAGACTTGCACCTGTGTCCTTACTAATCTCTACCGACTGATTGGGACACGAATTAACGCACGTGCAAAGCCCCATACAGCCGTAAGGACACGCCTTGCTTCCGCCCGCGAGTATTTCCGCGGTACGGCAGTCGCCGTAGCCTTGGTAGTCGAATTTATCTTCGGCGCGATTACCGCCGAAGCAGTGAACAACCGCAACCGTCTCTTCGCTTTTAACCTCGCTCATTCCGAGTATGTTTGCGATATTTTGTTTATTCTCGGCGGACGTGGGGTTGCACTTACTTAAATCCGTCTCGCCTTTAAACAAAGCTTCGGCAAACTGGGAACACCCGGGGTAACCGCACCCGCCGCAGTTGGCGCCCGCAAGGTTGCGCTCGATGTCGTCAATTCTCGCGTCGCGGTCGACCGCCATTCTGTCGCCGAGGTACGAAAGCGCAAACGCAAAAACCGCCGCCAAGACAGACACGATAAGTATGGGAAGCACTATATACAAAAATATTTCCATTCCTTCCCCTCTCTTTAAGTAAACGACAGACCGTTAAAACCGTAGAACGCCATCGCCATTATTCCTGCGGCGATTAGTGCGAGCGGGAATCCGACAAACGGTTTAGGAGGCTTATAAAGCGCCTGTTTTTCTCTGATTCCCGCCATAAGGATAAGCGCAAGCGTAAACCCGAGCCCCGTCGCAATGCCCGTCACAAGCGTACTGAAAAAGTCCAGTCCCTGCGACACGACGGAGTTTGCCGTACCGAGCACCGTGCAATTGGTTGTAATAAGCGCAAGGTACACTCCAAGCGAGCTGTACAGCGTGGGCGACAGCTTTTTAAGCACAATATCGAGTAATTGCACGAGCGAGGCTATTACAAGAATAAAAACAATCGTACTCAAGTAGGCAATGGACAGCGGCTCGAGAACGAATGTGTACAATAGCCAGCACACGACGGAAGCGACCGTTATTACAAACGTTACGGCGAGCCCCATTCCTATTGCAGACTGCGTTTTTTTGCTTACGCCGAGGAAGGGACAAATTCCGAGACTTTGGTTTAGCACTATGTTGTTTGTCAGCACTCCCGAAACTACGATAGATACGATTGAAACGAAGTATTCCATGTTACGCCGCCTCCCTTTCAATCAATGCGGTTTTGGCGGTCCGCGCACGCTTTGCCGCCGCGAAAACGGCGTTAAACACCGCCATCATCAGTCCGAGCACTATGAATCCGCCCATGGTCTTATCGAAAAACCCGCTTCCCATTACCGCGCACAAGCCCTGACGCACTGCGCCGAGTAGCGTAATAGAGGCGATAAAGCCTATACCCATTGACACTCCGTCGATAACCGACGGAAGCACCTTGTTTTTGCCGGCAAACGCCTCCGCCCTGCCGAGGATTATGCAATTAACGGTGATAAGCGCAATAAACGCGCCGATACTGTCGTTAAGAGAAGGCAAAAACGACGAAACAACCATTTGAACAAGCGTAACAAGCGAGGCGATAATAATTATATACGCGGGTAAATGCACCTTGTCGGGAATGACTTTTCTTAATAGCGAAATTATAAGATTGGAGAATACAAGCACAAACGCGGTGCAAAGCCCGAGCGACACGGCGTTAATAATGTTGTCCGACTTGGCTATCGTAGGGCACATTCCGAGCACAAGAACAAACACGGGGTTGTTGGTAAGTCCGCCAAGCGCGGTCTTTTTGAACTCTTGCTTAGTCACGGCGCACCCCCTTTTTGCTCGATGAGATCGATTGAAGCTCCGCTTTGGAACGAGCCGAAATTGCCTCGCGTACCTTATCGCCGTGGATAAGCGCAAAAGCGTTAGACATGTTAAGCGCGCGGTTAATCGCGGTAAGCGACACGGTCGCACCCGTCTTTCCGAGGTCGGCTTTTAGGTCGACGTCGCCGCTCGAGCCCAAAACCGATCCGAAAAGATTGTCGGGCAATTTATCGAAATAGCTCTCGTTCTGCTTTTTCACCGTCGCGCCGAAAAGAGCGCCGTCCTTGTATGCGGAGAGAATTACTATACTGCTGTCCCGCCCTTCCGCGGTGCTCTCGATTATAAACGCGCCGGTAAGATACCCCTTCGGCTCACCGTATACGGCGAGTATTTCCGCCTTGCGCGACTTGTTGTTCTTATTGAACTCCGAAAGGGACACGCCAATTTCGTCTTCGTACAGCATTACGATATATCCGTCCGAAAACGCTTCCTCGTCGCTGTCGCACGCCTTTGCTATGGAATTAATCTTTCTCGCGGTCTCGGCGTCAAGCGTGGGCGTATACTTAGGGAAAAACATATTGCAAACGGTAAGGATCCCGACGCTCACTACGGTTATGGCGACAAGCACGGCAACCGCCTTTAATGCGCTTAAAACGGACCTGTTCACTTTTTCACCTCCACGCCGGACTGCGCTTTACTCGGCTTTTTAGGCTTAACGTAACCGAACGGCTTGGGGATAATGTATTTATCGAGAAGAGGCACGACGAGATTCATTATTAGAAGCGCAAACGAAAAGCCCTCGGGCGAGCTTCCGAACGCGCGTATAAGCGCGGTTATAAGCCCTACTCCCACGCCGTATATAACGCTTCCGACAAACGTGTTGGGGCTTGTCGAGTAGTCCGTCAGCATAAACACGGAGCCGAACAGCACGCCGCCCGACAAAATGTGCGCGGCAACCTCTCTTCCCATTGCGGCGCCCGATATTCCCGACGGAACGACGTCGAAAAGGAAGGCAAAAAGCGCAAGAGATGCAATAGTAATAAGCGGCAGTCTCGGGTCGATAACGCGCCGCAGGGATAGATATATAAACCCTATTGCAATCGCAATCACGCACGTCTCTCCCACCGCCGCAGTCGCGGTGTTTCCGAGGAACATATCAAGGAGCATGGAGCCCGTTACGCTCTCGCGAGTGCCGAGCCAGGTCGCGCCGCTCGAGGCAACGCTTCCGCCGAGCAGCGAGCTTGTAAGGTTAAACGCTCCCGCTCCGCCGAACGCGATAAACAAAAAGATTCTGCCCGTGCATGCGGGATTGGCGAAGTTCCGCCCTATCCCTCCGAACAGCATTTTTACAAGCACGATTGCAAATATCGAGCCGAACGCGCACAATATAACCGTATCAAAAGAGAACACCGTTTCGCCGAGCTTGTTTACTACGTTTAATCCCCAGTATTTTACGGTCATAACGGCGGGAAGATTAAGCGCAAGGATAACGGCCGTCACCGCAAACGAGCAGTCGATAACGCTCGCGTTTTTAACGCCCTCTCGGGTGAAATTTTTGTTGACGATTAGATTGTAAAGAAGCTCCGCGGCAAAGCAGAAAATAAGGCATGTTACAAGGTTAATTATAACGTGGTAGCCGTAATAGACCGTAGCGGCGATAACGCACGGAAGCAGCGCAATCAGTACGTCAATCATTATGCGCCGCGACGAGTTAACGGGATTTGTTATTTGAGGCGAAGCCGATACAATTTTTTTCACAGTCCCAGCTCCTTTATTTTACGTTTACAAAGCTTTACCGACTGAACGATAGTGCGCTTTGCGGGACAGGTGTACGCACAGCATCCGCACTCGATACAGTTAAGCGCGCCGTACTTTTTAGCGGTCGAATAATCGCCGTTCAGCGTATACGCGTCTATGTACATAGGCATTAAATTCATGGGGCACGCGCGGGCGCACTTTCCGCAGTTTATACACGGCTTGGGCTGCGACGTGTTTACGTCCTCTTCGCTCAAAAACAAAAGCGAGCCGGACGTTTTGCTTATGGAATAGTCTAAATCGGGAATGGCAATCCCCATCATAGGTCCGCCCGAAATAATCTTTGCGCAATCGCCCGAAAGCCCGCCGCAAAAGTCGACGAGATCGCCGTAAAGTGTTCCGGTACGAACAAAGTAATTGCCCTGATTTTTAATATCTCCGCTTACCGTAACGGCACGCTTGTAAAGCGGTCTGCCGAGTAGTGCCGCCTCGTACAGAGCGTAAGCGGTATGCACGTTGCCCACTACCGCACCCACGTCGGACGGAAGTCCGCCGCAAGGCACCTTTCTTCCCGTAACGGCGTAAATAAGCTGCTTTTCAGCGCCCTGCGGATACTTGCTTTTAAGCATGGTCACGCGCGCCTTGACGCCATTGTTTTCTATTACGGAATAAACGGCGTCTATCGCAAGCGGCTTGTTGTCCTCTATCCCTATATCGAACTCGTCTATACCGAGCACGGTTGCAAGCATCTGCGCACCTAATAAAACTTCTTCGGTACGCTCTCTAAGCAGCCGATAGTCGCACGTTATGTACGGCTCGCATTCCGCGCCGTTAATTATAAACCTGTCGACCTTGTTTTTGGGCGCGTACTTTACGTGAGAAGGAAAACCCGCTCCGCCCATACCGACAAGCCCCGCTTCCTTTATGCGCTTAAGCAGTGCGTCCTTATCGGTTAAATCCCTAACGGGCGGTAACGTTTGCTCGAGGTTTTTTCCGTCGTTTTCAATAACTACGTGGTCGCAAAACCCCGTCACCGTTTTCCGCTTTTGTATACCCTTAACCGCTCCCGAAACGGACGAAAAAATATCGGCGGAAACAAACCCGTCGGCGGCGCCGATTTTTGACCCCGCCTTTACGTAATCCCCGATTGATACGACCGCCGTCGCAGGCTTCCCTATATGCTGACTCAGCGGAATATAAACGGTGCCGGGTGCGGGAACCTCGGCAAGGAATCTGCTTTCCGTCAGTTTGTTATGAGGGGTATGAATACCCTTTTTGAACGATTTTAAATTCAATACAGCACTTTAACCGAGTTTGCTAAGCTAATTATAGCAAAATCGCGCGCGTTTGTAAACACATTTCCGAATATTGCGGTTTAGTTTTTGTCGCTTTTACCGCTCGGTCTTGTACTGCGGCTTTTTCGCCTGCTTGTTTTTCTTGAATTTCTTAACGACCTGCACCGTGTTTTTTATTGCTATACCCACCCCGAGCGCGGTCAAAAACACGCCGAAGCAAATTTTTAATATTCGTCCGCTCGCATAAACGGTGGCAATGCTGCCCGCCGCCGCACCGATAAGCGCAATAAGCGCTATAGGTACCGCGGTGCCTACCGCAACGTACCCGTTTTGCCTGTGAATGGAGAGCGCAATAATACTCATAGGCACAAACGCAATAAGGTTTATAGCCTGAGCGAGATGCTGTTCCACACCCGCACAAAGCGTAAGAAGCGGAATAAGAAGTGTTCCTCCGCCCATACCCATTCCGCCTATAAGCCCGCCGAGCGCGGACACTATAATGATAACGTGCTGATAAGTCATACCGCCGCCAGCTTTATCCCCACCGCAATCATGAGCGCCGCAAAGATAAACGATAATACCGTGCCGTTCAGCTTGTCGAGAAGCATTGCTCCCGCCGCACCGCCGAGCGACACGCCGATAACGGCGCAAAGCACGGCGTTCGCGTCAAAGTACCCGTTGGCAATATATATAGACGCGCTCAAAATACATATCGGGAGTATAACGAGAAGCGCCGTGGCGTGCGCGCGCTTGGCGTCAAGCCCGGACATTGAAAGTAGCGGCACGCATAGCATTCCGCCGCCGCCCCCGAAAAACCCGGATATCGCGCCGACAAGCGCGCTTCCCGTATAGACTATCGCTTTATTCAATCCTTTTTTCACATAAATAGTTTTTCACCTTTCGGCAAAAAATAACCGAACGGAGCCTATCGCGATAAAAAGATTTATATTTTTTTTCACCGCTCGAACAAGCTGCAAATAAGCTGTAAAAAATTGGGGCAAAATAAGCGATAAGGCGTTAAAACGTTTGCTATTTCTTGATATTTATATTATAATGTTAGATGTGTAAAAAAATGAGGCACAGGTGTCACATGCGATCTATCAAAAGAGTAACCAATCGAACAGTCTTCACGGCGCTTATTTTGGCGCTCGCCTTGGCGTTTATTTCCATAGCAATGTCGCTGAACTTTACAAGGTCGGCGCGCGCCGAGGATACCCAAGAGTATATCCCCACTTCGGCGGGGATTTCCAATACCGACTTTACGGAATCGTCGGGTAGCACTCCCGCCTCCCCCTCCGGCTGGACGGGCGCGGCAATAGGCAGCAGCAATCCCAATCTCGTAACGGGCGTTGTGGACTTAAACCCCGGCGCTTACGTCAGTTCGGAAAGCGGCAACGAAAAGCTTAAGCTCGACCAGTACGAAGAGTACAAAACGGAAGATAAGCTCCCTAAAACCATATTCGGCTCCAGCTCCGAGTACGGCGGAAGCGAAAAAGCTCTCCTTATAAACACCGGCAAAGGTGCGGAGGCGGGCTATACCTACTCCTCGTCCGACATGACCTTCGAGCCCAACTCTTATTACCGTGTTTCCGCCTGGGTTAAGACGGGCGACTTCGCGTCCGACACCGGCGCGACCGTTAAACTGACGGGCCTCGGCAAAAACATTTCGTTTGTAAACATCAACACCGTCGCCGACTTCCAAAAAGTAAACGGCGCCCCCGTATTCACAAAAGACAACCTTTACGGTTGGGCAAAGTACACTATCTATGTAAGGACCTCTTCTTCCGTCTCGAGCACCGTTAAACTTGTTCTCGGGCTTGGCGACGAGGCAACCGATGACGACGAGGAGCTCCCCGTTATGCCCCGCCTTGCAAGCGGCTACGTATTCTTCGACACCGTTAAGGCAGAGCGCATTTCGGCAAGCGACTTCGCATTCGATACCGAGGACTTTATCCCCGTAGGCGAAAACCTTTACGCCAACACCGCGGGCAATGCAAAGCTCCTCGACCTTTACGAGCTCGACTTAATGACCGCCGAAAACGAAGACGGCGAGTTGTGCGAGATAGGCACCTTCTCCGACGAGAAGAACAATAAGCTGTGGGATTTAAATGCAGTATACGATCCCGACGCCGAGGAGGAACCCTTTGTCGGCTCGTCCAGCGCGTTCGTCTACAACTCGTATATAGACGCTGATATAGAAAACAAGGAAAACGGCTTCTCCTCCAATCCTTGGGCGCCACTCGGCAGATCGGAAAACAAAGCGGAATACCACAACGATCTTATTCCCGGCACTAACGGCAACATTCTTGTTATCAGCACCTACAACACCGTCAAAAAAGAATTCGAGCCCTCCGCTCACGGCGTAGCCTCCCCCGACTTTACCATTAAACGCTTCGGCTATTACCGCTTCGGCGTTTGGGTTAAGGGCGACAGCATCGAGGGCGGCAGCGGAATTACGATAGGCGTTAAGGGCGAAGAGAACAACACCTCGACCGACAACAAGCTTGCTCAATGGTACACAGGTCTTTCCTATAACGGCGACGCCGCAACGTACGGTTGGACCGAGCACGCCGTTTATATCAAAGGCTCCAACATGAGCGATCTTACCGTTCATTTCGAGCTGTGGTTCGGCGCGCCCAACAGCAAGTCGTCCGGCATAGCAATGTTCGACAACGTGACATTTACCGAACTTAAATACAGCGAGTACTCCAAGCTTTCCGCGTCCGGCGAATACTTCCTCACCCTCGACGCGGCACAACCCGATACCGGCGTAACCAATGGTAACTTCTCCTCTATCGGCGACCTTGAAAGCGACAACATCGAGTTCCCTCTACCCGCCGCCGCTTGGACCTTATATACGGCGCAAAGCATCGACGTACCCGGCTTCTCTAAAAACGAAGTCAATATGGACAAAGCCGTTCACGGCATTTTGCCGGTCGAGGAATACGACAAGGTTGCGGGAAAGATTTACGCTCAAGACCCTTCGTCGTTTGCCAACGCCCCCCTTTACAACGTTTTGGTATTAAGCTCGCCCCTGAAAACCGCGTACTGCTACCGCTCTTCCGACCTTACGGTAACCGTAGATACGTCGTACAAACTCGAAGTTGAAATGGCAGTTTCCGGCATTTCCGACGATAGCTACGGCGCTACGCTCCTGCTCCGCGGTAACGGCAACCAAACCCTTTCCTCAATAGAAAACATTACGTCCACCGACGGGGCGTTTAAGAAGTTCACCTTCTATATCGACGCACCCTTGGCGACCGACACAGTAAGGCTCGAGATTTGGCTCGGTCTCAACGACAGATACAACAATACCGAAAAGCTTTCCGACGGCGTTATATACGTTAAGAGCGTATCTTACAACACCTGGACGGCAAGCGAAGGCTCCGATTTACAAACCGAGTATACTCAAATACTCAACAAGTACCGCGAGGACATAACCACCCCTGCGTATAAACACCTCGATTACGGCGTCTACTCGTTCAAACAGCCCGAACTTTACTACTACGACTTCTATTCCTACAACGCGGCCAAAGGCTACGCAACTCCGTACAATTACAGCATTTACACCGCTGTTTCCGAAAACGCCATTTACGGTATATTCAATACGGAATTGATGCATGACAGCATTAAGCTCGAAGGCTTTGACAAGAAGGATTACAGCGGCAACATGCTCTTACTCTACAACACCCTTCCCAACTATACCGAAGCCGCATACGCCCACAGCCTTGCGCTCGTTTCCAACATGTACTACCGCATCGACGTAACTCTTAAAGTTCGCTTGTCGGAGGAAGCCCGCAACAACGAGGATAAGATAGGCGCGGGAATTAAACTTACAGGCACCCAAACCGTTTCCTTCGACAACATTAAGGACACTTCCACCCTAATTTCGGAAGGCAGAGAAGATACCCGCGATTACGAAACCTTTAAGACCTACTCCTTCTATATCGCGTCGGGCAGCAACGGCGGATCGATAGGTCTTACAATCAGCCTCGGCGGCAATACCGTTTCGAGCTATATCGAAGGTCAGCTTATAGTTGCCGACGTGTCGTTCTTCCAGGTAAACAACACCGTTTACGAAAATGCGGTTAACAGCGCCCGCAACAACAAGTATATCAAAACTATTGCCCTCTCCGAGGAAACCAAAGAAACGGATTCTAATGTCGAGAAGCCCGATAAAGGAATCGACGCTTGGGTTATCCCTACCGTTATCTTCGGTGCGGCGCTCATAATCGCAATAATCATCATAATAGTCGTACGCATCCGCGACAGACTCAAGAAGAAAAAGAAGGTTGCTTATACCTCCGAATACGACCGTGCGGCCCTTGCCAAAGAGCTCGATAGGCTCAAGACGAACGAAGAGAACTCCGCCAAACCCGCAAGAAAGCCGGATATCGCGGAAAGCGACCTCGACGACGATATGACTATCCCGACAGCGGAGCCTGCCGAGCCTACTACAGAGCCCGATGAAAACGCGGCGCCCGAAGAAGCTACGACGCCCGAGGAGCCTAAAAAGCCCGAAGCCGACGACCTCGACGACTGATTAATATGATTCAACTGAAAAACGCCTCGAAGTTCTTTCGAGGCGTTTTTGTATGCCTTATTAATATGTTTTATTACTAATCGCTATTTTAAAACGTAAATCAATATCCGCCGTCGACGTGGAGAAGTGCACCGTTAATAAAGGACGACTTTTCATCCGCAAGGAAAAGTGCGGCATGGCTTATATCCTCGGGTCGTCCTATGCGGCGAACGGGCGTGTTATCGACTATCTTGATTAATGCGTCGGTCGGAATAGACTCGTTCATATCGGTAGCAATAAGCCCCGCCACGATTGCGTTTACGGTAACATACTCGCCTACCTCGCGGGAAAGCGCCTTTGTCAATCCGTTAACGCCCGCCTTGGCGGCGCTGTAAATTGTTTCGGTGCTCGAGCCGCGCTCCGCCCAAAATGAGCTTATGTTTATTATCCGTCCGAAGCCGAGACTTATCATACCCGGTAAAAACGCCTTGGTCGTAAGCCATACGCCTTTAAGGTCAACGCCCATTACCCTGTCGAAGTCGGATTCCGTATCGAATTGGAGCATGTTTATATGCGCGATACCGGCGTTATTTATAAGCGTATCGACGGGACCGAACGCAATTTTGTCCGCCATGGCGGCAACTTCCTTAGCGTTCGACACGTCCGCTTTAACAGCCTGACAGGCTATTTCCTTTGCGTTAAGCTCACCGACAAGCTCCAAAGCCTGTTTTTCCGATTTGTTGTAGTTTATTATAACGTTATAGCCCGCATTACCGAAATCGATTGCCATTTGCCTGCCGATTCCGCGCGCGCCGCCCGTTATAAGCACCGTTCTTTTTCTGTCCATAATTCCTCAAATAAAACGCCGACTAAACTTACTCGGCGCCGTGATTTTTTTCGTTATTACTTTAAGTTATCGGGCAAGTCGTTTTCGAAAAGCACCGTCTTTTCTTCCGTAATCTCTGACAGCGCTTTAACCGCCTCTACACGCGACGGGAAGACACGAATTGAATCTACGTTCATTCCAGCGCTCTCCGCGCCCTTTTTGATATCCTCCGCGCGCGAGCCAACCAAAAACGCGTAGTCGCACACCGCCGCTATGTTCTTACCGAGCTCCGTGTTACTCTCCTTTTCGAGCGCACCGAGCTCAACAAACCCGGGAGTTACGATAATCTTTTTGCCGCCGAACTTACTTAAAACCTGCAATGCGTTTTTCGCTCCCATCGGATTGGAGTTGTATGCGTCGTCGATAACCGTAACGGAAGTGTTTACGGAGGGTACGAGGCAAAGCCTGTGCTCTACCGGCTCGAGCTTTTTCACTCCGCGCACTATCGCCTCGTGCGGCACGTTCAATTTATCGGCAACCGCGGCGCATACGCACACGAGCTCGGGAATATGCGCGCCGAGAAGCTTAGTAGACACCTCATGCTTTTCCCCGTCTATGTAAAGATTAAACGAGGTACCGTCCGCGCCAACCGTGACGCCGTCGTAATATATCCTGTTTCCATCGCCCACGCACTCTACCGTACAACGGCACTGTCTGTCCTTAAGATTGCCACTACCCTCGTTGTAACCGTTAAGCGCTACGTATCCGCTTTCGGGTAAATGCTCCGCAAGCTCGAATTTGGTTTTAGCTACATTTTCGCGGGTCTTAAACGTTTCGATATGCATGTCGCCCACGGCGGTTATAATGCCGAATGTGGGAGAAACAATGTCGCAAAGCTCTTTAATATCGCCTACGTAACGCGCACCCATCTCGGCGATAAAATACCTTTCGCCGTTATAGCTGTCGTTTACGGTTTTAGTTACTCCCATAGGCGTATTGAAGCTGCCCGGGGTTGCAAGCACGCTGTCGCACTCCGAGAGCATGGCGCGAAGAATGTTTTTAGCCGTCGTTTTGCCGTAGCTGCCCGTTATACCTATAACCGTCGGCTTGTGCTCGGCAAGCTTATTTTTGGCGAGCTTAATGTATTTACGGTTATTAAGCTTTTCAAACGGAGTAAGAACGCCGCAAGAAAGCATTACGATAAACGGAGTAAAAATGCCGAACAGCGCCGCAAGAGTTTGGCAGTACGGCGAGTAGTACGCCGCAAACGCTATTCCGGCGCCGACAATCAGATTCAAGAACAATACCAAAACGATTATGCGTTTTACTCTGCCCGTGTACTTTAGCGAGTTTGAGCCCGTCTTTCCGCAGGATGCCACAAACACGACTGCAAGCACGATATAAAACGCAACCGCGCAGTATCTGACGTATTCGTACACCTCGAAACACCCGACGAATACAATCATAGCAATAAACGAAAACGCCGTAAGCGCTATGTACCGAATAAGCGTGTCGTACTTTGTCGCCTTCCACCAGGCAAAAACGCCCTTGGCTTTGTACCCGGAAAGCTGTAATATCTTAAGAATAGGCGACGCGGCGGCAACCGAAAGCCCCACCGAAACCGCTATTAATGCTACCGAAATGTAAAAATCCATCACACCGTTTCCGATAAAAAAGTTTTAAGAAGATTTATAAAAGCATAATGCGACTGCAAGTAACAAAAGTGATCGCCGTCGAGATAAACGAGTTTGCTTCCTTTTATTCCTCGGTTAATCCGTCTCGCCATATAAGGCGGAGTATCCTTGTCGCGCCTGCCCCAAACAATAAGAGAGGGACAGCTGATAAGTCCGAGAAGCCGCTCTAAAAAAGTATTTACAATCCGGACAAACACAGGTCGCATCGACTTATCTAAACTATTATAATCTTTAGATCCCATTCCGTCAAGCGGTTTCCCGTGCTTAACGCGATAGTGATACCGTGCGACGCGCAGTTTTTTTAATAAATTCGGTCTCGGTTTCATTCCCGCGCTGTCGACAAGCACAAGTCCGCCGCATACGTTTTTTGCCGCAAGGATAATCCCCACGCGCCCGCCGAAGCTGTGTCCGACGACTATCGGATTGATAATGTTATGACTTCTTATAAACTCGTGCACGTGCGCCGCGTACTCGTAAACCCCCCATTCGGGCGGAACTTCGGTCGGAAAAGCGAAGTTTACGGCTTTATAACCAAGCTCCGTTACGGCATTGTACGCCGCCGAAAAGGACTTAATACAACCGCCCCAGCCGTGAAGAAACAACACCACGCGCTCGCCGTCGCTTTGAGTAAAGTTGCATTCGTATTCACACTCGGCTCCTGCAAAACGTTCCTTCATAATTCTCCCCGACGGCGGTGAAGAACGGCGTTTTACACGTTTAGCCTCATAATCACCGCGTCTGATGTTCCGTAGTACGATTTCCGCCTGCCGACCTCGGAAAACCCAAGCTTGCCGTACAACGCTTTTGCCGCCGAATTTGCCTCGCTTACAAGCAAGTATACGGAACTCGCTCCCAATTGCTTTGCCGAAGCTATCAGCGACAAGAGTAGCTTTGTCGCTACTCCGTGCCTCCGAAGCCCTTCCGTAACGGCGATATTGGCTATTTCGCACTCGTCGGCGGCGCACAGTGCGGAAACGTATCCCGCAAACTCGCCGTTAATTGTAGCAACAAAAAACAGCGCGTTGTCTTTGGTAAGCTCGGCTGTGATTTGTTCTTCCGTCCACGGACAGTCGATGTAGGCGTTTTCCGCCGCGGCGATATTACTTACGTCGGAGAGGAACGCGCGCCGAATTAAAAGAGAGTCACTCAAAGGTCACCCTCGCCGCGCTCTGGTTGAGCCTTTCTTACGTACAGCGGCAAAAGCTCTTTTTGGTCGATTACGTCTTTGGAATGCTTCTGTACCGCTATTTTAAGCTCCCTCTCTCCCACGCCTGCCACGCCCGAAAAGGCTCCGGACAGCTTGACGTCGGTAGATACGGCAAAGCCTGCGTGCACTTCTATTATTTTGTGCGCCTCGTCCGCCGTCACGCACCGGGTTTCCTCTACGGTTTTATCGCCGTCGAATACCGCGATATAGCACACGTTGTTGCCTGCGTGCGCGACGGAAACAACCTTACCGCTACTATTGTTATATGAATTCAGCTTTAGATTGTTTACGGCAAAACAGCGCTTACCGAGCGCATAGCAAAGCGTTTTTACGGTTGTCAGCCCCACTCTTAATCCCGTAAACGAGCCGGGACCTACGCACGCGCCGAACAGGTCGATATCCTTTACCTCAAGTCCCGCGTCGCATATAACGCCGTCGATAAGCGGCATAAGCGTCTCCGCGCCCGCGTTGGATAAATTCTCTTTGTAATAGCTTTTATCGCCCGCGCAAAGAAGCACTCTTGTCCCTTCCGCGGTGTCAATCATCAAAACGTTCATTTTAGGACGGTAACCTCCCTGCCGTAATCGGTTTTTTCTATACAGATTTTTACCGTATTCAGTCCGTCGAACATGTCGCGGATATTTTCCCACCACTCTACCGCGCAAACGGTTTCTCCGTCGCCGATAAAGTCGTCCAGTCCTGCGGCGTACGCCTCGTCCGAATCGCAAAGCCTATAAGCGTCGAAATGGCAAAACTTAACTCTCCCAAAATACTCGTTCATGATAGTAAACGTGGGAGAAACGACGGGCGCGGTAACGCCGAGTCCCTTGGCGAGCCCCTTACAAAACACGGTTTTACCCGCGCCGAGCTCACCCGTAAGGAGTACGACCTCCCCGCCGACAAGAGATAGAGCCATTTTTTTTCCGAGCTCTTCCATCTGCCGCGCGGTTTTTACTTTATACACTTTTTTTATATCGTTAGGCATTTTATATCCTTTAGTATCTTCGCCACTAAAACGCAACGCTAAATCTTTACCGCCTTAAACACCGCAGGCGCGCCGAGCGACGCCCATAACGCCATAATAAAGTATCGTAAATAGCAATACAGCATCGGCTCTTCCTGCGGCAAAAACAGCTTAAAAAGCTGCTGGACGGCAACGGTCACTCCGCCGCCGACGACAAGACGGATAAGCAATTTCCACCAAACGCGCGTGGCCTTTATATCGTAACGAATATATCGCTTTTCGAAATAATACCCGATGTTAAACGCCGCGAACGCGCCGATTCCTTTTAATAAATCCTCGCTCTCGCCGAGCTTGTTTAGACCCGCGAGCACGCAAATAAGCACAACGGACAGGACAATAGCGCCGAGAGCAAACCACTCCTCTTTATTACCGAGAAAAGAAAGGAGAATATTGAATAATATCGAGCAGAACACGCCGACGGTAAGCCCGCAAAACACGTCCGATAAATAGTGCTGACCGAGATACATTCTCGAAAGCATTACAAGAAGCGTCAGCACTCCGGCAGCTATCGGGACAATTCTGTATTGCTTTCCGTACTTTAAGGAAAGGACCGTACCCACGGTGGAAACGGTTTGCGTATGACCCGACGGAAACGAATAGCTCGGCTCGGGCGATTGTATGCTTACAACCTCGTTCGGATATGCGTTAAAAGGTCTGACGCGCTTAAACCCGATTTTCATCACGCTTGTAACCGCAACGCCGAGGATATACACGTTAAAAAATCTGTGGGCAAACGCCTTATCGACAACCCAGTACAGTACGACGGCTATTATAAGGAAAAAGGTCTCCGTGCCGAAAAACGACAGAAACTGATTTAATATGTCCATAAACGGACTGCGAAGCGTTTGCAGCGCTTTTATTAAATCAACCTCAAACCGCATCAGTCAACCCCGCCGAAACGTCTGACGTTGCTTCCGTCCGACCACAAGCGTTCGATATTATAAAACTCGCGCGTTCTGTCGGTAAAAATATGAACGATAACACTGCCGTAGTCAAGCGCTACCCATTCCCTGTCGATATCGCGCTTTGACGGGTCCAAACCGAATTTTTCGGTAAGCATGTCCTCCACGTATCCGTACAGCGCCTTAACCGCCGTCGAAGACGAGGCCGAAGCAATAATAAAATAGTCCGCGACAATTGTCTTGCCCTCAAGATCGATAATATCGATGTCGCGCCCCTTGTGAAGGTCGAGCTCCTTTGCTACCGCCTCCGCAATCTCCGTACTCGAAGCGTTAGGTTTTACGGACGCTTTTTTAGCTTTCCGTTCCGTCTCTTCTTCCGCTTCCGTCTTATTTGTTTCCTCGTCTGCAACCACATTCCGCGGCGGCATTGCGGGGAGAGTCCTACCGGCGCAAACGTGCGCGTAGTATTCTATGGCGCGCTCGCCGCAGGCACACGGCTCGGTATCCCTAAACTCGTGCACGGCGTTAAGAGCGGCGTATATTGCAAGCTCACGATCGACCGCACACAGATAACGGAAGTAAAACACCTCGTTATAGTTTCTGCCCGCCTCCGTTTTATCGGCAAGATAAACTATCTCGTCGAGAAGGCTCATGTCTGCGTCTCCCGTAGTGTGCACTTTAATCGCGTGAGCAATCTCGTCCGAAACGTCGAAATCGCGCTTGGCTATATACGCTCCTATCGGAGAATGAACGGTAGGCTCGGGGAATCCGCGCAAATCGACCTTGCTCTTGTAGTCCGCAACGTTTACCGACTTTGCAATGTCGTGAAGTATACACGCTATAACGGCGTCGTTTACATTCCCGCCGTACAGCTTAGCAAGCTCCGCTCCGCGCACCGCAACGCCGTAGCTATGGGATATGCGCTTATCGGTATTGTTGTATTTATAAAGCGCGTTTACATACTGGCGGTACGGGTTAAAAAGCCCGTGTTTATCCGCCGCTTTCTTTACGATATCAGGCAAAAACCTGTTCTCTTTTCCGAACGCGAGGTCGATTCTGATCTCCGTGCTCGAAATATTCACGCCGTTAAAAGAAGCGAGCTTTATTTTTATCCCGCGCTTTTTGAGTAAAGTCAGCAAATCCGCGCCGGGCGCAAACCCGGGGCGCGGCACCACGAAAAACGTGACAAGTTTCTTCAGTACGTCTATGTTGTGCCATTCCGTCAGCCGAGTAAGTTCCTCGCTACCAATCACCCAAAAAAGCTTATCGCCCTTATATTTTTTGCTAAAGTACGCCGCCGTGTCGACGCTGTAACTTACGTCCTTTTTGGATATCTCGCGGCGGCTTACCTCCGTTTTTACTGAG
Organism: Clostridiales bacterium; assembly: GCA_022511445.1. Classification (GTDB taxonomy): domain Bacteria; phylum Bacillota; class Clostridia; order Christensenellales; family Pumilibacteraceae; genus Anaerocaecibacter. Next base: position 25,673 of record JAFLVE010000108.1, on the reverse strand, counting down.
GTGAACAGCTTTTTGCAAAGGTTGAAACGCACCTTTTCGTCCGACGCTCCGCCCGCTTTAAAAGGCGAGATATACGCCGGAATGACGATAACCTTGTCAAACGCGTTTTCGAGATTTTTTACAATATCGAGGTGCCCGAAATGCGGCGGGTCGAAGCTTCCGCCGAAAAGGGCTATCTTTTGAGTTTTTTTCTTTACTTCGGTCATGATCTACTCCTCATAGGTAAATTCCGTGTCGAGCATTCGCACGATATCGCCGTTTTTAATGCCTGCGCGCCTTAGCGCCTTTGTTACACCCGAATCGTCAAGCCTGCGCTGGAAGTACGTAAAGCTGTCTCTGTCCTCCAAAACGACGGTGCGGGCAAGCCGCTCGATAAGTTCTCCCTCTATTACGAATGCGCCGTCGTCGCCGCGCCTAACCGTAAATGCGTTGGGATCCGAATCGGGATATACAAACGGCTCGAATTCGATAGGACCCTGCGGCGGAAGCGTAGCCAGCTTTTCCTTTACGGCGTAGATAAGCTCTTTTATACCCGCGTGCGTTACGCAGCTGATTTCGATAATCTCTCCGTCGACGGCGGACAGGAACTCCTTGACCTTTTCCTTATCCGCGCACTCCGTTTTATTAAGCGCAATAACCTGCGGCACCGCCGCAAGTGCGGGATTGTATTTTACCAGCTCGTCGTTTACGGTGTAATAATCCTTTATCGGATCGCGCCCGTCGAAAGCGGCGGCGTCTATAACGTGAATCAATATCCGCGTGCGGTCGACGTGACGAAGGAACTGATGTCCGAGTCCCGCACCCTCGCTCGCGCCCTCTATAAGCCCCGGAATGTCAGCAACGGTAAAAGAAAAATCGTCGCCCATGCACACGCCGAGATTAGGAGAAAGCGTTGTAAACGGGTAAGAAGCTATTTTGGGGTTGGCGCGTGTAAGCACGGAAAGGAGGGTCGATTTTCCGGCGTTCGGGAATCCGACAAGACCCACGTCCGCTATCGTTTTAAGCTCCAAAATTACGGCGTGCTCTTTGGTCGGCTCGCCCTGCTGACTAAAGCCGGGAGCTTGGCGGCGTGACGACTTAAACCTGGCGTTTCCTTTTCCGCCCTTTCCGCCGTACAAAACCGTAACTTTGTCGTCGGCATGGAAAAGGTCGGCTATTATTGCGTCGGTGTCCGCGTCGCGCACAACCGTACCGCGCGGAACTTTTAGCACAAGGTCGGCTCCGCTCGCGCCGTGACGGTTTTTGCCCGCACCGTTCGCGCCGTTTTCCGCCTTGTAGTGCTTGCCGAAACGGTACTCGGACAAAGAGGCGATATTTTCTCCGACGGCGATTACAATATTGCCGCCGTCTCCGCCGTCTCCGCCGTCCGGTCCGCCGTTGGGAACGTATTTTTCGGTATAGAACGAGGTACAGCCGTTTCCGCCGTTACCCGCTTTTATATAGATTTTTGCTCTGTCTATAAACATTTTCACTCCGTTATAGCCGACGGACAAAGGCAAGAGATTACGCACTGTCCGCACTCGGGATTTCTCGCGTGACAGCAATCTCTCCCGTGCCTTATAAGTAAATGGTGAACGTTTTTGTACTCGCTCGGCTCGAAAAGCTTACATAAGTCCCTCTCGACGTCGTCGGGCGTTTTTCCGTGGGACAGTCCAAGTCTGTGCGCTACGCGAAAAACGTGAGTATCCACCGCAATAGCGGGCTTATCGAAAGCTACCGAAAGCATAACGTTTGCCGTTTTTCGCCCGACGCCCGGAAGCGTAATAAGCTGCTCGAGTGTGTCGGGCACTTTTCCGCCGTATTCGGAAACCAAAACCTCGCAGCATTTTTTAATGTTTGCCGCCTTGTTTTTGTACAGCCCGCACGTCATGATATGGTTTTCAAGCTCGCGTAAAGGCATGGCGCAAAACTGCTCGGGCGTGTTTGCAACCTTAAACAGCGTAGCGGTTACCACGTTGACACGCTTGTCCGTACACTGTGCGCTAAGTATTACCGCAATTAACAGCTCGAATACGCTGCCGTAATCGAGCGCGCATCTTGCGTCGGGGTATCTTTCTTTCAATTCGGATAGTAGACGTTCCACGTCATATATTCTATCACATAACCGTTAAAAAGTAAATAGAATTAACTTAATTGCCTGCATTATAAATCGGCTTGTACGAAAACCCGTCGAACTCGTACACACCCTTAAGCCCCGAATAGTTTCCGCGGTTGTACACGCCGTAGCACAGCGAATAATCGTCGCACTTAACCGACAGTCCGCAGCCGGTGTCACCGAGTGCGGGGGTATTAACATAGCTTGCCGATCCGCCGTAATAAATTACCGCATCACAAAATCTCATCGCGCTGTTTCTCGAAGAAAATGAAAAAATGTAACTCATAATTTATTATTTCCTCTTTTTAGTTCTAAACCGCCAAAAATCGCATTAATGTATTATTAACGGTCATATTCCGTTATATGTGATTAGGGAGAAATCGGTCATGATTTATTTCGACAACGCCGCTACTACCCTTGTTAAGCCTCAAGGCGTAATAAAGGCAAACGACTACGCGCTTAAAAACCTGTGCGCCAATGCGGGACGAGGGAGTCATTCCGCGTCGATGAAGGCGGCGGCGCTTATTTATAAAGCGCGAGAGGCGGTCTGCGAGCTTGTAGGCGCGGACGAAACGGTTTTTACGTTCAACTGCACGGACGCGCTAAATACCGCAATTTTCGGCACCGCGCGGCGCGGACACGTGATTGCTACGGTGTTCGAGCATAACTCGGTGCTCCGCCCGCTCGAGGAGCTTCGTCGGCGCGGAGTAATAAATTATACCATTGTAAATCCCGACGCGCACGGCGTAATAAGCCCCGTCGACGTAGAAAAAGCGATAACGCGCGACACGTATATGATTGTCACAAACCACGTAAGCAACGTTTCGGGCGTGGTTGCTCCAGTCGCCGCAATAGGACTTGTCGCCAAGCGCCACGGGCTTATATACCTTGTGGACGGCGCGCAGTCGATCGGCTACGACGATACGGACATGCGAAAGATAGGCTGCGACATGCTGTGTTTTTCGCCGCATAAGGGCTTGCACGGAGTTCAGGGCGTGGGCTGTCTTTGCGTGCGTAAAAACGTTAAAATAAATCCCGTGCGTTTCGGCGGCACGGGAACGGATTCTCATTCGCTCGTTCAGCCGACGGAAATCCCCGACGGATTGGAGTGCGGCACAATGCCCGTTAACGCAATTTACTCGCTTATAAGCGCAATAAACAACTTTAAGTCGCTTGCAATTTCCGAAAAGCGCAATCTTTCCGAGTGCGGCAACTTTATTCGCGCCGAGCTGAACAAAATCCCGAGAGTAAAGCTATACGGCAAATATAACCTTTTGCCGAACATCGTGTGTTTTAATATCGACGGGCTCAACGCGTCGTCCGTCGGGGACATCTTAAACGAGCAGTACGATATTGCGGTACGGTGCGGTCTGCACTGCGCGCCGCTTGCGCACAAATACTACGGAACGCTCTCGACGGGTTCGGTGCGCGCCTCATTATCCTACAATAACACTCCCGCCGAAGCGGAGTTCTTTGTAAAAGCGGTTTACGAAATAGCCAAATAGCTAATCCTCGTCTATTATAGACATAACTTCTGTCAGCCGTGCCTTCCCTTCCTCGTCGAGCATAGGCGTAACGAAATTGCAAAAATCCTCTATCTGTTCGGCGCTGTACGAATCGTTGTTCTTGGCGGAAAGCACGGCGCGCTTTAATGCCTCCAAAAGCTGTTCTCTTGTAAGACCGTCGTATTTTTCGGCAGAAGGAATAACGGGCTCCGAAATATCGTTGCTTTCCTTTTTATCCTCACCTATCGAATAATTTTTTAATTGACGCATGTTCACCTCCGATGAATACAATGTATGCACGCGATATTTATTTTGTTCATAAAGGAGTAAATATGGATATAAAGCAAATGCTGCCGTTACTTCTCGGTAGACTCGGCGAAAAAGAAAAAGCTCTGATAAAGGCGACGCAAAGCCACGATCCTGCCGCAATAGGATCGCTTATAACAAAAATGCAACAAGAAAAAGCGCCGAGACCGGACGTTTACGCTTCGTTTAAGCGCATTATTCCGGCGGAAACACTCGGCGCTATTATTAAATACTTCGACAAGGCGCGCTAACTCGCCCGCCTCTATATCATTTTGGAAATGAGATACGCTATGCGAAAAGTCATGGCGTCGTTAAAGTTGCGTATATTAAGTCCCGTTATTTTTTCTATTTTGTCTATTCGGTAGATTAGAGTATTTCGGTGAACGTACATACTCCTACTCGCTTCCGAAATGTTTAGCGAGTGTTTTATAAACGCGTCCGCCGCAGTCATAAGCTCCTCGTCGGCGAGAACGGCACGGAAGTTTCTGTCAAGCACAGTTTTTACGTATCTGTCCTTTGTGCTTGACGGAAGCTCCGAAAGCACCTTAATAAGCGCGTATTCCTTGTACGAATAAATATCGCTGTTGGGGTCGAATTCCGCGCCGCCGACAAGCGCCGACTTTGCGTGCGAATAGTACAGCGGAAGCTCGGTCGTGCCGTGAGCGACTCCGCCGACGCCAATTTTTATTTTGCCCTCTATCTCCTCGGAAAGGTTTTCTTGAAGCACGATAGCAAACTCGCCTGCCGATTGATAATCGTTATCCTCCTCGGTCTTTTTGCAAAACGCCGTAACAGTGTCCGACATTATAGCCACAAAATCGTCCGGTGCCGCCATGGCGACAAGATACTCGTAAACGCGTTTGTTTCGCGTGGTGCAGTGCACCGCGAACACATAGTAATCGTTTTTGCCTATGCGGACGGAAGGCGGAAGCGCTCCCCCCTCTAAAAACGCGCGTACGGGATCGACGTCGGTTTTGGCGTTAAGTGCCGACAGAACGTATTCCCGAGCGAGCGCAACCGTAGCCGTATCGGTTACCGGCAACGATATATAAACGGTGTTATCTCCGTCGTTTACCGTAAACCCAGAACTATCCTTGCCGATATAAATGCCGCCGATCGGTGTATCGGAAGCGGGCGCAGATATTTCCGCCGATATTCCGCTGATTTTTTTCAGCATTTCTATTGCGCTTTCTATTCTTTTCATAATTCGCTATAAAACACCTATAACGTTTTATCGGTCAATCATTCTTCTGTTTCCGATATAACTTCGCCAGTTTTAACGGCCTTAACGCCAAACTGAATAACAAGCTTTTCGATATCGACGGGGGACGGACATCGCGCCGTAAAACTCACCTTGTCGTTAAACACGATTTTATCGAGCGTACACCCGCCGCTTTTCAAAACGGACGAAACGGATTTATACGCGGCGGTATCGCACTCAACCTTGTATTCCGAAAACCTTTCGCGTTTTGAAATTCCTACCGAAGTAATAAGCTCGCTTGCCGCCTGGCGGTACGCTCTTGTAAGACCGCCCGCGCCCAGCTTAATTCCGCCGAAGTACCTTACTACCGCAATCATGGTGTGCCTTAGATCCGCCGCCTCAATCGCCGAGTAAATAGGTTTCCCCGCCGTTCCGCTCGGCTCTCCGTCGTCGTCGTAACCGAACTCGTCTCCCTTTTCGTCCGAGATAAATCCTACGCAGACGTGCGTTGCGTCACTGTACTTTTTCTTCAGCTCGGCGGAAATCGACTTAACCTCGTCCTTTCCGTCAACGACAAACGACAGCGCGATGAAAATCGACTTTTTAACAGTCAGCTCGTATTTGCCCGTGTTTACCGTCGTAAACATTAAAACTTGATTTTGAGCCGAGTCTTTTTGCCCTTCGACAAAACAAACTCGTTGCCTTTTACATAGTCGGATATTTTTCCGCCTACGTTATCGACCTTTGTTTCGTCCACCTTTACTCCGCCGCCCTCTATTAATCTTCTCGCTTCGCTCTTGGATTTTGCGACGCCGACCGACACCATTACGTCCACTATTTGAGTTTCGCCGTTTGCGGATATTTCGGATACGGGCATCTCGCAGCTTCCGCCCTCGAAAGCCGCCTCGGTCTCACTCTGCGCCTTAGCGGCGGCGTCCTCGCCGTGAATAAGCTTTACGACCTCGTAAGCAAGGCGTTTTTTTGCGACGTTTATACGCTCGTCGCGGTGCGCGCAAAGCTCCTTTATTTCGTCAAGCTCGACAAAGGTCAAAAGGCGTAAGCAGTTTTCGACCTCTTCGTCGTCCACGTTTCTAAAATACTGATACATCTCGTAGGGAGTGGTGCGCTCCGCGTCGAGCCACAGCGCGCCCTTTTGGGTTTTACCCATCTTTTTGCCGTCCTTTGTCTCAAGGAGGGTGCATGTAAGCGCGTACGCGTCCTTATGCGCTACACGGCGAATAAAATCGGCGCCCGCAAGGATATTGCTCCATTGGTCGTTTCCGCCAACCTCGAGCGCACAGCCGTAGTCCTCGTAAAGCCGCAAAAAGTCGTACGCCTGCATGGGCATATAGTTAAACTCCAAAAACGACAGACCTTTTTCGAGCCTCGTTTTAAAGCAATCGGCGGTGAGCATTTTATTTACGGATAGGTACGCGCCGTATTTACGCAAAAAGTCGATATAGTTAAGGTTTAAGAGCCAATCGGCGTTATTGACTATGCGCGCGGCGTTTTCGCCCTCGAAGCTGACAAACCGACCGAGCTGAACTTTTATTTTTGCTACGTTGGCCTCGATAGTCTCTTTCGTCATCATGGAGCGCATATCGTTTCTGCCCGACGGATCGCCGATCATAGCTGTGCCGCCGCCGACGAGAAGAATGGGCTTATGCCCCGCCTTTTGCATAATGGACGCCATCATTAGCGGGATAAAATGCCCGATGTGGAGACTGTCCGCCGTAGGGTCGAAGCCGCAATAAAAAATTACCGACTCCGTGCCGAGCAGCTTATAAAGATCGTCCTTGTAAACAGTCTGTTTTATAAAACCTCGCCTTTCAAGCGTGTCGTAAACGTTTTCTTTCATGCCTTGTGCTCCTTTATCTTTTTATTCACAAGCTCCGAGATTATCTTTATACCCGTATCGATTCGGTCCGTATCGGAGTTGGAAAAGTTAAGTCTCATCGTGTTTTTGCCGCTACCGTCCGCATAGAACTCACAGCCTTGAATGTACGCAACCTTTTTCTCGATTGCCTCGGGAAGCATTGCTTTAGCGTCGATATACTCGGGGAGAGTCATCCAAATAAACAATCCGCCGTTCGGCCGCGTGTAGACAACCTCCTTAGACATATACTTATCTAGCGCAAAAAGCATCGCGTCCTTTCGCTCTTTGAAAATCGCCTTATTCTCTTCGAGCTTTTTATAGTAATACCCCCGCGCGAAATACTCGGAAACTATAAGCTGAGTGAGCGCCGGATTGTGTACGTCGGTATTCTGCTTACCGATCGTAACCTTTCGTATAACCTCGGGAGCACCGCACGCCACCGCGACGCGGAGCGACGGAGCAATCGTCTTGGAAAAGCTTGTTATATAAACGACCGAGCCCGTCTTATCAAACGACTTCAGTAGCGGAACGTCCTTGCCGTCGTAGCGCAGTCTGCCGTACGGGTCGTCCTCGATTATAACCGTGCCCACGCTGTCGCAAAGCTCGACTATTGCCTTTCTGTTTTCGGCGGTGTAGGTTTTGCCCGTGGGGTTTGAAAAGGTCGGTACGGTATATAAAAGCTTGGGCTTGTATTTATTCAGCTTTTGCTCGAGGTCGGATAGAATCAGTCCGTTATCGTCCGCGTCGACGCCGACTACGTTCGCTTCGTACGTGTTTGCAATCTGTAAAAACGCAAGGTACGTCGGGTTTTCGACGAGAATCGTATCGCCCTTATTGATAAACGCCTTACACATAAGGTCGAGCCCCTGCTGCCCGCCGGAAAGCGCCTGAAGGTTATTCAGCTCTACGCCTTTAAGCCCGAGTTCGCCCATATAGCCGCGCATGGTTTCGAGAAATTCCTTTACGCCCTCGCTCTGACCGTACTGCAAAGTGGTAACCGCGCTCTTGTTGCCGAGGATATCGCTCGCGATTTCGCGGATAATATCGTTGGGCAAACAGCACGTTCCGGGCATACCGCCCGCAAACGATATTATGTCGGGCTTAGACGTGAGCTTTAGAATCTCTCTCGTCGCCGTCCCGTCCATATTTTTTATCCTGTCGCTGAACTTGTACATATTTACCCTTTGTTTTTTCTTCCGTACACCGAGTACGGCAGTCTTAAAATAATCGCATAAGCCAAAAATCCCGTAAACGCGCCCGCAAGCAACCCCGCAAGCATCAGCCACGGCAACAGCGTTATAAGGTTTACCCTCGTAATAAGGCTTGCTACCGTAAGCTGAACGGCGTTAAACACCATTGCGCCGATTAGGCTTATCATCGGCACGGACATTTTACCGAAAAGCAGTTTATATAGTACAATCTCGATAGCAAGCGCAACCGTTGCCGACGGCACCGAATACATAAGCGCGGACACGTTGCCCGAAATGAGCGCGACGAGCACGCACTTAAGTATCGCCACGATAAACGCGTCGGGCACGCCCGAAACGATAAGCGCGATTAGCGAAGCGACGTTGCCGAGTCCGAGCTTTGCTCCGGGCGCGAGCGGAATGGGCGGCGGGAACATGTTCTCGATTATCGACACTATAAGCCCGATACACGTAAGAAGCGCTAAGGTCGATATTCTCCGCGCGTCGAATCTGTTAACCGCGGCTTCTCGGCTACCTATGTTAATGCTCTTGTTAAGTAACCGCTTCATCGCCCTATCACCCACTGCACGTCCGACCGACCGTTTATCGTTATTACAATTCCGTAAGGCAGGCAGACTATCGACTCGCCCGCGCGCGAGATTTTGCCGGTGTGCTCGCAAATCTTGTCTGGACAATCGGAATCGGTAACCCACACTTTACCTAATTCGATATGCACGGTAAGGTGCTCGAGCTCGATTACCGCGTTATCCGATATGGACAGTTCTCGGCTGTACGACGGCGCGGTGATTAGTACGGTGCTTTTCGGTCGCCTGTAAACCGCCCAAAACGAAACGCCTATTGCGACGACAAAAACCGCAAAAAGTATTATGTCGAGCACGGTTATCGGCTTGGATTTTTTCAGCTTTTCGATATTTTCAAAGTTCATAATAAGTGTACCGAGCGAAGCCGTCGTACTCGTCGGGCTTATAGAGCTTAACTCCGTTAATAATTGTAAACCTTTTTTCGGTAAAAATCAACCCTTTATAACCCGAGTTTTTTAAAAGCGCACCGCCCGCTTCAAACCCGAGCGCGCTGACCGCCGTAGAGAGAATATCGCTCACCGCACTGCTTTCCCCGATTACCGTCGCGGATATTACAAACTCGTCGGCGTTTTCCCACGCCCCCGTAAAATCGTTCCACTGTAAGCCGATAGGAACGCCGTCAACGCCCAAAATGTGCGGGACGTATATTTTACCGTCTCCCTCACCGAACTCGTTATAGCGCATATAATCTCCGCTCGTAACGGCGGAATTATCCGCGCCGACGACCGCCGCGCACACGTACCCGCGCTCTATCGCTTTTCTCGGTCGAGGCGACACAACGGCAACGTTCCAATCGAGCTGCCTACCGCCCGCTACATAATTACCGTAAAAATACGCGTTGCCCGAAATGTCTATGAGCGCCGACTTGATATCGTCGTAGGAATCGAGTATGTCTACGCACCTGTCCGCGGCATAACCCTTTGCAATGCCGCCGAAGTCGAGCTTAACCCTGCCGTCGAGCTTTGTAAGATAATACTTTCCGTCAGCTTCCTCGGCGGTGACAAGCGCGGGGTTACAGTATTCGAGCGCGTCCGCAACCTCCTGCGGCGACGGCAATGAGGTAACCGCTCCTCCGAGAGAGAGGGCGTCGATATGCCAAAGTGATAACAGCGGCGCGGCGGCAATATTAAACGCGCCGTTTGTCTTTTCGAAGTACTCGGCGCCGAGCGTAAACAGATTATAAACGTGCTCGCCTACTTGTACTTTATTTCCTGCGCTCGAAGCGTTGAATTTATATAAGTCGCCAGATTGTAACGTTGTCGAGGCTTGGGCGTTTATTTCGGCTATTGTTTTTACCATTCGCTCGTGCGCGTACTCCGCCCTTCCGCCGAGTATGCGCGCCGAAAACAGTATGTCGTCGGAAAAGGCATACACCTCCGAAAACGCGGTATATCCCGAAGCGGAACAGCCGCAGAGAAAAGCGAATAAAACGCAAATCGTCGTGATTATCGATAAAGCAATCTTTTTCACACAAAAAGTATACCACAATATAACCGCGTTTGCAAGAGTTCGCTTGATTCCTGTCGGCAGAAGTAGTATAATATATCGCACATGGTAATCGATAAGCGTTACATAAAAAAAGCCACCGGGCTTAAAATACTTTCGGTACGCTCGTGCAAGTCTACGTTTAACGAGCTTGGCGATAACGACGTTATTATCGCGCAGTCGCAGGTATTCGGCGAGGGACGTGGCGACCACAAATTTTTCTCCCCGCCCGGAGGTTTGTATATCGTCATGCGCGAGGTCGGGCTGAATATCAACGCGCACACTTTAACCCCCGCCGTGGGGCTTGCCGCTCACGACACGATTAAAGCGGTTTGTGGGCTCGACACCACGCTTAAATGGGTCAACGACGTCATGCTTGGCGGAAAAAAGGCGGCGGGAATACTTGTTAAATGTCCGCGGCGCGGGGAATATCTTATCGGCATCGGAATCAACTACGCAACCGATATACGCGACCTCGAGCTTGCCGGTATCGATGGCGCCGCAACTCTTAACGCCAACGAGTGCAGAGCGACCGAGTTTTGCACCGACCTTATTAAGCGCATTCACGCGGCGACCCTACTCCCCTTCGACTGTAACCGCTACAACGCATTGTGCGACACCGTAAACAAAACGGTCTCGTTTATGCGCGGCGACGTAAAAGTTCAGGGCCACGCGGAACGCGTCGAAAAGGACGGCTCGCTGATAGTAAGAATCGGCATGGCAACCGTCTCCGTCGACGCCGGCGAGGTATCGATAATTCGAGAAGTCAAGACGGAAGATTAATCCCGCCCTCTTGCACTTTTCATAACCATAACAACAAAGCCCTCTGATACGAGGGCTTTTGCATATTTAATAGGTGTTTTAATTTTCTGACTATTCGTGATCCCAATATTGGTATCCGGCGCAAATTTGCTCGTAGTCGTCGGAGTAGTAGCAACCGTCTTCCGAATCGCAATGTATGCAAGAGTCGCAACCGTGTCCGCCGCCTCTCGGGTCGTACCCGCAATGCGGGCAAACCTTTGCCTTCGTAGAAACGGAATTTCCGCATTCACCGCACTTTACCATTCCCATGATTTATTCCCCCTTTTACTTGTTTTGTATCTACATTACATTTTACACTACATTACGGATGATGTCAATAGCAATAGAAAAAATCGGTTGCCGATTTACTCGCAACCGATTTTTCGTAAGCGAAAGAAAACTAAATAGGCTTAGTCGAAAAAGCTATTCGTAGTCTACCGCGCCTGCGTTTCCGCTTTTAATGCAATTGATAAGCCCCGCTATACCGAGGATTACGAGCATCGCACCCAATCCGACGAATATGGACAATCCCGCATGAAAAACGGTAAACTTTGACAGCATATACGCAACCGTCATTTTCGTCAAGTCCCCGATTGTCAACATAATCGCTATCGGCAAACCTGTTATCAACAGTCCGCCTAAGATAGGAAAAACTCCGTAGCTTATTACGGCAACGTCGGTAAACTGCGCGATAATAAGAAGTACCGAAAACGCAATAAACACCAGACCGAAAATTATCGGCATACCGAACAAAATCAGACTGCGCAAAACCAACAGCGCAACGCCTATAAGTAGCGGAACAAGCAAAAAAGCAATCGTGGGTAGCTTCTTTTTGAAGTAGCCCTTTTTGAGATTTTCCGGTGTATAATCAAAGCATTTGAAATACTTCTGTACAATAGGAACGTCGGATAACGGAAAAATCCGCTCCGATACGACCTCCGAATCGTCGTTTAGGATAAAAGTAAGGTGGTATCCCCTGTCGTTCGGATTTCTGTCGCACTTTACAAGCCGAATTTCAGAGCGCGGTATAACCGTATCTTCGCCGAGGTTTGTAACAAGGACGCACTCCTTGTAAATACGAATTGCGTATTCCTTAGGTTTGTTTGCGTCGGCGGCTTTAAGCTCGCTGTCAAGCTTACGGGTCAACACGCCCTCCATTCTGTGGTGGCGCACAAGCGCTTTGTGGCGCAATACCGCGCGGGAAAACTTTCCCCAGGTGTTAAACGCGGTAAACATCAGAATCAGCTCGGCAAGCACGAGAATAAAAAACGGCGCCAAATGCTCGAGAATCGCTTTTCCGATACCGTCGGACTGCGCAGCAGTAATAAGGCTGAACAAAAACCAACCGAAAAGCGCTACGCCAAGTATTATCATATATACACGTTGTGCTATTGCCTTTCCTGATAATTTCCCGTCGGGTGCGTCATAAACAGACTTTGCAGTGCTGTTTTCGTATAGTATTACGCCGTAGTCGGTTTTGCGTTGCTCGTTTTCTTGCTCCATAACCGCATCCTCCGCTGTTAAAAATAGCAAACTAAAATCGATTTGTCAAGGCGCACTCGCCCATTCGGCGTTTTTCTAATTAGATTTTAAGCTTGCAATAATGGCTCGTCCGCTTGCGCGTCCAACGACAAAACCCCCACGCTTTCAGCGTAGGGGTTTTGTGGTGGACGGGGGTGGATTCGAACCACCGAAAGCGATGCTGACAGATTTACAGTCTGTTCCCTTTGGCCACTCGGGAACCCGTCCTTATGACATCTCGACGATTTTACCATACAATGCGGATATTTGTCAAGCAAAATGAGTGTGCTTTGGTTTATAAATTGTTTTAGTATTAAAAACGGCTATATTTTTCCTAAAATAACAAAGGGAACGAATAACACCCGTTCCCTCTTTACCATCGGTTTGATTACATAAAACACAGTCCGCTATATTAAATTCTCGAGCGTGCGGCGCTTTGCGGTCAAGTAGTCGCGCATGGAGATATTCGAATTGGAACTGCCGAAGTTGCTCGTGCCGTCTTCGGTAAAGCCTAAGCGCGACCAATCGATATTTCCGCCGCAATTATTTCTAATCGTTTGCGACGGGCTCGTCAGTCCGTTATACGTCGCTTTATAGGCGTTATATATCGACAGGAAGTTGTCGTATGTCATCCATTCTCCGTCCAAAACACTTTGAAGCTTACTTTTGTACAGACTGCGGTATTTAGCTATTCCGCCCGACAAAACGGTTTTGGTATAGAGCGGATTGGAGTTTTGCCTGTTCGCGCCGTGGCTGCGCGTATCGTAAGGTCCCGCGCTTATCATTCCGTCGCCGCTCGGATTCCAGTCCTTATTTATTCCGAAGCATCTGTCATAGTCGTACGGGATAATATACGCCTTGCCTGCGGGCGTAAAATACAGGTAGTAATTATTGAAGTTATTGCGAATACAATCGGGATTTCCCGCCGCGTAGTTGACCGCCTCGAAACGCGTAAAGTAGTTCATGTCCATAAGCGATTCGAGCTTTTCGGAAAACAGTGCGCTATCCCTTTCGCCGAGAGCATTTATAAACGCCAATAGATATTTATGGTTGTTGAAATCCTTGTCCGTAGGGTCGTCGTTGGTTTTCAGCGCGTACACATACTCGTCGCCTATCCCGTAGTTTTTCGCTGACGAAAGGTCGGCGGGACTGCCGCTGTACGTGCACTTATAGAGATCTCCGCCCTTGTTTTCTTTATCGAAATTCCGCTTAATAAACTGCTTATCTACCGTTTCGTAAAGATTGCCTATTCCGAGGCTCTCCATACCGCCGTTTTGCTTAACGCTAAGCTGCGTGAGCGTTATATGAGGCGCAAGAACCCCGTAGGACTGGAACATTCTGTTTGCATATACTTCGCGGATATATGTTTGGTCGTAGTTTTTGTTCCATTTGTAATAGAATTTTTCCATGGTGGCAAAGCTGCGGTTTTTTCTGATCTTTCGCCCCGCGGAATCGTTCGACCAGTCGTGCATAATATCGTTGCCCCATGCGCCGTCTTCGTACTCTTCGCCGTCGAACGTCTCGCTTAAATTAAAGCGATAATGTATATACGCATAAATTCGACCGTTGTCGTCGCAAAACGCCCGCCGCGAGGTGTTGCCGCGCATGCGCACTCCCACCTCTTCATAGTAATAGTCCGTTCCATTTACCGTAATTGTAAGATTACATTTACGGTACGTATCCTGTTTTACTATGTCGCCGCTTTTGTACGCCTCGTTTATTTTTGCAAGCTCTCGCGGCTCGATATCCATCTTAATGCTTACCGAAGTGGTTTCCTCCCAAAGCATGTAATAAAGCGTTTTTTCTTCCTCGGAATAATCCTTGTAGAAAGCGGTGTTATTCTTGGATATTTCGTCGCCGAACTCGTAATTATCGTCGCTCGGTTCGGGGTCGTCGACGCTCGGAATATCGACGGACAAGTCGATAATAAAATAGCTTTCCGCAGGTGAAACGGGATTGGTGTGTAGCGTTATTACGTAATTTCCGCCGTGTCCGTCGGAGATAGCTATATTATCGTGATTGCTTTCGCCGTAAAAGAACTCCGCCGCGTTGCCGCCTTTTAACGAAGTGTAATTCATTTCGTTGCTGTAAAACGCCAAAGGATTGCCGTCGTTTACTATCTTAAACTGACAGCCGTCATTTAACTCAATTTTTTTGGTATAAACGGTAAACCCATTATTATCCTTCTCGTAAAGTCGGGTGAACTTCATACTTTCAGAATACGTCGTTTCCCAGCCCGTAAAGCTTCCGACAAGATAATAATTTTTGGTATCCGACTCATTTTCCGGCGCGGGAGATTTCCCTGACGGATCTACGCACCCCGCAAACGGAAACGCAAAAACGATACATATAAATAAAACAAAAAACCTTTTCACGATATCACCTTTATGTAGTTAATTATTTTTTATAATTTCCCCTATACGCGGCTATTGAACAACGCCCAAGCGCGACCTGAGTGATTTTTAATCCGATTCGGAAAAACTCGCGCCCCATTCGAGAATGATCCCCGCGGCGCCGTCCTCCCAGTCGGTCTCTTCCCATGTTAGCCCCTCGTTACTGTCCCAATCGTCCGCCCAGCCGTTCGGTTTATTCTCCGCCTCGATTGCGATTGTAACGTCGATTCCGCTGCCGAACGTGCGGCTTTCGATTACTGTAATGCAGTTGCTTATATAAAACCGCGCGCCGTCAACGTCGTGAAACGCACCCTCGCCTATCGCCGTAACCGACCCGTCGCGAGGGATAACGCTTTTGTACGTGCCTTTTACTATCTTTTTTGTTTTGCGCTCGATAAGGCAATTGTCGCGCGAATAGTAATATAGGTTATCCGTCGCAACCTCGATTTCCGCCAAGTGTAGGCCGCTTAAAAAAGGATATTTTTCAATCGTCTCCACGCTTTTTGGTATGTACAGCCTTTCTATGCTGTCACCGAGCGAACGGTATCCTATAACCTTTACGGTATCGGGTATAACAACGTTTTTGTCGCCGCCGTTGTAGTGTATAAGCCTACCGTCGACGATGACAAATCCGTTTTTATCGTAATCTTCCTGTTTTGACATAGGAAAAACCTCTTTTTGTATTATAGCAAATGCGACTTAAACAATCAAGCAATCGATATAAATTCCGCCTTTAGCTCGCAAAAAAGAGCGGACGCAATGCCCGCTCCTTGTATTGAAATAACTATCGAATGTCAGTCGGCGTCGGGACCTTCTACGGTTGTAGACGGAGCGTTTTTAACAACGCTATTTATGCCGTTTTTACAGTTCGCCTTTGTGGTGTAGCCCTCGCTTGCCAAAATCTTTTCGCCGTTGGCGGCTTTGAGACGGAAGCGATATTCGCCGGCTTTGTCCAAGTAAATCTCGAACTTGGGGTTTTTCTCCTGCTTATAACCGTCTACAGTCTGATCCTCGACCGCGGCAATCGGTGCGTTTTTCCGTACGCTATCGATACTCTTATTGACGTTGCCGAGCGTGGTTATAACTTCTCCGGAGGTGCCGATAACCTCGCCGTTGTCCGCCTTTAAGTTGAACGTATAACCCTGACTGTTTTTACTGATGACGTATTTTCCCATTTGTAATTTCTCCCTACTTTTTTGTTTTGGATAGAATAATTATATTATATTTTTTATACTAAGTCAATACCTTTTTTCGACAATAAATTCGAAAAGCAACACATTACTCCGTATAAAGTAAAACCGCCCTTTCGGACGGTTTTCGTTTTATTGTTTTTTTGCTTTTTGTCTTTGTTTGGCCTGTTTGAGATAGTCCTTGTCGTCGACGCCGAGGAACAGCTTGCGACAGACGATGCTATACGATATATCCACGATAAACTTTCTGAGTCCCCAGGGCAAGAAATTAA
Source organism: Clostridiales bacterium (assembly GCA_022511445.1). Taxonomy (GTDB): domain Bacteria; phylum Bacillota; class Clostridia; order Christensenellales; family Pumilibacteraceae; genus Anaerocaecibacter. The sequence goes on along the minus strand of JAFLVE010000108.1, from coordinate 9,239 downwards.
TAAGCGTGGCGTACGAACGGTGGCGTAGCTTACGGTACAGCTTTACGTCGCGGTCCTTAATGTGCTGCCACATCTCCTCGAGCGCAGGCTTCCGCTCCTTCTTGTCGCCGTTTATAATAAAGTAAATTGTGCATAGAAGTATAACGGTGAGCGCATGAAACATGTACTTGCGAAGCCCTTTTTGTTGCGACTTAATCTCGTCGTAGGAGTACGCGTCAATCATTTCCTTCATTACACGCATTTGCTGACGGTAGCGTGCAAACATATTCTTTTGCGTGACGGACTGATCCGCCCTACCGATAAAATACCTGTAAAGATCGGTATCTATATAGTAAAGCTTTTTGACGTAAGGGAGCGGCCTATACGCAAATATCTCGTCCACGTAAAACGTATGCTCGGGAAGTTTTAATCCGCACTCCACAAGCAAACTGTGTTTGTACATAAGAGAATGCATAAGGAACATTTTGGAAAACCTGAACTTTTTCATCTCCGAAAAATCGGTTATCTGTTCCAGTTTAATCTTTCGCTCGTAGTTAAAGACGTATTCCGAGTTGGTAGAGGGGCGCGTGTACACAAAGTTGGTGACGATAAGATCGCACTCTACGTTTTCTTCCGCCTGATTTTTTACGGTTTCGAGCACCTTTTTAAGCGACGCTTCGTCCACCCAATCGTCGGAATCCACAACCTTAAAATACAATCCCGTAGCGTTGGCAATGCCTGTGTTTATAGCAGAGCCGTGTCCGCCGTTCTCTTTGTGAATTGCACGAATAATATCGGGATACTTCGCGGCGTACTCGTCGGCGATTGCGGCAGTGTCATCGGTCGAGCCGTCATCTACAATCAATATCTCTACGTCGTCGCCTCCGACAAGAATACTGTCTATACACTTCCGCATATATTCCGCCGAGTTATAACACGGCACTGTAAAGGTTATCAGCTTCATTTATAAAACCGACCGGTCCTATTATTTAGTCTTAGCGTCTTTGGGCTTTTTCTTTTTTCCCTTGGACATAAATCTTCCGAGCCCCTTGAAGAATTTACCGTTGAACATAAGGAGCAGTCCTTCCATTTTCCTGCGCGTCATTCCGCCGAACTTAGCAAGTCCGCGCACCGGCTGATGCAGTACTCCCATTGTTATCGTGTTTGCCATGGTCTTATTGCCGCATCCCCACAAGAACGCGCGCGCAAACCGCATAACGCCCGAGAAAAAGCGACCTACCCAGCCGCGGGAGTATCTAAGGTCGGCAACGGTGCAGTTTTCGTGAATGACCATTCTCTTCTTTTTGTAGAAATCGTAACCGCTCTTGGGAACGGGTCTGCCGAGAAGCGCTTCAAATTCGTCTGTGGGAACGTTCTCGACGCGGCAATTAAAGTAATCGGATAGCACAGCCTTATCTAAACCGAAGTCGGTGGAGTTCCCTTTAACGTCAAGCTCACCCGTAAGGCGGATATCATCGCACGACGCGCCGATTTCAACCGTGTACAAGCCGCCCTCGACCTGCCACTCGTTGTCCTTTACGTTAAAGGCGCGGAAAGTGCGCTTGTCGAACTTAATTTCGATGTTCACCGTCTCGCCCGCCTTAATAAACACCTTCTTAAATCCCTTAAGTTCGCGAATAGGACGAGGAATATCGCTCTCGTGTTTTCCTATATAGAGCTGGGCGATCTCGGCGCCGTCCATTTCGCCTACGTTGGTTATATTAAACGACACGCCGTCGTCGGTAACCTTAAGGTCGGAGTATTCGAACTTGGTATACGACAGACCGTATCCGAATTCGTAACGCGGCTTCACACCCGCAGTCGAATAGTACCTGTATCCGACAAACAATCCCTCGCGGTATTCCGCGGTCATTTCCGTTCCCGGGAAGGTTGTAGAGGCTACGCAGTCCTCGTACTTGTACGGATAGCTTTCGGCAAGCTTGCCGCTGGGATTGACTTTACCAGTTATGATATTGAGTATAGCGCCCGCACCCGCCTGACCGACAAGATAGGCATGAACAATCGCGTCCGCTTCGTCCACAACGTCAAGCTCGACGGGACTGCCGCAGAACAACACGACGACAATCTTTTTGCCGAGAGCGCGAAGAGCCTTTAACAGCTCGAGCTGGTTTTCGGGCAGCTTCATGTTTTGTCTGTCGAGACCTTCCGCCTCACGGACTTCGTCAAGACCCATGAAGTAAACAACCGTATCCGCCTTTTTAGCAAGCTTGACGGCCTTGTTCTTCATGCCGTTGCTCTTTCCGCCGAAGCGTTTGTAACCGGGCGCAAAGCCGACGAATCCGGGCATATCGTTCTTAGCTATATCGAGATAGCTGTCGAGCTTTGTGGGATTGACGACCGAGCTTCCCGCGCCCTGGTAGCGCGGCTTTTTGGCAAAGTCGCCGATAAAGCAAACTTTTTCCTCGGCTTTGAGCGGAAGCGCTCCGTTGTCGTTTTTAAGAAGCACGGCGCATTCCTCGGCGCACTTAAGCGCAAACGCATGATGCTCTTCTTTGTCGAATTCCTTTTTAGCCGCTTTGAGCGCAGCGTCCGTTTTTAATACAAGGTCGATAAGGTTATCTAGCCTCTCGTCCACGATAGCGGGATCGAGTGTGCCGTCCTCGAGCGCCTCGTATACGTCGTCGGCGCCGTATTTACACACCGGCATCTCGAGCTCGTTGCCTACGAGCACGCCTTTAATTCTGTCGTTGCATCCCGCCCAGTCGGTTACGACAACGCCTTTGTATCCCCACTCGTCGCGGAGGATCTCCTTCATTGTGTGCGGGTTCTCGTTGGTAAACTCACCGTTCAGTCTGTTGTACGACGTCATTATCGTGTAAGGATCGCCCTCTTCGACGGCAATCTCGAAGCCGGTCAAATAAATCTCACGGAGTGTACGCTCGTCGATAACGCTGTCGACGACCATGCGCCTAAACTCCTGGTTGTTCGCACAGAAGTGCTTTAAGCAGCCCGAAATACCGTTCTTCTGCATTCCGCGAATGTACGCCGCCGCCATCTTGCCGGCGAGCATCGGATCCTCCGAAAAATACTCGAAGTTACGTCCGCAGAGCGGTACGCGTTTAATGTTCAGACCGGGACCGAGAAGCACGTTGACGTCCATCGCCGCCGCCTCCTCGCCGAGCATTGCACCCATCTTTTCGCCGAGTTCCTCGTTCCACGAGTTCGCCATACTCGCCGCCGTGGGAAAACACGTTGCGGGAATACTCGCGTTAAGACCGAGGTGGTCGCTCGCCGCCGCTTGTTTTCTTATACCGTGCGGACCGTCGGATAAGAATGCCGGAGGCAACCCTATCTCTTTTATTCCGAGCGTAGTCCAAAAATCCCTACCTGTTAAAAGGTCGGCCTTTTGCCTGTTTGTCAACTTTTCAATCATATCGGCGTGTCTAAGCATTTTCAATCATTCCCCATAAAAATATTTTTAGGCGCCTAAGAAAGAATTCAGTCCATTGTTATGCAAAAAACCGCACAACAAAAATGCAAGAATCGCCAATAGACGCACTCTTTATGATGCGATTATACCACAAAAGATTAATGTTGTCAATAAGGTATTAAAAAACAATTATAACTGATTATGCAGTTAAATTTACAATTTATGCTATATCCCCTAACAAAAAAGGAGTCATCAGACTCCCCTTTTACGATACCGCGTCAATTCTATCCGATAATGTTCAGTAAAACGATTACGGCGGCGACCGCCGCAATCACCGCTATTATCCAAACGACAAGCGCAATCCACCGTATGGCGCGTTTATTAAGCCTAAACTGATAAATCAAATACATAAGTCCGCCTATTATCCCCATAAACACGCTCATGGCGGACACAAGAAACATAGCGGCTACACCCGCAATCCAAAACACAAGGGTTATAACCTCATACACGGCACCGATAAAATGCGTAGCGATATAAATTCCACCGTAAAAGCTTGCCGCCGCTATTACCGCGCAAAGCAAGGTTTGAATAATAGACCTAACGCCCATCGAAACGCTTTTTTCGCGCCTAACGGGGTCGGACTTAATTCTCTCGTACTGATTGGATATACTCGTCCAAAACCTAAGGAACCCGAATATTTGTGGAAGGCATCCACCGCCTTTTGCCATAGTACACCTCACCTTTTATTTTTATGTTTCGCAAAAAAATTATTCCGCCATTTCCAATTCATAGTAACATGTATAAAAACAACACTACTTCGCCGCCCACCCGAAGCCGGAAACGTTCTTAACGCAATAATGACGGACGAACAATACCACGCGAAAATGATTTGGATATACAAAACCGCAAACAAAACGTTAGCGCAGAGCGAAGAGTAAACCTATCGTAAACAATAGCGATATATTAAACCCATTTAATGTTTACAAAACAGAATCAAAAAAGAGCACAAGGCTCTTTTTTGATTTATTCAAATAATGAGTTATTTACTCGTAGTGTTCCACCCTTTCCATAACAAAGACAATGCTGTTGCCTTCGCCTATATCGAGAGTGAGCGTCATTGTAACCTTCCCGTCGTACGCGCTTGCGCTGACTGTACCGGTAAGCGTGTAGTCGCCACCCGCAATTGTGATTTTGCCGCAGCTGTCGGTAAGCTTAAAGTCGGAAATGGACATATCGTCGATTGTGACGTCGCCGGAAAGCGAGCCGTCCGCCGCGCAAACGATTTGCTTGTCGAGGTACGCTTCTTTCACCTCGTCAGGCACACCCCTAACGTCGGTAAACACAAACGTATTACCGTACACGTCGGGGAAAATTATGCCGAAATCACTGACCATTTTATTGATATCGACTGTGAATCTCAGCTCGAACTGCGCCTTGCTTTCTTTATCCTCGTCGGACACGTCGTCGCCGGTCGGAGACATTCCGTCGAGTACAACCTCGTACAGCGCACCATGGGAATCGATTTTAACTTTAACGTCATCTACGATAAGCGAATAATTTCTTTCATCGCTGTATTCGTAATTGAACGGAACGTTTTTCCAACTGTATATCGTATAATCGACCTTAACCTCACTTAATGTATTTCCGTCAATGTCCGCAACGGTCGTAGATTCAGACCCGGCGCCCGCGGCACTAAACTTACTGTAATTGTCACGGTAGGTTGTAAGCAAATATTCTATTACCCCGCCGTACTCGCCTATATAATCCCTTTGCTCATATTCCGCAAACTGTTCTGCCGTAAGCTGACCGCCTACATAGTAAGATGACATCGGATCCCAATAAGGTGATGACGACATGTAGTAACGGTCGCCCCTCTTAAGCAGAAAATCGGTATCAATGACTCCCGGCATGTAGGTCTGCTCGACGTAAACGCGATTTGTCGTGTCGAGCTTCGTTTCGGAATACAGATGGTAATACGGCGAACCGTTATCGTCCTCCGACGGCAACAGCACGCTTTGCTTAAAATCGTACGCGCCGTCCGACATAGCCGAATTAAACGCCGCCTTCCATTGCGCTTCGGTATGCGCCTTTTCGTCGCCGTTACCGTCACAGGCGACAAAAGCGACAGCACAAGTCGCAGCAACCGCCGCCGCCGTAACAAGCGCCAAAATTTTCTTTTTCATAATTTACCTCCATAAATCGATAATATATAGTCAAGTCATGAAGTGTAGGTTAATATTATTCTAACATATTCTAATCAATAAATCAATATATTTTAAGAATTAATTGCTCTGCCCTTCTATACCATTATATATATCGTTTTCAAGCTCTGTTTTCTTAAAAAGGCTATCGTTTGCGCGAAAAGCCTTTTTGTGTTTACAATCCGAAAAGGATGACTACCTTTCTCAGATAAAAATACAAAACCGTTACTCACATATATTTCTGATTAATATGAGAGCAAAGCTTAACTTCTCTTTTTTCAATAGCAAATAAAAACGCTATTCAGCTTATATGCGTTTTTTAAATAATACGACTGCCGAAAACAAGAATCCGACAAACGCTAACCAACACAGAACTTCCAATAAAATATCGGGACCGTAATCCACTTCATAGTCGGTAACTTCGGCTGTTATAAACTCCGGCTCAGTGAAAAATGCACTTAACTCGTCATACCATTCTTTTCTCGTCTGATCGTTATCCAAATGAATATTCTTCACTGTCACTTCATTTTTATTTTTATCGTAATACGTCACCTTCACATCACATTGCTTTAATTTGTATTTTGTTTTTGTTATAACGTGTATAGACGCATTTATTCCCGATTTACCCTTAGAAAAACCGGTTCCCACTGTCTCTATCTTATCGGACGTCAGTGGCACTAATAACACGATTGCCAAAATCAAACATACAGTACTTACACCTAATAGTATAAATTTTATGTATTTCATAGACAGACCCCTTTTATATCTTTTTGTTCAGTTTTTAATTGTTTGGAAAAGAGTAGATATTTTCGTTTTGAACTTTAATTTTTTGTAGAGAATTTATTTGTCGGCGTTATTATATTTCAACACACTTTTCCAAATCACACTTTAATATTTCCACCTATATTCGTCAAGTTGATATGCACATTTTGTGCATTTGCATATTTCTGTTTATGTGATATTTTTGTATTTGCAAAAATGGCGATGTATGCGACATCAGGACCGATGCGTATTGCCTGCGGCAATCCGCCCACCTCGCGGCATAGCCGCTCACGTGTTCGCTAAAAAATGTCCACCGGACATTTTTCTTAACGCTCACGCCCACTCGGGTTCAAGTCCTGTCTTTTTAACAAAACAAAAAGGAGCACAAGGCTCCTTTTTGTTTTGGTGCGGACAACAGGACTTGAACCTGCACGGTTGCCCATCGGATCCTAAGTCCGACGCGTCTGCCAATTCCGCCATGTCCGCACGCCTTATATTTCAGCGAATAAAATTATATCATACTTACCTTATCTTTGCAAGTAAAATATCGGCAAGGAGTTTGTTTATTTACTCTGTAATTATAGTAGTTATTTTTCGCGTTCCGCTATTTTTTCAAAATATGTCGAAAAAAAGTCGATATACCGCTTGTTTTTTACGACGCTATGTTGTACAATATTATTATGAAAAGGATCGTTCTTGCAAGCAATAATGCCGGAAAAATACGCGAGATTTCGGAAATGCTGGACGGCTACGAGATTGTCTGCCCTCGCGATATGGGTATCGACTTTTCGGTCGAGGAAACCGGCTCGACGTTTTACGAGAACGCGTTCATAAAGGCAAAGGCACTGTATGAAATCTGCAGCCTCCCCACCATTGCCGACGACAGCGGGCTGTGTGTCGATTCGCTCGGCGGCGCGCCCGGAGTGTATTCGGCGCGGTACAGCGGCGGCGGAGATAAAGAGAACAACAAAAAGCTTTTATCCGAGCTTCAAGGCGTAAAGGACCGCAAAGCGCACTTCTCATCGTGCATCGTATACTACGACGGAAAAAACATAATCGAAGGTACGGGACATACATATGGCAAGATAGGCTTTAGCGAGGACGGCGACTGCGGATTCGGTTACGATCCCCTATTCATAAGCGACGACCTTCACAAATCATTCGGCGTAGCTACGGCGGAAGAAAAAAATTCGGTAAGTCACCGCTTTAGAGCGCTAAAAGCGCTAAAGGAAAAATTGGCCGCTTTTTTTGAATAAAATATTCAGAGGACAGTATGAATTACAAAATAATCGTTATTTCCGATATTCATTACGGGTCGGATAATCTGGTGCGAATAATACCGCTTATCAACGAGGCTAACTACCTTATTTTTTGCGGTGACGGACTGCGCGAGCTTATGCTGTTCCGCGACGAAATAAAAGTGCCTATGGTATGCGTCAAAGGCAACGGTGACTATAACACCAATATCGCCGAGAACGCAAGCATCGTTCTCGGTCAAAGCCGCGCGTTCGTTACACACGGACACAGACAAAGTGTACGTAAAAACATAAGCCTTCTTTTGGACGCGGCAAGACTCAAGGAATGCCAGCTCGTGTTTTTCGGACATACGCACGTCTATTACGATTACATAGTGAAAGGAATTCATTTTATCAATCCCGGCGCGCTGTGCGAAGGTTCCTACGCCTTGGTCACCGGCGACGGACAAAATTTTGTAAGCCAACAATGTATCGTCCACGAGCCGTAATATTTCGAGCAAGTCGTTAATTTTCACAATTTCCCAATATTGGGCTCAACACATTGAATTCCCCGCACCGCTTTCCCCTCTCATCACCACAAAAGCTCCTCTCTACAATTGAGGATGTCACGAGGTACAAGTGACCGAGGGAAAAATTCTCGACCAACGTCGAGTAGTTTAAAGCAAAAAACAAACTACCTCTCTCGACCGTCTCCGTATTATGGAAAATATATCAACAAAAAACCCGAAGCGAAATTACGTTTCGGGTTTGTTTTTGGTGATCCATCCGCGATTCGAACGCGGGACAACTTGATTAAAAGTCAAGTGCTCTGCCAACTGAGCTAATGGACCGTATTTTTAAAACCATATTATTCTATCACATGAATTTTAATATTGTCAAGCATTTTATGTCGGTATTCTTGCCGTCCTTTAGTTCTGTGTTGTTCCATTATAATCAACAGTCATCACCGGATTGTTCCCGCAATAGGCATAGAGGTTAAGACCGTTAATATGTTCGGGATCGAGGTAGCTTACATCGTCTTGCGAGATAAACCGCCCCACTTCGGGATCGTTGTATCGCGTTTGTAGGTAAGATAAATCTGTTTCAATGTTCAAGTAGTACGAGCGGTAACGGAAAGGGTTAAGTTCAGCTATCGTTTATTGAGCTTCGCCGAGTACAAATGTCTTAACATTGCCCCACGCAAAGTATATGTATTGTACAACCTCTCTGCCCTTGATGTCAAGTTTGCCTACAATAAGCCCATTATGTACACTCTTACGCAGTTTAGACTTTTTGCCATACAAAGCAACCGAATACCATTCCGAGCAAAGCGAATAATCTCAGCCGTTTACACATCATTTCGACCGGAGTGAGCGCAGCGAACGTAGCGGAAAAATCCAGACGCAGCCATACACTCCTTATCTTTTGTCATTCCGAGTAAAACGAGGAATCTCTATTTTCATCACACAATCGGAAAGAGCATTAATAAATACGCACAAAAATACCTTTTTACGGATATTATGTAAAAGCGGGTAAAAATTCTTGACAAAGAGCGAAGATTGTGATATTATTCTTAGGCAATCGGGGTTAGATTGTCCCGGACGTGCGGGTGTAGCTCAATGGTAGAGTATCGGCCTTCCAAGCCGACTACGTGGGTTCGATTCCCATCAC
>JAFLVE010000010.1:15386-267537 GCA_022511445.1 Clostridiales bacterium | reverse complement strand
ATCTGCTCGTAGTACTCCTCGAGCGTAAACTCGTATTCCTCCTCGCCCCAATAGTTTTTCTCGATTTCCTCGTACTCCTCGAGCTTTAGATCGTACAAATCGGTTATCACGAAATCGCCTTCAATTCGCTTTGCCATTTTTCCTCCTCGCAGGGAATAAAACTCCCGAAAATCCCGCTTAATTTTTTATAATTATACCCTGCCGAACGCAAAAAATCAATAGCCTATGCGTTTTCTCTGTGCGCGCGCTTTAACTGCAAATTTAAATACCTGTTTCTCTTCTTTTTCTTATCGTAGTTGTTTGTTTCTTTGCCTCGGCGCGCTCTCGTCGGAAATCCACTTCGACCACGCAAAAACCCGCCCTTTGGGCGGGTCTGCCGATTTTACGTGTTCGGGTTATTCGGCAAGTGGCGAGACTCCGCAAATTGTTTTACAATTTGCACGCTTCGCGGCCTAGCCGCTCGCGCGTTCGGGGCAAACAGCGCACAGTGCTGTTTGCTTTTCCCTCACGACCGAGGGGTTCTCGTCTCGCCACGAGAAAAACCCACGACGAAAGTCGTGGGTTTTGGTCGAAGTGGCGAGACTCGAACTCGCGGCCTCATGGTCCCGAACCATGCGCGCTACCAACTGCGCTACACCTCGTGGAGCGGAAAACGGGAATCGAACCCGCAACCTTCAGCTTGGGAAGCTACTGCTCTACCATTGAGCCATTTCCGCAAGAGATTTCGGCGTTATTATACCAAACATTTTTTTTGTTGTCAATGTTTTTAACCGTACTAATCGGTTTTACGCAACAAAACGGCAAAACAAAAAGCGAGGCGTTTCCTCGCTTTTCGGGTGACAAATGTCGCTGCGCTTTACGCGTTGACCTTTTGCCATGCGTCCGCTTTGGCCTTGCTCATAGCGCAAAGAGCTTCCTTTTTGTACGCGGACGATTCGCCGCCGTTGCCGTACAAAAACATCGATCCGTCCGCGCCGGCAAAAAGAATCTCCTCGTAGCCCGCGGGGTCGCCGTACTCGCCGTGCGTGACCTTTTTTACGATCTCCATCTTCTCGGTATCGTAAACCTTGCCCTTGACGGTTTTTTGCATGCTTGCACCTCCTTTCTTGATGTACAATGGGAATTCTTTTTCCCGACAACTCTATTATATCTCTTAACATAGAAAAATATCAAAGTTTTGCGGTTTATGTGCAAAAGTTAACTCAACCCTTTTTTCTTTTCGCATGTAACTACTCTACCTATTCACTCGCCGCATACGGCGCAATAACTTGGGCTTGACACTCCCGCCTTACTATGTTATACTTACTCGTAATGGAATTCGAGCGTTTGGACATAGAAAAAGCACTATCCGCGTTTACAATCGAGGAAAAGCTGCGCATGCTCTCGGGCGACGGAATGTGGCATACATACGGCGCAGGAGAGATTCCGCGCGTAAAAATGTCCGACGGACCGAACGGGCTCAGAATGGTCGACGGCGCGTCCGCCGTACCGTCCACATGCTACCCCACCGCGTCCATGCTCGCCAACAGCTGGGACCCCGCGCTCCTTTACAATATAGGAAGCGCAATGGGAAAAGAGGCGACCGCGCTCGGCGTTAACCTGCTTCTCGCGCCCGGAATCAATATTAAACGTCACCCGCTCGGCGGGCGGAACTTCGAGTATTTTTCGGAGGACCCTATACTTGCGGGAACACTCGCCAAGGCGTTTGTGAGCGGCGTGCAGTCGACTGGCGTCGGCGCGTGCGTTAAACATTTTGCGGCGAACAATCAGGAAGCGTACCGAATGTATTCCGATTCGATTGTCGATCCGCGCGCGCTACGCGAGCTGTACCTTAAGCCGTTCGAGCTGGCTGTAAAGGCGGAGCCCGCCGCCGTTATGTGTGCATACAACAAGCTGAACGGGAAATACTGCTCGGAAAGCGAGTTTTTGTTAAAACAGGTGCTCCGCGACGACTGGGGCTACCGCGGCGTGACCGTGTCCGATTGGGGCGCGGTAAGAAATCGGGCAAAATCGCTAAGCGCGGGGCTCGATCTCGAAATGCCGAGCTCCGACGGAATATTCGACGCGGATCTTCGACTTGCGCTGAAAACGGGCGCGATAACAGAAGGGACGATTGACGAAACGCTTCGCCGCACACTCGAGCTTGTGGACAACGTGTATCTCGAGCCTTGCGGCGATTTTGACGCCGACGCGCACGACAAGCTGTGCTACGCCGCGGCGGTGGACAGTATCGTTCTGTTAAGAAACGACAACGGCTTTTTGCCGCTCACCAAAAATATGAAGATTACCGTCGTCGGCGAACTCGCCGAGGCCGCGCCCATTCAGGGCGGAGGAAGCTCGCACGTAACGCCGTTTAAGGCGGTGTCGCCGCTTGACGCGCTTGCCGAACGCGGTATCGAGGTTTCGTACTGCCGCGGCTATTCCGACAACGAAAAGGAAAACCGCAAGCTCTTTGACGAGGTTATGTCGGCGGCAAAGGGCGCGGACGCGGTGATAGTATACGTCGGTCAGCCCGCACCTGCCGAAGGGATAGACCGATTCTCGCTCGACCTCCCCGCCGCGCAAGACGAGCTTATAAACGCGCTCTCGGGCGCGGGGCACCGCGTGGTTGTCGTGCTTACGGGCGCGGGACCCGTTAAAATGCCCTGGACAAAGCGCGTAAAAGCGATACTGTATCAGGGGCTTTGCGGTCAGGTCGGCGCGCTTGCCGCAACCGATATTATTTTCGGCAGGGTCAATCCGCGCGGCAGGCTGGCGGAAACATTCCCCGTCGACGACGCCGAGCTCGGCGAAGATTTCGGCGGGCTCCGCACGGTGTACCGCGAAAGCCTGTTCGTTGGCTACAAGTATTACGACGCGATTAGTCGGCGCGTTCTCTTCCCGTTCGGGCACGGACTGTCGTTTTCGGATATTTCCTACGACGAGCTGCATATTAAGCGGCTCGGGAATAACGAGTTTAACGTCGAGGTTACCCTTACAAACAATTCCGTGCGCGACGCGTACGAAACCGTACAGGTCTACGTCAGCGACAGAACGGGGCGCGTGCTTCGGCCCGAAAAGCAGCTCGAAGGCTATAAAAAAGTGTTTATCGAAGGCAAGTCCACCGTCGTCGTCGAGATTAAGCTGGATAAATCTGCGTTCGAGTTCTGGAACGAGGAAAAACACGCGTTCTCGCTGTGCGACGGCGAGTACAGAATACTCGTCGGGGCGTCCGCCGCAGATATCAAAAAGGAAATGTCGGTCAAGATAGACGGCGACTTTACGTCTCGTATCGCCTATCCCGAAGCGTACAAGGTGCCCGTTCGCGCCAAGCTGACGGACGAGGATTTCGCCGTGCTTTACGGCGCGCCCGTTCCGCCCGAAACCCCGCGGCCCGTTAAGGGCGAGCATACGCTTGACAGTTGCGTGAACGACGTAAAAGGCTGCCTTGTCGGCAGAATAATGGCAAGCACGGTAAAACGCATGGCTAAGTCCGCAGGCAAAAAGGGCTCTGTGGATTACGAGGCGTTTGTAAATAACGCTTTGTACACTCCGCTTTCGTCCGTCGCGTCAATGTCGGGCGGCGCGGTGATGCCACAATTGGCGCTCGGGCTTGTTCAAATGGCAAACGGGCATTTTTTCCGCGGGCTGAAAACCATGCTTAAAAAGGACAAACCCAACCGTTAATTCGTTCGGCTTTATGCCGATTTATATTCAATATCCAAACTTTTACGGGTGAAAATGGAAAAGATAAGCGTATTCGATTATATAGACACCGCTTGCAACGTGCTCGACGAACATTCGGTCGGGTTTTCGCACGCCGCGGACAGACTGACCGAGTATCTTCAAACCACGTTCGGCGTGCTCGACGCGACGGTCGCAATTACCTCAAGAATCAAGTCGCGCGACAGCCTTAAAGAAAAAATCCTGCGCAACTCGCTGTACAAGGACCACCCCGCCGACCGCATTGTGTTCGAAATGCACGATATAATCGGCGTGCGGCTCGAGTGCAGGTTTTTCCGCGACGAGCGGTATTTGTACGACAAGATACGCGAGGTGTTCTGCCTGGACGTCGGCGAAGGATTCTTTTCCCCGACCGGCAAAAAGGCGGTCAGGCTCAAGCTCGACACGCCGCAGCCCGAACGCCAGAAAAACGGATTCGATATCTACCGAATAGACGGCGCGGTCACCTACGCCGGCGAGGTGTACAAGTTCGAGCTGCAAATAAAGTCGCTCGTTAATACGTTCTGGTCGGAAATCGAGCACAAGCTGATTTATAAGAACATTCGCTACTCGCCCGCCGACGCGTTCATGAAAGAGCTGTTAAACTCCATTCACGAAGAGCTTTCGAGCGTAGACCACCAGCTAAACCTTATATTCGACAGGCTGAACGGCAATTCCGTCGAAAATCAGGAAGCGGCGCTCGAGAGTATGCTTACGCTCGGGCTGAACGACGTGTACTCGGCGGTCCTGCGCGCGAAACTCGGAATAGACATTTCCATTACGGACTACTCCGAGGCGATCGTTTACTACCTCCTTAAAGGCTCGACCTACGTCGAGGAAATGTCCGGCGTGGGAATGAAAGAACTGATTGAGTCGTCGCTCCGCCATTCGGCGCCCGTCGGCACTGGCAATAACAATTACAGCGGGCTTTTAATCAGCCTGTTAAGCTGGATGCGCACGCTCGACTACGGCACTATCCCTATCGGCGAGCCGCTCGATATCAAGCCGCCGACTTCCGCGCATAAGGAAGTTTCCGACGTGTTTTTGTCGAATATCAATTCCGATTTCTACCTGAACACCTTCTTCCATATCCTGTTTTCGCTCGAGCGCGGCTCGGACAATGACGACTTTGCCGATTACATACGCTACTACGCCGACCGCATACTCGACGGAAAAACCCAGGAACAGGCGTACCGAACAATAGCGCGCTTGTACGCCGTGCCCGCACACCTCCTCCCGCTCGAAAAAACAATTAAAATGCTAGTGGAAATAAGATAACCAAGCGCAGCTTGGATTTATGTCGTGTGTAATCTGCACGTATTTGTTTGAGGTTACACCCGAATAATTTCAAAACTATTAGTTAGTTATTTCCGACGAAGGGTTAGCCATCACTACTTTTTTCAAAGCAAAACAGATAATTAATTATCGATGTATATATACTCGACTGTTCTTTATCGTGTTCTGTGTTTACAATCACTTCCTTGGCGCGCTCGAATCGTCATCAGCTCCACAAAAAAGGCACCCGCAAGAGGTGCCTTTTTTGTGGAGCTGTTACCGGGATTCGAACCCGGGACCTCCACCTTACCAAGGTGGTGCTCTACCGACTGAGCCATAACAGCATGTATTTTTTTTGTCTTTTTTCGCTTGTTGCGAACCTACCGAAGATGGTGGTCCGACTGAGCCATAACAGCATATATTTTTTATTTGTCTTTTTTGCCGTGAGGCGTTCTTCAAAAATGAGTTATGCTTTGGAATCCTGCAACTAAGCCGATAGGAACTCGCGTAACCCCACGCAGTAGTCATTATACATTATTGAGTTTAACATGTCAATCTTTTTGCGGCAGTTTTATTTTTATCGTCTCCGCAGGAAAAACGCAAAAACAAAAAGAGAGCAAACGCGTTGCTCTCCTTTGCGAACAGAATTTATTAGCCCTGTCGGAAACAGCCGACTTTTACGATCTTGTTGTTCGCTTTTAGGCTATCGGTATCGGGCTTTTTGTTAAGCTATTTTCTAAAGCCCTATATCCTCGTCGATATATTCGTCCGAAGTGTCGTACTCGTCTCCGCCGGCGGGAGCGGGTGCCTGACTTTCGTCCGGGGCGTACTTTTCGCCGACGTCGAAGTATGCGTTACCGCCTCTTCCCGCGGGGGCTTGCATGCCGTTCGGGTTTTTGTCTACGCAGCGGAATGTGACCGTCGCAGGATCCCACACGAGCTTGACCGAGCCGGTTTCGCCGTTACGGTGCTTGGCGATATTAAGATACACTATATTCCCGCCCGACGGCGTATCTGCGTCGTCCGCCGAGGTATCGTCTTTTTTTGCCGAGCGGTCGAGGAACAGAACAATATCCGCGTCCTGCTCGATAGCGCCCGAATCGCGAAGGTCGCTTAACTGCGGGACAGGGTCGCCCTTGCGCTTTTCTATGTCGCGCGACATCTGTGAAAGCAACAGAATGGGCACGTTAAGCTCTTTTGCGGCGAGCTTGAGCGAACGGGTAATTTCTGCAATCTCGCGAACGTAGTTATCCGTTTTTACGCCGCTCTTCATAAGCTGCAAATAGTCGATCATTATAAAATCGAGCCCGTGCGTTTGTTTGAGCGCGCGGCACATGCTCAATATTTCGGGCGGGGTGACATTGCCCGATTCGAGGACGAAAAGCTTTGTGTCCGCAAAGCGTTTTTGCGCGGAAAACAGCTTCGCCCACCCGTCGTTCTTTATAGCCGCGCGGTTTGCGTCGCTCATACTAAATCCGCCGACCGAGCACAGCATTCTTTTTGCGAGCTGTAATTTACCCATTTCCAGCTCGAACACGGCTACCGTGTACGGCTTTCTTGTGTCGGGGCGGCTTGCAAGCGCGGCGTTGACGGCGCAGTTCATTGCAAAGCTCGTTTTACCCTGACCGGGGCGCGCGGCGAGAATTATGAGGTCGCTCTTTTGGAAACCGCCGCCGAGTATGGTGTCGAGGTACTTGAAGCCGCTCGGCACACCCCTGAACGCGTCGGGATTGAGCTGACGGTTTTTCAAATCCTGAAGCGCTTCCTCGAGCGCGCTGTTAATCAGTTCGAGCCGTGCGCCGCCCCTGCCCTGCTCGGCGAGCGCGAACAGTTCGGCTTCGGCAAGCGGCAGAGCCTTATCCTCGGGGTCGAGTGCGTACGCGGCATCCGCCATTTTTTGCGCAATTTTAATCATGGCGCGAAGCTTTGCGTGCTTTTTCAGAATGGTAAAGTAGTGCTCGACGTTCGCAACCGACGGGATAGCGTTTACAAGCCCCGATATGTATTCCACGCCGCCCGCCTTTGCGAGCGTTCCGTTGTCGTCAAGCTTGTTCGTAACCGTTACGAAGTCGACGGGCTGCGACGCCGCAAAAACCTCGATCATGGCGTTAAAAAGATACTTATGCCCGGGCGTGTAGAAATCGTCCTCGTCGAGCTGAGGCAGGTATTTTACCGCCGTGTTCGCGTCTATAAGCATGCCGCCGAGCACCGCGGTTTCCGCCTCGTAGCTGTTGGGCGTTTCCTTGGCGATAACGTTAGGATGCTTTTTTATTTTTTCTTCTCTTTCGTCTTTTACAGGCATATTTTGCTCCCTATCTTATTTTATCTTATCTTGGTCGGCAAGTGCGATTCGTAGTCCCGATACTCCTCGGGGTTGTACGGAAATCTGTCGAGAAGCGTGGGTTTTTGCTTTTTTTCGCGCGTGACTAGCACAAAAACTGCGACAACTATTCCGCCCGCGGCGAGCGCGACAAGATACCAGCCGTACGGCACGGGTCTGTTAAATTCGAATTCTATCGTTGTGTCGGTGTTGTCGAAGTACCGCGAAAACACGTACAATGCGTTTTTCGAATCGCCCTCTATCTTGCGCCCCGACGAGTCCATTCTCGACGATCCCACCGTTGCGTAATTTAACAGAAGTCCGTCCGTATCTATCCCGTTGAGATACGGGAAGGCGTCCGTCACCGACGGGAAAAGCACTTCCGTCTCGCCGTACTCGTTGACGGCGACTATTCCGTTTTTAAGCTGTTGGATTATCTGTCCCGACTGCCCGGGTCGGACCTCGTCGTACGCGGCGCGAACGCCGTTAAACGGGTTTTCGGACACTCTGCTGTACCGCCTTGTAAACGGATTGCTCTTGTAGTCGAGCGAATATTCCACCGTGCTCCCCACCGCGAAAAGCTCTGGCGTCGTACCCTCCGCAAACGTTTTTTTAAACCGCGCGTAGTATCCTTCGCTTGTCATGCTCGCGTCCTCGAGCGAGTAGCCTATCCTATTAAACAGCGAGTAGAAGTAGTCGGGTACGGTGTATTTTTTGCCGTTCGAATCGGTTATTGCCGAGCGCTCCATGTTTTCGACGAGCTTTGCTTCTATATTCAGCTCGTACTCGTTGACCCGCCGCCCGTTCTCGGTGTAGTCGTAAACCGTAAGGCTCGCGCCGCAGCCGGTAAGCATAACGCAAACAAGCATGACCGCCGCGACAAGCGCTGTCTTTTTAATTGTTTTGAGGAAGTTTTTATTTATACTCACGGTCGTTAAATGCTCTCGAGCTTATCGAGCGCCTCCGCGAAGAACGCAAACGCGTCGTCGTACGGCTTATCCGTTGCAAGGTCGACCTCGGCGTCGCAAAGGATTTCGTACGGTTTTTTGCTTCCGCCCGCGCAGAGGAACTTGTTTTTATAGATATCTACGTAGTCGCCGCGCGTAAGAATGTTGTGCGCAATGCTTGTTGCGGCGGTTATGCCGGTCGAGTATTTATACACGTAGAACGCGTTGTAAAAGTGCGGAATCCTCGACCATTCGTACGCTATCTTGTCGTCCGACACGACGGACGGACCGTAGTATTTTTTGTTAAGGTCGAAGTACAGACCGTTAAGCGAGTCGACGGTGAGCGGCTTACCCTCGAGGTCCATTTTGTGCGCTTCGTACTCGAATTCGGCAAACATTGCCTGGCGGAACAGCGTCGTTCTGAATCTGTCGAGCCTGTAACTTAATAAGTATCTTTGAATGTTCTTGTCCTTGACCGTGTCCATGAGATATTTTTCGAGCAGGGTCTCGTTGCAGGTGGAGGCGACCTCGGCGACGAAAATTCTGTATCCCGCCTTGTCAAACGGCTGTGCCGAATTGGAATAGTGGGTGTGCAGGCAGTGTCCCAGCTCGTGCGCTATGGTAAAGATGTCGCTTGTCGTCGGCGTGTAGTTAAGCAGAACGTACGGGTGTGTTCCGTACGCGCCCCAGCTGTACGCGCCGCCGCGCTTGCCGTCATTGGGCATAACGTCTATCCACCCTTCCGTCATTGCTTTATCGAGAAGCCCGACGTACTCCTTGCCCATGGGCGCGAGCGCCTTTTTGACTATGTCGCACGCCTCCTCGTACGGAAGCTTCATTTGCGCGTTCTCGACGACGGGAACGTGCAAATCGTACATGTGCAGCTCCTTAAGCCCGAGCATTTTTTTGCGGAGCGCGATATATCTGTGGAGCGGCTCGAGATTGCGCTCGACCGCGCTTATAAGGTTTTCGTAAACCGCGGTAGGAACGCCCTCGCTGTCCATCGCCATTTCGAGGCAGTTGCCGTAGCCGCGAGCAAGCGCGTGGAAGTTGTCCGACTTGACGTTGCCCGCATAGGAAGCGGTAAGTGTGTTGATATGCGCTATATAACCGTCGTAAAGATTGTTAAACGCCGCCTTTCTTACCTTTCTGTCCTCGTCGGAAACAAGCGCCCCGTAGGTCTCGTTGGTAAGCTCGACCTTTTTCCCGTCCTTTTTAACCGGCTTGAATTTAAGATCGGCATTCATAAGCATGCTCGAAATGTTGTCGGTTGCGGACAGCGCCTCGGCGCTCATTGCAAGAAGCCGCTCCTCCTTTTCGGACAGAATGTGCGCCTTTTGGCGTTTTATCTCAGAAAGAGAGAACGAATAATCGGAAAATTCGGGGTCGGCGATGTATTCGTCGATAGTTTTCTCGCTCAGCCCGCCAAGCTCGCTCGAAATAAACGACTCGGCGGTCATCACCTTTGCGGCGAGCGCCTCGGTGCGGTTTGCAAACCCCACGGCAACGCTCTCCGACATGTCGCCGTGCATACGCATGTGCGCGTACACGTACAGCGTTTCTACAAGACTGTCCACCTTTGTGCCGAGCTTAAGACAGGCAAGCGCGCTTTCCTTCTCGCCGAGCTTGCCCTCGTACTGCTTGAATCCGTCAAGAAGCGACAGCACCTCGACAAAGGCTTTTTCGAACGCCTCGTCGCTTTCCACAAGGTCGGTTAAATGCCACTTGTATTTTTCTTCGATTTCCGATCTTTTCATATTTACCTCGTTTGAGTTTATTTTAATTGCTCCCCGCACTTTGAGCGGACTAAAGGATTTTCTCCCGATTACTATTATACCAAACATTCCGAATAATTGCAACCCCATTACGCCGACAAACCGAATGTTTGCCAAACTGTCGACGCTGTCGATTAATTATATGTTGCTTTATAAAGTCGCGGCACGGTACGAGCCGTCGAAAACGGTTAATAGTTATAGCTTTGCGGCGGATTGCCTAGCCGGAAAACGCTTGGGGGGATGCGGAAAAACATTTACGTTTAATTTAAGCGTAGCCGCAATTACTACCGCATACCCGCATCGTTTCGACTGCACAAATGAATAGCGAGCGGAGCTTACAGCCCCTCACCGCCTAACGGCGGAGCTCCCCTTACACAGGGGAGCCTAAAGCGAAGCCGTATTATTTGTTTGAGGTTACCGCTTTGCGGTGGATCGATTCCTCGACAAGCTCGGAATGATGTGGTATATGCGGTTACGTTTTATTTAAGAGAAGCCGCATTTATCCCAAAAACGACAAAGCCCGACGGAGTCCGTCGGGCAAAAAGTCTGTTTTTGGTTAATTTGTTAATCGGGTAAAATTACTCTGCCGCAGGTGCGGTGTAGCTGTTAAACGTAATGCTTACAAACTGACCGTTTTCGTTAACGGTTACAGTGATATTATACGTGCCCGAAGCAAGGCATTTGTAGTTTCCGCCACTCGCTTCAACCTTTCCTTCAACATTGCTGAAATCGGTTGTTAACGAAGAGCCGCCCCAACCCTTATCGCTCGTCTGTCCCTTCGGAGAAAGCTGGAAGCCAAACTCTACCGGCGTTTCGTCAGTAAGCGTTATTGTAATGTCAGCTGTAATTGTTAAGTTGTCTTTGCTAAGCGTAGCGGTGCCAACTTTTATGAAATCGGCAGCACCCCAATCGCCGGCACCCCAACCGCCTTTTGCATAGACATCGTATTCCCAAGCGGCCTCTTCTGCATCACCCGTGCGCACAAACGAGACTTTGTAAGAATCTTCTACAAGGGAAACAGTAACGTCATATTTGCCGCTTGCCAAAACTGCAATGTTGTTGCTGTCATGAGCGTCGCCAACCTGCGTTGCAAGGTTAACTGTTTCCGTTGCTTCCGCCAAATCCGAGAATCCTAAAGCGCCGTCCCATTCTAAAGCAAGCATAGCAACTTTGATATTGTCGCCTTCATAGAGATTTACGCCGGTCGCTTTGTAAACGCCTGCGGTTTCGACAAAACGAAGCGCCTCGGGAATATTATTAATGTCATTTTGCGTACTCCAGCCGGGCAAGCCGGGGTTGGCGGAAGTGCCGATAAAATAGAAGTCGGTTACGACGTTAACCTCGATTTCCGAGGTTACTTCGTCGGCGGTAGCCTTAACGAGGTAGTCGCCCGGTTTAACGCACTTAACGGTTACTTTATTGGCATTTTCCGCGTCGGGCGTAACGGTAACGCCGGTCGCCGGAGTTCCCTCTTCTTTAAGCACTACCGACCAGGTTACTTCTTTAATGGTCGCCTCCGCCGGTGCGATAGTCGCTTCTACCGTGAAGGATTCGCCGGCGTGCATACCCGATTTTTTGGTGAGTACCGCGCCGTTTTCGCCCTTGAGCATAATCGTCTCGACGGGAATGCCCTCGCCGGGGTTCAAAACGGTGATTTCGCATTGCGCGCTCTTTCCGTCTGCGGTAGCGGTAATGGTAGCGGTGCCTTTCTTAACCGCCGTTACGGTTCCGTCTTGCTCTACCGTCGCGACCTCCTCGTCGCTCGACGACCAGGTTACTACCTTTTTGTCATCGTCGGCGTTGTCGGGAAGTACTGTTGCCTTAAGCTTCTTCGTCGCGCCGACTTCGAGAAGCGCCTTCGCCGTGTCGAGCGTAACGCTCGAAACGCCTATCGAAAGCTTGGGCGCGTCGCCCTTGCGAACGTATTGAACGGATACGGGCATGTCCTGGTCGGCGTTCATCGTCAGCCAAATCTCGTATGTACCGTCTTTTTTGACCGAGAAGTTTTTGCCGCCCAAGCCGCCGTCGCCGATAATATCGCCGTCCGGGTTGTCTTTCTGCGAGGCGACGAGGTAGTCGGCGGGAATGCTGCCCTTGTGGGTGCCTGATCCCCAGCCTACGCCTTCGTAGCGAATCTTAAACTCGTCCTTCTCGTACAAAGCAATGCTTATCTTGTAGAGATTTTCCTTTTCGGCGTGCTGCTTAAAGCGAAGCTCTTCGTTAACCGGCTTATCGCCTGCGGGACTCCACTGATCGCCGTATACGGCAAAGTTACCTGCGAGGAAGTGCGTCGTTTCGGTAACGGGTACCGCTTCGAACTTGGCGTCATCCTCGAACGGGCTGGGGCCGGCGGGAGTTTCGGTTGTGTCGCAAGCCGCAAGTCCCATGCCGCATGCGCCCATAGTGATAGCAAGGCCTACTGCCAAAGCTACGTGTCTTTTCTTCATCTTTTACCTCCATGTAAATATAGGAAACGCTTTCCGCTTTTTCCTGTGTCACTTATCATTTTACACCTGCGCCGATTTCTTGTCAATACTGTTTTTAAATTTTAATATAGTTTTATGCTTTTTTGAAGCAACAAATTTTTTCGTCTCCCGCTTTCTTATTCCGTAAAATCGAGGTTCATTCCCGCGTTTTTTTGCCCCGCACATCATTTCGACCGAAAAATTTGCGGCGCATAGCTTACAGCCCCTCAGTCACTCGCGCCTCGTGACAACTCCCCTTACACAGGGGAGCCTTTATACCGATGTAAGCGTTAACGCATAATCAAAGCATCGCCGAAATTAATTTCACCCCAATCATCATTTCGACCGAAGCGCGTTAGCGCGTAGCGGAGAAATCCGGACGAGGTCGCACTTTTTTACCGGAAACAAGCTGTATTTATTATTAAAAACATAGCTCGCATTTTTATTTTTTTATTGTAGAAATTTGCGTTTTTTGTGCTTTTTTTGATTGCAAAAAAACTCGCTTTTTTTATTTGTCGAATTCAGCGGCAAAATCGAAATTACCGATTTTTTGCAAAAAATACGCGCCGAGGCGGTCTCGACGCGTAAAAAATGGGGTTTTTTTGAGTGTTTTTACATTTCGGGTCCCGTTTTGGACGGGGTGTAAGTGCGAGCGGCGAGATCTTTGTTCAATGCGTAAAGTCCTTTTGAATCTCCGCCGAACACTTCCATTTTCTTGAGTAATTCTTCGGCGTTCTTTTCCTCCTCGCCCTGCTCCTTTATAAACCAATCGAGGAACTGCATCGTCTTAAAATCTTTGAGCGCGAACGCTTCCGAGTAAATATTGTTGATAAGGCTCGTGACGTATTTTTCGTGCTCGAGTCCCGCTTTGAGCGGCGCGACGACGTCCGAAAACTTTTTGTCGGGTTTTGCAATCGCGTCGAGCTTAACCGACAGTCCGTTGTCGATTAAGTATCTGCGCATCATCATTCCGTGGTCGAGCTCCTCTTTGGCTTGAATCTGGTACCAGTGAGCAAAGCCGTCGAGCCCGGCGTCCTCGTAGTAACCAGCAAAATCCAAATACAGATACGCCGAGTACAGCTCCTTGTTTACCTGCTCGTTTACGAGCTTTGCAATTTTTTCGTTAAGCATTTTTACACCTCCGTGTTTTTTTACCTATTGTAGCCTTTACTTCGTTTTTTTGCAACCGTTTTTATTAGGTTTTACAATGTAGATTATTTCACGCAAGTCAAATCAAGCGTGACTTTTTTGCTAACGCCTACAAAGGACAGCTTACGATGAATGAAAAGCGGTTTCTATCTTGCGGCGGATCGACCGCACACCTCGTGTGGGCATAAAACGCTCGGGGTAATGTTATATAAGCATTAACGTTTAATCAAAGCATTGCCGAAATTAATTTCGCCCCGATCATCATTTTAACCGAAACGCGTTAGCGCGTAGCTTACAGCCCCTCCGTCACTCGTGCCTCGTGACAGCTCCGTGTCGCAAGTACAGCTTGGTCGTTTTAGCTACAGACAGTCTTTGCTTTACGCGTCGCACCCCTTACACATGGGAGCCTAAGGCGAAGCCGCACTTGCCGTCCGCTTTTCACGCAAAGCGTTTCTCTCGCCTACGCTTGAGCACCGCTCGATCCCTAGCTCGGCGCTCACTAAAAAATGTCCACAGGACATTTATATTAACGCTCGCGGAGGAAAGTAGCGGCGAGGTGTGATCCGTCGAAAGGGGTTAATCGCTACTATCGCAATCGCCTTATTTTCTTTCAGTTTCGCGTTCCGAGACGAGTTTTTCCGTTTTTTCGAGCAAATCCGCTTGCTTTTCGTATTTTTCCTTGCTTGCGTCTTTGATTTCCTTATATCCCGTTTCCCCGCCAAACACCCTGCGCAGGCTACTGAATTTATGTCCTATGTAGTCAATATAGTCTATAAACTCTATTCCGACAGCGTTAAGCGGTTTTACGATTTCGGTTATGTATTTAAGCGCGGGAAGTCCCGGCGGGCTTTTCCTTTCCCTTCTGCCGTACTCCACTATTGCTATTTTTGCGGCGTTTATTCCGCATGCCGTTCCGACCGTCTTTTTAACGCTTTCCGTCGTCACTTTTTCGCATTTTATAATTTTGTCGTTGGTGTCCGTGTATATAAATAATCTATGTTTTTCGGCGGTTTCGGAGTCCAGCGCGATTGCCAGGTACACCAAATCAAACTCGCTCGTCGGCTTTATATCCTTAATCGCACCCCTTAGCGCTCGCCTAAATTCGGGGACTGCGGCGGAAAAGAACGCCGCCGACGTTTCGGTCATGCCCTTTACTTTTAGCAAATCCTCCCGAGACGCACGGAAAATTCCGTGAAAAGATCCGAATCTTTTCAGTAGTCTTTCGGCAAGCTCTTCTCTCCGGCCGTTATATAATACGTTTAGAATTGCATTTACTATGTCAATATCGCTGTCGTGTTTCTCGACCGTCCTACCCATTTTTCTTCCCCGATCCTATTATTTTTATTTTTCTGCATATTCTAAACCTTTTATTTTTCTTTTGCAACTAAAATACCCGAGCTTTCCTATTGGATTCCTCGGGTATTTTTTAATGTAGGTTATTTGCAATTTTTAGTGGTAGTAGTCTTCTTCGACTTCGTTCCGCTTGCAGTCTGCTTAGGGCTGTTGCCGGACTTGGACGTCTTGGTATTCTTAACCATTTTTTTCACCTCCCTCTTTATTCAAACCTCCGCCTCATTTTTGCTACTTCGTTATCGCTTTCAAAATCGGCTTTGTGTTTGTTGATTATAGCTTTTGCTTATTTATTTCCCTCTATACCCCTTTGTATTTTTTTCCTCTCGTTTTTATGCGGTTTTACATAATATTCTGTTTCACGCCGCGCCGCAACCCCTTCGTTCATTCTGCGTTTGGGTGGCTCAAATCTTGATTTTCTAAACCGTCGGTTTAGCGTGACGTCGGGCGCCCGAAAAATTTTGCGATTTCAAAAAAATTCTGTCTCACAACGTCTCACTTTTCCCCCAAAAAAATGTTTTCAGCCGCTCCAATCCTCCATGTTTTTTATTCGTTATTCTTAAATAACTATTATAATATAATATTATTGTTTTATAACTTTATTCGTTGCGGTTGGATGTTTAATTTATTTCGTCTTGGAAATAATCTGTTACGGAGGTGAACATGAATCCGTTCAAAGAAAAATCGTACTCTATCGAAAGGTGTACTTCCGATTGGAAGAAGCTTTACCCGACCGCTTACCACAAACACGACACGGACGCTTATACAAAGGTCCGTACCATTCTCCTTAACGGCACCGAGTTTGAGCAATGTTGGTTTATGCATAATCTCGTTCGAAACACAACCAACAACGACCTGCGGCGCGACGTCGGACTTCTACGCCGAATGGAACAGCAACAACAAAAACGCATTTCGTTCTTTAAGCCTAAAGACGAGTCTATGCTCGAAACAACTATCTCCTACGAGCAGCTTGCCGTCGACCTTACCGCCATTCTCGCCCAGAACGAAAAGAATAAGTACGTCAAGGCCGCCCTCGACTTTGCTCTCCTCGAGGACTTCGACCACCTGTACCGCTTCAGCGATCTTCTCGAAATGGAGCAGGGTGTTGCGGGCGAAAAGCTCGTCGGCTCCTACACCGAGATTATGCCGGGCAGACCGACGATTGCCGAACACCGTCATCCGTTTGACGACGTTCGTCGCGCAATCCCGCCAAGCTCGCCTCTTTCCACCAAGCTTAACACAATGATAATCACAGCCGCCGAACAGCAAACAATGAACTTTTATATGAATCTCGGCACTTTCTATCCGTCGTCCGATATAGGAAGAAAGCTCTTCCTCGAAGTAGGAATGATCGAGGAACAGCACGTTACCCAATACGAGTCGCTTATGGACGCGACGACAACCCCGCTCGAATGCTTGCTCATGCACGAGTACGCCGAGTGTTATCTTTACTACTCCGCAATGACCGAGGAAACAAACGACGTCGCTAAAAAGATTTGGACCGACCATTTCGAGCAGGAGCTGTCACACTTGCACTACGCCGTAGAGCTTCTCCAAAAGTACGAGAAGAAAGAGTGGGCTCAGGTTATCCCCGACGGAGAATTCCCCAAGCTCTTAACATTTAACGACAACTACGAAAAGAACAAAAACTATATCCGCAACATTCTTAAAAATACCATTACAAACACCGCTGTTTTGGAAGAGTACACCGATATTACAAACGTGCCCGACAATTACGAGTATTTCAGATATAACAACGCGGTTAACAAAAACCCGTCTTCCGTCGCAAGCCATAAGGTGATTGACTCTTATATTTCCGAGTTCGGCGAGGACTACCGCTATACCGTTTCCGAGCATCCCGTAAAAGCGCTCCGCAACCGCAAAGAGGACAATATAGACATAGGGCGAAAGAAGTAATTTTATATCTTTTACCTTTGCGCTATGAGCATTTGTTACGGTTTACAGCTATTCATAGGAATACTTGTGCATATGTAAACTGCAAAATGTTTCATGTGGAACAATTTAATTCTGCTGTGCGCCGCTCGAATTAAGGCAAAAATAGAGGCTCATCCACGTTATTGGGCGAGCCTCTTTGATATTTACACGGTATATTGATATTAGAAATGTTCCATGTGGAACAATTTATTTGTTGTAGTTGTTTTCAAGGAAGGAGAGCATGCTTTCTATGCGGGCGAGGTCGTCGGGGTTGTAATAATCGATAAAAATGCGACCTTTATTGTCGTTGCCGAGCAAGCTGACCTTAGTTCCGAAGGTGCGCTGCATGCGGACAATCATGTCCTTTAGCTCAAGCCCTATTTGCGGAGCGGGCTTCTGTTTTTGGGGATTTTTGGTGTTTTTAACAAGCTTTTCAAACTCGCGCACGCTCATTTTGTCGTCGCAGCCCTTTTCGGCAAGCTCAAGCTGTTTGGCGGAATCGGATATAACGACAAGGCAACGCGCGTGTCCTGCGGAAAGTCTGCCGGAGGAAACAAGCTTTTGTACGGACTCGTCAAGCTCCAAAAGCCTTAAAAGGTTGGCGACGGTGGGGCGAGCCTTACCGATACGTTCTGCGGCGCGCTCCTGCGTATAACCGTAGTCGTCCATAAGCTTTTTAATCGCCTGCGCTACTTCCATAGGGTTGAGGTCCTCGCGCTGAATGTTTTCTATCAAAGAGAGCTCGTCTATTTGAACGGGGGTGCAGTCGCGTACACATACAGGCACAGTAGTAAGTCCGGCAGCTTTCGCGGCGCGGTAGCGGCGTTCTCCGGCGATAATCAAATATCTGCCGTCCGGCTTGGGTGTAACGACAAGCGGGGTAATTACGCCGTGCGTTTTAATACTCTCAATGAGGGCGGAAAGCGCGTCGTCGTCAAACTCCTTTCGAGGCTGATCTATATTGGGATCTATATCCGAAACAGCAAGCTCGTTTACCGCGCCGTCGCCGCTCGCTCCGTAGGACGATTCGTTTTCGATATCGCTGAGAAGAGCGCCGAGCCCTTTACCCAATCCACCTTTTCTTACAGCCGACATAATTATCCTCCGTTATAAAAACCGTTTGCGCGTCGGAGCGCAACAGAAGTTAAGATAAAGTTATTATACAGAAGCGCAAAGACGTTGTCAAGTAAAAAAATACTGCGCTAAAGCAAAAAACCGAACTCCGGTGATATAATTCGCCGAAAAACGGTTAAAATTCAATGGGTTATGCAATGCTTGACAAATACAAAAATAAGGTATATAATTGGGAAAATTCGGTAAACAGGGGCGTCAGCTTGGAAATTACGGGAATTAACAGCTTATGGAAGGATTATGAGGTTACGGCATTACCGCTCAATCCTTACGCGCTGTCGGAAAAACAAATAGACGGAAAGAAAGTACGCGAGTACTATTTCGACGGGTATACTACCTTAGACGGCAAGGTTCGTACCTATCTCAAGATATACGAAAATGAAAAATCGGACGGAATTGTCCTATTTTTGCCCGATACCGACGGGAACGAGGAGCCTGCACTTAAATTGTACGAGCGCGGCTTTACCGTTGCGGTGCTCGATTACAGCGGAAAAAACAAGGACGACTCGCGCTATACGATATATCCCAAATCGCTCGAAGAGTGCAACTGCATCGGGGCGACAGAGTTTGTGGCGCCCGACGACACGCTAAACAGCCGTTGGTTTGCCTGGGCGTGTATGGCAAGACGCGCCGTAAAGCTTCTTAAGGATAAGTACGCCGAAAAGAATATATTCGCCTGGGGCATTGGATTGGGCGGAAGCACCGTATATAAAATGTGCGCGTTCGACGACGGGCTTAAAGCCGCCGCCACGTCGCTAAACGTACTGCCCAAGGTGAGCGGTACCGGCAATCCATTAATCAACTACCGCGCCGCGCTCGACAACCATTCGTACGCAGCCGCGACAAAAGTTCCTCTGCTTATGTGCGTCTCGACCAACGACGAGGATCGTTCGTTTGACGACATGTCCGAGCTTGCGACGCTCACGGCCTCGCTTAAATGCTTAAGAATATGCGAGCGCTCATTTAAAAGCGGAATAAAAGCGACATACGATCAGGTTTCGACGTATTTCCACGATAGCGCCAAAGGCAACGTTGACGTTCCGAGACCGCAAGTAAAGGCAACCAACTCCGAAAATTCGTTATATTTTAATATCGTTTCTAACGAAAAAGCGGACAATTCCGGCGACGGCGGCAAGGTTGAGCTGTTTGCGGCATACGGTATAGACGATTCCAGGTACAGAAACTGGACTGGCGTTCCACTTATAAGCCTCGGCGGAGGGGAGTACATGGCAAGGGTAAGCGTTATCCAAGACACGCGGCCTACGTACGCTTTCGTCAATCTGACCGACAAAAACGGCGTCGTGTCCTCGAGCGCCATGATAACGGTCGTTCCCAAATCGCTGAACATAACGGCGTCGCCGATGCTCAAGCAAAAGCTTATTTTCGACGGAAATTCGGGCAAAGACGTTTGGACAAGCTCGGACGGCGGAAACATATCAATTAAGACGGGACCGTACGAAATACAGGGAGTTTCGAGCGATTCCAAAACGCTTATATCGTTTAAGCTGGGAGATTTGCTTTATACGGCAAATAACGACTCGCTCCTACAAATTATCGCATGCGGCGAACCGCAGGCTGTAACGATTGTTTTAAGCGACGGAAAAGAAACATATAAAACAAACGTTACAATAACAAACTCCAACGACTGGCATAAATTTACACTTTCCAATACCGATTTCAAGAGCGTTAACGGCAGTATTTTGCAAAACTTCTCCAAAGCGGTATTTATTAAATTTACTTCGGAAAAAGAATTTATAATAAGCTCCATGCTGTGGGTGTAGCATGAACGTAGGAATAGAAGACGGCGACGCTCTCCTCGATAGACAAAAAAACAAAACCCCGATTGTGTTTGATATCGTACTTTTGGGGTTTGTTTTATTATTTTCGGGACTCGTCTTTTTCTATTACATGTATTCCTTTTCGCCCATTAAGGGTAACAGCATGCTTAACACAATCGAATCGGGACAGTGCGTGCTACTTCAGAGGCGGTACTACACGCTCAACCGCGGCGACATAATAACGATAGACGTTCCGACCGACGACGATGACGACAAAGAGGAAGAGGCACATATCCTCATAAAACGCGTAATTGGGCTCGAAGGCGACAAAATTCTGTTTGTAAAAAGCCAATACGGACAATATGTGGATATGTATATATGCGAAGTCGGACAATCGAAGTTCAAGCTGATGAACGAGCCGTACATCTTAGAAAAAATGAAGTGGGTGGAAGATCCCGATTCCTCACTACGCAAAAAAATATCGGTAATAACCTACAAATCCGAACAGAGAATAACCGAAATCGATATGAACGAGGCTTACTCCGACTCGGACAAGGCGGCATTACAGACCGAAATAGCTAAAAACTGCACTACCGTTCCCAAAGAAGAAATCTTTTTTCTCGGTGACAACAGAAACTACTCGAGCGACTCACGAAATTACGGAACGCGGCCGAAAAACAAAATAATAGGAAAAGTCATTAAAATAATAGATCAAGGCAGCGCCGCGGAAAGAATTCTGAGATTTATGTTTAACAACTACGAGTCAACCTAAGGTGAAAGATGGACGAACAGCTCAAAAACCAAATAGAATCGTCGCGCGGCCGAAAAATCCTACTTAACTTCTTGACCGATAAAGTAAGAAAACCCGAACTGATAGACGACTTCGACAAAATTACGGATTTATACTTTCAGGTTAATTCCGTAGTAAACATCTCGGCGCTTAAAACGATCGACGACATTTACATTAAGCACTACCTCGACAGCATTTATCCGTACGATCTATTCAAAGGTACGGTTTGCGACGTGGGATGCGGCGGTGGTTTTCCCACTTTACCTCTCGCCCTCACGACCGAACTTAACATAACGGGACTGGACAGTGTAGGAAAAAAACTGCTTCTCATTCAACGCTGCATAACCGAGCTCGGCATGAAAAACGTAAAAGCGGAATACGCGCGGTCCGAGGAACTCGTCAAGCTTCACAAATCTTACAACACCGTTTGCGCCCGCGCACTCGCCGACGTCGACAAGGCTCTTACTCTGTGCGCGCCGCTTGCAAAAAAAGGCGGTTTGGTTATTTTATACCGAACTCAAAACGACAACCCGGCAAAATCACAAACTATGCAAAAAACTGAAACAAAGCTAATTAAGCAATTAGACTACGTTCTTCCGGAGACGGATATAAAAAGAAGGATACTGGTATACGCAAAATAGCTTCTTATTGTGTTATATTATATATTTTATATGATAAAAGCAATATATAATAGACGGTGTATAAATGTGTATAACAGGCGAGGACAACAAAATACGGTAGTTTACCGCAACTAAAAGCACAAAAGGTAAAAATAGTTATAAAATTATCCATGTGCGTAAAGTATATAAACCGTGTTCAAACAATTGTAAATAACCGAAAGGTATAAACATTACATATTTGATAAGGAAAAAAGTAAAGTAGCTTTTTAAGAAAAAAGTTTCCGTAAAACCAAAAATCGGGCGATATATATACAAAAGGTAGAAAATTTATGAACACCGCATGTTCAAAAAACGGAATAATTGTTGCTTTGGCGACGCCGTACGGTAAATCGGCGATTGCCGTTATCAGAATGAGCGGAAAAGACAGTAAAGCCTTGGCGGAAAGGTTTCTAAAGAACAAGCTGAAGGCGGGAAAAATCAAGTACAACGTGTTCACTTCGGGTGACTTTACCGAAAATTTGATGGCGGCGTACTTCAAAGCGCCGAAAACGTACACGGGAGAAGATATAGTCGAGTTGTATCCGCACGGGAATACTCTTATAATAGATTCGATAATAAAAGCGCTTATCGGCGGCGGAGCGAGAGCGGCTGAGCGCGGAGAGTTTACCGAACGCGCGTTTAAAAGCGGAAAGCTCGATCTTACGGAGTGCGAGGCCCTTGCCGACATAATAGACGCCGAAACGCCCGAACAGCTTAACTACGGAAACGCTCGGTATAACGGAATAAACAGCTTAAAAGACGTCGAACTATTTCTTAACAGGGCACTAAGCACAATCGAGGCGGTAATTCATTACAGCGACGAATTGGAAGACGGCGAAACGGACGAGAGGTTGCTCGGCGACGTTTACGGTGCGCTTGATGAAATAACGGCTCGGCTCGAAACCGAGATAAAAGGGTATGCGGGCGGAAAAATCATAAAGGACGGATTTAAGGTTGCACTTGTCGGTAAGCCGAACGTGGGAAAATCCACGCTGCTTAACGCTCTACTCGGCGAGGACAGAGCGATAGTGACCGACGTTGCCGGCACGACTCGAGACACGATTGACGGCAGTTACGTATATAAACACCGCAAGTTCACGGTTACGGATACAGCCGGATTAAACGATTCCACACACGATGAGGTGGAAAAAATAGGAATCGAGCGCACAAAAACGGCGGCAAAAGAAGCGGACGCGGTAATTTTTGTGACTGAGAGCGTCAAAACGGACATTATACCAGATTTCGGCAAGCCGATTATAACAGTCCTCAATAAAAGCGACGGGGTGAAGGACGCCGATACGGACTATCAAACGGCGACCGAGGACGGAAAGCTTAAGGTCAGCGCCAAGTACAAAATAAATATAACGGCGCTAAAGGAGAGAATTTACGATCTTTGCCCGAAAGAGGTTAGCGGAATCTGCAATCACAGGCAGTTCGATTGCGTAAGACGGTGCCTTGACGCGGTGAACTCGGCAAAAGCGGAGAGTAAAAAGGCAGACGGGCTGGAGCTTGTCGCCGCGGCGCTTTACGAAGGGTATTCGGCGATAACGGAGCTTTTCGGCGAGGCGGCGGACGAAAAGGTTATTTCCTCTGTTTTCGAACGGTTTTGCGTGGGAAAGTAGGTATATATGAAGAGCAAAACGGAAAGAAAGAATAATAAAGTAAAAAAAGTCGAGAACAAAGTGGTAGCGGTCAACAAAAAGGCGGTATTCGATTATTACTTTGAAGAGACGTTCGAAGCGGGTATCGCGCTCGAGGGCTCGGAGGTCAAGTCTGTCAAAAAGGGTGACGTGTCCATGCGCGACAGCTTTTGTCACGTCGAAAACGGCAATCTCGAGCTTAAAAACTGCCATATTACACCGTACGCAAAGGTGGGCGCCTTTCCTCCCGACCCGACGCGGTCGAGGAGGCTTTTGCTGCACAAAACTCAAATCGAAAGGCTTTGCGGCAAGGCGGCGGAAAAGGGTTACACCATCGTGCCGGTCAAAATGTACCTTAAAGGACGGTTTGTCAAAGTGGAAATAGCCCTTGCAAGAGGCAAAAAGAATTACGAAAAGAAGCAGGTTAAAAAGGAACGCGACCTAAACCGCGCCGCCGAAAGGGAAATCAACAGCTACAACAGCAGATAAAAGACCGCCCTGACGGTCTGACGCAGAAAAATAATAATAATCGGGAGAAATCCCCCGCAAAAAAGGAGAACAAATGATATATATTTCGTCTGACGCGTTCAATAATCCGGACAGCCCGGTGTATTATATAGTCGGAGTGCTATTCCTGTTGCTAATCGTGGGACTCCTCGCCGCATACCTACTTATATCCAAACACCTCGAAAAGAAAAAGAAGGAAAAGGATGAGGGCGGTTTAACCGAAAGCGGCGAAAACAGCGAGAGTACAAAAGAGAGCTCGAACGTTACCGACGCTATGCACGACGATCCCGACAGCGAACATAACAAACTTGAATAATACTAAACAAATAGGCAGGCGCACCGAAAGGTGCGTTTTTGCTTGCCAAAAAACGGCGTTCTGATACAGAAAAATACATGTAGGAGTAATATATCCGGATACCCTACCGTATAGCTAAACTGACGGTTTAGTAAATCAGGAATTTTTTAAATTTACGCAGAGCGAGTAAAATTTGAGCGAAGTAAAAGGAGCGCGTATTATGAGAGAAATTGCGGGTAAAAATCGGATCGAGAAAAACGAAGTTAAACAGATTGCGGGCTTAGTAAATAAACTCGATTTTCTTTGCAGTAATAGCCGAGATAGTTATAGTGCAACAAAAAACGAATCGAGGAAAGGGTATAATAAGATTGGAACTAAAAACTACCCAAAAATACGGGCGGCGTGAGACAGAAAAATACATGCAAGAGGAATAATAGCGTATACCCCACCGTGTAACTAAACCGTCGGTTTAGTAAATACGGATTTTTTAAAATAAGCACAGCGGCGCTGAAAAATCGAGTCAAGAAAAAACGACCGATTTTCTGTCGTTTCGCACGAAAACATCGAAAAGGGAAAGCAACAGGAAAAACGCAATGAAAATACTACGGATAAAAAAAGTATAGACAAGAGAATATCGAATATGCAGAAGCGGATTATAATCGGGGGGGGGGCGAATAAATGAAGTATAGGCGCCGAAAAAAAGTCGCGCTGTGAGACAGAAAAAACAACAAGGACAAGTTTTTGCGTATACCCTACCGTATAAACAAACCGACGGTTTAGCAAATCAGGAATTTTTAAGGTGCGATAAAAAATAAAAAATCGGCGGTACGCGCAGCGGACAGGAATTTAATGTTAAATTGTACAGAAGTGATTACAAGCCTGACGAAAAGGGGAGTGCAAAGAAAATGGGAAGAACGAGATAGCCGACGAAAAAAATTATTAGCTTTGCGACTATGTAGGGGGCGCCTAGATTCCCCGACAAGCTCGGGGTGATGAGCGGCGCGAAAACGTAATAGCGCTTGAATTAAGAATTACCGAAAATACTTCCTCCCAACTCATCATTTCGTCCGAAGCCTACATCCCCTCACCGCCTAACGGCGGAGCCCCCTTACACAGGGGAGCCGTTTTCGCGACGACCATTTCGATCGAAAAATTTGCGGAGCGGTGTGTATAACCCCTCAGTCACTCGTGCCTCGTGACAGACCCCGGACGCAATTACAAATTGCGCCTCGCTTTGGCTAAAACCAGTCCACCGGACTGTTTTCTTGAGCTCTGTCGCGCCCCTTGCACAGGGGAGGCTTTTTACGCGACGCACATCACTTCGACCGAAGAAGGTTGCGGACGGAGCGTACAACCTCCCATCGCTTAACGGCGGAGCTGCCCTTACACAGGGGAGCCTAAGACAAAGCCGCACAATTGATTAATTGACTAACAGTTACCACCATGCGGCGGGTTGTGTTTGCGTATAAAACATAGAATAATCTTTGACAAGAATTAGTTAAATTGCAGTTAAGATAAAGTAACAACTACAATATCGGTAAAGAACAAAAAACCCCGCAGTAGCGGGGAAAAACAGCAAAATCCAAAAATGATAAAAACGCTTATTCGATTTTAAGCTTTTTTATGCTTTCGGGCTTTATAAACATTACTTCATCGTAAGCGGGAGAATAAGCAATATGAATTGACTTGTCAACGTATTTATTAAAAACGGATAGGTAGATTGTTGCGCCCTTGTATTCGCTACGACGACACAGCTTGACGTCGTTATAAATAAAGGACACTTCTATTGCCGAATTATTATGGAGAACGTTGCGGCGATTAAAATAGTTTTTCAAGGATTTTGTATCGGCCTCGAGCAGAACGGCATCCTTAAGAAAGAGTTCCGCTTTTTTCACAATCGATCGGCAATGTAAGAGAACAAGGGTAGTAACTAAGAAAACAAAAAGCCCGCCGCCGCTTAAACATATAATCGTGATTATGAGGTCGGAAGTAAACTCGCCAAGGGTTAAAGGGACGCCGATTAAAAACCCGATAACAACGACAAAAAACAAACTTGCCGCAATATAAAATCCGATAAAAACGTTTCGCCAAAATTTACCTGTGCAAACCTGACCGTGTTTTATTAGCGCATCTATATCTTCTACCTGAAGATTATCAATCATAAAAATCTCGAAAATTAGCGGTTTTTTTGATTATAGAAAACAAAAATCAAGAAATTCGGCTGTTTTTGGCGAAAACTGTAAAGTTGAGCGCGACGCTCTTGTCTAAGAGTCGAGAGGTGATTGCCTCGCCGTAGCGGGAAATAATACCGTCGGGCGTAAGATTTGAAGTAATAACCGTGTATTTTTTTGCGCGCCATCTGGCGTCGATAACGGCATACAGATATTCGAGAGTAACGTTTTTAAACATGCTCTCTTTTCCAAGATCGTCGATAACGAGAAGCTCGCAGTCGAGCATGGGAGTAAACCTGTCGATATAATCGTCAATCTTAAATTGAGTGTGGTAGTCGAGTGCGCGCCTTACAAAATCGAAGGCGGTGACTGTAACGGCGGAAGCGCCTTTGGAGATAAAGGACGAGGCAATCGCCGCGGCGAGAATAGATTTTCCCGTACCCGGATTGCCGATAATATTAAAGAAAACCTTTTCCCCGTTCGGGTAAGAATCGATAAACTTCTTCGCTTCGGCGTAAAGTTTTTTTATGGCGGACGGGGCGGTTTTTGAATATTTAGCGAAGTCGATAATAGGTAAAGTGAGATTATTTTTATCTTTTTTTATTGCTTCGCGGATAACGCACTTACAATATTTACCTTTAACGTAGCCTGTGTCGTTACAAGCCTTGCAATGGGGCGGAGGGCTGAAAACGGATTTATCTATACCGAGTCGAGCAATTTCCGAAACGAGCTTTTCCTGCGATTTTTTTAGAGTATCGGGCTCGCCCATAGCGTTTTTTATCATTTCCGCCTGATAATCGGAAAACGCGGCGCGTAAGCGTTCGTCGGCGCGGAGCGCGTCGTTCCACAAAATAGTCGCCGCGTCGAGATCTTCTCTTCTGCGATTTACAATCTCGCGAACTGCTTTGTCGTAACTATTCATTATCGTCTCCAGAAATTTGCGTAAACAGAGAATTGAGAGTATCGGCGGAAATGCGTTCGGTAACGTTGCCGCCGTCGGAATTGTTAGCTTCGGTTTTTGCTCCCGCCGCCTTTGCCTCGTCGACGGATTTTACACCGCAGTTTTTCCAGGCGGCAAGTACGCCGTTTATATACGCAAAGGTTTTGCCGACCGAAAGCGTCGCCGCATACGAAATAACCTCGTCCGAAAAACCCCAAACGCCCGACCAGTTTTGATAGAACGCGCGGTACGCCGCCTTTACTGCGCCGCTAAGTCCGATCGTTTTCATAATATCCTCTATCGCGGAATCGTGGCGTTTTTCTTTATTGAGCTTTTCTTCAACGCCCTTTGCGGTGAGAATGTTTTCGGCAAGGTAAGTCCTTACGACGGCGTCGAGGTCGGGCAGGGTTTTAAGCCCGAGCATAAAGCAATGCTTTGCAAGCGCGATAATCGCCTTTTTTTCAAAGCCGAGGTCGAGCCACGGCCGCAAAAAGCTGTTAATCTCGGGATCGCTGTTTTCGTAGTAAACGCCGAGCTCTTTATTTACCGCGCGGGCAAACTTGTACATTTCGGCGCGGTCGGCTTCGTAGGAATCGATTGCGGTAGGCGTAGTGAGCCCAAGCTCCGTGTAAGAAGTCAGCTTTGCGTCGAGAACGGCAATCCCGCCCTTTTTTACGTAAGAAGCGGCATGGAGAATAGTGTCACGACTGAATTTATACGTTTTCAGCCATTTTTTATAAAGCTCGAACGCTTCGTGGTCGGGTTTTTTTCCGCCCAAAACAGAAAGAAGCTGTTTAAGCTCGTTATAATAAACGCCGTACTCCTCGAGACGGGATTCCACCTCGTCGTAGGTGCGGTAACCGTCCTGGGCAAGACCTCGCGCCACGGCGAGAATATAGCTCGACGAAACATTGTCACCCTTAAGGTCGACGCAGTATTTGACGACGAGGGTCATTGCCTGCCATTCGATTTTAAGCTTTTCCATTAACGCGTAATATTCGTTAAACTCGTTAGGAGCAATCTGCCGTGCCGAGATGTAGAGCTGCGCCTGTCTGTTAAACTCGCGGTAAAGGTCGACGTCGTATTTTTTGATTTTTGCGCGAGCGGTACGTAGGGAGAGATATGTAATATCGTCGCCCAGTCTCGACATAAGCCCCGCCTCGCACCAATAATCTATAGCGGCGTCGACGGTCGCGCGGTCGAGGTCGAGTCTGCGGCAAAGCCTATCGACAGTGTCGTCGGAATCGCTTTTTCTGCCGGCAAGCGAAAGCCCGTAAAGATAGACCTTTACGTAATCGCCGTCCGCATACGGCAGGTATTCGACAATAAATTTGTTTTCGACGGTGATAGATCCGTCTAAACTCGCTTCCGACGAGAGTTTAAACATTATATACCCCTTTTTGCTTGAAAATCGAAGCAGGTTGTAATATAATAGCAAAAAAGAAAGAAATAATCAATAGTTTAATCGGACATAGCGAAAGAAAAAAGGAACAAGTTTTTCGAGGGGAGCGAAGCCGCATGATAATTCTACATACCGCAGATCTGCATCTCGGCAAAAAGCTCGGCAGGGTGTCGAGACTGGAGGAGCAGGAACAGGCGATTAGGGAAATAGCGAAAATAGCCGACGAGCGCGAAGTGGACGTAATACTTATCGCCGGCGATATTTTTGACGCGTCTGTCCCCGCAGCCGAGGCGGAGCGCGTCTTTTACTGTGCGCTTAACACCTTTTCCGAGCGCGGCAGAGCGGTCGTAGCTCTTGCGGGAAACCACGACGACGAAAAACGTTTGTGCGCCGCCAAGCCTCTTGCAATGCTCCAGGGCATAGTGCTCGCAGGAGAAATCGATTACAGCGAGCTGGGCGAAAAAACGTATTCCGAGCCCGTTCCGCCCGCTTCTCTTCTCGACGTCGCTTCCGCTGCGGACTATCTGCAAAAACAGCGGTGCAAGGTTTACGGCAGATTCGGCGGGATAACGGTGGAAAAAGAGGGCGAAAGGGTTAATATCGCGCTCGTACCGTATCCGTCGGAAGCGCGGCTGTCGCGGTGGTTTGAGGAAATAGACTACAACGTTCTGTACCCCGAACGGGTAAAGGACACTATAAATAAAGCGTGCGCGTTTTTCGACGATAACTACAATATTTTATGCACGCACCTGTTTTTGACTAAATCGGAGGGGGAAACGCTGGGCGGACTTCTCGCACTGCCTTTTTCCGTTCTGCCCGAAAAAGCCGATTATGTGGCGCTCGGGCATGTGCATAAGCGCTATACCGTAACAAAAAAGCCGCTTGCCGTGTATCCGGGCGCGCCCCTTCAGTATGCGTACGACGAAACGCGCGATAAGTCGGTAACGCTCATAGACACAAAGACGGGTCAAGTATCGCCCGTCCCGCTTTCCTGCGGCAGAAAGCTTACCGAAACGGACGCGGACAACTTCGACGAGTGCATGCAAAAGCTGGACTTCTACAAAAAGGATTACGTCAGAATCCGCTACGGCGGCGAGCCGCTCGGCAAGGAACAGACTCTCGAAATAAAGGATCACCCCGCGTTTAACGACCTTGTAATCAAAGCTTCGTCGCACGAAAAGCTTAAAAAGGAAAACCGCGCGCACCTATCCGACGGCGAGATTTTCGATATGTACTACAAGGCGCGGTACGGCGCCGACCCGACCGCGGAGCTTAAGGCGGCGTTTGTCGAACTGATGGAGGAGCTGAAAAGTGAGGCCGATTAAACTTGTTATAGAAGGAATAAACTCGTTCGACTCGCCGCAAACGCTCGACTTCGAGGCGGTGGGGCGCACCAATCTGTTCTGCATCTGCGGTAAAACCGGCGCGGGGAAAACGACTATATTCGATTCGATACTCTTTGCGTTGTACGGAAAAAGCGGTCGCGGCAATATTGCGGACATAGTCAATCTTTCGAGAATGACCGCCTCCGTGTCCTTCGAATTCGAGGAGCGCGGAGTGGTTTACAGGATAGACCGCACCATAAAATGCAAGTTCGAAAAGGACAGCTACGGCAAAAAAACGGACAAGCGCCTGTACAGCGGCACTGAAGTCGTTTTGTACAAGGACGGCACCCCCGTAGCCACAACGGGCGACGAGGTCGCCGCGCTTGTCGATTCGGTAATAGGTATCGACATGGGCGAATTTAAAAACGTGTACCTGCTCGAACAGGGCGAGTACGCCGAATTTCTTAAAAAGTCGCCCGCAAAACAATCGGAGACGGTGGGAAAGATATTTTCGCTTATGCGCTTCGGGGAGGTGTATAAGCGCGCGAAAGAAAAGGAAAAGGAAGCAAGAGCGGAAGCGGAAAAGGCGGAAGCGGCAATGGGCGCATACAAGGACAGCGCGGACGGCGATATAAAAAAGGTAAAAAGCGATCTCGCCGCTGAGCGCACTGCGCTTACCAATACGACAAAGGAAATAGACGGCGTTCGCGCAGAGCTCGACGGACTGAGCAAGGCGCGCGATATATATATCTCCGCAATCGAAAAGTCCAAGGCGGTAAAACAGCAGGCGGAGCGGCTCGAGGAAGCAAAGCTGTTACTCGATGGCGCGACGAGTGCGCTAAACGACTTCGAGGAAAAACGAGACAGGGAGGCCGCGGACAAGCTAAAGGCGCTAAGGGAAAAGCTTATTGCGCTGTCCGAGCTTAACGCAATCGACAAGGAGCACGCCGCGGCGGAAAAGGAGCGCGGGCAAAAGAGCGCGGCGCTTTCCGATAAGCTTAATGCAAAGGAAACCGCGGCGGAGAAAATCGAACAAATAAAACAAAGTATAAAAGAATGTTATAACGAATTCGACGGCGCGGCAAAACAATTTATCGCGGCGGTGGGCACGCTTAAAAATCCGTCCGCGGCGGCGAAAAATGCAGTCGCCGAGCTGGGCGTCGAAAACGAAAAAATGCGAATAAATGCCGTTTTTGAGATAATTCACGCTTTAAAAGACGAAAAAACGGCATTTGACGGGATAATCGGCGAAGTTAAGGAAGCAGAAAACAAAGCCGCGGAGCTAAACCGCGAGCGCGAGATTTCACTCAAAAAAATAGAAAAATTCGCTTCCGAAGTTACCGAGCTCGAATCTAAAAAAGATAGCGCGGAAAAGGAAGAGTCCGCCGCAAAAAAGGCGCTCGACGAGGCGACCCTTCATTCCCACGCGGCGGCGGTCCGTGCCGAGCTTCACTCGGGCGACAAGTGCCCCGTGTGCGGCGGCGTTTACGAGGGTCACGGCGGCGAGAATGCGGGCGACGTGGAAGCGTGCAAGCTTGTTCACGCGGCGGCGGTCGAAAAGGTGAAAAGGCTGACCGCAGAGCTTAACGACACGGCGAAAATTCTCGACGGCGTAAAGGGCGATTACGACCGTGCGGACAAGGATAAAAACGCGGTCGAGGAAAAAATAAAGGAATTATCCGAAAAAGCGGAGAAAACGGACGTCGAGCCGGAAGTGTATGCGGAAATGTCAGCGGCTATGGGAAAAGCCAAATCCGCCGCCGATAAATACAAAGCGCTCGACGAGAAGCTGACTGCGGCGGAGCCGAACTTTGCCGCGGTAAGCGCGGAGTGCGAAGCGGCGCAAAACACGCTCGACGAGATAAACAAAAGGATAGAGGCGCTTAAAGCCAAATTGGGCGACAGCCTCGGCAAAACCGAGGGGATAATAAAGGACGTTCGCGAGGAGTGCGACGCGCTCGAGAAAAAGACTGCGGACGAGGAAAAGAAACACGGCGAGCTTACCAAATCGCAAAACGCGGCGCTCTCGTCGGTGGAAACGCTCAAAAAAGGACTCGAAGAGGCGCAAAAGGCTTGCCCCGTGGATATGCCCGAATTCGACGAGGAATATTACAACGCGCAAACCGACAGGTGGAAAGCGCTTATAGAAAAACAGTCCGAGCAAAAATCGAATATCGCCGCGCTGGAGGTTAAGCTCGGAGCTTTGTCCGATATTGCCGAAAAGCTAAAAGAGTACGAGACGGTTAAGGCGGAGTACAATAAGCGCGCCGACCGCTACGCCACGATAGCGGAGATGACAAAGGGCAAATCGATGCTCAATTACGTAGCCACCGAGTATATCGAGCAGTTTACCGCGATAGCGAGCGATATCCTCGGCGAGCTTTCGCACGGCAAGTACACTATGTACTACGACGCGGAAAGCGGCTTTACGATTTCCGATTTTCTTAACGACGGCAAGCCGCGCAAGACGGACACTCTGTCGGGCGGCGAGCTGTTTTTAACTTCGCTGTGCGTCGCAATAGCGATTGCGCGCGCGGTGGGCAGGGGAAACAACGCGTTCTTTTTCCTCGACGAGGGTTTCGGAACTCTCGACGACGAGCTTATCGATACGGTGTACGGCGCGCTCGAATCGCTCTCCCGCGATTGTCTTGTAGGCGTGATTACG
Source organism: Clostridiales bacterium (assembly GCA_022511445.1). Lineage (GTDB taxonomy): Bacteria > Bacillota > Clostridia > Christensenellales > Pumilibacteraceae > Anaerocaecibacter. The sequence goes on along the minus strand of JAFLVE010000010.1, from coordinate 235,316 downwards.
CACGCCGAAGCGCTAATTGACAGAATGCCGTCGCGCGTGGAGGTTATCGCCGCAACCGACACGACGGGAAGTCGGATAGAATATTAGCAAAAAGGCAAAAACAAAACCAAGGAGGAAGAAAAAGTGTTTTTAAGTGCGGAAGGCGTCATTGCGGAAAGAATGTTTAACTATGTTTACATGTATCTCGATTCCGCCTTTCTTGTCGCGCTACTCGTGTTTTTGATAGTACGCAAAAAGTATCTGACGGCAATATTCGGCGTGTTCGGAGGGCTGTTGTACTTTGTCGTCGACTACGGCATTTTTCATCTCGCAACCGGCTCGAGACACATAGAGGGCGGCGACATGGCTGCGGTGCTGTGGTGGATGTCCATGAGCTACGGCTTTACCAACTTCGTATGGATTTGGTTGTGGTATTCCCGCGACAAGCATAAATTTGCCTGGACGGCGCTCATTGTTCTTTGGTGGTTCTGCTGCCCGATGCTTGCCGAAACCTTCGGACAAAACAGCCCGGTAGTCCACATTTGGCGCGAAACGGGCGCTTATCACGGTTACATGGCGCTCATACTGTTTACCTGGTTTGCCGCCGCAATCGTATTTAATATAGTGGTTAAGGACAAGAAAAAACATCTGCCGCTCGGGTGGCTGTTCTTTACGGGCGTTGCGGTGCAGTTCGGCTGGGAGTTTATGCTTCTGGTCGGAGGAATAAGGAGCGCGGAGATAGTCGGATCGTTCTCGGATAAACTTATGACCCTCGTCGTAAACTCACTGCTCGAAACAAACCTCGGCTCGGTCACTTCGTACATTATTTACGTAGCGATCACTGCCAAGCTTACCGAAAACCTAAAACCCAACAATAAGACGTTTTTCGGGCGCATGGCGGAGCTTAACGAAATCCCGCTATTTAAAAGATTCAGACCCGTCGATCTTACGGCGACAGCCGCCGCTACCGAAAACGCTTCGACCGCCGCAGAGCCTGCCGCGGAGCATACAGTAGCCGCCGACGATCCGCCGCAAAGCGGAAATGATTAACCCTTTTACACGCTTTGTGTGAAAAGGGGAAAAGCAAGGCGTGGCTTCGTCTTAAGTTTAGAATTAAAGTTCGCGTTTTTGCAATCCCATCCTTATAGTATTGTCGGAGAACAATATGGAAGAAAACAACTCTTTTAATTATAAAGACAACAAATTTAATTTCGGTAAGAACGCCGAGACTATCGACTCGCCGCTCAAGGACGATTCGAATAATCTTACGAAAGCTTTTTCGCCGTCGGCGGAGAAAAAAGACGCTAAGCCCGAAAACACGGAAAAACCCAAAAGCTCCAAAGCAAGGGCGGTAAGAGGTGAGCCGAACGACCCCGTAAGTATTCCCGTTGCTGTAATCATTGCGCTCCTTTACGCCGCCGCCGCGGTTATTTGCGTGCTCTCCCTTACTACCGATATAATATCTGGGCTGTTTAGCCAATCGGACTCGTTTACCGAAGAATCGGCGCAGGCGTTTTCGCGGCTTTACGGGTATATGATACTCGTTCTTATTCCGTCGATTTTTATTCTCGTTGCCAACAAAGCGCCGATAAATATGACGACTGGGTTAAGGGTGCTGTTTTGGATAATAGGCGTGCTCGGCATGGCGGGGCTTATCGTGCTGTTCTTTTATATCTCGGGTCAGCCGGAATACAAAGCGCTGTTGGGCGATACGAACAAAGATTTATACGGAATATTGTGGCTGCGCGTCTCGACGATTGTCGCCGCGGTGGGCGCCCTTTCGATAAACATACTCGCCAACCTCGAGCCGAATTTCAATCTCGATAATGCGTTTGCAAGCTTTTTGGACGGGGTATGGATGTTTGCGCAAGGGCAGATAAGCCTAATTATTTTTACGGTTTTATCCTTTTCCGTTCTGCCGTGGGCGTTTTTGATAATTCCGGTCGCGGGCATAATGACCTTCGTTTTGGTAACCACGCTGGTTTTGTATCTGATGTACCTAACTAACGACGATCACTAAATAAATGAAAAAAAGACGACCGTATTGCTTTAGGTAACACAAGGTCGTTTTTTTGTGCGTTTTTTGTCGAGAAGGTATTGAAAAAATCAAAAATCGCGATATGGCGGCTGTATTCTTGATTTATCGGGCCGCGAGTGGTATAATGACGCTAAGGCAAAAAACTTTATCTTTTGGAGCCGCTCGAATAAAAATGGAAAACCAACCGACGTTTTTCGAAAGTGAATATTCCCAACCGCTCGCGGCAAGGCTCAGACCGAAAAGCCTCGACGAGTTTTGCGGACAAAAGCATTTAATCGGTCCGGGCAAGATTTTGCGAAAACTGATAGAGGGCGACAATATCGGCTCCATGATTTTCTGGGGTCCGCCCGGCGTGGGCAAAACCACGCTTGCGCGCATAATCGCGCACACCACGAAATCGAAGTTTATCGACTTTTCGGCGGTAACGAGCGGAATCAAGGAAATCAAGCAGGTAATGGCGGAGGCGGAAAACAACCGCCGTTTCGGCGAGCGCACCATTCTTTTCGTCGACGAGATTCACCGCTTTAACAAGGCGCAGCAGGACGCGTTTTTGCCGTTTGTGGAAAAGGGCAGCATTATTCTTATCGGCGCGACGACCGAAAACCCGTCGTTCGAGGTTAACGGCGCGCTTTTATCTCGCTGCAAGGTGTTTGTGCTTCAGTCGCTTTCGACCGAGGACCTTGTCGTGCTTTTAAACCGCGCTTTGACCGATAAACGCGGTTTCGGCGACGAAAGGGTGAAAATCGACCCCGAGCTTGTCGAGGCGATTGCGACCTTTGCAAACGGCGACGCGAGAAGCGCGCTTTCCACGCTCGAAATGGTCGTCCTTAACGGCGACATTTCCGAGGACGGCATAACCGTCACCAAAGAGACTGTGGAAAACTGCACTTCCAAAAAATCGCTGCTCTACGACAAGGGCGGCGAGGAGCATTACAATCTTATCTCCGCGTTGCATAAATCTATGCGAAACTCCGACCCCGACGCGGCGGTCTACTGGTTGGCGCGAATGCTGGAAGCGGGCGAGGACCCGCTGTACATTGCGCGGCGGGTAACACGGTTTGCAAGCGAGGACGTAGGGCTTGCCGATCCGCGCGCGATAGAAATATCCGTCGCGGCGTACCACGCCTGCCATTTTATAGGAATGCCCGAGTGCGCCGTTCACCTTACGCAGGCGGTTATATACATGTCGCTCGCGCCCAAGTCCAACGCCATGGACATCGCGTACAACTCCGCCAAGTCCGACGCGCTCACTCGGCTTGCCGAGCCGGTGCCGCTCGTAATAAGAAACGCGCCGACAAGGCTTATGAAGGAGCTTAACTACGGCAAGGGTTACGAGTACGCGCACGATACGGCGGACAAGCTTACGACAATGCAATGCCTGCCCGACGACTTAATCGGCAGGGAATACTACCGCCCGACCGAGGAGGGGCTCGAAACTCGGTTTAAGGAACGACTCAAGCAGATTAAGGAATGGAAAGCCAAGCACAAAAAGGATAGTAATAAAAAGGATAAGTAAAGGAAAAGACAAAATGTTAGAATACGTTTTATTCGATCTTGACGGCACGCTTCACAACTTGGACCCGCTCGTTTTTGTAAAAGCATACCTCGGCGCAATCGGCGAGCATATGTATAAATACGGTCACGAGCCCAAAAGACTTGCCGAGGTAATATTAAAAGGCACCGGCGCCATGGTGTCGGGCGACGGCAAGCGCACAAACTTCGATGTTTTTTGGGATTACTATAAATCTTGCTTTCCGGACAAGCTCGACGAGGACAGGGCGCATTTCGATTATTTCTACGAAAACATTTTCGACGGCCTGCGCTCGACGAGCGGAGAGATTACGGGCGCGGCGGACGCGGTGCGGCATATAAACGGCTTGGGAATAAAAACGGTGCTTGCGACAAATCCCGTTTTCCCCATGACCGCGCAGTTAAAGCGGCTTGATTGGACGGGGTTATCCAAAGACGATTTTTGTTTAATCACCGCATTCGAGCAGTTTCATTACTGCAAGCCCAATCCGCTATACTACACCGAAATACTGAACATTCTCGGCACAAAGCCCGAAAACTGCCTTATGGTGGGCAACGACTTCCGCGAGGATATCGTTACCGCGCAAAAGGCGGGAATCGACACCTTCCTGTTGCCCGAATGTCTGTTAAATCCGGACGGTGCGGATATTTCTACGTGCCGACATGGAACTTTTTCCGACCTCATTTTATATATTGAAAGTAAATTTAAATCTGCGAGTAAATAGAGGAAGAGGATATGACGGCAGGATTTTTCCTTCAAAACATAGGGCTCGGCGCAGGACTTGCTATGGACGCGTCCGCCGTGTCCATGTCCAACGGCCTGAACGAGCCGAAAATGTCAATCGGCAAAAAAATACTCATGGCGGCGACGTATGCGATTTTTCAGGCGGCAATGCCAATCGCGGGGTATTTCGCGGGTCATGCGCTTATCGACAAGATCGGTCCGTATATCCCCTGGATAGCGCTCGTGCTGCTACTGTTTCTCGGCGGCAAGATGATTCGCGACGGAATTAAGGAACGGCGAAAAAAGGCGGACGAAAGCGCAATCGAGGGCGGCGGGGCAGAAAATGCCGAGGCGGAAGCGGTTAAACCCAAGCTCGGCGTAAAAACGCTTCTTGTGCAGGCGCTTGCAACGTCTATCGACGCTTTAAGCGTGGGACTGTCCATATCCGACTACGAGATTTACGAGGCGATGATTGCGGCGGCGATTATTTCGGCAATAACCTTCGCGCTGTGCATGATCGCCGTGTTTATCGGACAAAAATTCGGCGACAAGCTCGGCTACAAGGCGGTCATTCTCGGCGGTATCATTCTTATTATAATAGGTATAGAGATTTGCGTGACAGGCGTGCTCGGCGTAGGCTTTTAACGAGAGGATAAGCGCAATCCTCATTGGCGACCGTTTGCGCGCTTTGACGGAAAAAAATTATTGACTTATGGTGCGGCGGGGTATATACTGTACTTATTGCAACAAATCGCCGAAAAAGGGAAGAAGTATGCAACTTTTATCAGTAATACCCGCGGTGCTTGTCAAAGTGCTCGATAATATCAACTGGGTTGTCGTCACCATTGCCGGTGCGTGTATGGCGCTGCCCATGATATATTGGGTGCTTATGATTATCCCGCAAAAGAAATATCCCGAGGCGCGGGTCAACCATAGGTTTATCGTCGTGACGTGCGCGCGCAACGAGCGAAACGTCATAGGACACCTTATCGATTCCATTCGCGCGCAAAACTATCCGCGCGAGCTACTCGACATTCTCGTCGTCGCGCATAACTGCAAGGACGACACGGCGGAGGTCGCACGAAAGGCGGGCGCGGACTACGTTTTGGAGCTTAACGACCCCGATCCCAAGCACGGGCGCAAGGGGTACGCGCTTCAGCTCGCGTTCAGAGAGATTCTCGACAACCACCCCGAGTACGAGGGAATAATGGTTATGGACGCCGACAACCTTATGAACGTCGATTTTGTCAAAGAGATGAACAAGGCTTTCGACGCAGGCGTCAAGGTAGGGACAGGCTACCGCAACTCCAAAAACTACGACGACAACTGCATTGCCGGCTCCAACGGAATGACTTTTTTGCGCGATTGCAGAGCTAACGGTCACGGCAGAACAAGGCTTCATTCCACAGTTCCGCTTGCGGGCACGGGATTTTTCATTCGCCGCGAGATAGCCGCTGACATGGGCGGCTGGAACGCGTTTAACCTCGTCGAGGACTTCGAGTATACGCTTCAGCTAATCGACAAAAAGCACCGCGTGCACTACGTGCCCAAAGCGGAGTTTTTCGACGAACAGCCGCACGGGCTCAAGTATTCGCTCGTTAGGCAAACCCGCCTCGGCAAAGGCGTTTTTCTGCTTTTGTGGCGGTACGGACCGAAAATGCTGTTTAGGTTTTTTACGCGGTTTTGGCTTGCGTATATAGATATGTTCCTGTATCTGCTGTATCCGTTCGTCGCCCTGCTTGCCACGTTCTGGTTTCCCGCATATTACATTTTCAAGGGCGTGCTCGCGTTTATGGCGGTCGACCCCGCGTCGTGCATGAACGCGTTCGGCACGACAAATATCTTCGAGATAAACGCGCTTTACGGCATAGGACCCGTGTCCATGCTTAAAGACGGATTGTACGTCATGGCGGACAATATAGACACGGTGGAAAAGTTCATTTGGAATTTGACAGGCAATCACACCGGCTGGTTCTATATTCTGTGGAGTATCGGGTATCAGATAATCGTCTACGTTATCGGGCTTATCACACTTCAAAACATAGTTCTGCTTATTGTCGAAAACAAGCGCGTCAACTATACCAAGTGGTACCGCGCTCTGACGATGATTATTCTTTACCCTTGGTACAATTTGCTCGTCGCCGTCGCGCTCGCAATCGGAATACTCACGCCCAAGCTTACCTGGCGCCCGACCATTCACGACAGAGCAATGTCGCTTAGCGATATTACGGGAAAGGGTGTAAAACCCGCTTTGGTAACCGAGAGCTCGGAAGTAAAAGCGGAATAGGGAAAAATCACACAAAAAAGAACTTCCTTTACGGAAGTTCTTTTCTTTTACGATTATTCGTTTGCTTCGCTTCGTGCGGCAGAATTAATTTTTTATAAACGCGCAGAACGCTTTGTGGGCGGAGTAGACGTCCGCTTTACTGACAAGCTCGTAGGGAGCGTGCATGGAAAGCACGGGTACGCCCATATCAACCGTGTCGATATTTATGTTCGCAATGTACTTAGCGACCGTGCCGCCGCCGCCGAGGTCGACCCTGCCGAGCTCGCCGGTCTGCCACACCACGCCGTCCTTTTCGAATGCGGCGCGGAGCGAGGCGATATATTCGGCGGAAGCGTCGTTGGAGCCGGACTTGCCGCGCGCGCCGGTGAATTTATTCATGCACACGCCGTGGCTTATCTGTCCGACGTTGTTCTCCTCGAACGCCGAGGCGTAGTCGGGATCGTACGCGGCGGTTACGTCTGCCGAGATGCAGCGCGACGCGGCGCGGACGACGGCGGGATTGGCGCCGTACGCCTTGGCTATTTCGTTTAATATATCGGTTATAAGCACGCATTGCATGCCGGTGTTGCCCTCCGAGCCGATTTCCTCTTTGTCGGCGAGAATGGTGAGCACCGTCTCGTCGGTCTTTGCTTCGAGGGTCGCCGTTATCTCGGGATAGGCGCAAACGCTGTCATCGTGACCGTATGCCGCGAGGAACGCGCGGTCGAAGCCGACGTCACGCGCCTTGACCGCGGGCACCGCCTCTATCTCGGCGGAGAGGAAATCCTCTTCCGTCACGCCGTACTTGTCGTTTAGGATTTTAAGTACGCCCGCTTTAACCGCGTCGGCGTCCTTGCCTACGGGGATTCCGCCCACGACGATATTAAGATTTTCCGCCTTGAACCCGTCGCCTATGGACTTGCTGTTTATCTCCTGCGAGAGGTGGGGGAGAAGGTCGGTTATATAAAATACGGGATCGGCGTCATCCTCGCCGATTTTAATATCGACGGTCTTGCCCGACTTGAGCGCGATAACGCCGTGGAGCGCGAGCGGAATGGTCAGCCAATGGTACTTTTTTATTCCGCCGTAGTAGTGGGTCTTAAAGTACGCGGCGTCCGACTTTTCGTAAAGCGGCACCTGCTTAAGGTCGAGTCTCGGGCTGTCGGTATGCGCCACGAGTATGCGAACGCCGTGCTTGGCTATATCCTTTTTGCCCGCGCGCAGGATAAAAAGCCCCTTGCCGCGGTTGTTAAGATACAGCTTGTCGCCTTTATTAATCTTGTCGCCGAGCGTGTACGGCTTGTATCCGTGCTTTTCGATAAGCGAGATTGCATAAGTTACCGCTTCGCGCTCGGTCTTTGCGCAATCGAGGTATTTTTTGTACTCTTCGCAGTAGTCGAATATCCGCTTTAACTCGGCGTCGTCGGCTTCCGCAAACACGTTCTTTCTTTTATAAGTCAATTCCATTTTTGGCCTCCGTTTCTATCATTATAATATATATATGGGAAAAAAGCAAATCTTTTCGCCGTCTGCGGCGGGATTAAGGAATGAAAACGGCGTTGACTTATGGAGAATGAAAAACGAAGTCGTGAGCGAAAGCGCCTTTTTCTCATTTCGAACATAGCGAGGACTCCCCACATAATTATAACAATTTTCGTGCGTTAAATTTTTTTAAAAATAATGTCCACTTTTGTAGTTTTAAATTGTATTATATATAGTCTATTTATCGGAGGGTTTTATGGAAAATACAAACAACGAAAAGAGAAAATTATTCGTGTACACGATAATTATCTCGCTAATCACGGCGGTTTCCGTATTTTTGCCGCTGTTCTACGGTATAGGCAGTACGACTTGGTGGCAGGACGTCGTTCCCGGCAAAGTGGATATAGGCATATTCAATATGCTTATGGATATCAATCATACAGCCTTCTTGGAAAAAGATTATATGATTTGCATGGTAATAGTCGGCTGGCCTGTGCTCGTATTCGGGTTAGTCTCGGTTTTAATCTGCTTATCTGCGTTTGTTAAAAACGACGACAATCAGGTAGCCGTTTACAAAAAACTGAACTTTGGCGGACTGATTTTATCGCTGTCGTATGCGGTTGTTGCTCTTGTGGATATGATTATCGCAATCGTTCATCATCAGTTTATTGTTCCGCTTAACTGGGTTTATTCCGTTGTCGTCGGATTTTTGTATATAGGCTTTAAACGTCACTGTGCCGATTATACGGAAGGGGAAGGCGCGGCGCATTCAAAAAAGAGTAAAATATCTATGCTGATTGCTATTGTCTCGGCTGCCGCTATGTCCGTGATGTCTGTCGGGCTGGTTGTCGGCCTGAAATACGATAGGGATTTGGAAATCGTTAAAGACGGGGTTGTTTATCAACAAGGATATTCAGGCTACGGGGGTAGCGGCGAGGTGGGTTATATTGCCGTCACCACACAAAATATTACGGACGAAACCCTTGTCATTCCCAATAATATAAACGGATTGCGAGTCGTGGAAATCGGAGAGCGGGCTTTTGCCGACGCGCCTTGTAAAGAGATTCTTTTGCCGGGGTCGATTTACAAAATCGGGCAAAATGCCTTTGAAGACTGTCCCAACCTCGAAAAGGTTGTTGCGCCGGTAAGTGTTATTGAGAATTCTGCTTTTTCGGGTTGTATGAGTCTTGAAACCTTTGCCACAAGCGCTGTCGAAATAGGTGAAAGTGCTTTCAGCGGCTGTGCAAAGCTAAAGGAAGTTTTTTGCAATAACGTCAAAACGATAGGTTGGTCCGCCTTTAAAAACTGTGTAAGTCTCGAAAGCTTCACATTTGCGCCGTCTCTTACTACTATTGGGGAACACGCATTTGAAAATGCGGGATTTACAAGTCTTACCTTTACAAAAGTACGCACAATAGGCGACTACGCATTTACGAATTGTGATAAATTGACGACTGTCGATTTGGGGAAATCAGTCCGAGTTGTCGGCAGCCAAGCTTTCTACGATTGCGACAGCCTCACCGCCGTAATCTTAGGTGATGTAACTGAACTGCAATACAGCGCTTTCTCGGCTTGTCCAAAGCTTACCTCGGTTACATACTATAATTACTCTTCGAGACAATCGGATGCAATCTTCGTTCTTCCCGCCAGCCTAACTACCGTTTACGACATTTGGGGTACGGTTTTCTACATGGGGACAAAAGCTCAATGGGATGAATTAGAGAAGGCAAATATATTCACCGAAAAAATTTATTATTACAGCAAGGATAACCCCTACGAGGACAATCCCGACGATCGCAACCTATACTGGCATATGGTAGAGGGCGTTCCTACCGTCTGGCCGAAACCGTAAGAAAAAAATCAGTCGAACAAATCAAGACCTTGCGTAAAGCGAGGTCTTTTTTGTTTGTCCGCCGTCGCGGCGTTAAAGTTGAGATTCTTCGGCAGAGCCTCAGAATAACAAAAAGAGAGTGCGGCTAAGCCTTAGGCTCCCCTGTGTAAGGGGCGCGACAGAGCTCAAGAAAACAGTCCGGCGGACTGTTTTTAGCCAAAGCGAGGCGCAATTTGTAATTGCGCCCAGGGTCTGTCACGGGGCACGAGTGACTGAGGGGCTGCGGCTCCGGTCGAAATGATGTGGGGCGGCAGGGGGGGGAGCGACTAAGCCCAAACCAATCCACCCCGTCGCAACACCCCTCTTGTGCCTAAAATCGGGCTCGTACACAATATATAGTCCGCGGCACGCCCGAGTGCGTGAAACGATATAAAAATTTATTAAAAAATATTGAAAAAGGGCGTAAAATCGTTTGACAATGCCCTTACCGTGGTGTAAAATAATTTAGCTACAACGCTCTGTGGCTGTTTTTTTGTCCAAAATCGCGAGGACGCCGTCTTCGCGAGTAAAAGACAACGCGGCACACCCGAGCGCGTGAAAGCCTCACAGCAGGCAACAAGGAGAAGACTATGGCCAGTCAAAAAATCAGCATTAAGCTTAGAGCTTACGACCATGAGCTTGTCGATTCGTCCGCTCAAAGGATTGTCGACGCCGCAAAGCAGACCGGTTCCAAGGTTTGCGGTCCCATTCCTCTGCCCACAAAGAAGGAAGTGGTGACTATTTTGCGTTCTGTTCATAAACACAAAGATTCGAGGGAGCAGTTCGAAATTCGTACTTACTCTCGTCTTATCGATATTTACAGTCCGGGCGCCAAGACGGTAGACTCGCTTATGAAGCTTGATCTGCCCGCCGGCGTCGACATTAAGATTAAGCTGTAAAACGCGAAAGGAGCATACCATGAAAAAGGCTATGATGGGCAAAAAATTGGGCATGACGCGCATTTTCGACGAGAACGATATTTCCGTTCCCGTTACCGTCGTGCTTTGCGGTCCCATGACCGTAGTAGATAAGCGCACTGTCGAAAAGAACGGTTACAGTGCGGCTGTATGTGCTTTCGAGGAGATTAAAGAGGGCAAACTCAACAAGCCGGAGGCGGGTCTTTACAAAAAGACCAAGCTTAAGCCTTGCCGTTATCTCCGCGAATTCCGTTACGACGACGCAGACTCGCTCGAGGTCGGCAAAGTTCTCGACTGCACGATGTTCGAGGCGGGCGACATGGTCGACGTTTCGGGCACGACAAAAGGCAGAGGCTTCAGCGGCGTTATCAAGCGCTGGAACCACCACCGTCTCAAAATGACGCACGGTACCGGCCCCGTTCACAGGGAGGTCGGTTCTACGGGCGCGAACTCCAACCCTTCGCGCAGGATCAAAAACCTCAAGATGCCCGGACAGTACGGACACGAGAAGGTCACGATTCTTAACCTCAAGGTTGTCAAAGTCGACAAGGCGCGCAATGTACTTCTCATTCGCGGCGCCGTCCCCGGTCCCAAGGGCGGGCTCGTTACAGTCCGCGAGACCGTGAAGTAATCGAGAAGGAGAGAAAAATGCCTACTATTAAAATATATAAGCAGGACGGCACCGAGGCCGGAACGATGGACCTCGACGAAAGCGTCTTCGGAGTAGAATATAACGAGCCGCTCATTCACCAGGTTGTGGTTGCCCAAATGGCAAACGCAAGACAGGGCACGAAGAGCACGCTCACCCGCACCGAGGTAAGAGGCGGCGGCAAAAAGCCGTGGCGCCAAAAGGGCACGGGTAACGCGAGGCAAGGCTCCATTCGCGCACCGCAGTGGAAAGGCGGCGGCGTAGTATTTGCGCCCAAGCCCCGCTCGTTCCGTCAAAAGGTTAACAAGCTCGTCAAGATCAACGCGATAACGAGCGCGCTCTCCGCGAAGCTGTCCGACGGAAACCTTATAGTTCTCGACAAGCTCGACATCGAGCCCAAGACCAAGCAGATGGCTGCGGTGCTCAAGGCGCTCAAGATAGAGAGCAGAGTGCTTTTGGTTCTTCCCGAGGGTAACGGCAACGCGCTCCGCGCATCGGGCAACATTCAGAGTATACGCACCGCGGCGTGCGAAACGCTGGGCGTATACGACGTGGTTGCCAACGCGGTAATGCTCACAACCGTCGACGCCATAAAGGCGCTCGAAGCAAAATACACGGCAAAGGAGGTCGCGGCACAATAATGTTAGCGGAAGATATCATCATCAGCCCCGTGCTGACCGAAAAATCGAGCGACGGCATAGCCGCTAAGCGCTACGCGTTTTACGTCGACGTCCGCGCCGGCAAGAAGCAGATTAAAGCGGCCGTCGAACAGCAGTTCGGCGTAGAGGTCGAAACGGTCAACGTAGTAAACGTTCGCGGCAAGCTCAAAAGGCAAGGCAGGACTCAGGGCTATACGGCAAAGCGCAAAAAGGCGTACGTGACCCTCACCGAAGCTTCGAAGGCGATTCCGTTCTTCGAGACGCTGTCCTAAGGAGTAATCATGGCTATTAAAAGATATAAACCGATAACGCCCGGCACGCGGTTCAAAACCACGATTGCCGCGAGCGAATTGACAGGCGACAAGCCGTACAAGCCGCTCTTAAAAGAGCAGAAAAAGTCGGGCGGCAGAAACTTTTCGGGCAAGATAACCGTTCGCCACATCGGCGGCGGCAACCGTCAAAAGTACCGCGTAATCGATTTCCGCCGCAACAAGGACGGAATCCCCGCTAAGGTCGCCACGGTAGAATACGATCCCAACCGCACCGCGTTTATCGCTCTTCTCAACTACGCCGACGGCGAAAAGAGGTACATCCTCGCTCCGCTCGGGCTCCAAAAGGGCGACACCGTAATTTCGGGACCGGACGCGGACATCAAGGCGGGCAACGCGCTTCCGCTTTCCTCCATTCCCGTAGGTACGCTTGTTCACAACATCGAGATGCTCCCCGGCAGGGGCGGTCAGATAGCGAGGACGGCGGGCGCCGCGGCACAGCTTATGGCTAAGGAAGGCAAGTATGCGACGCTTAGGCTTCCCTCCGGCGAAATGCGTATGGTGCTTCAGTCCTGCAAAGCGACGATAGGCCAGGTCGGAAACCTCGACCACGAGCTTGTGTCGCTCGGCAAAGCGGGCAGAAAGCGCCACATGGGCGTTAAGCCGACCGTCCGCGGCGTGGTTATGAACCCTTGCGATCACCCTCACGGCGGCGGCGAAGGCAAGAGCCCGATAGGCAGACCGACCCCGGTATCCCCTTGGGGCAAGCCGGCGCTCGGTAAGAAGACAAGAGCAAAGCACAAGGCGTCCGACAAGTTCATTGTCAAGCGCATAAATTAAGGAGCTTTAAGATATGTCAAGATCGACAAAAAAAGGATACTATGTTGACGCCAAGCTGATGAAAAAGGCGGAGGCGATGGCAGAAACGGCGGACAAGCGACCCATTAAAACCTGGTCGCGCGCGTCCACCATATTCCCGCAGTTCGTCGGGCTTACTTTTGCGGTGCATAACGGCAAAAAGTTTATCCCCGTGTACGTGACTACCGACATGGTCGGACACAAGCTGGGCGAGTTTGCTCCTACGAGAACATTCCTCGGCCACGCCGGCGAAAAGACGACGAAGGGCAAATAAGGAGAAGCTATGGCTACAAGAATGAAGTTAAAAACGGAAAGAGTCAAAGAGCTGCGCGAAAAGCGCCCTCATGCGACCGCCAAACACGTCCGTATCGCACCCGACAAAGTGCGTATCGTACTTGCGCTTATTCGCGGCAAGTCGGTTAACGAGGCGATGGCGATACTCCAAGCTACGCCCAAGGCGGCGAGCGAAGCCGTATTTAAGGTTCTTAACTCCGCGGCGGCAAACGCAGAGCACAATCAGGATTTATCCATATCCGATCTTTACGTTGCGGAAGCCTATGCGGATCAGGGTCCGACGCTTAAGCGTTACCAGCCGGTAAGCAAGGGCAGGGCGCATCACATCTTAAAGCGCACCAGCCACATTACCGTCATACTCGACACCAAGGAGGAGCAGTAATCATGGGTCAGAAAGTCAATCCCCACGGTTTGCGCGTCGGCGTCATTGAAAAGTGGAATTCGCAGTGGTTTGCGAGCAAAAAGGAGTTTGCCGCATTCGTACTCGAAGATCATAAAATCCGCGAGTTTATCGAGCAGAAATACAAGTCGTGCGGAATAAGCAAGGTTGTTATCGAGCGTCCGCAGGGCAAGGTACTTGTCTACATTCACACGCAGTTCCCCGGCAAGATTATCGGTCAGAAGCATGCGGGCGTGGACGAGCTCAGAAAGCATCTCGAAAAGCTCACCGGCGGAAAGAAGATTTACGTCAACATCAACGAGGTCAAGCACCCCGACCTCAACGCCAAGCTTCTTGCGGAAAGCATTGCGGCACAGCTCGAAAAGCGCGCGTTCTTCCGCCGCACCATGAAGCAGGCGATGAGCAAGGCTATGCATGCGGGCGCCAAGGGCGTTAAGGTGCAGGTAGGCGGACGTCTCGACGGAGCGGAAATCGCTCGTGCCGAGCACTATCAAGAGGGAAGTATTCCTCTGCAAACGCTCCGCGCCGATATCGACTACGGCTTCTGCATCGCAAAGACTACGTTCGGCGTGCTCGGCGTAAAAGTATGGATTTACAAAGGCGACGTCCTCGGTAAGACCACGGTCCCCGCGGCGGCCGCCGATAAGGAGGGCGAATAATGTTAGCTCCCAATAAAGTAAAACACCGCAGAGTTCAGCGCGGCAGAATGAAGGGCAAGGCGACCCGCGGCAACACCTTCGCTTACGGCGAATACGCGATTGTCAGCCAGGACCCGGGCAGGATAACCTCCAACCAGATAGAGGCGGCGCGTGTTGCGATGACTCGTTACACAAAGCGCGGCGGTCAGGTTTGGATTTGCATTTTCCCGCACAAGCCGTACTCCAAAAAACCCGCCGACACCCGAATGGGTTCCGGTAAGGGCGCACCCGAGTACTGGGCGGCGGTAGTAAAGCCCGGCACCATAATGTTTGAGATGGCGGGCGTTGCGGAACCGATTGCGCGCGAAGCGTTAAGGCTCGCGTCGTACAAGCTTCCCGTCCGTTGCAAGATAGTCTCGCGCGCAGAGCTCGAGGCGGCGCAGGCGGAAAAGGAAGCGCCCGCACCGACCGTAGAAGTTAAGGAGGGCGAATAATGAAAGAGAAAGTTCATGAATTAACAGACGCGGATCTCGTCGAAAAGCTTGCGTCGCTCAAGGCGGAGCTGTTCAACCTCAGATTCTCGCACGCAACGGGCCAGTTAAGCAACCCCTTGCAGATTCAGAATGTTCGCCGCGACATCGCGCGCGTTAAAACGGTTATGAGAGAGCGTGAGCTCCGCGCGAACAAGGAGGTCAAGTAATGGAAGAGGTTCGTAACGACAGAAAGGTCCGCGAAGGACTTGTCGTATCCGATAAGATGGACAAAACGGTCGTCGTGTCGATCGTCGAAAAGTACAAGCACCCGCTTTACAAAAAGACGGTCACGCGCAGAAAGCGCTATAAGGCACACGACGAAAACAACGAGTGCGGTATCGGCGACAGGGTGGAGATTATCGAGACCCGACCTATCAGCAAGGATAAGTGCTGGCGAGTAAACCGCATTGTGGAAAAGGCTAAATAACGTTCCTTGTGTGCAAAAGCGCACTGCCTGATTAGGCATAAAACAGGACACCACAATCACGAATCGGGGCGGCGAGTAGCTCCGCCCAAACAGGAGTAAATCATGATACAGGCTCAATCGTATCTCAAGGTTGCCGACAACACCGGCGCAAAAGAGATTATGTGCATACAGGTAATGGGCGGCTCGCTCCGTAAGAGCGGGAATATCGGCGACATCATCACGGCGTCGGTCAAATCCGCGCAGCCGGGCGGCACCGTCAAAAAGGGCGACGTCGTCAAGGCTGTTATTGTCCGCACGCATCAAGGCGTAGGCCGTCCCGACGGATCGCATATCCGTTTCGACGACAATGCCGCCGTTATTATAGACAACCAGAAGCAGCCGCGCGGCACCCGTATTTTCGGACCGATTGCGCGCGAGCTTCGCGACCGCGACTTTACAAAGATCATATCTTTGGCACCCGAAGTAATCTAACGGAGATAAGACAAAATGAATCTTAATGTGAGAAAGGGCGACAATGTAAAGGTTTTGACCGGCAAAGACAAGGGCAAAACCGGAAAAGTTTTGGCAACCGATCCCAAGACCGGAAAGGTTCTCGTCGAGGGTGTCAATAAGGCTACGCATCACCGCAAGGCGCGTTCCGCGAGCGAGCAGTCGGCAAAGGTACAGGTCGAAGCTCCTATCGACGTGAGCAACGTGCAGATAATCTGCCCCGCGTGCGGCAAGAGCGTAAGAGTCCGTCATCAAGAGATAAACGGCAAAAACGCGCGCGTGTGCGCTAAGTGCGGCGCGAGCTTGGAGCCGGCGGTAAAGGCGGATAAGACCAAGAAAAAGTCTGACAAAAAGGCTAAGGACGAAAAGGCGGAAGCGCCCGAAAAGTCCGAAAAGCCCAAGAAGTCGACGAAAAAAGTTCCCGTCGCAGAAAGTGACGACGGTAAAACAGAATAAGGAGTAATCGGTAATGGCAGACAAATCGACCAAAACCAAAAAGGCGACCGAGACCGCCGCGCCCAGCGGCAGACCGGTCAAATCGACGAATCCGGAGCGTTACCGTCTCCGCCGTCGTTATCGCGAGGAGATCGTGCCCCAGCTCATGGCGGAGCGCGGCTACAAGAACATCAATCAGGTCCCCAAGATCGAAAAAGTTGTTCTCAACATGCGCCTCGGCGATATTAAAGACAACAGCAAGAGCATCCAGCTCGCTCAAGCGGAGCTTGAAGCCATTGCGGGACAAAAGAGCATCCTCGTAAAAGCGAAAAAGTCGGTCAGTAACTTTAAGCTTCGTGAAGGACAGTCGATAGCGATTAAGGTTACGCTTCGCGGCGAAAACGCTTACGAGTTTATCGACAGGCTCGTGTCCGTAGCTCTCCCGCGCGTCCGCGACTTCCGCGGCATATCGGGCAAATCCTTCGACGGCAGAGGCAACTACGCCGTCGGCATTAAGGACCAGACGATATTCCCCGAAATCTCGTACGAGCTTATAGAAAAGATCCGCGGCTTTGACGTGGACATCGTCACGACCGCCGAGACGGACGAGGAGGCAAAACTCCTTTTGACAAAGCTCGGCATGCCGTTCAAGAACTGACAGCTTTCGGCGGTCCGTTCATCAATCAAGGATTAACAGGAGTAAAAAACATGGCTAAAAAAGCGATGATAAACAAACAGCAAAGGGTGCCCAAGTACACGACGCGCGCTTACACGCGTTGCAGTATCTGCGGCAGACCGCATTCCGTATTAAGAAAGTACGGTATATGCAGAATTTGCTTCCGCAATCTTGCGTACAAGGGCGAAATCCCCGGCGTAAAGAAGTCGAGTTGGTAAGGAGGGTATAAGTTATGGTTACAACAGATCCTATCGCGGATTTGCTCACAAGAATTCGCAACGCCGTTACGGCGCGTCACGAAACCGTATCGATACCTGCGTCCAAGATGAAAAAGTCCATTGTCGACATTCTCGTCGAGGAAGGCTTCGTCACTTCGGGTGAGGTTGTCGAAGAAAACGGTCACAGCAACATCAAGGTCGTGCTCAAGTATGCCGGCAACAAGAATGCCATTACAAGCTTGAAGCGCATCAGTAAACCCGGTCTCCGCGTTTACTGCGGCTGCGAGGATCTTCCCAAGGTCCTCGGCGGGTACGGCATTGCAATAATCTCTACCTCGCGCGGTGTAATGACCGACAAGAAGGCAAGACAGCTGAAGGTGGGCGGGGAAGTTCTCGCCTACGTTTGGTAGGAGGGCGGTATGTCTCGTATAGGAAAAAAACAAATCGACCTGCCCGCGGGCGTCACGGTCAGTTTTGACGGCCACGTGGTTACGGTTAAAGGCAAGCTCGGCGAGCTCACACAGGAAATCGTCTGCCCCGATATCGACGTTAAGGTTGACGGAAGCGTCGTTCACGTCGAGCGCAAAAACGAACTTAAGCAGACTCGCGCGTATCACGGACTGTACCGTCAGCTTATAGCCGACATGGTAAAGGGCGTAACGGAGCCGTTCAAAAAGACTCTCATCGTCGCCGGCGTCGGTTACAAATGCGCTGTTACGGGCAACAAGCTTGTTATGAACATCGGATACAGCAAGCCGGTAGAATATACGGTGCCCGAAGGCATCACCGTTACGTGCCCCGATCCGCTCCAGATAGTAGTCAGCGGAATCAACAAGGCGTTCGTCGGTCAGGTTGCCGCACAAATCAAGTCCAAGCGCCCCGTCGAGCCGTACCACGGCTACGGGCTGCATTACAGCGACGAGGTCGTCCTCCGCAAAGAGGCTAAGACCGCAGGCAAGAAGTAGGAGAGCAGCACATGATTAAGAAGATTGATAAAAACAAGATTCGTATGAAGCGCCACGCGCGTCTCCGTCATTACCTTAAGGGCACGGCGGAGCGTCCGAGACTGTCGGTTTACCGCTCCACGAGCAACGTCTACGTTCAGGTAATCGACGACGTAAAGGGCGTCACCCTCGTTTCCGCCGGCACCAAAGCAAAGGGCTTTGACGGCAAGGGCAAGACAAAGACGGAACAGGCGGCGGTTGTCGGAAAGCAAATCGCAGAGTTAGCGCTTAAAAAGGGTATAAAGGAAGTGGTCTTCGACCGCGGCGGATACCTTTACACCGGCAGGGTTAAGGCCCTCGCCGACGCGGCACGAGCTGCGGGACTCCAATTTTAGAGGTGGATCATGGCACGCGAAGACTTCAAAAAGAAAAGAGAAAAAGACACCGTCGACGACGGAATCAAGACCAAGCTCGTTACTACGCGCCGCGTCTGCAAGGTCGTTAAGGGCGGCAGAAACAGCAGCTTCGCCGCACTCGTCGTTGCGGGTGACGGCAAGGGCAAGGTCGGTATCGGCATGGGCAAGGCCACCGAGGTTCCCGAGGCTATCAAAAAGGCAGAGCAGGCGGCGCGCCGCAATATGCAGGTCATCTCGCTTAACGGAACTTCCATTCCGCACGAGGCGCTCGGCAAGTATTCCTGCAGCTCCGTTCTTCTCCGTCCCGCACCCGAAGGTCGAGGCGTTATAGCCGGCGGTAGCGTTCGTGCGGTGCTCGAGCTCTGCGGAATTAACAACATCACAACCAAGTGCTACGGCTCCCGTAACCCGATCAACGTCGTAAAGGCGACGATGAACGCGCTTACCAGCCTCCGCACGCTCGACCAGGTCGCCGCACTCCGCGGCAAGACCGTCGAGGAAATACTCGGCTAATCGAGGTGACACATGGCTAAGAAAGAAAAAAAGGAAGAGCAGAAGATGCTCCGCATAACGCTCGTAAAGAGCACGGCGGGCAGGCTTGTTAAACAGCAGCGCACCGTAGAGGCGCTCGGGCTCAAAAAGATTCGTCAGACGGTAACGCTTCCCGACAATCCGGCAACGCGCGGTATGGTTTTTACGGTTAAGCATTTGGTCACCGTAGAAGAAGCGTAACTCCGTTTTCCGCACACTGCGGAGACGAAAAAACAGGAGGATTTAGTTTATGAAGATGCATGCTCTTATGCCCGCCGACGGCGCGCGCACAAAGGCAAAAAGGCTTGGCCGCGGCATTGGCTCGGGGCTTGGCAAGACATCCGGCAAAGGACATAAAGGTCAGTGGGCACGAAGCGGCGGCGGTGTAAGACCGGGCTTTGAAGGCGGCCAGATTACGCTTATGCGCAGGCTCCCCAAACGCGGCTTTAACAACAAGTTCAAAAAGGTATTCACGGTTATCAACGTGTCCGACCTTAACGTATTTGACGACGGCACCGTAGTCGACCTTAAGCTCTTGGTCGAAGCGGGCGTAGTCAAAAAGGTTGAGCCGTACGGCCTCAAGATTTTGGGCGACGGCGAACTCACCAAAAAGCTTACCGTAAAAGCGGCTAAGTACACCGAATCCGCCAAGGAAAAGATCGAAAAGGCGGGCGGAAAGGCAGAGGCCGACGCCAATGTTTGAGACTCTTAAAAACGCATTTAAGAATAAAGAGGTCCGTACCAAGATACTAATCACGATCGGACTCCTCTTTATTTATAGGCTTGGTTGCTGGATACCCATTCCGGGACTGAACTTCGGCGCGCTCGACGCCGCGTTTACCTCGGAGGGCGGCGTGTTCTCGGAAAACGGTCTGTTGGGACTGCTCAGCGGCGTTACCGGTAACGCACTTAAAAACGGCGCGCTGTTTGCGATAGGCGTTACGCCGTACATTAACGCTTCCATTATACTCCAGCTTCTAACCGTCGCTATCCCCAAGCTTCAGGAATATTCCAAGCAGGGCGACGAGGGTAAAAAGAAAATAACCCTTATAACCCGTATTATCACCTTGGTGCTTGCGATTGCACAGTCGATAGCAATTTCCGTCTCGTTCTACCGTGCGGGCGCGTTCTACACCGACGTGTTCGGACCGCTCACCAACGACGGCGCAATCGGCTTCTTTATCGCGGTGCTTATGGTGACGGGCGCAATGCTCACCATGTGGTTGGGCGAGCGCATCACCGACTACGGCATCGGCAACGGTATAAGCCTTCTCATATTCGTAGGTATTATCTCGTCCGCGGGTCTTGCCATTATCGCCAAGTTCCAGGAATGGTTCGGCGGCAGCGAGACGGCGCCTTGGGAGCTTGTCGGCTTCCTCCTCCTCGTTATCGCGATATTCATGCTTATCGTGTTTGTCGATACCGCGGAAAGAAGAGTCCAGGTCCAGTACGCCAAGCAGATAAAGGGCAGAAAGATGTACGGCGGTCAAAGCACGTATATCCCCGTCAAGCTTAATGCAAGCGGCGTTCTCCCGATAATCTTCGCTACGGCGCTTATCACCTTCCCGCAAATGATAGCGCAGATGATAAACAACGCGTCCGACTTCTCCCAGTGGTGGAACAAGTGGCTTGGCGCAGGTACGCCGATATACTCCGTTCTCGTCGCTCTCTTAATTCTCTTCTTCTCGTACTTCTACGCGCAGATTGAGTTTAATCCCGAGGACATTTCGAGAAACATTCAGCAGTACGGCGGCGTTATAAAGAGCGTTCGCCCCGGCAAGCCGACCACCGAGTATTTAAGCAGAATAAGCAAGCGTCTTACGCTTTTCGGTGCGATATTCCTTGCGTTTATAGCGCTCGTCCCGTCGGTTATCTTCGCGGCAGTGCTCCAAGACGCAACGCTCGTAAACGCGTTTTCGGCAACAGGTATGCTAATCGTAGTTTCGGTCGCACTCGAGCTTAACAAGCAGCTGCAAAGCCAGCTTATGATGAAACAGTACAAGGGCTTCTTAAAATAACCAACCGGGTGCGTATACATCGCGTGATGCGCGCTACGTTTGGCTCGGTGGCAAGCAAAAGAAAAAAAACAAACAGCACAAGCACCCAACCAAAGTTTTCTTGCCTACTTCTTTGACGGATAGGCGAGGGAAGCTTAACAAAAGCAAGACAACAACAAACAGCGCAAGCTCATCCATTAAGGTTTTCTTGCCTACTTCTTTTCCAAAAGAAGTAGGGGAAAAGGAGAAAAAATGAACATTGTTATAATGGGCGCGCCGGGATCGGGCAAGGGCACGCAATCGGCGATAATCTGCAAGAATATGAATATTCCGCACGTATCGACGGGCGATTTGCTTCGCAAGAACATTGCGGACGGCACCGAGCTCGGAAAGAAAGCCAAGTCGTACATGGACGCAGGCAAGTTCGTTCCCGACGACCTCGTGATAGCTCTTCTCGAAAACAGGATAGCGGAAAAGGATTGCAAGAACGGATTTTTGCTCGACGGCTTTCCGAGGAACCTCGCTCAGGCGGAAGTGCTCGCTAAGTCGGTCAAGGTCGATGTGGCGCTGTATCTCGAGACAGACATTAACAAGATAGCCGACCGCATGGCAAGCCGCAGGGTTTGCCCCAAGTGCGGGTTTACGACGAGCGTAGACAAGGTCCCCGACGGGAAATGCACGGAGTGCGGCGCGGAGCTCATTATTCGCGACGACGACAAGCGCGAGGTAGTCGAGGACAGACTCAAGGTGTATGCAGAGAAAACGGCTCCGCTCATCGACTACTACAAAAAGCAAGGCGTGCTTAAAACGGTTGACGGAATGAAGTCGATCGACGAGGTGTACGCCGAGATAGAGGCAGTTCTTAAATGATAGTCAAAACCGAAGCCGACAGGGTTGGCATGCGTAATGCAAGCCGTGTCGTCAAGGAGGCGCTCGACGCGGCGCAGAACTTTATAAGACCGGGCGTCACCACCCTCGAGATAGATTCGGTCGTCGAAGAGACGATACGGAAGATGGGCGCAACCCCGTCGTCGAAAGGGTTTCAGGGCTATCCCAATGCAAGCTGTATTTCCGTGAACGACGTCGTTGTTCACGGCATACCGTCGCTGACACTCGTAAAAGAGGGCGACATAGTGTCTGTAGACATAACCGCACTTTTAAAAGGATATCAGGGCGACGCCGCAAGGACGTTTGCCGTCGGCAAGTGCGCCGAGGCGGATTTAAAGCTTATAGACGCCGCGGAAAAATCGTTTTTTGCGGCAATGGAGTACGCAAAAGCGGGCAATAGGATCGGCGACATTTCAAGCGCCGTCGAGATGTATTGCACGATTCACGGTTACGGCGTAGTAAGGGCGCTGACCGGGCACGGCATAGGTCACAACATGCACGAGCCGCCCGACGTTCCCAACTTCGGCAGGCGCGGAACAGGTCCCGAATTAAAGAACGGGCTGTGCATAGCGGTTGAGCCGATGATAACGCGCGGCACCTGGAAGGTGTATATCGACCGCGACAAGTGGACGGTAAAAACCGCCGACGGGAGCAACGCCGCGCATTACGAAAACACGATTATCGTAACGGACGGCGAACCCGAGATACTCACATTGTGAGGTGGTAACATGCACCACAGCGAGCCTAAAATCGGCGATATGGTCGTATCCCTATCGGGTCACGACGAGGGCAAATATTTTGTCGTTATCGCAGAAATGAGCGCGGACTTCGTACTGATTGCGGACGGCAAGGGCCGCACGGTGGAAAAGCCGAAGCTCAAACGAAAAAAGCATTTACGGGTTGTCGCGGAAAGCGGCGAGGAACACCCGACAAACGCTGCGCTGAGAAAGCGCATTAAAAAATTCATTTCGGAAAGGAGGATGTATGCCGAGAAGTGACAATATCGAAACCGAAGGCGTTGTGGAAGAATGCCTTCCGGGCACCAAGTTCAAGGTCAAGCTCGATAACGGGGCGATAGTGCTTTGCACGATAGCGGGCAAAATGCGAGTCAACTATATAAAAGTATTGCTCGGAGACCGCGTCAAGGTAGCAATATCGCCGTACGACATTACTAAAGGCATAATTACATTCAGGAGCAAAAATTAGCTCCCGTTCCGAAAAACCCAAACAACAACAACCTTAAATTAAGGAGTACAATCATGAAAGTCAGATCTTCGGTAAAACCCATGTGCGACAAATGCAAGGTCATCCGCCGTCACGGCAAGGTAATGGTCATTTGCAGCAAGAACCCCAACCACAAGCAGAGACAGGGTTAATTTGTTCGTACCGGGCAACAAGGTTAAAAATAACGCAGCGGGTATAGGCGCGACATTCCACACGCCTTAGCCGCGGCGAGAAAATAAACTCTAAACCCAACAACAAAAATCATTTAAGGAGTCAAAAAAGTGGCAAGAATTGCAGGTATCGATCTGCCCAAGGAAAAACGAATCGAGATTGCCCTTACTTACATTTTCGGCATCGGTCGTCCCACGGCGGATAAAATTCTGAAAGCGACGGGCGTAAACCCCGACATTCGCGTAAAAGACCTCACTGCCGAACAGGAGAACGCTCTTCGTACCTATATCGACAAAAACATCAAGGTGGAAGGCGATCTTCATCGCGAGGTCGAGCTCAACATCAAGCGTCTTAAGGACATCGGCTGCTACCGCGGCGTAAGACACCGTAAAAATCTGCCCGTTCGCGGACAGAACACTAAGCAGAACGCTCGCACCCGCAAGGGTCCGAAGCGCACCGTGTCGCGTAAGAAGAAGGAGAAGAGGTAATAATGGCTGTCAAGAAAAGTTCTTCGAGAAAGAAGATTACCAAAAATATCGACAAGGGCTGCGTTCATATCCACGCCTCGTTCAACAACACGATTGTTACCGTGACGGACGAGCAGGGCAACGCCATTGCGGCGTGCTCGGCGGGCGCACTCAAATTCCGCGGCTCGAGAAAATCCACGCCGTACGCCGCACAAATGGCGGCGGAGGAAGCGGCTCGCCGCGCAATGGACCACGGTCTGCGCTCGGTAAAGGTATTTGTCAAGGGCCCCGGCTCCGGCAGAGAATCCGCTATCCGCGCTATGGAAGTAGTGGGGCTTCAGGTAACGGAGATAAGCGACGTGTCGCCTATCCCGCATAACGGTTGCCGCCCTCCCAAACGTCGTCGTGTATAATTAAGAGAGGTCAAGGACAATGGCAAGAAATATTTGTGCAGATTGCAGGCAGTGCCGCAGGGAAGGACAAAAGCTGTTCCTTAAGGGCGAGCGCTGCA
This sequence comes from Clostridiales bacterium, assembly GCA_022511445.1. Taxonomy (GTDB): domain Bacteria; phylum Bacillota; class Clostridia; order Christensenellales; family Pumilibacteraceae; genus Anaerocaecibacter. Next base: position 210,816 of record JAFLVE010000010.1, on the reverse strand, counting down.
CATCCAAAAAGTGCGCTATGGAGCGCCGCCCCGTTCCTCCGGGACCGCACGCCAACATGCGCCGTAAAAACAGCGAGTACAACACCCAGCTCCGCGAAAAGCAAAAGGTTAAGCGCGCTTACGGCGTGCTCGAAAAGCAGTTCCATCACTACTACGAGCGCGCGGAAGCAAGCAAGGGCGTTACCGGCGAGAACATGCTCGCCATGCTCGAAAAGCGTCTCGACAACGTAGTTTACCGCATGGGCATCGGCGCTTCGAGAAAGATGTCGCGCCAGATTGTCAACCACGGTCACATTCTCGTAAACGGCAAGCGCGTCGACATTCCCTCGTACGAGGTCAAGCTCGGCGACGAGATTTCCGTTAGGGAAACGAGCCGTGACAACGCGCTCTTTAAGGAGCTTCGCGGCGCGAAGATAGTTATGCCCAAGTGGCTCACGTTCGACACCGAAACATTTGTCGGAAAGATTGTCGACAATCCCAAGCGCGAAGATATCGATCTTAATATCAACGAACAGCTCATCGTTGAGTTGTACTCTAAATAATAAGGAGATTACGCCCTATGATGGAAATCGAAATGCCGAAAATTACTCTGGAAGAGACGGACAGCTACCGCACCGGAAAATTCGTTATCGAGCCGCTTGAGCGCGGCTACGGCCACACACTCGGAAACGCTCTGCGTCGCGTGTTGCTCTCCAATCTCCCCGGCGCGGCGGTCATAGGTATTATGATCGAGGGCGTCGACCATGAGTTTTCGACAATAAAAGGCGTTAAGGAGGACGTGACCGAGATTATTCTTAACCTCAAGTCGCTCAACCTTAAAGCCAACTATACTGACAAAACGCTCGTTAAGGAGCTCCACCTCACCAAGAGCGCCGCAGGCATAGTAACCGCCGCGGATATCGACGTGGACCCCGAAATCGATATTCTCAACCCCGACCTTTATCTGTGCACGCTCGACGCCGGCGCCAAGCTCGACATGACGCTGTTCGTAGGCAAGGGCAGAGGCTACGTCGTTGCGGACAACCTTAAGGACCCCAACCGTCCTATCGGCTATATCCCCATCGACGCAATTTTCACCCCCGTCAAGTTCGCGTCGTATTCCGTAGACCCGACCCGCGTCGGTCAGTCCATGGACTTCGACAAACTTACGATAAACGTAAAGACCGACGGCTCGCTGTCCGCTAAGGACGTTCTGTCCCTTGCGGCTAAGGCGCTCGAAGACCACGTTAAGCTCTTTGTTGCGCTGTCCGATACGATTTCGGGTATGGACATACTCGTTTCGCGCTCGGAGGACCGTCAGCAGAAAGTGCTCGAAATGAACATCGAGGACATGGACCTTTCGGTAAGAAGCTACAACTGCTTAAAGCGCGCCGGCATCCATACCGTTGCCGACCTTACGCGCAAGACCGAGGAGGACATGCTCAAGGTACGCAACCTCGGCAGAAAATCGCTCGACGAGGTTATCGCAAAGCTTCGCACTTTCGGGCTCGACCTCAAGGCGTCGGAAGACTAATAAGGAGACTAATTCGAAATGGAACAGAGAAAACTTTCCCTCCCCACCGATCAGCGTAAAGCACTGCTCAGAAGTCAGGTGACCGCTCTTCTGTGGAACGGCAAGATAACGACAACCTACGCACGCGCTAAGGAAGTTCAGCGCATTGCCGACGGGCTCATTCAGCTCGCCGTGGATACGGTGCTCGACGTTAAAAAGACAGTTAAGTCGGGCGTTGACAAAAAGGGCAAGCCCATCGAAGTCGAGACCATTCTCGACGGCGAAAAGCGTCTCGCCGCGCGCCGTAAGATTATGGCCGTTGTGTACGATCCGCCCGAAGTAAGAAAGGCCGACGAGACCGCGCCGGCATTCCGTGAGCGCACTAAGGATATTCAGCATCCGCTTGTCGAGAAAATCTTCAACGTGTATGCGATTAAGTATTCCCAGCGCAACCACGACACCAATCAGCAGGGTGGCTATACCCGTGTATTAAAGCTCGGCCCTCGCCGTGGCGACGGCGCAGAGGAAGCCCTCGTCGAGTTGGTGTAATAATTAAATAATCAAACACAACCCCCGCTTTCGGAGACGATAGAGGGGGTTTTCTTATACTTTAGATAAGAGAGACGGGCCCTCAGCCTCGCCATGCTCGACAGCCTACCGCAACAGATTGGTCGCTTTGGCTACAAACAGCGTACTGCGCTGTTTGTTAAACGCGTCGCGCCCCTTGCACAGGGGGCCTTGGGCGAACCACCGTAAAGCGGGGACCGTAAACAAATTTTCACCATACTGATTTCTTGTCATCCTGAGGCTTTGCCGAAGGAGCTCATCCTTGTTACAGAAAGTCGGGTGGATTTTAGGCATTTTTACTATTCTTAACTTTTACGGCGCATACTAAGCGTATGGTGCTATTTGATAGATACGGCGGAGCGGCGGGCGCGCTGTGCAATGCGCTGTCGGGCGACGACTTTGCGGGGCGGCTCGGGGAAAGGCTTACCGCGCACTTCGGGCGCGCTACGCTTCCGCTGTGCTCGACGGACGCCGCGCTTCACACCGCGCTAAGACTCTGCGGCGTAGCAAGCGGCGACTATGTGCTCGTGCCGTCGTACACGTACTATTCTTATATAAGGTCGGCGCTGAATATTGGCGCGGTGCCGGTGTTTATAGACAGCGACCCGATAAACAGGTGCACGTCGGTTTCGGCGCTCGAGACCGCGCTCGTGTGGTGCCGCGTGCAGGAAAAAATGCCGCGCGTAGCCATTATCGACAACGCGTTCGGTGCGGTCGCGGATTACGATACGCTTTTGCCGCTCCTTGCAAGCTTCGGCGTTCCCGCAATCGAGATTGCGTGCGACGCACTCGGCGGAAGTTACAAAGGCACGCCGTGCGGGGCTAACTGCGAGCTCGGCGTGGTCGGGCTTAACAAGAGGATTCCGGGTAGCGGCGCGGCGCTCGTGTGCGGCGACGATCTCGGGCGGGCGGAGGAGTTTTCGCGGCTTAGGTATTCGGACGGGGAAAACTACGACTACGGTATGAGCAATTATATCGCCGCGCTAAACCTCGAGCTTTTCGATTCGCTCGAGGCGACGGTGTCGCGCGCGCAAAAAAACTACGCCGCGCTTGCGGAAAGCTTCGAGTGCGTTCTGCCGCCGACGGCGGGCGACGCGGCGGCGTATGCGCCGATTAAAACGGATGTCGAGGAGCAAGATGGCTTTACAATCAAAAAAATACAGCCCACGCACAAGCTTCCGCTTTTTTCGGGCGCGCATTTTTTCGAACACGAGCAAGGCTTTTGCGCGGCGGATAAGCTTGCCGAGTACGCGCTTGTGGGAATGGACTTTTCCTTTTTTAAAAGGCTCAAGCTCTCGCGGCTGTTAAAGCGTGAGGGATAAGCCGTTAAGCCCCGCCCACCGATTGACAAAAGCGCCGCCCCGCGTGTATAATGACCGTGAAATCTCTGCGGAGGCGGAATATGGACAACTACATAAAAATAAGCGGATTGCAAAAGCTGACGCTTCTCGACTACCCCGAACACACCGCATGCACGCTGTTCGTGCCCGGGTGCAATTTCCGCTGTCCGTACTGCCATAACAGCGAGCTGCTGTCTCCATCCGTCGATTTTTACGACGAGAAAGAGATTTTTTCGTTTTTAAATAGGCGCGTGGGCGTGCTCGAGGGCGTGTGCATAACGGGCGGCGAGCCGACGATATACTCCGACCTCGGCAGGTTTATAGCCGATATAAAAGCGCTCGGGTATAAAATTAAGCTGGACACCAACGGCTACAATCCCGAAAGGCTTGCGGAACTGCTCGAAAAAAACCTCCTCGACTACATGGCGATGGATATTAAAAATTCGCCGTCACGCTATCCCGAGAGCATCGGGCTTCCCGAAAGCGGCTTCGATATAACGAGGATAGAAAAGTCGATTGGAATTATAATGAACTCCGGCGTAGACTACGAGTTCCGCACGACCGTTGCGGCGGAGCTTTTCGACGACAACAGCATAGAGGGCGCGGCGCGGCTTATATTCGGCGCGGAAAAATACTTTTTGCAGTATTTTACAATGCGCGACACCGTTCCGTCCAAAACGCTGAGTAAGCCCACCGAGGGGCAGATGAAACGCTTTAAGGACATAGCGAGTAAGTTTGTAAAAAAGGTTGAGATTAGAGGAGAGTAGCGCCTTCGGCGAGTGAAAAAGTTATAGTGAATAGTGAATAAGTAAGGGCGGCTATGCCGTCTTTTTTTATTCAATTGGGCGGTTGCGCCTTTAATTCCTTGACTTATGTTTTTTCGGGGGGTATAATTAAAGTGTGGAAAAACACGAGGCGGACATGCTTGCACCGACGGCGCTTGCCTTTGTCGGAGACGCGGTACATACATTGTATATACGATGCAAAACGGTGGAGTGCGGATACGGGCAGTATACTCTTCACCAAAAAACGAGCAAGTACGTTAACGCCAAGGCTCAGGCGGCGGTTTTCGACGCGCTGATAGAGCGGAACGTGTTTACCGACGCCGAGCTCGAAATAGCGCGGCGCGCAAAAAACGCGCACCTTCATTCCCGCGCAAAAGCGGCGTCGCCCGCCGATTACCACAAGGCGACGGCGTTCGAGTCGGTTATCGGTTACCACGAGCTTACAGGAAACGGCGCGCGGCGGGACGAGCTATTATCTCTCGCAATTAAAGTTTTCGACGAAACCCAACAAAGGAAAGAGGACGAACAATAATGAAAGTCACACCCAAAGTAACGCTTATACGCTACACCACCGATCCCGAGGCGACGGTCGCGCTCGCGGCAAAGCTGTGCTATTCCGATTCGGAGCTGCCCGAGCTTACCGACAACATTCTCGCTAAGGACAACTCTAAGTTTATAAGTAAGCTTATCGAGATGGGGCACCTTTCGCCTATCGAGCATGCGTCGTTTACTTTTACAATCGAGGGTGTGTCGAGAAGCTTGCTCGCGCAAATCACGCGGCACAGAATAGCGTCGTTCTCGGTGCGCTCACAGCGCTATGTTTCCGAGGATTCGTTCAATTACGTAATTCCCCCCGCAATCGAGGAGCTCGGCGGGGCGGCGGTCGCCAGGTTTAAGGGTCAGATGGACACGATTATGGACTGGTACCGCGACTGGCAGGCGGCGCTCGGCAGGGGCGAAAAGTCCAACGAGGACGCGCGTTTCATTCTCCCCAATGCGTGCGAGACAAAAATGGTGGTAACCATGAACGCGCGCGAGCTTATGCACTTTTTCGAGCTTCGCTGCTGCAACCGCGCACAGTGGGAAATACGGAGCGTGGCGTGGCTCATGTTTGAGGAAGCGCTTAAGGTCGCTCCCAATCTCTTTAAGGACAGCGGTCCCGCGTGCCTTCGCGGCGCGTGCCCCGAAAAGACCAAGTCGTGCGGCAAAGCAAAGGAAGTTGTATCTAAACGCAACGAGCTTTTAAAAAAAGCAAAGGACGCTAAAAAATAAAAATCTTCGGCAAAAACGCCGTTCTCGAACGGCTTAAAAGCGGCGGCGGCTTTAATAAGATAGAGCTGCTGTCCGGCGGCGCGCACGACGACAGAGTGACGGAAATTCTCGACCGTGCGAAAAAATCGGGCGTTAACGTAAGGCTTTGCGACAAGAAAACGCTCGACCGTTCGGCGGAAGGCGCTCGTCACCAGGGCTGTATCGGTTACGCGGTAGACTTCGAGTATGCGGAGCTTGACGATATATTCGAGCGCGCAAACGCACAATCCGTTCCGCCGTTTATAGTTATCCTCGACGGAATAGAGGACCCGCACAACTTCGGAAGCATACTTCGCTCGTGCGAGTGCGGCGGCGTTCACGGCGTGGTAATCGGCAAAAACAGGCAAACGCCCGTAAACGACACCGTCATAAAAGTGGCGGAGGGCGCGGCGGAATACGTAAAGGTAGTCCGCGCAGTCAATATAAACGACGCAATACGCGAGATTAAAAAGCGCGGCGTATGGGTGTATGCGCTCGACATGGACGGGCACGACATCTACTCCGAGGACATCTCGGGCGCGACGGCGCTCGTGGTCGGAGCGGAGGGTAAGGGCGTATCGAGGCTGACGCGCGAGCTGTGCGACGGCGTGCTGTCCCTCCCAATGCGCGGCAAGATAAATTCGCTTAACGCGTCCGTCGCGGCGGCGCTCGGCATATATGCAAAGCTCGAGTGCGACGGCAAAAAAGCAAAGTAAGTAAAACCGCCACGCTTTAGACAGGCGACGGCGAAGGGAATAAAGGAGAGTATCATGAGAAAACCTATTATTGCAGGCAACTGGAAGATGAACAAAACCGCGTCGGAGTGCGCCGAGTTTGTGTCGTCGCTCGCTCCGCAGGTAAAGAGCGCAACGTGCGACGTGGTGCTTTGCGTGCCCTTTACCGATATCGCGACCATGTCCGAGCTTTGCAAAAAGACAAATATCAAGGTTGGCGCGCAGAACGTCGCTTGGGCGGATAACGGCGCTTTTACGGGCGAAATCAGCGCGGCTATGCTAAAAGAGGCGGGCGCCGAATATGTTATTATCGGGCACAGCGAGCGCCGTCAGTACTTTGGCGAGACCGACAAGTCGGTAAACATGCGACTTGTTCAGGCGCTTAAAAACGGCTTAAAGCCGATAGTCTGCGTGGGCGAAACGCTCGACGAGCGCGAGGGCGGTAAGACCGAGCTCGTTAACAAAACCCAGGTCGAGGGTGCGTTTAGCGGCATTTCCGCAGAGGCCGCCGCAAAGGTCGTCATCGCGTACGAGCCGGTTTGGGCAATCGGCACGGGAAGGACGGCAACCGACGAGCAGGCCAACGAGACAATAGGCTATATCCGTTCGGTCGTAAAATCGCTTTACGGCGCAAAAATAGCGGACGGCATGCGCATCCAGTACGGCGGGAGCATGAACGCAAAGAACGTTGCGGGGCTTATGGCGCAAAACGAGATAGACGGCGGTCTTATCGGCGGCGCGAGCCTCAAGCCCGACGACTTTGCGATTATCGTCAACACAGCAAAATAACAGCTCGATACGCCCAAAAGAAAATTATTCGGAGAATTAACCATGAATGCACTGATCATACTCGACGGATTCGGCTACAACGCCGACGAATACGGTAACGCCGTAAAAAAAGCGAACACCCCGTTTATCGACTCGCTTATGGCTAAATACCCTCACACTCTGATAAACGCCTCCGGTTATGCGGTAGGACTTCCCGAGGGACAGATGGGTAACAGCGAGGTCGGTCACCTTAACCTCGGCGCCGGTCGCGTCGTGTATCAGGACATAACCACTATCGACGACGCTATAAAAAACGGCACGTTCTTTAACAACGAGGCGTTTAACAAGGCGATTGAAAACGTAAAGGCAAACGATTCCGCCCTTCACCTCGTGGGACTCTTGAGCAACGGCGGCGTTCACAGCATGAACACCCACCTTTACGCGCTGTTAAAGCTTGCCAAACAGAACGGCGTAAATACCGTGTACGTACACTGCCTTATGGACGGCAGGGACGTTCCGCCCGATTCGGGCAGGGGCTTTGTGCGCGAGCTTCAGGAAAAGATCGACGAGATAGGCGTAGGCAAAATCGCCACGGTGTGCGGCAGATATTATTATATGGACCGCGACAACCGCTGGGAGCGCGTCGCGCGCGGCTACAACGCGGTATTCGCGGCTCAGAGCAAGCACTACTCGACGGCGGACAGCGCAATCGCTTCGAGCTATGCGGCGGGCACGTACGACGAGTTTATCGAGCCGGTCGTTATCGGCGACTACCCGGGAGTCAAAACGGGTGATTCGGTAATATTCTACAACTTCCGCGCCGACCGTGCGCGCCAGATTTCCCGCGCAATCACTTCGCCGAGCTTTGACAAGTTCGACAGAATGGGCGGGTATAAAAAGGTTTGTTACGTCGGAATGACGCAGTACGACGTCACGCTCGAAAATATAGAAACGGCATTCCCGCCGCGCCATCTCGACAACACGCTCGGAGAATACCTCTCGACGCTCGGACTTACCCAGGCGCGCGTTGCCGAAACGGAAAAATACGCGCACGTTACCTTCTTCTTTAACGGCGGTGTGGAAAAAGCCAACGAGGGCGAGGAGCGCGTGCTCGTTCCCAGTCCCAAGGTAGCCACCTACGACCTTCAGCCCGAAATGAGCGCTTACGAAGTGGCGAGCAAGGCGGTGGAACAGATTAACAGCGGAAAAGACGTACTTATACTTAACTTTGCAAACTGCGACATGGTCGGGCATACCGGCGTGCTTCACGCGGCGGTCAAGGCGGTCGAGGCGGTGGACAACTGCCTTAAGACGGTGGTCGAAGCGGTGTGGCGTTCGGGCGGCACGGCAATCGTTACCGCAGACCACGGCAACGCCGAGGTTATGCAGTTCGAGGGCGGCGCGCCGTGCACCTCGCACACGACCAATCTCGTTCCGCTTATCGTGGCGGGCGACAAGTATATAGGCAAAAAGCTAAAGCAGGGGAAAGCGCTCTGCGACGTCGCACCCACTCTGCTCGACATTATGGGAGTAGACAAGCCCGCCGAAATGACCGGCGAGAGCATAATCGAAAAATAACATCGAAAACCGCCTTATGCCGCAGCGAAACTACGGATAAGACGGTTTTATTTTTATCGAGTTTATATATAGGATAGGGCAAAAACTATGGCGTTACGAGACGAATTGATAGAACAAAAGCGCAAGGAAAAAGAAAACAGAGAAAAGGCGTTAAAAAGAAGCGCCAAGCCGCAACAAAAGCCCGCCGAAACAGAAAAGCAGGAAGCCGGCGCGGAAGAAAGAGAGGCGGCGGCGCGTTTTGACGAGCTTAAATCCGACGTCGCCAAAGGTAATCCGCCCGAGGAGTGGATTAAGCTGTACGATAAGTATATCGCAAAAATCAAGGCGGAGCTGTCCGGCACAAGCGAAGAGTTTTCATTTACTGATGAAGTTACGCAAGAATACTACGAACAAAAGGAGAAAATCCATAGCGGCAGGGAGTCGGAAAGGACCCTTCTAAACGGCTATATAGCGAAACGGCTTAAAGAGGAAGGGTTTAAGAACGTTGTGTTCGAACTTCGACGCAGGACGGAGTATTATTCCACACCCGAGGACTTCGAAAATCAGCGCCGCTTGCAGGAAGAGTACGACGAATCCGCCAGTCAAAAATATTACGCCGCCGTCGAAAAATACAATAGCAACTATCTCGATATGGAAGCGCCCAACCAAGCGGACAAAGCATACCGGCCGAGACAGGCGCCGCTTAGTAAGAGCGGTGTCAAATACCATTACGAAATCGTTGTAAGCGGCAGTCTGTACGAGTTTAACGAGAGCAAGAAACGGCGCGGCTCGTCCATGAGCGGACTTGTTTTACTGCCGATTCTTTTGGGCGCAATCGGGTTTTTCGGCGGGTTTTATTTTTACGTTAAAGGCGGGCTGTTCGGAAAGGATCTCGGCGCGCTTGCTCCGTTTATTATACTCGCGATGGGCGCGGCGCTCGGGCTTGCGGTTGTCGGCATTGAAAAATGTATCCGCGTAATGTACGTCTGCGTCGCCGACGACCGAAATCCAAAGGGCAAAAAGATAAAAACGACGGTTATCTTTACGCTGTTAAGCATACTGCTTCTCGCCGCGTTTGTCGCAATCGCGGGCGCGATAGTGTACGCGGTCATATTAACGTTGTAGACAACCGTTACGGAAAGACTACAAAAAAAGCTCTCGGCAGTCCGAGAGTTTTTTGTTTAGAACGGAAAATCCGTTTGGTCTTACATATTACATACCGTGTTCGCTTACGGCGCTAAGTGTTGCGCGCGGTAGCGGAAAAGGACGAATCGGTCGGCGGGTCGTGTTTTTCGTCGGTCGTTATGTACTCGTCGATTTGGGAGTAGAACACGGCGGGATCGACGTTTTCGGCGCGTACGGTCAGCACGTCGCCCTCGCGCAGGATTGTTTCGCCGTCGGGTACAAGCTCGTTTTCTCCGCGCTTTAAGCCGGTTACGAGCGAGTTGTACGGCCAAAGGATATTGCGTACTCTCTTATCGGCAATGGGCGAGCCGACGGGGATTGCGCCTACCGCCGTGATGTTTTTCGCGCCGACGGGAAGGGGCGCGCGGTCGCGCATGTTCTCGAGCATATGCTCGTAAAGGGGCTCGGTCTTTGTAAAATCGGTGAGCACCGCCGCTACGGCGACCGCGGTTACGCAGGGCAGAAGCCCCGCAAACGAAGCGGAAAGCTCGACCGAAAGAAGTATCGCGGTTATGGGCGCGCGGGTTACCGCCGCGAAGAATGCGGATATGCAAATCAGTACGATATTCGGCGCGTACGCGGCGTCCATTCCGCACATAATGCAAATCTTTGCGGCCATAAACCCGAAGATTCCGCCGAGGGACAGCATGGGTATAAACAGTCCGCCCGTAGAGCCCGAGGCGCTTGCCGTTACCGTCGAAAGCAAGCGCATGACAAGCAGAGTAAAAAGCATTGTAAACGCCGATTTTTCCGATATGTTTATAAGCGCGTGCTCGCCGCTTCCCACCGAAAGGTGGAGTACAAGCCCGAACGCCGCCGCAAGTATAAAGGCGGGCAAGAGCCGCAAAAACGGAGCTTTGATTTTTGAAAACTGTTTACCGAGCGCCTCTATTGCGCGGTTAAAGCCCACGCCCATTGCCGCACAGGCAATGCCGCAAAGCGCGGCTATCCCGCAAAGCTTTAGCATATTGATTGCGTCGGGCAGGGCGGGCTGCAAAAATCCGAGCGCGGCGGAGCCCGCCGACACGCCGAGCTCTTTTAGGTAGGGGATATGCGAAAACCCGAAAAGCATTGCTTGCGAAACGAGCGTTCCCGTTATAACGGCGGAAAACGCCGCGGCGAGTATGTATGCGGAAAACCTGCGGTGGGTCTCCTCGAATGCGAAGCACAGTCCGGTGAGCGGCGCGTTAAACGCAACGGCAAGACCGGCGCACGATCCGCCCGTTATGAGATACCGTCTGAACTCGGTAGGCTTTTTTGCCGCCTTTCCTATTCCGTCGCCTATCAGACCGCCCACGCCGACGGACGGACCCTCGCTACCGAGCGGCATTCCCGCCAAAAACGCGAGAAGGCTTCCCGCGACGAGCGCTGCGGCGGAGCGCAGCCATTTAACGCGCAGCATGCCGCGCGCCGCGCCCTCCGCAAGCGGAATTCCGCTGCCTTTTGCGCTCGGGCAAAGATATTGAATAACCGCCGTCAAAAAGCAGCACAGTAGCGCGAGTATAAGTATGCACACTATAACGAGCGGGGTGTCCGCGGCCGAATACAGTCGTGCGGAAAAGGAGAATATAACTTTTGCACACAACAAAAACAGCGTTATAATAACGCCCACGGCGATACCCGTGATACACCCGAAAATAAGCGTGCTAAGCACCGAGCGGGAAAACTTGTTTTTCAGTGTTGACAAAAGCTCACCTTGAATGAATTTTTTTGAGTGGGTTTAGTCGAGCGGGGAATTTAATACCTGTAAAATGTCGTGCATGGACGAAGCGTATTCCGCGTCCGTCGAGTTGTAAAAGAGCAGTAGGTCGTCCTTTACTTCGGGGTCGTCAAGCGCTTTGGGAACGGAAAAGTCCACGGTCTTAATATACTCGGACCAATGCGTAATCTTGTATACGTCGCGGTCGGAGTTGCGCTTAAGCATGCGCTTGCGGCACACCTCGGGATCGGTTACCACCCATATTACGGTAAGCCGCGCGCCCAAAGCGGCAAGCCTACCCTTTAGCTTTTTTATGTAGTCGAGGTCGCGAATTTCGCGCGTGAACGGCGCGTTAATAAGCACGGTGTCGGCATAGTAAAGCGCCTCGAAAGCGAGGTCCAATATGACGTCGTATTCGTAATCGCGGATATTCTCTTCGAAAAAGTCGCTGCTTCTGTCGTACGGTTTTTTTGCTACGCGGAAAATCTGCTTGGACAGCGGAATAAGCGTGTCCTTGTCGAGATACACGACGTGGTTAAGGTTTTTTGCAAGCTGCTTTGATATGTACGTCTTGCCGCACGCGGGCGGAGACGAAACAAGAATCATTCGTTTCATAGTAATACCTTAAGTAAAAATACCATTAGTAAAAAAGCTAATGGTATTTTAACAAAATTACGCTTTATTGTCAACAAAATGTTTTTCGACTTAACCGCGCAAAAAGTGCTTCATTTCGTCAATGTTCTTTTGCTCGACGTACAATAGCTTGTATCCGATGTTTTTTATATCGTCGGGAACGTCGCTGTACTCGGTAAGCCGCGCCGTGCATTCGGTAACGCCCTTTGTCGTGCCGTCGATAATCATCTTGGCTATTTCGCTTTCCGGCGTGTCGTCGCCTATCTTCATATCGATCATCATGCCCGCCATTTTGCGCGCAAACGCCCCTACGCTTTTGGGCTTTTCGCCGCGCGAAGAGAGCTTGTCGCCGAGCTGGGCGCAAACGTCCGAATAGTCGAAAATATCCTTTTCGACGGCGTCGCGCATGCTGCCCGGTCCGATATTGCTGTTAACGTGTTCGAGCGTGTCGCGCCCCATTTGCGCCGCTTGGTGCAGGCTTTTTAACAGCTCAACTTCGCGCTCGCGCATTTTTTCCGCTTCCTTGGTTATGTTTTCCATAGTAAACTCCTTTTTGTGTAGTTTGCGCGACCCGTAAAAAAATATACGCCGTTAAAAAAATCTTAGAAGGGCGCAGCCGATAATGCATCCGCTGTACGTCGCTACGAGCGCGACGGGGATTGCGTAACGCAGATTCCTAACCCTCGACTGCGAAAAATAAATGGTCGCGATATAGAAAACGGTTTCGCTCGAGCCGTAGATTACAGACGCGCACCGTCCTATATAGCTGTCCGCGCCGTAAGTCTTGTAAATGCCGTCGAGTATCGCAAGCGAGCCCGCACCCGACACCGGACGGAGAAACAACAGCTCGGCAAGCTCTTTCGGAAGCCCGACCTTTTCGAGCGCGGGCGCAACAAAGTTTGCAAGGTGACCCGACGCGCCCGACACTCTGAAAGCCTCCACCGCGACCATGATTGCAAGCAGGTACGGAAAAACATTTATCGTAAGGTCCACCGCCTGCTTCGCGCCGTCTATAAACCCACCGTACGGCTCCTTGCGCTTAATAAACGAGGCGAGGAGCACGACGAGAAAAATTATGGGGATTATGTACGCGCTCATGCCGACTCCTTGCTTTTGCGGCGGAGTTTGCGCGGCTTGCGGCTTTTTGCGGGCTTGGGAGTTTTGGGTCGGTCGAATGTTTTGGAGCAGATTTTTACGCCGATTATGCCTATCAGCGTGGAGGCGACGGTCGCGACAAGGGAGGGGAACAAAAAGTCGGCGGGACTTACCGACCCCGCGGTCGCGCGCATGCCTATAACCGTCGTCGGCAGGATTTGAAGGCTCGTCGCCGAAATTACGGTCAGCATTATCATGTCGGTCGTGGCCTTGCCGTCGCCCTTATCCATGCGCTTTACCGCCTCTATCGCCATGGGCGTTGCGGCGTTACCGAGCCCCAAAAGGTTTGCGGACATGTTCATGGCAATGTACTTACGCGTTCCCTCGTCGCTGCCCGGGAAAAGCCGAGTTATAACGGGGCGGAGAAGCCTTTCCAGTCCGCGGGAAAGCCCCAGCCTTTCGATGAGCGAGAAGAAGCCGAGCCAAAACGCATAAAGCGCGAGGAGGTTTAGAGACAGCTCCACCGCGCTGTGCGCGCCCGTCACCATTGCGTTTACCGCCGACGACGGATCGGTGAATATCATAAGACCGAGCGACGCCGCAATCATTATAAGCCAGATTATCGCCATGGTTTAATATATGACGGTTTGCCGCGAAAAATATTGTTTTCGGACAAGTTTTGTAGGACGGTAAACTGAGTTTGTATTTTTTTAGATGTCTCGAAGATGAGCACGGGATTGACATTAAACGATATACATTGTATAATAATCGCGTGGAAAAAATAGAAAGCTTTAAAGTTAATCATTTGAATTTGTTGCCCGGGCTGTACGTTTCGCGCCGCGACAAAAAGGACGGCGTAACCGTTACTACCTTCGATATTCGGCTTACCGCACCCAACCGCGAGCCGCCCGTAGATACGCCCGCGCTCCATACCGTAGAGCATCTCGGCGCTACGTTTTTGCGTAACGGGGAACATAAAAACGACGTGGTGTATTTCGGTCCGATGGGGTGCCGCACCGGGTTTTATCTCGTCATGTTCGGCGAGCTTACTTCTTCCGACGTACTGCCGCTCGTAACGGAGCTTTGCGATTTTATACTTGACTTCGACGGCGACATTCCGGGCGCGACGGCGCGAGAGTGCGGAAACTACCGCGAGCAAAATCTCGATTCCGCCAAGTATTACATTGCATCGTACAAGGCGCAGCTGTTAAAGCACGAGCGGCTTATTTACCCCGATTGATTTTTTCGCGGCGGGATTAAGGAGAAAAGGCGAATGGACAAGAATGCGAAAAGGGCGGCACAGCGGGAATTCGACAGCGTGTGCGCGGCGCTTACCGAGCGCGGCTGGGATTACGACAAGGACAAGGAAAACTATTCCCTCGGCTTTTTGTCGGACGGAAAGGAAATGCGGTTCTCGATTACCGTAAAAATAAACCCCGAGCTTAAAGTAGTGTCGGTGTACGTTATTTTGCCTTTTCTTGCGCCAAAGGACAAGGAGGGTCAGCTTGCCGTTGCGCTCGCGCTTATTAACGACGAGGTTGTTCACGGCAACTTCGAGTACGACGGGGCGGCGGAGCGCGTTATCTTCCGCGCGTCGACGAGCTATCTCGACAGCTCGCTCGATAAGGACGTTTACTTTTATCTGATTGCCGCCGCGTTTTCCACGGCGGACAGCGCCGCGGCTACTATTAAAGCGATGTGTGATTCCGCGGCCTCGCCCGAGCAAGTGCTTGCCGCGGTTACGAGGTGAAGATGGAAGATCTCGGTATGAGAAAAGCGCGGTCGGTGTACAGAATACTCACCGAGGCGCTCGATAAAAACGGCTGGAAGTATAAAGCCGACGACGACAGAATTACTCTTGCGTACGGAGTAAAGACCGAAAACGACGACGAGCCCGTCACCTTTACCGTGCGGGTCGACGCCGAGCACCAAATAGTTTTGTTAAAAACGCAGCCTCTCCTTTCTTTCCCCGCCGAGCGGCTTGTGGAAGGAGCAAAGGCGGTGTGCGCCGCAAATAACGTTCTCGTCGACGGCAATTTCGATTTGAAGCTGAAGGGCGGGGCGCTTACCTACAGACAAGCGCTCGTTTTCCGCGAAACGACGTTGCTGTCGGTGGAGGCGTTAAGGTTTTTGCTCAACTACTCGATTTTCGCTATAAACACGATGCTGGACAAGTTCGCTCTTGTAAGCGAAGGCAAGCTCGACGGCGCGGGCTTTTGCGAGGCGTGCAAAAGCATCGAATAAAACTAATCGTACAGCGACGGTCTCGGGTTTTTGAAGATTTCACCGAGACAGGATATTACCATTCCCAAATGTATGTCGGAAAGCCTGATAGGCACGCCCGTAAGCGAGGACAGCATTTGCGGCATACAAAACGATTGAGCTACGCAATAGCTCATTTCGCGCATTACCGTTTTCGCCTTCTGTCGGTGGAGATCGCCGATTATTCGGTATATTTCGCAAAAGGACTCGCTAATTCCCGTTCCGTACAGAATGACCGCGTCGATTAGATGCTTGTACCCCTTTAAGTCGGAGCGCGCGCCGCTTTTCCCGACGAGGAGCGCCGCCGTTCTTCTAAAGTCTGCGTCGCATACTATATCCGAATAAATGTAGGCGTAGTTTATCATACATCGGTTTTACCACACGGCTTGCCTTTTGGCAACCCTGTTCGACCTATTTCGACAGGGGAATATTATTGGTTTTTTTGACGTATTTCGTAGAAAAAAGGCATATCGGAGTAGTTAATAAGTAATAGTGAAGAGTGAAGAGGTAGACGTTGTCGCAAAGGGAGATTTTAGAGTATTAGGCGCTACTTACTTGCATTTTCGGCGGCAATGTGATATTCTATAATCCGAAAAGAGATATAATCGGAGGATATAATGAAAGCGAATATAAATAACTTATTGAATAAGCTTATCGCGTTTGCGGAGGACAACCTTATGCTCGACTCGCTCGACGCGGTTTATGCCCTTAACAAGCTCGCGACGCTTGTCGGCGTAAAACCCGAGCTTGAGGAAGCCGACTACGGCGACGCGACGTATACTGAGCTCCTCGACGAGCTTTGCGCGGCGGCGCCCGTCGACAAGGCGGCGGTTACGGACATACTTCTTCCGCTCCCGCACACCGTAAACTATTATTTTAACGATCAGTTCTCCCGCAATCCGCAAAAGGCGTTCGAGTTTATATTCGACCTCTACGCGCAGGTCGGCGGCGTGGCAAGCTCCGTTTCTGGGTCGGACAAGGGCTACACGCATTACGAGGCGGGCGGCGACGGCAAGCACTTTGTTGCGCTCCCCGTCGGCGGCGATCATCTTAAATACACTCCGCTCTCCCTCGGAGCTTGCGTGGGTACGCTCGAGTGCAAGGACTTCATGTCGGAGGATATCGCCTCGCGCATGGCGGCGTTTGCGGACGCGTACAAAATGACAATCGCAAAAGCCGCGGGCGACGGCGACTATTATACGTGCGGCGTAAATACCGCGCTCTCCGCCGCGCCCGTAAAGGCGCAGTTGAGCGACGGTGCGGTAAAGATTGCGCTTCTCGATTACGCGGTACCCGCGCTTTCCGTAAGCGGTCCCAAAAATTCGACAATCCGCGAGGCGGCAAAGCTTATTAAGACGGCGGCGGACAAAGGACTCCCGTGCGTTGTCGCGTGCGAGGTGGGGCAGTGGACAAAGTTCTATCTCGTGTTTGCAAAACCCACCGCGGCAACCGACGTGTTTGCCGCGTCCACTCCGCTTTCGGCGTGCGGCGTATTCGGTACGGTAAAAATGGACGCTCTTCTTTCGGTGCTCGAAAAGGGTACGGCGCTGTCCACCGATCTTTTCCGGTTCAAGGCGATTTACGATTCAATCGGCGGGGTAAAGCACGGCGCTAAGGCGGGCGCGGCGCTTGCCGCAGAGCTTGCAAAAGCATACAAAGCAATTCTTTCCGCGGCGGCGACCTGCGACGAGGCGGCGGTAAAAGCGCTTGCGGAAGTAAAAGCCGATGCCTGATATACCCGAGGAGCTTTTGCGCCGAGTAGAGGCTAACGAGCCCGCGGCGCTTTGGGAGTATTCGCGTATTCTCGAGGAAACGGATATTGACGAGGCGTACAAGTACGCCGTGCTTGCGGCACAGCTTTTCCACCCGCAGGCGATAATGCTGTTGGGCGACAGGTGCGCGAAGGATAACGACTCGGAGGAAGCCGAACGCTATTACAGAATGGGCGTAAAGGCGGGGCTTGTCGACTGCTCGGTCAAGCTTGCAAAACTGCATTTACTAAGCAACGAGCCGCAGGGCTTAATCGAGCTCGAGGAGCTTACCGAAATGGGCGTAAAATCGGCGGCCGCGGCGCTTGCCGAATATTACAAGGCCCGCGGCAACGAAAAACAGTATGAGTATTGGAGTTCGCGCGTAAGCAATGAATGAAGAAAACAAGGCGGGCGTTGAGCTCGAGCCCGAAAAGGCAGAGCCCGCCGCCGATAAAAAACAGACAAAACAAAAAAAGTCGAAGTATTCGGGCGCGTATTGGTATCTGCAACAGCCCGACGAGGATTTAACGCGCCAATCGTTTATCCGCGCGCTGCTTACCGTTATTGCGTTTATGCTTCAGCTTGTGGCGCTGTTACTGCTTCCCGCGACGGTGACGGACTATCTTTTGAACAACGCACCCTCGTACGCATACACCTACGTGTTTACCGTTTTTATAATGCTTGTTACGGCGATATACACGATAGTGATAAATTTTACGCGCAACAAGCTTATTAAACGCATTCCCGTCGAGCGCGCGCCCAAAAAAGGCTTTAAGTATTTTGCGTATATCCCCGAGGAGCTGTTGGTTTTTGTGCTCCTTATCATATTCGGCATGAACGTGTCCTTTGTGGCAATAGTCTTCGACGCGCTCGGGCTTGTGGGGATGTTCGTTACGCTCGTCTCCCTCGGCATGCAGATTTGGTCGAGAACGATTGCCGTTAAAATATTGAGAACGGCCGAGCGCATTCCTGCGGCCGAATAAAAAATCGTAAAAACATCGGATTAAGATTTTCTACAAACTAAAAGCTCACCGCACTTCGAAAGAGAAGTACAGTGAGTTTTTTATTTATAGTGTTACTTTGCTTCGCAAACAGGATATACTTAGCCGTAAGGCAAATATAACTAAAGGGGTTTGTTTTTTCACAAACTCCTTTACTTGCGCGGTTTTTTGTTGGGGGATTTCGAGGTTAGGCGGTAGGTTATAAGGTAGCCGGAAAGGAGGGCGGCAAACATGTACGGGGCGAGCACCGCGCCCGTAAGTATCACGTACGCGATAAACGCGCCGCCAACCGTGCATGCAAAAACAAAGTCAAGCACGATTGTTACGGGGATAAGGTTTGTCCGCCGCGCGAGCGCGCTTACGCCTATAAATATCGGGCGCGCAATAATCCCCAGTCCGAGGCAGAATAAAAACGAATACAGCTCTGTCACTTGAATATCCGTTTAATAAGCGACTGTTTGGGCGCGGCGTACTTAACGGAGTCGATATTGCCGGTAAAGGTTAAATTGCCGTCGTTCTCGTCGAACTTGACTATTTTAAGGTCGCTGCCCTTAACCTCCATTTTTCCGAGCACGGTTGTGATAATAAGCTCGGAGGAGCCCATGCTGTCCACCGATTTTACGCCGGTGAGCGCCGCTTTTTTGCGGTCGGTCATGTCGAAGCGGTGGGAATTTTGCTTTACTGATGAAATAGGTGTTTGATTGTCTGTCATATAAATACGGTATGCTTTTTGTCGGTAAAGTAGAACAGAAAATGTTTTTCGGCAAAAACCGAATTCGCCGCGCCGCCCGCCAAAAAAATACGTTTAAATTATAAAAAAGGATTGATTTTACGGCGCGGATATTGTAAAATATTTTTGCTGCGTTTAGCGGCAAAAGGATACAGAGGCACTTATGGACATCAAAAAACAGCTTGCCGAGGAATTCGGCATCAAGGAAGAACACGTCTCCAATATTGTGGACATGCTCGATCAGGGCGACACCGTTCCGTTTATAGCGCGGTACCGCAAAGAAATGCACGGCTCGACGGACGACCAGACCATTCGCGAGCTGTCCGACAGATACGAATACCTTAAAAATCTTACCGAGCGTAAAGCGGAGATTAAGGCGGCTATCGAGAAGCAGGGCAAATGGACGGACGAGCTTGCCGTCGCGCTCGAAAACGCAAAAACGCTTAACGAGGCGGAGGACATTTACAGTCCGTACAAACAAAAGAAAAAGACGCGCGGCGACGTAGCCAAAGAGCGAGGCTTGGAGCCGCTTGCGGTAATTATAGAAGCGCAGGAGCTTACCTCTTACGACGAAAAAGAGCTTACCGCTCCGTATATCGACGCGGAAAAGGGCGTGCCCGACAGCGCGGCGGCTATCGACGGCGCGTGCGATATTATAGCCGAAAATTTTGCAAAAGACAACGACGGAGTGCGCGACCCGCTAAAGGAATACGCGCTTTCCACCGGTCACCTTGTCGCCGTAGAGGACGAAAAAAGCACCGACGCGGAAAAGAAAAAGGTGTACGAAACGTACTTTAAGTTCGACGAGGCGGTATCCACCGTTCCCAGTCACCGCGTGCTTGCGGTCACCCGCGGCGAAAAGGAGGGCTGCCTTAAGGTAAGCGTTACCGTCGACCGCGACAAGTGCATAAGCATGATTGCCGCCGCAAAAAAGAAAAGCTCGGCGTTCGACGCGCTTATCGACAGAATTATAGAAGACAGCTACGACAGGCTTCTCGCTCCGGCAATAGAGAACTTTGTAAGAAAGGAGCTTTTCGACCGCGCGTCCGAACAGGCGATAAAAACGTTCGAGCGCAACCTTAAGCCGCTTCTGCTTCAGCCGCCGCTAAAGGGCAAGGTCATACTCGGGCTCGACCCCGCGTACAGGACGGGCTGCAAAATTGCGGTTATCGACGCGAGCGGCAAGTTCCTCGATAAAGCGGTCATTTACCCGACTCCGCCGCAAAAGAAAATAGAGGAAGCAAAAGTAATACTAAAAGCGCTGATAGAAAAGCACGGCGTCGACTGCATTGCGATAGGCAACGGCACGGCGTCCAAGGAATCGGAGATTTTCGTCGCCGACCTTCTTAAAGAGCTCGACCGTCCCGTAACGTACGCTATTGTGTCCGAGGCGGGCGCGTCGGTGTACAGCGCGGACAAGATCGCAGTCGAGGAGTTCCCCGACCTCGATCTTACCATAAGAAGCGCGATTTCCATTGCGCGCCGTCTCCTCGACCCGCTTGCCGAGCTTATTAAAGTGGACGTTCGCGCGCTCGGCGTCGGGCAGTATCAGCATGACATGCCGCAAAAACGGCTTGTTTCGTCGCTTACCGCCGCAGTCGAGGACTGCGTTAACAGCGTCGGCGTAGACCTTAACACCGCTTCGTACTCCCTCCTGTCCTACGTGTCCGGTCTTAATATGGGCACGGCAAAGAACATTGTGGAATACCGCTCGCACAAGCCGTTTACTTCGAGAGCGGAGCTGTTGAGCGTGCCCAAGCTCGGCGCAAAGGCGTTCGAGCAGTGCGCGGGCTTTTTGCGTATCCGCGACGGCGAGAGCGTGCTCGATAACACCGCCGTTCACCCCGAGTCGTACGAGGCGGCGCAAAAGCTGCTCGACAAATTCGGCTATACAGCGGACGACGTTAAAAACAACAAGATAGATAATCTCCTCGACAAGATAAAGGAAGCGGGAGAGGACGCCGTCGCCGCCGAGATCGGTGTGGGCGTTCCCACGCTTATGGACATTGCCGAGGAGCTTATTAAGCCGGGCAGAGACGTTCGCGACAGCCTGCCGCCGCCCGTGCTCCGCTCCGACCTTATGGACATGAACGACCTTGTGGACGGCATGCAGCTTCAGGGCGTTGTCAGGAATGTGACCGATTTCGGCGCGTTTGTGGATATCTCGGTGCACCAGGACGGACTGTTGCACATTTCGGAGATTTCGGATAGCTTTATCAAGCACCCGTCCGACGTACTCAAGGTGGGCGACAAGGTCAACGTGTGGGTGCTCTCCGTCGACAAGGAAAAGCACCGTATCGCGCTTACCATGATAGACCCCGCGTACCGCGCGCAAAAGAAGGCGGACTACGAAAAGCAAAAGCAGGAGCGCGCCGAACAAAAAGCCGAATACGAAAAACGCAAGGCGGAGCGCGAAGCAAAGCACGCCGAATACCTTAAACGCCAAGCCGAGCGCGAGGCGCGTCAGGCGGCGGCAAAGACGGCGTACGAGGAAGGTCAAAAGCGTGACCGCGGCAACAGACCGCCGCAGGACGGCAGACCGCCGAGAAAGCAGTTTGACCGCGACCGTAACGGCGGACGGCAGAGCGGCTACCACGAGCGCGTGGAGTCCGACAGCTATGCGCCCGGCGCCACCCTTGACGAAAAGCTCGCCGCACTCATGAACAAGTATAATAAAAAGTGATATAATAAGAAGTAAAAAAATTCCCGCGGCCCGACCGTGGGATTTTTATTGTCGTACCGCCGCTTTTATCGGCGCTTTGCTATTCACTCTTAACCACTCCGCTGCATAAAAAATAGCGGAGGTGTGTTGTGACGCTCAGTCTTACCGTGATTGTAAAAAACGAGGAGGACGTGCTTGCCCGCGCGCTCTCGACCGCGGCGGTGTACGCCGACGAGATAATAATAGTCGATACCGGCTCGACGGACAAAACGACGGAAGTGGCGCGGCGGTTTACCGACAAGGTTTATTGCTTTCCGTGGGTGGACGATTTTTCGGCGGCGCGAAACTACGCCGTCAGCAAGTCGGACTGCGATTACTGGATGTGGCTTGACGCCGACGATATAGTCTCGCTCGAAAACGCGCGAAAGATTGCGCGGCTGAAAAACTCGCTCGACGGCAAAACCGATATAATCATGCTTCCGTACGTGCTCGAAACCGACGGCGGCGGGAAGCCCATTTTTTCGTACTACCGCGAGCGCATAATACGCAAGACGCCTACTCTTATGTGGAAGGGCAGGGTGCACGAAGCTGTCGAGCTTAAAGGGGCGGTCGTAAAAAAATCGGCGTACATTCTTCACGCCAAGCCGATAGGCAGAATGATCGGAACGCGCAACCTCGATATTTACAAAAAAATGGCGGCGGACGGGGAGGTCTTTTCCCCGCGCGACCTTTACTATTACGCTCGGGAGCTTTTTTATAACGGCGACTTTTCCGCGGCGGCGAAAAATTTCCGCGCGTTTTTAGACCGTCCCGACGGGTTTAAGGTGAACAAAGTCGACGCGTGCATTATGCTGTCGAGATGTTTGTTAAAGCTCGGCGACGCGGAGTTATCTAAAAAAGCGCTTTTCGAAAGCTTTGTTTACGGAGTGCCGACGGGCGAAGCGTGTTGTGAGATAGGCCAACGGGTTTTGGGCGAAAAGGACTACTCCGCGGCGA
Source organism: Clostridiales bacterium (assembly GCA_022511445.1). Lineage (GTDB taxonomy): Bacteria > Bacillota > Clostridia > Christensenellales > Pumilibacteraceae > Anaerocaecibacter. The sequence goes on along the minus strand of JAFLVE010000010.1, from coordinate 188,269 downwards.
TATATTGGTTTAAGTGCGCATACTCCGTTAAGCCCGACCGCGCCTCGGGCGCGTTTATCGACGCGGACTGTTACGGCTTTTTGCCTTTCGTGTGGCTTACCGTGTGCTACGACCAACTTGGCGATATATTAAATGCGTACCGCTATCATCTGCGCGCGAAAAAACTCCGTCCCGATCATCCGAGCGTAATAGCCAACGATAAATACTTTTCTGGAATTTTTAAAAAATAGACAAAATAGTTTTGAATGAATCGTTATTTTACGTTTGATTTCCCGCGGTCTTTTAGGGCGGCGCACTTTTGGAGAGGAGCGCGCGGAATAAAAATCGCTTTACATATCGGTATAAAAATGCTATAATGGGGAAAATTCGGGTTCGGAGGTTTTTATGTATCCTGAGCCGCTATTCGAAATTTTCGGGAGAGGAGTGTACCTTTACGGCATTTGTATTGCGGTCGGTATTGCGGCGTGCTTTGCGCTACTCATTTTTACTATGAGCAAGCTCAAGTTTAACGACTACTCCTCTAACGTTATCGTTATTATCGGTGTGTTAAGCACGGGAATAGGGTTTTTGTTTGCCGCGCTGTTCCAGGCGACCTACAACTATATCGCCAACCCCTCGGCAGGCTTCCATCTCGGCGAAAGCATTACGTTCCTCGGCGGACTTATAGGCGGCGCGGCGACGTTTATCGGCTTGTACCTCCTGTTTATGAAAGTCATTCGCCCCAGAAATACGGTTAAGTTTTTTTCGGGCGAAATGAACGCGACGCTTTCCGACGCGCTCCCGTTTATTCCTATCGGCATTGTGGTAGCGCACGCCTTCGGGCGGCTCGGCTGCTTTTTTGCCGGCTGCTGCTACGGAGTCGAAACCGACGCTTGGTTCGGCTTGCCGTGCTCCATGGTAGACAACGCCAACCGAGTGCCCACTCAGCTTTTTGAAATGATATTCCTGTTTATTCTCGCCGCGGTTATGGCGCTGCTGTTTTACAGGAACAAGTTTAATTACAACTTTTCGGTTTATATGATAGCGTACGGGATTTGGCGTTTCGTGCTCGAATTTTTCCGCGGCGACGGCGACGCGCGCGGAAAGTTTTTGGGCGACGCGCTTTATCCGTCGCAGATTTGGAGCATCGTGCTCGTGATTGTCGGCGTGGCGTACATCTTCCTGTACAGAAAGTTCTTTGCAAAAAGTATGCTTCATCCGGAGAGGGTAACCGCCGCCGCAACCGAGGGATCGAGCGAAACCGTTACGGAAGGCGCGAATGCGGAAGGAACTGCCGTTAGCGCGGACAAGCCCGTCTCTCCCGTTGTACCCAAAGAGCCTGCGCCCGAAAAACAGGAATACGTCGACGAGGACGACTAACCGCCTACGGATAGTGAAGAGATAAAAGTGAATACATAATAAGGACCGCTTCGCGGTCTTTTTTATTTATTTGCTTAAATGCGGCAGAACAGCAATAAAAAGGGAATAAGCTCGTTATCGACAGGGATTAAAAAATATTTTTCCCTTTAAAAGGCGAAGTCGCCTTTGTTGCTATTGACAAATTTCGACATATAAATTAGAATACACGTATGACATTGCAAAGTGTACGAAAAGTAAATAGTATCGACGTAGGCAAGACGGTAGATATTGCGCTTAAAGCGTGCGCCGCGCTTCTTGCGCTTGTAACGCTTATTCTCACGTTTACGATTTCGGACTACTACATATTCAACAGAATAAGCGAGTACGGGTTTGTTTTTGCGGCGAGCCAGTGGATAAAAAAAGCGGGGCTTTTGTTAATCCTCCTTGCCGTGTTCTACAAAAAGAAAAGCTGTTCGGACATAGCGAAATACGTTTTGCCTGTGTTTGTCGTTGTCTCCTGCTTTACCTTCGGGAAGTTTTTCGACATTACCGCGGTAAACGAGTTCAGCACGCCCAACGAGCTTATCTACGCGCATATAAACGAGTTCATGCCCAAAGCGGCTAACATGGCGTTTTTCTTTATATCGAACGCGCTGTATCTTATAATCTGCGCGGGGCTGTTTGTCCGCGACGGATACAAGGTCAGGGGCAAAAGCTTTATTTGGCTGCCGTTTGCGCTTACCGCGTGCATGCCGCTTAATATCTTTGAAAACTTTTTCGATATTTCCGACTTTTCAAGGACCGATTTTCTTTGGTTTAAAAACTTTACGCTTTGGCATTTTCTCGCGATATTAATAGTCGGCGGGTTTACGGTCGGAAGTTATTACTTCCTTAAAAACAAGGACAGAAAACTTCAGGACGATTTCCTGGCGGCGGCGGCAATAACCCTGCTTATCCAGTACCACAGCAAGGATTCCATGATAATGGGCGACGGGTACAACGTTTACCACACCGTGTTTGCGTGCATTCCGCTTTTTATCTGCAATATCGGAGTGTACGTAGCGTCTATATCCGTAATAGTAAAAAAGAAGCTGCTTTACGCCATATCGTTTTTCGTGCACGCCGCAGGTGCGGTGTCCGTATTTGTATACTTCGGTAAAGACGATATGTCCAACTTCGGAATTATTTGCAGTTATTCGATACTCTATTTTTGCCTTACGCACTGCATTTTGTTTGCGCTGTCCGTGCTGCCGTCCGCGCTCGGTCACTACAAATTCAAAATGAAAGACTGCGTTATCCCGCTTCTTTATTACTTCGGCGTGATTATCACCGCGTCGCTGTTGAGCGCGATTGTCTCCTCCGCGTCGATGGAGTTTTCTTACGGCGGGCACGTGCTTACCGAAGTTCTGCTCCCCAACTACGCGTTCACACAGCTAAACCCGCTGCCGTTCGAAGTTCCTATGTGGAAGCTTACTATCTGGCGGTACGACCTAAACGCGCTGTACATACTCGGTCTGTATGCGGCGTACGTCGCGATATTCTTTGTGTTTAACGGTCTAACTTACGCGTTCCGCGCCGCAAGAAAAGCGGTGCTCGCGCGTACCGGCGCAAAAAGGGAAGCGGGCGAGCTCGCCTTAGAGACCGCCGCAACCGAGGAAGCGGACGCGCAGTCCGCACCCATAGCGGAAGAACCCAATCCGCCCGAAAACGAATAGAACTCTATTTTTATAAGATTAAAGAGCCGAAAAATTCGGCTCTTTTTTTGTGTTTGTTTATGTGTAATAAAAAACCTCGCGAAGCGATATATCACTTGCCGATAGGCGAATATAACCGCGTAGCAATCTCTCTTGCCGTAAGGCAAATATAACAATAAATCACACCGACCGACGGGTGTGCATAGAATGGGGTAACGTTAAAGCAAAGGAGGTTAATAATGTTGTTCGACTTATTTAACAAACATTGCGGTTGCGATTGCGACTGCGATAGAGATTGCGACCGTCACGACGACGAATGCAAGGAATGCGTGTGTCCGCCGCCTATGCCGTGCAGAGTGGGACCCACGGGTCCGACCGGAGCTCCCGGCCCCATCGGTCCTCGCGGCTATCCCGGTCTTAACGGAGCGACGGGCGCGACGGGCGCTACCGGTCCTCAAGGCGTTCAGGGTATGCAGGGCGTTCCCGGTGCGATCGGCCCTACCGGTCCGCAGGGCGTTCAGGGTATACAGGGTGTTACCGGAGCGACCGGTCCCACCGGTCCGCAGGGCGCTCAAGGAATACAGGGTGCGACAGGTCCGCAGGGTGAGCAGGGCGTACAGGGCGCAACGGGTGCCGCCGGCACCGCGGCGACGATAACAATCGGCACGGTCGACACTCTCGAGCCGGGCACCGCCGCGCTTGTATCCAACTCGGGCGGCGCGACCGCGGCGATCCTTAACTTCGGCATACCCCGCGGAGCAACCGGCGCGACGGGTCCTCAGGGACCGCAGGGCGCACAAGGCGCACAGGGTGCGACGGGTCCTCAAGGTGAACAGGGTATACAGGGCGTTCCCGGACCTCAAGGCGAGCAAGGCTTACAAGGCGTAGCGGGCACCAACGGCACCGACGGTGCCGCGGCGACTGTTACCGTCGGCACGGTTGACACGCTCGAGCCCGACCAGAACGCGACCGTAACCAACTCGGGCACTACGACTGCGGCGGTCCTCAACTTCGGCATACCTCGCGGCGCGACGGGTCCCCAAGGCCCTCAAGGCGATCAGGGTATACAAGGTGTTCCCGGACCGCAGGGCGTACAAGGCGAGCAGGGCGAACAGGGCCCCGCGACAAACGGACTTGCGGCGTACGGCGGTCTGTACTCTACCGACACGAGCACGGTTTCCTTGACGGCGGGAACGCCCGTAACGGCAACTCTCGGATCGCAGATGCCCGAGCTTAACGTCACGCTCGGCACCAATCAAATCACCGTAACCGAGGACGGCGACTACGAAATAACCTACGGCCTTGTGGGAAGCGTATCCCCTGCGTCTACCGTTACGCTCAGCGTAAACGTTAACGGCACGCCCGAGCCGTCGGGAGTTATCTCGCAGGATCTTATCGTGGGCACGGCGCGCGCCACTACGGGCTCGACGATAGTAAACCTTAACGCAAACGACGTCGTTACCCTTACCATTGAGGGAAGCGCAACGACCACGTTCACGCCGAGCAATAACGTCAACACCTTCCTTACCGTCAAAAAGCTTGATAACGGCACGGTAATATAAGGTAAGCGCAAGGCGCTTTGATTAAAGAAAAACTCTGTCGAGGATTATTCGCGGCAGGGTTTTTCTTTTTTTTGCGCGGAGGAAAGCGTTAAACACGACAATATATTCGGTTTTTATATGGTGCGTGAAATTGACATTTGTAAGAAAAAATGATATAATATGTATAGTTACGATTGAAGGGCAATCGTGGCGCAAAATGCGCCTCGCGCAAAAGAAGGATTATTATGACGGGAGAGAAAAAGGCGTCCGCCGTTAGGTATCACCGCCGCGCGCTTATGAGCGCCGCAGACAGACTGCTTGTAGAATTCGGCTACGACGGAATGAATATGAATATGCTCGCCAAGGAAGCCAACTACTCCAAGGCGACGGTGTACGTGTACTTCGAGAGCAAGGACGAAATAGTGGGCGCGCTCGCCGCGGAACGGCTCGATCTTCTCCAAAAGGAGCTTGCGCTCGTCGCCAAAAGCGACCTTACTCAAGACGAGAAGCTTAAGGAAGTAGAACGCGTTTTGGCCGAGTTTGCGACCGAGGATAAGGTTTACTTCGACTTTGTCACATCGCGCGTCGACGCGAGCAAGGAGGACACGAGCGCTATCGAGGACGAGCTGATTTCCCGCGTAAACGATATGCTCGGCGAGCTTTTGCCCATTGCCGACAGGGAAACCCTGTTAAATAAATGGTACGCCTTTTACGGCAAAATAAAAACGGCAAAGCTTTTCGGTTAAGCGCTCGATTCAGACCATTAAGAACGACCAAAAGGAGCGTGCTATGAAAGAGTCGGAAAAGAAAAAACCCGCCGCGGCGTCCGAGGATAAAGCGGTAAAATCCAAGGCGGGCGACGACAAAAACAAATACCGTCAAAAGTACGACGAGGGCGAAACCGTAGAGGAAAGCGCCTATTTTTCTTTGGAGCAAACAAAGCTCGGCAAGCTGATCGAGTTTAAGGACGTTCGCAAAATCTACAAAAGCGGCGAGGTGGAAATCCCCGCGCTTTCGGGCGTCGATTTTACGATAGACGAGGGCGAGTTCGTCGTCGTGCTCGGCGCAAGCGGCGCGGGCAAATCGACGATACTTAATATTCTCGGCGGAATGGACACGGCGACAAGCGGCTCCGTCGTCGTCGACGGCGAGGATATTACTCATTACAACCAAAAGCGGCTTACTCTTTACAGGCGGGAAAAGGTGGGGTTTGTTTTTCAGTTTTACAACCTTATAACAAACCTTAACGCGCTCGAAAACGTGGAGTTTGCCGCGTCCGTCACACAAAACCATCTCGACCCTGCGGAGACGCTTAAAGCGGTGGGGCTTGCGGACCGTGCGGGGAACTTCCCGTCGCAACTTTCGGGCGGCGAGCAGCAGCGCGTGGCGATTGCGCGCGCAATAGCGAAAAATCCGCTCCTTCTTTTGTGCGATGAGCCTACGGGCGCGCTCGACTACAAAACGGGCAAGATGATACTTAAGCTTCTCGAAAACGTCAACGTTAAGTTTAGGAAAACGGTCGTTCTCATTACGCACAACAGCGCGATAGCACCAATGGCGGATAAGGTTATTCACGTAAGAAGCGGCAAGGTGGAAAGAATAGACGTCAATACGGAAAAAGTGTCGGTCGAAACGATAGAGTGGTAGGGCGTAAATGAAGTATATAATGCTTAAAACGCTTCGCGACATTCGCGAAACCATAGGGAGTTTTATTTCCATTTTATTGGTGCTTTTTATCGGCTGCCTGTTTTTGGCCGGCGTTGCGGAAGGCTCCTCGTCGACCACCAATCAGATTAAGGACTACTACGCTTCACAGCTCTATGCGACGGCGCGCGCCGAATACATGTACGTTAACGCGCCGGCGGTGGAGGAGCTGCGCGAGGAGAACGGCGTAATAGCCGCCATGGGTTACGATACCTTTAACACCAAAACCAAGGTGCGGGGTATTCGCTACGACATGACTATAACCACGCTCACCGACGGTATAGACGTTCCCCTCATTACCGCGGGCAGGCTTCCCGAAAAGGGAGAGAACGAGATAATAATCGACGAGGTTTTTGCGGACGCGCACAACGTCGAAATAGGTGCAAAGCTCGACTTTTCGATAGCTACCCTTAAGTCGATTAAGCTCGAGATGAGCGCGCTCGGCGCGGACGACGAAACGCCAAAATACACGCCCGAATACGAAAACGTCGGCTATTCGTTTACGGTGTGCGGAATTTATCACTCGCCCGACGTTATATACAAGGTCAACCTTTTAAACACGGCGGCGCGTACCGACGAGTTTATACTCGCGCACATCGAGTACGGGCTTATAAAGTCGTACCTCGACACCGCGACGGTGTTTACTCCCGTGGAAACGCCGTTCGGAACAACGGACGTAACGCTTCTTAAATACTCCGATATCGCCGTCGACGTTTTTAACGGAATAAAAATCCGCGCGCAGTCGGGCGTCGACGCGGAGGAGCTGTTTTCGCGCTTTTCAATAAAGGACGGCGGCGAGCTTACGAGCATTTTCGCCGACCCCAACCGCTCGGCGGGATTGTACATGTATTCTTTGAAGCGCAGTCAGTTCCCGTCGGTTGTCGGCTTCGACAGCATGAACGACACGATTACCGCGCTCACCGCCGTGCTTCCCATGATATTCTTTGCGGTCGCCGCGGCTATCATGGTTATCTCGCTGTCCAAAACGGTGGAAAACCAGCGCATGCAGATAGGCATAATTCAGGCGCTGGGCGTATCAAAAAGCAGGGTGTATTTTTCGTACATGTTCTACGCGCTGTTCGCCTCGCTCGTCGGCGCGGTGCTCGGCGGGCTTGCCGGAACGTTCTTTATGCCGTGGCTGTTGAATACCATCTACCTGCGAATGTTCTCCCTGCCGCCTACGCCGAAGCATCTCGGGTTTATGTATTTCGTGCTTAGCGTTGTGATAAGCGCCGTGCTATCTATGCTCGCCGCGTTTATATCGTGTTACAGAACGCTTCGCTCGGTGCCCGCGCAGGCCATGCGGCCCAAGCCGCCCAAAAAGACCCGCCGCATACTCGTGGAGCGGTGGACGGGGCTGTGGAAAAGATTGGGCTTCGGCGCAAAGATGAATCTTCGAAACATGTTCCTCCACAAGATGCGCATGCTATTATCCTCCGTCGGCATTATCGGGTGTCTCGCGCTTCTTGTCGGGCTTATCGGGCTTAAGGACAATATGTCCGTGTCGTTTACGCGCTTCGACGCGACCGTTGGCTATGACATGACGATTGTCACCGACGTCGCGGTCGATCTTATGGACGACGCGATTTACGATTCGATTGCGGGCGCGGAGGCCGAGGAGTATATGCACAACCTCACGTTTGTTCCCAACTTTTCGGGCAGGGTCAGCTTTAACGACAACGGCGAGGACATAACCGTAATGGCGCTCCCCACCTATGCCGACGAAAAGTATTTCCGCTATGCCGACGCCGACTGCATAAAGCTGTTTACCGACCTCGACGGGAAAAACCGCGTGCTGTTTGAAGAGGACACCTTTGTTATCCCCGAGATGACGGCAAAACGACTCGGAGTCAAGGCGGGCGATACCGTCAAGGTTACGGGATATTCGCTCGACAACCGTTCCGTTTCGTTCGAGATAAAGGTGACCGCGATTGTAAGAGAGTATTTCGACCAAAAGGCTTATTGCTCGTACGCCGTTTTCAAAAATAACGACGTTGGGCTTTACGCCAACACCTCGTACGCTACGTTTCTTCCGGGCGTCGACGCGAAGGAGGCTGTCGAAACGCTAAAAAACAACGAGGTAGTGCGCGACGTAAAAACCTTCAGCGAGACGTTTGCCGCGCTCGAAAAACAAATGTCGCTCCTCGACTACGCCGTTATAATTTTCGTTGTCGGCGCGGCGGCGCTTGCAATCGCCGTTATTTACAACATCACCGCAACCAACCTTAAAGAGCGCACGCGCGAGATTGCGACGCTTATGGTGCTCGGGTACAAGCGGAACGAAACCGCCAACATGGTAATTGTGGAAAACATGGTTATTACCTTGCTCGGCTGTATTATAGGTCTGCCGCTCGGTTACGGGCTTATGCTGTGGCTTGGTTATATAACCGAGGCGTTTAAAGTGTATATAGCAAGCGTGCTTTCTTGGTACGTCGCCGTCGGTTGTATCGCGCTTACCTTTGCCTTCAGCCTTGTCGCAACCATGCTGTTAAACACGCGAATGAAAAATATCTCCATGGTCGAAGCGCTTAAAAGCGTCGAGTAATACATTACAATATATACGCCGATCGGCGAGGAAAGGTCAAACGGAAAACCGTTTGACTTTTTTCTTTATAGCTTTTATAATAAAGGTATGTCGAACAAGACGGAAGGGAAAAAGGCGCTCGAGGCGGGGGACTTTACTCTCGCTGAGGAAAAGCTTATAAAGGCGCTCGAGTTTCATCCCGACGACAGCGAGCTGTGGTGGGCGATGATGCTTTGTAAATCCGAGCTGCGCAGCGACGCCGAGCTTCGCGCCTCCGTTACAGCGGAGTTTAAGCGGGCGGCGGAAGCGGGCGAGGGCATTCCCAAACCCCCGTTCGACACTCCATACTGTAAAAACGCGCTCCGTTACGAAACGGACGGCAGAAAAAGAAAGTTTATACAAAAGCTTTACGACGAGTTAAATGAGCTGTGGTTTTCCGTCCGCGGTAAAAACCCGTCTCTCCGTGCCCCGCGCGAAAAAAAGCTGCCCGACATAGGCAAGATTCTTATCGGCTTCGAGTACGGCGCAATCGCGCTTATCGCGGTGGGCGTTTGGCTTGTGTGCTATGCGCTTCTCGTTTATAAGGTGTGGGCGCTGTGGACCGGCTTTGCGGTGCTCGTGGTCTTTGCGCTCGCGGCGTTTATCCTCGTAAGGGTTATGGGTAAGTTCGGGGTAAAAACGGACAATGCGTCGGTCGCTCTGTTTACGGTTATAGTGCTTTCGGCGCTGTCGCTGCTGACAGTGGGAATTTTGCGCAAGTATCAAATGGTTATTATTATGGCGTCCGTCGTGCTCGCAATCGCCGCCGCAATAGGGATTTACAGGCTGTTTGCGCGGAAAAAGACCGCGCCGAATAAATCCGACACGCGCGACCCTAACGAGCTTGCCCGCCGCGCCCGCGGAGAAACCAAACAAAAGCATTCGGGCGGAAAGCCCGCCGAAAAAGGAGAGGGAAATGAGTATCAAGACGAATTCGATTAAATCAAAGCTACGGCTTATCGTTGCGTTAGCTTTATCGGCGTTAATAATGCTGACTCCGATTGCCGCTTGTACAAAGGCGCCCCCGCAGCCGACCTCGCGCGACTATTATATCGTGCGTTTCGACAGTAACGGCGGCAGCGCGGTAAAGCCTCAAAACGTTTATCCCGGGCAAAAGGTGACGCGCCCTGCCGACCCCACAAAGGCGGGTAAGGTTTTTGTCGCATGGTATAAGGACGATAATCTTACCGTACTGTGGAATTTCGATACCGAAACGGTAAACGCCGATATGGTGCTCCATGCGGCGTGGCGATCTCCGAATAGCGGCGAGATCGATGATCCCGATCCCGACAATCCGGATAACCCCGATAACCCCGATAACCCCGATAACCCCGACAACCCGGATAACCCCGACAATCCGGACAATCCCGACAACCCGGATAACCCGGATAACCCGGATAACCCGGATAATCCCGATAATCCGGATAATCCGGATAATCCGGACAACCCCGATAATCCGGACAACCCCGACAACCCCGACAACCCCGATAACCCCGATAATCCGGACAATCCCGACAATCCGCAGCCCCAAGGCAACGTTACGGCAACGTTTAACGTGGGTCGAGAGGCGAGGCTTGAGGGGGCGAGCAATCCGACGCCGCAGACCGTTAAAAGCGGAAGCAAGCTTACCGCGCCGACGGTATCGCGCAAGGGATATACTCTTTCGGGCTGGTATATAGAGGACGGCGTAACGCCGTGGAACTTCGGCGCCGACACGCTTACAAAGGACGCGACTCTGTTTGCAAGGTGGAGTAACGACAACGGATCTTCCGACGAGGCGGCGGACTATACTCCGTCGCTTACCGCGGCGAACACATTTTACATACACTACCGCCGCACCGACGGGTCTTATACCGGCTGGCATGTATGGGGCTGGGCGAGCGGCGGCGGAAGCTGGTACGAGAGCGTTGCGACCGACATATCGGGCGCGGTGTACGCGATTGATCTATCCGCATTCGGCGGCGTAACCACGATCAACTTCCTAATAGCCAAAAACAATTGGGAGGCGAAGGACGGCGAGGCGGACAATAAGATTAGTTTGAGCGCGGCGCAAAAGGTTGGGTCGAGCTATCATTGGTACGTCGATTCGGGCTCGGTCGCAAAAGGCAAAAACTATCTTACAAAGTCGGGACCGGGCGGCGGGTACGCTCCCACCACCGAGCCGCTTCGTGCGAGCAAAAGCGACGTTAACCGCGCCGAGGCTAAAGCGATTCCCGTACAGAAAACGGTAAGCGGCTGGGACGAGACCGGCGTAGGGTATCAGATTTTTGTTGCAAGCTTTTGCGACAGCGACGGCGACGGACTGGGCGACATTCGCGGCATAATAAATAAGCTCGATTATCTCGATTCGCTTAATGTGGACGTTCTTTGGCTTACTCCCATACAGAGCAGCAATTCGTCGCACGGCTACGACTGCTACGATTACTATTCGATAGATCCCAAGTTCGGCACCAACGCCGATTACCGCGAGCTTGTGTATAAGTCGCACCAAAGGGGCATGAAGGTTATAATGGACCTTGTCGTAAACCACACCTCGCCCAACAACGAGTGGTTTATCAAGTCGCAGCAGGGCGTGGTCGAAAACGTGACATATCAGGACGGAACCACCGCCGAAGTGCACTACCGCGATTTTTACAGGTGGAAAAGCACAAGCGGCAACAGATATTACAGCTCTAACGGCTGGTACTTCTATTCGTCGTTCGGGAGCAATATGCCCGAGCTTAACTACGACTGTCAACAGGTGCGCGACGCTATGGTCGACGTCGCCTCCTACTGGATGAGCTACGGACTGGACGGCTTCCGCATGGACGCGATAAAGCACGTGTTTATGTGGGACGAGAGCGAAAACCTAAGCACGGATACCGAGGGCGGCAAAAACGACGGCGCGTACAACTACAACCTCACCAAAAACGTCGAGTTCTTTAAAGAGTTCAACTACAGACTGAAAAAGAGATTCCCCAATTGTTACCTATTGGGCGAACAGCTTTCGGGCAACGTCAACGACGTGTCGCCGTTCTATGCGGGCATGGACTCGCTTTTCGACTTTAACACTTATTACGATCTTCCCGGAAAGATTTCGGGTGGAAACGCGAGCGGTCAGGCGAGTGCGTTTAACTCCAACGCGAACAAATACAACGGTTACCGCGGCGACAGACCGATTAACTCCATGATAACCTCCAATCACGACATTCAGCGCCTTGCCGACAAGATAACCGACGAGAGTAAGCGCAAGCTGTATATGGCGGTTATTATGACAATGCCCGGGCTTACTTGGATATATTACGGCGACGAAATGGGCTTAATCGGCGGCGGCACGGACAGCGATCAGCGCTACCGCCAACCCATGAAGTGGACGAAAAACTGGGCTAACGTGTGCGACAATATCCCCGGGATACGCAACTACAACGTAAACGGCTCGCTCGCCTCGGTCGAGGAACAGCTCAGCGTCGAAACGTCGTATCTTAACTACGTTATTCGTCTTGCGGCAATAAGAAACAATTATCCCGCGCTGATTAGCGGCACGGCGACGTGCTCGGAGAGCAACGGTATGTTAAAAATCGAGGTAAAGGGCGACGGACAGACCGTTACCGCGTACCACAACTTTTCGTCGTCGTCGAAATATGTTTCGGACGGCGGCACGTGCGTTTTCGGCACGACAAAGCTCGATTCCTACGGCACGGCGATATTCGTTAAGTAAAAAAGCAAGTTATCGATAAAAGCCCTCGCGTAAAATCCGAGGACTTTTTTCTTGGGCAAGACGTATATTGACAAAACGGCGTGCCGATGTTAAAATACCGATAATGAGGACGACGCGCGAGCAAGTTAATATTTACCTTTCGAGGTTAAAACGCGGTGAGGACTGTTTAAAGGAATTCATCGATTATTCGCGCGGATATTTACAGTACATAGCCTACAAATACTTAGTGGATAAGTCGCTCGTCGAGGACGTGATTTTTTCGGCGTACGACAAAATTCTTCGCGCTCTTTCTTCGTTCGACGGCAAGCAAAACGGGCTTGCCTGGATAGTAAAAATCACCCAAAACGAGGCGTATAAGTTTAACCGCGACGAGAGCGGAAGCGTTCCGCTTGACGGATGCGAAGGCGCGGCAATCCCGACTGACGAGGTCGACGGTCTTACAAGATACGATGTGGAGCGGGCGGTTGCAAAGCTCGACGAGGACGAACGGAAAATTATCGAATGTAAAATCTATATGGGAATGACGGTGCGCGAAATAGCAAAGCAAGAGAATATCCCCAAAAGCACCGTCGCGTATATCCTAAAGCGGGCGCTTAAAAAACTCGAAAAGCTTTTATCTTAACGGTAAGCTTGGACAAAACGGAGTAAATCACGATATACCTTAGAAACGGCATGAAAGAACAAGATCTTCACAAACGCATTCGGCAAAACGCTTCGATTGACAATACACGGCTTGCAAACGAGCTTAAGGAGCTTCATCCCGAGCTTGATTTGTCGAGCGAAAAACCGCCGCAAAAAAGCATTACGCGCAGGGTCGCGATTTTTGCGCCGCTCGCCGCGGCGGCGGTCGTCGCCGTCGTGCTCATTCCCACCCTTCTTCTGCGCGGCGGAGGCTACGCCGGCTCGGCGCCCGAGTCTCCCGACAGCGGGTCGGCGCCCGAATCTCCCGGCGGCAGCGATCCTCAGCCTACCGAATACGCGGAGAAAAAGCTCGATATCACCGTTAAGGAATACAACGAAAATAACGGCACAAGCTTTTTGTACTTCGATTACGGCGCGGACGCGGGTACCGTTTACGAGTACACGAATAGGGAAACGGGAGAGCTTTGGGCGCTCACGGTAAAATACAACGCGGAGGACGAAATCGAATACCGCGTCGTGGCGGATAGTGCGCCGCGAGAGTTTACCGATTATTTTTACTCGGCGTGCGATACCGATACCGAGATAACGGGACTATCGGTTAAGTGGGGGGATTCGTCCGTCGGCGTGTGCGCGCTGTTCGACTATAAAAGCTACACCTATTGCTTAGAGCTTAAAAACGACGGAGAAACGCGCCTCTTCGAGCTAATCGAAATCCTTATCTCGTCGCGCGCCCTGCGCGAGGATAACATTTAAACGCAGAAACAAGTTTTTTGTTTTTCGGCGGTTTGGACAAAAACGGAATTTGCGGATATACCTTATCGAATACGCTTTTCGAGGTGTGGTATATGAAAAAATTATTCGTTTTTGTTTTGGCGATAATTTCGGCTTTATCGTGCGCCGCGTGCATTGATTTTCCTTTCTTCGGGCATTACGAACAGGAGCGCCCGTTCCGCGACGAGTACGACGCGGTTATTTTCGACGGGCTCGGCAACGAAGTATGTTTTTGGAACGACGGGCTGTCGAGGTTTCACGACGTTTACGGTTATAAAATTCAGACCGAAAAACACGCGGAGCTGTACGAAAAAACCGAGTACGATTTGTGTTTTTACTATTACGAGCGGCAGGTTGATTTTGCGTCCGAGTACGTCGCCGAGTTTATTTACGACGAGAGCAAAATCGAGATAAAGGAAAACCCCGATATCGAAAATCACTTTACAATTAAGCTTATTAAGCCGTGCGATAAAGAAGAAATAAAGGTAAACATATTCGACGCGTACAGACCCGCATATAACGGCGGCGCGTTCGTTCCGAGCAGGCAGTGCCACGGCGTTATGATGTTACTCGGCACAAGCTTTTTCGTCACTTCCATATAAACGAAAAACATAATTTCTCGCGATTATATTTGTTTACTTATAAGTGCGGCGGATCGCCTGGATTCCTCGACAAGCTCGGAATGACGGACGGTAGTGTAAGCATTACCGCTTTAATTAAGTATAGTCGCACTTACTACCGCCCTCCCATCATTTCGACCGAAGTGAGCGCAGCGAACGCAGCGGAGAAATCTAGGCGTTAGCCGCACAATAAAAATATAGCCCACTATACTTCACTTATAAAGTATAGTGGGTTTTTTTCAACCAAAGTTATTCTCTAAGAATGACGCCCTTTTAACGCGAGGGTTTTTTGTGCGAAAGTTACGGGCTTAGTTGCTGCGGACGGGAAGGACGAGGTAGATGTATTCGTCGAGACCGCCGACGGGCGAGACAATGCACGCCGAGGTGGAATTGGTAAGGTTTAATACAATCGTCTCGCAGTTCATGTAGTGCAAGAACTCGGTGAAGTAGCGGGCGTTAAAGGAAATGGTAATGTCCGTGCCGTCCGTCTTGACGGGGAGGTTTTCCTCGACTGTGCCTACGTCGCTGCGGGAGCGAACCGTCATATTGGTTTCGGTAATGTCGAAGCGGACGAGGTAGTTGTTCTTTTCGCCGCGAGCCATGAGCACCGCGCGGTCGATTGCGTCCTCGAACAGCGATTTGGGTATGTACACCTTGGTGTCGAAGTGGGTGGGCACTATCTGGCGGTAGTTGACGAACTCTCCGTCTATAAGGCGCGTGGTGACGGTGGTCGCGTCCACGCTTACCATAAGGAAGTTTTTGTGCAGGTTGAACTTAATCGCGTCGTCGTTGTCCTCTACTATACGCGAAATTTCCATAATCGCGCGTACGGGCACGACGATGCTCGTCGAGGCGGTTGTGCCGATTATGGGCTTAACGCATTTTGCAAGGCGGTAGCCGTCGAGCGCGACGGACACGATTCCGTCGTCCGAAATCTCGAGAAGCACGCCCTTAAGCGTCGGGTGCGAATCGTCCGTGCACACCGAGAATGCGACTTTGTTTACAAGGTCCTTAAACTCCGAATTTTTCATTTCGAAGTGCTGGGTGTCCTCTATCTTGTTGACCGCGGGATATTGCTCGGCGGGGTAGCAGCTGAACTTGCCCTCGCTGCGCTCGTAGTTTATAGTAAGCTTGTCGCCGCTTGTCGAGAGCAGAATGGTTTGGCTTGTCAGCTTTTTGACAAAGTCGCCGAACAGCTTGCCGGGCACGACCGCTTCGCCCGTTTCGAATATCTTGGCGCGAATCATGTGCTCTATCGACAACTCGTAGTCGGTAGCGGTTAGCGTAAGCGTGCCGTCCTCGGCGGTCAGCTTTATGCCCTCGAGTATGGGGTTTGTCGAGCGCGCGGGTACTGCCTTGATTACTCTCGCGACGGCGTCGGCGAGATCGTTTCCGTTGCATTCAAGCTTCATTTGTTTTCTCCGTTTTTGTTTTTTTATATTGTACCACGCCGCAACGAAAATGTCAATATCATTTAGACCCAATTAGGGGGCGCACGGCGGTTTTTTAGCCGAGCCGATTGACGAAAAAGCTTAGATGTGTTACTATAAAAGCGCGGCGGGTTTTTCGCCCCGCGCGGAGAAGGCATGAACGAAAAAAAATACAGTGCAAATAATATCGAAGCGGTGCTCGACGTCGGCAAAATCTACAGCGGCGCGTCCGCCGTTTTGCTCTACGTCGTATTGGGACTGACTCTCGTCGCGCCCGTTACCACCGCCGCGCTCGGCATTGCGCACGCGGCGGGCGCTTTCGTTTGGAACGACAATCTTACCGTCGGCGTGTCCGTTATCGACGCCGCGTCCGCGCTCGTTCTCGCGTACACGCTTAACGTGATAATAGAAAATATCCGCAACAGGAAAAACGTGGAGTCGTGGCTTGTCGGCGCGGTTGCCGTAAGCGCGCTCGTCCGCCGCGTGTCGTCCGAAAGCGACGAGTTTGTTCGAAACAGAGTGTCGGTCTCGTTCGAGCTTAACGGCGAGAATAAGTTTATAATGTCGCTCCCCAAGGCGTGGGCTAAGGATATTAATAAAAGCTTTATCCGCCGCGACGGGCAGAATATCCCCGTCATGTACAACGAGGAACAGAATAAGATTATGCTCGTGGTTATGCCGAAGCAGGGGAATAATAAAAAATAGGTAAGAGAAAAGAACGAATAGATAATAATAAAGGACCGCGCCGCGGTCTTTTTTATTCAGCCGAGAACACATATTAACCGATATAAAAACTTTATACACCTACATTTAAAAACCCGCTTGACATGTGTTCTTAATAGATATATAATAGCAAAAAAAGCGAGGTACTATTATGGTGGAAAAGACCGAAAGGAAAGACAAATCGGCGCACGTTATCAGAAACGTGGTGTACGGGTTTGCGCTGTTTGTGGCGGCGATTGCCGTTGTTACGCTGTTTATCAACTTTATTCACTTGCAGTTGTTTTCCCCGTATCAAATGTACGGGGAGTGGAAAGAGTTCCAAAACATGACCGCAGGACTGTTTATGGCGGCGGCGGGAATAACCGTGATAGGCGTCGCCTTTTCGGTGGTATCGCTCAAGATAGAAAAGCTTAGGTTTGCTTCCGTGTTCGTGCTTGTCGGGCTTGCGCTTGTGCTTATAGCCTTTTCGATAGTGCACGTCGCGAGTACGGTAGGATATATGGTTGGGAAAATGCCCGAGTGGGAATTTCCTTTACGTGCCGATTCGCCGGCGGTTACGTACACGGCAACGTTTGCGGCGGCGGCGCTTCAGCCTGCGGTATGCTTTATAGCAATGGCGGTGTGCGCGCTGTTTAAATACATTTCGGACAAAAAGCGCGCCGCTTTGGAGGCTGCGCAAAACGAGAGCGAAGCGCCCCAAGAAAGCAAGAAAAATGTATGCAAGGAATGCGGCAAGGAAATCGACGAGGACGATAAATTCTGTGTGCACTGCGGAGCAAAAAGGGAATAACTACAAAAAATCGACAAGAGCGCTTGTCGATTTTTTATTGGACTTCATTTAATTTGCGTCGGCGGAGTCGTCGGGTGGAATGTAAAATTACTTATAGAGTCCACACACGAAATTCGTCTGACATTCGGTTGGTTAGCTTTTTCCCGCGTCGGCGGAGTCGTCGTCGGGGTCGATCATTTTGTAATTCGGGTTAGTGGGGCGAGAGCGGACCGTGCCGTAAGTTTCGTTTCCCGCAAAAACGTCGACGCCGCATTCGAGCAAAGAATTGCCGCGGCACGCGGGGTCGGCGGGCACGGACGGAGACGCAGAGGCGGAATAGCCGGTTTTACTATCGGCGGCGCTTTCCCAATCTTTACCGCATTCGCAGTCCTCGTCGCGGTTGCTCTCGTTTGCGCACTCGCAATTACCGCTTTTATCGTCGCAGCCGCATTCGCAGTCCTCTTTGCGCAAATGCGAGTTCAGACAGCCGCAATCCTCGCCGCATTCGGAGTCGGCGCTATGGCGGAGATGCGTATGCTTGGGGAATACTTCCGCGCGCGCGACGTCCGCGGCGGAAATCTTGCAGTCGCCGTTACGCTCGCACGGATTGTTATCTACATTGTTTTTATTTGTCATAAAACGCTCCGAAAAAATTCTTTTGTGTGTAGTATTCGCGCCGTAGCGCAATTTATGCGCATTCACGTACGTTTTTTTGTTTTACATTTGTTACAAAAAAGAGTATACTGTAATGTACAAAATTATATTGGGGTATTGTCATCTAAGAGGTGAAGCATGCTTGAATTACGCGAAATAACAAAAGATTATAAGGTGGCGGACGAAAAGGTCCATGCGCTGAAGGGGATATCGCTCTCGTTTAGGGAGAGCGAGTTTGTGTCTATCCTCGGTCCGTCGGGCTGCGGAAAAACGACCATGCTCAATATCATAGGCGGACTCGATCATTATACTACGGGCGACCTCGTCATTAACGGCGTAAGCACAAAAAACTATCACGACCGCGACTGGGACACCTACCGCAACCACAAGATAGGATTTGTTTTTCAAAGCTACAACCTCATTCCGCACCAGACCATTTCCGAAAACGTCGAGCTTGCTCTTAACATTTCTGGCGTGCCGAGGCAGGAGAGGATTCGCCGCGCGCACGAGGCGCTCGACAAGGTGGGGCTTAAGGGCTTGTACAACAAAAAGCCCAATCAGCTTTCGGGCGGACAGTGCCAGCGCGTGGCGATTGCGCGCGCGCTCGTAAACGACCCCGAGATACTTCTTGCCGACGAGCCGACGGGCGCGCTTGACACCGTTACCTCCAAGCAGATTATGGACCTAATAAAAGAGATTTCGTCCGACTGCCTCGTAATAATGGTTACGCACAACCCCGAGCTTGCCGAGCAGTATTCCACGCGGATAATCCGCCTTCTCGACGGGCTTGTAACGGACGACTCCAATCCTTATAATCCGGACGAGGAAGAGCAAAGCCCCGTGGCGGAGCAGAAGCCGCCCGAAGTCGAAAAGTCCGTACCGGAAGCGCCCAAAAAGGAAAAAATCAAAAAATCGAAGCTTTCGGTGTGGAACGCGTTTAGGCTTTCCGCAAAGAATCTACTGAGCAAGATAAAGCGCACGGTGCTCGTGTGCTTTGCGGGCTCTATCGGCATAGTGGGCGTTGCGACCGTTCTTGCGGTGTCGGCGGGCGTTACCGGCTACATAGAAAACATGCAAAACGATATGCTGTCCGGCAACCCCATAACGATAAGCGAGGAAACGCTCGATTTTACCGCGCTCATGGAGAGCATGATGGGCTCCGCCGCGGCCGGTCCCGCGATAAAGGACTCCGTCGAAAACGGCAAGGTAAACATAGATAAGCTTATAGAGACCCTTGTTAAAAGCAGCGGGGCAATGGACACCCTCCGCGTAAAGAACAACATAACCAAGGACTACGTAAAGTACGTCCTCGAAATGCCTAAGGAAAACTATAAATCCATTTCGGTCAATTACGGACTCGACCTGTCCAACAACCTTTACACCGACTTTACGTTTACCGAAAAGGACGAGGACGGAGCGGAGGGCGCTACGAAGCAGGTTGTGAAAAACATGTCGCTTCAGTCCGCAACGCAAACCTATCTCGGCATGCTCGCGCACACCGAACAGGCGGCGTTTACCTCGTACTTTACAATGGTAAACAACTCTTTCCGTCAGTCGCCGGGCGGCGAGGATTTTATACTGTCGCAGTACGATATAATTTCCGATCCCGAAAAGAGCAAGGTGGCTACCGGGGCGGACGAGATTATGATTGTAGTAAGCCGCGACACCGCGCTCACCGATCTTATGCTTGCGCAGTACGGTTTTTACTCGCAGGACGAGTTTTTAAACCATTGCTACGGCGCAATGGGGCTCGACACTTACGACCCCGAGCTCGATAGAAACAAGCTCGACTATTCCGAGCTGCTCGGCAAAACGTACACCTGGTATCCCAACGACGTTGTGTTTACCAAAAAGGCCGACGCGTTTTCGCCGCTTAATCCCTCGTTCGATTACAGTCCGTACTCGGACGAAGAGTGGGAGGGCGGAATAACGCTTAAGGTGTCGGCGATATTAAGACCGAAGGAAGACCTCTCGTACGGCAGTATGTCGTCCGGCTTCTACTACACGAGCGCGCTCTCCGAGGAAATTCTCGCAGTTAATCTCAAGTCGGAAATCGTCAAGTACCTTTCGACCGTGCTCGCCCCGCTCGGTATGGAGACGTTTACAAGCACCGTTTCCTCGCAGGGCATAACGATGGACAACATTCCGCGCTATGCAATTACGTACTACCTCGACGGCGAAAACTACACCGAAACGTTCTACGTCGGCAAGCCGTCCGAGGCGGGAGCAATGCTTCAGATAGCGGGCTTCGGCGGAACGGATACCTACATGCTGTCGCTTAGAGAGCTTGGCGGAAAGGATATTCCGAGCAGCATTTCCATTTATCCCACCAACTTCTCGTACAAGGACAACGTGACCGACTATATTGAAAAGTGGAACGGCGCGGGTCCCCTTACCGTGGGCGGCGTCGAGATAGCAAAGGAAGACAGACCGGAAATAACCTATGCCGACAACCTCGGGCTTGCGATAAGCCTTATTAACGACATGATAGAAATGGTAACCGCCGCGCTCGTCGCCTTTACCTCGCTGTCCCTTGTCGTTTCCACCGTTATGATAGCTATTATCACCTACGTGTCCGTAATAGAGCGCGTAAAGGAGATAGGCGTTATTCGCTCGCTCGGCGGCAGGAAGCGCGACGTTTCCGCGCTGTTCATTGCCGAAACGTTTATGATAGGCGGCATTTCGGGTATATTCGGTATAGGCATTACTTATATATTCCAGTTAATCTTAAACATTATTATAGGAACGCTGTTCGGAGTGCCGAATATCGCGGCGCTACCTATCTGGCAAGCGTTTGTAATGATAGGCGTAAGCATTATTCTGACGCTTATATCCGGTCTGATACCGGCAAGACTCGCGGCGCAGAAAGACCCCGTCGACGCGCTGCGGACAGAATAAAATCGCAAACACATTCAACCTGTTAATCGGAGAGTTACCATGGCAAAAAAATCAACCGAAAAGAAACCGTTTTACATTACGACGCCAATATACTATTCGAGCGGCGCGCTCCACATAGGGCATTGCTATACCACCGTGTGCTGTGACGCGATAGCGCGCTTTAAGCGCATGGACGGCTACGACGTGTACTACCTTACAGGCACGGACGAGCACGGTCAAAAGGTGCAAAAGGCGGCGGAGGAAAAGGGATTATCGCCCAAGGCGTTTGTCGATTCGCTCGCGGAGCGTATAAAGGCGCTGTGGGAGAGAATGGATATATCTAACGACGGATTTATCCGCACGACCGACCCCGAGCACGAAAAGGCGGTAGCCGAAATTTTCACCAAGCTGTACGAAAAGGGCGATATTTATAAGTCCGAGTACAGCGGAAAATACTGCGAGCCGTGCGAGTCGTTCTGGACGGAAACGCAGTTAGTGGACGGCAAGTGCCCCGACTGCGGCAGGGAGGTAAAGGACGCCAAGGAGGAGTGCTACTTCCTGCGCTTAAGCAAGTACGCGGACAGAGTGCGTAAGCTCCTTACCGAAACCGATTTCCTTCAGCCCGATTCGCGCGTAAAGGAGATGGTAAACAACTTTATCGACAAGGGCTTAGAGGACCTTGCGGTTACTCGCACCTCCTTCGACTGGGGCATAAAGGTTCCGTTCGACAAAAAGCACGTAATTTACGTTTGGATAGACGCGCTTCCCAATTACATTACGGCGCTCGGCTACGGAAGTAAGGACGAGTCTAAGTTTAAAAAATACTGGCCGTGCGATATTCACGTCATGGCAAAAGAGATTGTGCGTTTCCATGCAATCGTGTGGCCGGCGATACTTATGGCGCTCGATATCCCCGTTCCCAAGCGCGAATACGGGCACGGCTGGATAATGCTTGACGGCGACAAGATGAGCAAGAGCAAGGGCAACGTAGTCGATCCGTTCATTCTCACCGACCGCTACGGCGTGGACGCATTGAGATATTATCTATTGCGCTCGATGCCTTTCGGCGACGACAGCAACTACACCAACGAGCTTCTTCTTTCGACGATAAACAACGACCTTGTAAACGACCTCGGCAACCTCGTCCGCCGCACGCTTGCAATGAGCGAGCAGTATTTTTCGGGCAAGGTGAGTAAGGGCGAGCTTAACGATAACGACAAGGCGTTTGCGGACAAAATCGACGCGCTTATAAAAGCCGTTCGCGCCGACGTGGATAAGCCGCTTATTTCCCGCGCGCTCGAAAAGATTTTCGACGTTATCGACGGCGCGAATAAATATATCGACCTTAACAAGCCGTGGGAATTAAACAAGAACGGCGATAAAGCTCGGCTTAACACCGTAATGTACGTTCTCCTCGAGGCCATCCGCGTAACAGCGAATCTGTTGCTCCCGTTTATTACAAAGTACCCGCGCCGCATATTCGACGGATTGGGCTTACCCGTTCCCGTCGATTTTTCGGCGTGCAAATTCGGCAAGGTAAAGGCTTATACCACAAAAACGATAGAGCCTATCATGAACAGGCTGGATATTAAAAAGGAACTTGCCGAGCTCGAAAAAATCGCCGAGCAGGTAAACGGCAAAAAGGAAAAGCCGACGGACAAAAAGCCGCCCGAAAACAACGGCGACAAGGAGAGCGCGGACGAAATAACTATCGACGAGTTTTTCAAAACCGATCTCCGCGTCGTTTTAATCGAAGAGTGCGTAAAAGTGGAAAAGTCCAATAAGCTTCTTAAGCTTACCGTGTTCGACGGCACGCGCCGCCGCACCGTGGTGTCCGGCATAGCGCACGCATACGCGCCGAATGATCTTGTGGGCAAAAAGGCCGTACTTGTTGCCAACCTCAAACCCGCAAAGCTGTGCGGAATAGTGTCCGAGGGCATGCTGCTTTGCTCGACCGAAAACGGGCTTCCGCGCCTTATCGCGCCCGTCGGCGAGCCCGGGGAAAAGGTATGTTAATCGACACTCACGCGCACATAACCGACGAAAAATACGGCGACGGAGGAAAGGGCATAATAGAAGCCATGCCGCGCGACAACCTCGAGGCGATAATTTGTATCGGCTGTGACAGGGAAAGCTCGCTCGCCGCGGTGGAGGTTGCGAAAAATCCCAATGTTTACGCGGCGGTGGGAGTTCACCCGTACTATCCCGAAATCGTCACAAACGCGCTTATGGACGAGTTCAAAAGCCTGGCGCAAAACGAAAAGGTTGTTGCTATCGGCGAATTCGGGCTCGACTACCACCACGACGAGTACGACCGCGACGCGCAGATAAAAGCAATGGCAATGCAGTACGAGCTCGCGCGGGAATTGAAGCTTCCCATGGTGTTTCACGTCCGCGCGGCGACGGGCGACTTTATTGATTTTATCCGCGATAAAGCTTTCCCCGAGGGCGGGGTTATGCACTGCTTTGCGGGGTCCGTCGAGACCGCGGACATCTGCGTTAAAAAGGGGCTTTATATCGCGTTCGGCGGAAAGCTTACCTACCGCAATTCCAAAACCACTCAGGAGGTGGCGAAAAAAATTCCGCTCGATATGATTCTTCTCGAGACCGACGCGCCCTATCTTACACCCGTCGAAAAGATAGGGCAGGTTAACTATCCCGCTTTCGTTTCGTATGTGCGCGATAAGATAGCCGAGCTTCGCGGAATGACCGCGGACGAGGTGGAAAGCGTCACTACAAAAAACGCAAAAACGCTTTTTAAGCGCATCAAGTGATATGAGTAAAAAACTTGCGAACAATTACGTATATTTGCTTGACGGACATGCGTATGTTAATCTTACCAACAAGTGTCACAACGCGTGTAATTTTTGCATACGAAACACGGGCGACGGCGTGGCGGGAACTCCGCTGTGGCTTATAAAAGAGCCGACTGCGGACGAGGTTTTAGTCGCGTTCGGCAAAGTAAAGAATATGCTTACGAGCGACGAAGTTGTTTTTTGCGGCTACGGCGAGCCGACCGAAAGGCTCGACACTCTATTGGAGTGCGCGGCGCGGCTTAAGGCCTTGGGATATAAACTTCGCCTTAACACCAACGGGCTTGGCGATCTCGTCAACAAAAAAAGCATTGCGCCCCTTCTCGCTAATTTCGATACGGTGTCGGTGTCGCTTAACGAAAGCACGCCCGAAAAATATCTTTCGGTTACAAAATCGGTTTTCGGCACGGACGCGCTTCCCGCAGTAATCGCCTTTGCGGAAAGCTGTAAAAGGGAAGGCATTTACACCGTGTTTACCGTTGTCGATACGATAGGCGGCGCGGACATAGAAGAGTGCAAAAGAATATCGGAGCGGACAAAGGTGCCGCTTCGCGTAAGAGAATATATTTCGGATAATTACGGGGAGGAGAGATAGGTGCCTGATTTTGTTGTTTATATTCTATATGCCGTTACGGTCGGAGTCGTCGTGTTTTTGTCGATGAAGCTCGGAAAGTACGTGGACATTATAGACGCAAAAAGCAATATTTCCGGCGCGTTTATAGGCGCGGTTATGCTTGCGGCGGTCACAAGCCTTCCCGAGCTTTTTACCTCGCTGTCCGCAGTGTGGATAGTGGGCGAAAGCTCGTTCGTTATCGGCAATATTCTCGGCTCCAATCTTATAAACCTCGCGTTTATGGGCGCGATAATGCTCGCTTTTACCAAAAAGTTTAAGTTTGCAAAGTTTTCCAAATCGTACTATGCTTCGCTGTTTGTGGGAATGGGGATGTACGCCTTGGTCGCGCTCGGACTGTTCCTCGGTCAGTATCTGAGAATCGGCTGGTTTACCGCGGTGTCGCCGCTTATACTCGTATTATACGTGCTGTTCCTTAAAAAACTGCCCAAGTCCGCAGAGAGCGAGGGCGAAAAGGTAGAGGACGACATGACGCTCCGCACCGCGGTTATTCGCTTTATTATCTGCGCGGTGCTTCTTATAGGCACGTCTATTGCAATGACGTATCTTACCGATATCGTCGCGGAGCTGCTTAAGCTCGGCAAAACCTTTGCGGGCGCGCTGTTCCTCGGAATAGCGACAAGCCTGCCCGAGCTTATTTCCTCCATTACGCTGTGCGCGCGCGGCAACTTTAACGCGTCGGCGGGCAACTTTATCGGCTCCAACGTTTTCAATTTTACCATTCTGTTTGTTGCGGACATGTTCTCGTTCGGTAAAGCCGCAAACGTGTACGTACTGAATCCCGAATCGGTGTGCCTGCTTATTTTCGGCGAGATCGCCGTGATAGCCGCGTTTTGTATGCTGTGCATTAAAAACCGCACTAAAAGCAACGGCGTGGGTACTCTAATCGGCGCGCAGGTGTGTAACGCCGTGCCGCCCGTGCTGTACGTGCTGTTTTTACTGCTTACGACGGGAGTTATCGGCGGGTTTTTAATTTAACAAACAAAGGATAACGCCATGGAAGAAAAGATAATGTTTCAATATATTACGGACAGCCGCGTGTATCGCCGCAAGATGATATTTACGCGCGTCCTTATTTCCGTAATCGTTGCGGGCGGTCTGTCGGCGTTCGTTCTTATCAGCCTTATCGTAGGCATACTTCTTCCCGTCGTCGCGCTGTTTGTCGCCGCTATTTGGATTATTTACGGGCTTCAGTACGAAATGACCTACACGATATTCAATACGCGTTTCGTTATAAAAAACAGAGACAAGCGCATAAACGTTCCGCTCGAAAACGTCGTATCGGTTAAGTACGGCTCAGGTCCGTTCGACAAAAAATACCTTACCGGCACGATTACGGTAAAAGCGCGCGCGGAAGGTGCGCACAGAGTTAAAACGTACAAAATGAAGCACGTCTTCGACGGGAGAGCGGGAGCCGAATATATAGCCGCCGCTATTCGCCCGAGCAAGGAGAAAGCAAATGACGACGAAAAAGACTAACGAGAGCTATGACGTAGAGCGTGCGTTTTTCGGCATTGACGGAATAGAAACGGAAGGCTGCACCTTTAACGGCGAGTACGCAGTATGCGAGTGTGGCTCGGTTAATGCAAATGAGACCGTTTTTTCGGCAAGCTATCCGCTTTGGCACGACAGATCGGTACTGCTCGAAAACTGTACTCTCACCGAGGCGTGCCGCTCGCCGCTGTGGTACTCCAAAAACATCGTCGTAAACGGCGGAAGCGTATCGGGTGCGCGCGCGTTAAGAGAATGCGAAAAAGCCACAATCCGCGACTGCGAGATTTCTTCCGCCGAGTTCGGCTGGTCGACGGACGGCGTGATGCTTATAAGAAGCAACGTTAAAAGCGAGCAAACTTTGCGCGGCGCAAAAAACGTATACGCGCAGGACAGCGAGATTAAAGGCAAGTTTGCGCTCCAATATGTTTCGGGCGCGCATATAACAAATTGCAAAATAGACTCTGTCGACGCGCTGTGGCACGCCGAAAACGTTCTGCTCGAGAGCTGTGTTATAGTGGGCGAAAGGCTCGGGCATTACAGTAAAAACCTGACGTTTAAGCGCTGCACGATAGTGGGGAAAGAGCCGTTATGCTACTGCAAGGGCTTAAAGCTTATTGACTGCGTGCTCGCGGACGCAGAGGGCGCTTTTGAAAAAAGCGAAGTAAAGTGCAATCTTTTGGACGACGTAAAAAGTATACGAAATCCGTATAAGGGCGTTATCGTCGTTCCCGCCGTGGGCGATATTATCCGCGACGACCCCAAATCCAAAGCCGCGATAATGATAGACCCCGATATGAAACGCAAGCCCGAAATAGGCGGGTAGAGCTTAAAGTAAACCCGCTTGACAAAAATAATACCGTAGTGTTATAATCTTAACATTCAATAAGAGGAGTGAAATTAAGTCCAAATGGACGACCCAACTAATATAGGTCTGCTTGTCGCTTTAATCGTGCTGGTGCTTTTGTCGGCATTCTTTTCGTCTGCGGAAACGGCGTTTACTTCGCTGAGCCGTGTGCGGCTTCACACGCTGGAAGCAAACGGCGTCAAGTGGGCAAAGCGCGCAGGGAAGATGGTCGACTCGTACGACAAGCTGATTACGACCATTCTTATAGGCAACAACTTAGTAAATATCGTAGCTTCCTCGCTTGCGACGATATTTTTCGTCAGCGTGCTTAAGGGCGTCACTTCCGACAACATTTCCGTCACCATTTCGACAATCGTAATGACGGTCGCCGTGCTTATCTTCGGCGAGATAACGCCCAAAACACTTGCAAAGGAACACCCCGAGGGAATGGCGCGCGCGTTTTGCGGAATACTGTGGCTGCTCGAAATAATCTTTTTCCCGCTGACCTTTATTTTTTCGCTGTGGAAAAAGCTGATACTTAAAATATTCAAGTTCAAAAAAGCGCCCGCAATCACCGAGGACGAGCTTTTAACCTACGTCGAGACGGCGGAAAACGAAGGCGAGATAGACGAGCACGAGTCCGAGCTTATTCGTTCGGCAATCGAGTTCGAGGACCTCGACGTCGGCGACGTCATGATTCACCGCGTGGGCGTTGCGGCGGTGCCCGAGGACGCGAGTCTCGAGACCGTAGTGAAAGTGTTTGCGGAAAACGGGTACTCTAGGCTTCCCGTTTATAGCGGTACTATCGATACTGTAGTTGGTATTATCCACGAAAAGGATATTTTCGGCGCGTACATAGAGGGTGCAACCGACTTTAAAAAGTTCATTCAAGAGGCGGTGTGCTTATCCGCCAATATGAAAATATCGGCAGCACTCAGAATGATGCAAAAGAACAAAATCCACATGGCAATCGTCGTAGACGAGTACGGCGGC
The DNA here is from genome assembly GCA_022511445.1 of Clostridiales bacterium. Classification (GTDB taxonomy): domain Bacteria; phylum Bacillota; class Clostridia; order Christensenellales; family Pumilibacteraceae; genus Anaerocaecibacter. The sequence goes on along the minus strand of JAFLVE010000010.1, from coordinate 160,471 downwards.
ACGAGCGGTATCGTAACCATGGAGGATATACTCGAGGAGCTTGTCGGCGAAATTTACGACGAGCACGACGAGGTGGAGGAGTTTATCAAAAAGACGGGCGACGGTGTATTCGTCGTAAACGGCAACGCGCCGCTACTCGACGTTTTCGACTACATCGGTTTCGACGCTCGCGAGGAATTCGAGTCGTCGTCGATAGGCGGCTGGGTCACCGAGCAAATGGAAAAGATCCCGCTTTCGGGCGAGTCGTTCGACTATAAAAATCTGCATATCGACGTTACGAGAAGCACGCCCAAGCGCGTCGCCGAGGTAAGAATAACGGTTGGACCGATAGAGGACGACGATTAACCGCATATACTAATTAAACAAACTCTTATACTTTCGAGGAATAATTATGAATAACGTGCTTAGGGTGTGGGTACCCGCAATATTGATACTTATAATGACGTTGTACTTTTACGGCACGGCGCGAAGGATATACGATATTATTCTGTCGTTTGTTCTCCTGATTGTTACAAGCCCCGTTTTTGCCGTGCTCGCGATTGCCAGTACGGTTAAGACGGGACACGCATTCGACTATGCCGAAAACGACCTGACCTTTGCCTATCCCGATAACAAAATAAACACCCTTCCGCGGCTTGTGCTCGTTTTAATCGGCAAGCGCCGCATAATGCCCAAAAGGTTAAGAGACTTTAAACTGCCGGAATAAAACAAAAACCCTAAACGAGAGTTTAGGGTTTTATTATAGTGAAGAGTGAATAGTTGCGGACCGCATAGCGGTCTTTAATTATCCGTTTTTATTTCTTATTATATTGCCGCATTCGGCATAAAGGCTCCCCTGTGCAAAGCGGGCTGTATCTCTTATTTCTTATCTGTTATTTTAAGCGCTTGCGCCGCTTTTATAAGGTTATTCCGCTCGGGGTGCATAAGCGCCGCGTGAATGCGGTCGAACGCGATAGGGGTTATGCCGTTCATGTAGTCGATAAGCTCTTTCATTCTTTCGCGGTAGGTAAAGCCGTTTGCCGGGCAGGGGTTGCGAACGATAGGGAAGCCGTTTTCTTTTACGAACGCCGCCGTTTCTTTTTCCCTTACGTACAGCAGCGGACGAATGAGAGTAATACCCGATTTGTCGAGGTACGACGAGGGCGATAGGGTTGTGAGCCTTCCCTCGAACATCATTCCCAGCAAAAACGTTTCCACCGCGTCGTCGGCGTTGTGACCGAGCGCGAGCGTGTCGAAGCCTATTTCGTTAAGCTTGTTGTCGAGCGCGCCGCGCCGCATTTTGGCGCAGAGACTGCACGGATTTTTTTCCTTGCGGATATCGAACACGACGGGCGCAATATCCGTTTTTTCTATATGCAAAGGCACCTCGAGCGAGTCGCATACGCTTTGCATTGGCGAAAAATCCGCGCCCGAGCCCGGGTCGATTATAACCGCGCAGAGCTCGAAGGGATTTGTGCAAAACCGCCTGTACGACGCGAGCGCGGCAAGAAGGGACACAGAGTCCTTTCCGCCCGACAGCCCCACCGCGACGCGGGCGCCGCTTTTTATCAGCTTAAAGTCCGAATCGCATTTTCGGACGAGCGACAGTAGTTTTTGTAGCTTCATGTTTTTTCCTTGTTTGCGTGCGAACAGGCAAAAACCTATTCGCTATAACTTATTTACTCGGCGTAAGAGCGCCGCTCAGTGCCGCTTCGAGATTGCTCGAGTCGGACACGGTAAATTCGGTAACGCCGATATGGTTAAGCAGCGCAATTATCATAATCGCGCCGTAGGCGAGCGTGTCCGCGCGCTTGGCGCATACCGGGCGAAGAGTGGGGAGGTTTTTGGATAAAAGAATGGGTAAAAACCCGTCCAGCTCCTTTAGCGTTATCTTGTAGCCGTTTACCTTATTCGGGTCATAGTACGGCAGATTCATCATTCCCGCGGCGATATTGGTTGCGCTCCCGCCCATAAACACGACGGGGTATTTTTCTATCTTTCCGTAGGGCGCGACGAGATTGGGCGCGTCGTCCGTAAGCTTACTGAAGTCGCCCGCAAACTTGTTCTTTAATACCACCACGCCGAGCGGCAGACTTTTTATATATTCGGGGGTTACTCCGTCCGCGGCGGATATGACCTCAAGACTGCCGCCGCCGAGATCGCACACGGTAACGGCGCCGTCGTCTTTTTTTGCGCCGCTGAGCGCGAGCCGCGCCTCGTCCTCGGGAGACAGCAGGCGAATATCGAGCCCCACTTCTTTTTTTACGCGCGAAATAAACGCCTCGCCGTCCTTTGCGCGGCGCACCGCTTCCGTCGCGAACGCGATTATCTCGCAGTCCGCTCCCGCAAGCGCGGCGTATTCCGTTAATACGGCGATCGTGCGTTCCAGTCCCACGGGAGAGAGAACGCCCGTGCTTTCTATCCCGTCTGCGAGCTTTGTTATTGTCGAGCGTTTAATTCCGCCCGTCGTAAGAAGCCGCACCGAGTTGGAGCCGATGTCTATTGCAGCTCGCATATCTTCTCCTTATAAAAATACGGAGCGCCGTTTGGCGCTCCGACAATCGCGTTTTTACTTTACGTCGAGGATAATCTCGTCGCGGTAGACCATGTCGAGATACTCGCGGGCGTACAGCTCGTAGAATTCGTCCGTACTGCAAAAATCAATCATCTTGCCGTTGCTGTCTATCCGCTTATCAAGCTCGGCGGAAACGGCGGCAAGCGACTGCGCGCGGTTATTTACCGCCGACCAGCGCACAATGTTTATAATGAGCGCCACGACAAGCAGTACCAAAAACACGGCGCATGCGCCTACGATTATCTTTTTTATTGTTTTACGATTAGCGGTGTTCTTTTCCATACTTGTATTGTATATCCTAAAGCCCGTCTTGTCAAGAGGTTTAATCGAGCTTTGCAATAAATTCGGCTTCCACCTTTACGCCCTTGGGGAGAGCAACCACCTGAACGCACGAACGCGCGGGGTACGGTTCCTTAAAATACTCGGCGTAAACGGCGTTTACCGCGGCAAAGTCCTTCATGTCGGTTATAAACACAGTCGTTTTTACAACGTCGGAATAGGTGAGCCCCGCTTCCTTTAGCACCGCGCCCGCGTTTTTAAGAACGGTATGCGCCTGCGCCGTAACGTCGTCGCTGTCAACGTTTCCCGTTTTGGGGTTTACGGGGATCTGACCGGACGCGAACAAAAACCCGCCCGCAACTATCGCCTGCGAGTACGGACCGATTGCCGCGGGAGCGTCCGCACTGTTGATTCGTTTGAGTTTTGACATATCTATATTCTCCTTATTGTTTTTTTCGATTACAAGCACTCTTTTACTCTTGCGAGTCTTTTGAGCGCTTCGTCCTTTCCGAACAGCTTGACCATTTCCGCGCCGCCGCCCGGTGTTGCCGCCGCGCCGGTAAGCGCGATTCTGTGCACCCAAAGCACCTGACCTTTTTTAAGCGCGTGCTTTTCCGCGACCGCCTCGAGCCTTTCGTTAAGCGTGTCGGGGTCGCCCTTTGTCGCGTCTATGCATTCGTCGATAATCGTCTTTGCCATTGCCTCGTCCGTCTTCCACTTTTTGTTGGTGAAAAGCTCGAAATCGAACGGCTTATCTTTAGAGTAGTCGAACGCGTTTAGAAACGCCGCTTTTTCGCTGATGTCGGAAAGTATCTCGACGCGGGGAAGCAGCAGCTCCGAAAGATATTTATAGTCTATTGCCTTGCCGGGATAATACTTGTCGTAGAACGGCTTTGCCGCGGCGTGAAACTCGTCCAACGGCATTTCCTTAATATACTGCGAGTTTAGCCAGCGCATTTTGGTTTCGTCGAATATGGACGACGATTTTTGCAGTCCCTCTATACTGAACGCGGCGATAAGCTCGTCCATCGAAAGCTTTTCGCGGTTGTCCTTGGGATTCCAGCCTAGGAGTGCGATATAATTGACTATCGCGTGGGGTAGGAAACCTTTAGCCAAAAAATCCTCGAAGCCGGCGTCGCCGTCGCGCTTACTCAGCTTGTGGCTTGCGTCGCGCATTATGGGCTGGAGGTGAATGTACACGGGGCGCTCCCAACCGAGCGCGTCGTACAAAAGATTGTACTTGGGCGTAGACATAAGGTACTCCACGCCGCGTATGCAATGCGTTATGCCCATAAGGTGGTCGTCTATAACGTTTGCGAAGTTGTAGGTGGGCATGCCGTCCGACTTGATGAGAATATTGTCCTCGAGATCCTTGTAGTCGACGGTGACGTCGCCGAAAACCTCGTCGTGATAGGTGTGCGTGCCGCTCTCGGGTATGTTTTGGCGTATTACGTACGGCTCGCCGGAGGCAATGCGCTTTTCCACCTCCGCTTTACTTAAGTGCAGGCAGTGCTTATCGTACTTTGTCGCGCCCGAAGCGTGGAGCTCCTCGAGCCTATCCTTCGAGCAGAAGCAGCAGTACGCGTCGCCGCTTTCGAGAAGCTGCTTTGCGTATTTAAGATAAATTTCTTTTCGTTCCGACTGGACGTACGGACCGCAAGGTCCGCCGACGATGGGACCCTCGTCGTAGTGTATTCCCGCCTTGTCGAGCGCGGAAATAATAACGTCCACCGCGCCCTTTACCTCGCGGTTTTGGTCGGTATCCTCTATCCTTAAAATAAACTTTCCGCCGCTCCGTTTGGCGTAAAGGTATGCGTACAGCGCGGTGCGAAGTCCGCCTATATGAAGGTATCCCGTAGGGCTGGGTGCAAATCTCGTACGAACCATTTTGTCCTCCGTCGTCAAATATCGAGCCGATATATTATTGACACCAAGTGCGTTGTTTGATATAATCATTATAATTAATTTGCTCTGTAAAAGCAAGCGATAGAGGAAGCTTATAATGGAAAATTCGGTACCTACCCGCCTTATACTCGACGACCTTGCCGAGATTGTCGCTATCCCGAGCGTGTATTCCGCTCCCGAGGACGGCGCGCCGTACGGAAAAGACTGCCGCCGCGCGATAGAATGGTTTGTTTCCAAAGCGCGCTCTTACGGTCTTCCCGCCGTTAACGTGGATAACTACGCCGCGTACGCCGAGATAGGCGAGGGCAAGGAATGCGTGGGCGTGCTCGCTCACCTCGACGTTGTTCCCGCGGGCGGGGGCTGGGCGACCGATCCATTTAAGATGATTGAGGAAAACGGAAAGGTGTACGGCAGGGGCGTAGGCGACGACAAAGGCTCGGTCGTGGTGTGCCTCCACGCGCTTAAAGCGATTAAGGACAGCGGAATAAAGCTAAAGCGCCGCATACGTCTGATTGTCGGCGCGGACGAGGAACGCGGCAGTTCGTGCATAAGATACTATCTTAATCACGGTGGCGAGGTGCCCGCAATGTCCTTCGTTCCCGACTCCGAGTTCCCCGTAATAAACAGCGAAAAGGGGATATCGCACATTAAATTCGAGTTCGAGGACAGTAAGCTGACAAGTAATATTTCGTATATCGACGGGGCGGAATGCCTAAACGCCGTGCCCGATTCGTCCACCGTTAAAATCGTTAAAGGCAGTCCTCTCGAGGCGGCGCTGAAGGAGCTTTGCGGCGGCTCGGTCACCGACGACATATTTAAAAAAGCGCCCGCGGTTAACGCCATAATAACGGCGGGGAACAGTATAAAAGACTATTCCGTAACGGTGAGCGACTGTATAACGGTTTGCGCAAAGGGCACCGCCGAGCACGCCTCCACGCCCGAAAAGGGGGACAGCGCGCTTTGGAAAACGCTCGTTTTTTTGGCGGCGTTCAACGATAAAATAGGCTCGCCCTATCTCGAAAAAGCGGTCGACTGTTTATGCACTCCGCTTGCGAGCGGTAAGCTCGGTATTTACGTCGACGACGAAAAGAGCGGGGACCTTACGATGTGCATGTCGGAAGCGGGGATAGAAAACGGGAAGCTGTGGCTTGCCGTAGACTTTCGCCTTCCGCTCGGAGTAAAGCCGCAGACGGTTGCCGATAAAATTTGCGCCCGCCTCGGCTGTAAAGCGACGGTGCTCGACTACCACGAAAACCTTTATATCGACCCCGACGCGCCGCTTATAAAAACTCTTCTGTCCGTATACCGCGAGGTTACGGGCGATATGACCGCGCCGCTTAAAACGGGCGGCGGAACTTACGCAAGGGAATTGCCCAACGCCGTGGCGTTCGGCTGTACGCCCGTCGACCTCGATATAAACATGCACCGCGCCGACGAAAACTTCCCCGTCGCACAGCTATTTAAAAACTACGATATTTATCTTGCCGCGATGGTTAAGCTCGCAAACCTTTAAGGGTCTCTGCACAAGCTCGTGCACCAATCTTGCTGTAACTTTTCGCGCTACGTGCGTCTATACGTTTTGCCGTAGGGCTTCGGCTACGACTGCAACGTATATCCTTCGTATCGCACAAATTTCCTACGCAATCTTGGCGCGTCGCTTATGCATCGCCCCCGTTGCGACAAAATCATTTATCGAATAAAATTCGGAAAATAATAAATACTTTTAACGGAGATATAAATATGATAGTAAACAATCCCACCCCCGAACAGTTTGAAGAGCTTACAAAGGACGGCAAGGTGCTCGTCGATTTTTGGGCGAGGTGGTGCGGTCCGTGTCGCGCTCAGGCGCCTTTGGTTGAAGAGCTTGCGTCCACTACCGACGTAAAGGTTGTAAAGGTGGACGTGGACGAGGAGGAGCTGTTGTCCCTTCAGTTTAACGTTACGAGCATACCCACGCTCGTGCTTTTTAACGGCGGCGAGATGATAGGGCAGTTCGTAGGGCTTACCTCGCTCGAGGATATAAAAGCGGCGTTTGGATTGTAATTGCGGCTTTGTTTTTCGAAGCGAAAACTTAACCGATACGCGAAAAAAGTCAATGAGAATACGATATAACCGTATTCTCATAATTTTTTATTTAAATTCCGACAAATAGGTATTGACTTTATAAAAAACTTTTTGTATACTACTCCTATCAAATACCTGCAATTATTAATTTTGGGGGTACTATGAAAAAATGTAACAATTGCGGCCGCGAGTTTCCGGACAGCGCAAACGTCTGTTCGCAGTGCGGCACCAGACTTTCCTCTCCCGACGAAGGCAATCGTTGCCCGTCGTGCGGAGAGCTCAACCCGGCGGGCAGCGTTTTCTGCATGAAGTGCGGCGCCCGTCTTGTAGCTCCGCCGCCCCCGCCGCCCGTTAAACCGGAACCGGTCGGCGCAAACGGCACAGGCGGCGCTTACAACGAGGTTAAGCCCGCTTACTCCGAAAGTGCCGCGCATTCCACGCCTGCCACGCCCGAAAGAAGCGACGACGAGGAAGTAGAGCCGCCTCCGCCTTATATCGACAATCCCGTAGGCATAAAGCAAAAGGTTGTCGCGTTCGAGTACAAAAAGAACATTATCGGCAATATCGTGTTGCTGGTTATGGCGCTTACCGTTGCTCTTATGTCTCTTCTTACGCCGATAAACTTAAAGCTGAGAACGCACAGCGTAGTGCCTTCCGAGCAAGTCGGCGACGTAAAGATTTACGAGAGCGATACGTACGTCGAGATTAAACAAGACGTATTTAAAGCTATTGGCGCAATCTTCTTTATGGCAGCCGGCGAATACGAGGTTGTAGATGAAAAGATTATCAATCCGTACGAGGAAGAGTATGCCAAAAGGTTGCGTGAGGCGGAAGCCGAAATAGCGGAATGGTTTACGACTCACCCCATGCCCACCAACGAAGCCGAGCTGGAAGAATATTCCAAGGAATACCAAGCGGCGTATAGAAAGATAATATCGAAGCATCTTTCCAAAATGAATTATATCGCGTACGCTCTTACCGCCGCGACGACGGGCGAGCGTTTTGAGGAAGCCTTATCGTTCGAAACTTTCTTTAACGTGGCGTTCTCGTTTGCGATAGCGATGTTGGCGGTTACGCTTGCGGTAGTTGCGGTTGTAAACCTTGTAATCGGAATTTTGGGCCTTGTAAGGAGAAAGCGTTCCACGCATTTGTTCTCCTTCCTGGGTACGGCGGCGGTCTTGTCTGCGGTACAGCTTATCCTTACGCTTGCCGCGCCTAATCTGATTGCGCTCGGCGGCGCGTTTGCAACGACTCTTGTCGTAATGCTCGTCTACCTTATAGCCGGTGCCGCAAGAGCCATAGTTCTCGAAAGAGTTCCCGTCGGCGTGATTATTAAAAATACGGTTATTGCCGGACTTATGATTGCCGCGTTCTTCCTGCTCTGCGGCAACACCGTTGCGGTAACTTCCACTCTCACGGTAAAGACCCCCGACCCGAACAATCCCGACAGATTTATTTATACCGTTGTTTCGACGGTTAAAATCCTCGGCGATTCGAGCATGCTCTCTCACCAGATGTTCAACTTCTCCGATTATATGGTGGAGGGCTCGACCTTGCCGGCTTCCACGGTCGTAGGCGGAATTTTGACGGCGCTAAGCTTGCTCATCTCCACAATTATAATCGGCGTCGGCGCCACAAAGCAGCTTAAGTTTAACGCGCTCGATCACGAAAAAAATCCCAAGCTTTCCGGCACGACCTCCGCGCTTACTACAGCCATTGTGCTTGCTACCATCGTCATATTCCAATTGGCGTTTTTCGCCGGATCGGACTCGTACGCAACAATCACGGGCAGCGATTTGAGCGGAATAAGCACAAAGTACGAAATGCGCGCCGTTACCTGGATTTCCATAGTGTTTATGATAGGCTTGTTCGTATTCGACAAAGTGTTTAAGCCCGATAAAAAGAAAAAGCAAGCCGCGGAAATTCCCGCATAAAAATCGATAAATGAAATTCCCCCGGCAAGCCGGGGGTTTCTCATATGCGGGCAAAAGCCATAGACGTTATCGGATTGATTTCCGTATATTGCTTTCCGTCTGTATTCGGGTGCAAATACTATGTGGTACTTGCAATCCCGCGTGGTATGCGTTAAACTATTGTCGTCATTCGGATTGTTCTCCTTTGCTTTTAGACTTGGCGTAGGAACCTCTTCTATTTAGCAAAGGAGGACTTTTTTTGTTTGTTCCAATAGCTAAAGCTTTATGATAACCGCTTGCATACAGGTGGTTTAGGTTACAAAACAAAAAAGTCCCGCGGGCATTTTATAGCGAACGGGCGAAGCGAAAGCCGAGGACTCCACGCGTTTACGCGTGCCCCCACGGGGAGGGCGAATGCACGTTTTCGGGTGTGACGTAAAACAATCATTGACGACTACACACGACATTCGCCAAGCCTTTGGTCTGTTACACGGACAATCCGCCCGAGAATTGGGCGTTGTACAGCTCGGCGTACACGCCGCCGAGGGCGAGCAGCTCGTCGTGGGTGCCGCGCTCGACAATTTCGCCTTTGTCCATAACGAGAATGACGTCGGCGTTTTTTATGGTGGAAAGTCTGTGCGCGACGACAAAGCCCGTCTTTTTTACGCCGTCCTTCGGGCGCAAGAGACTGTCGAACGCTTCCTGAACGCGGCGTTCCGTGCGGGTGTCGATATTGCTCGTCGCTTCGTCGAGTATGAGCATGGGCGGGTTAACGAGCATTACGCGCGCAATGTTAATAAGCTGTTTTTGTCCTTGCGATATTCCGTCGCCGTCGTCGATAACCGTGTCGTAGCCGTTAGGGAGGCGTTCGATAAACCCGTCGATATGCGCGGCGCGCGCGGCGGCTTTCACATCGTCGAGCGTAGCCTCGGGCTTGCCGTAGGCGATATTCTCGCGCACGGTGCCCTTAAATATCCAGCTGTCCTGAAGCACCATGCCGAAGCCCTTGCGCACGCAGCTTCTTTGAATGTCGGCGGAGTTTATTCCGTCGAAAAGAATGGTGCCCGAGTCGGGGTCGTAGAAGCGCATAAGAAGGTTGATAAGCGTAGTCTTGCCGCAGCCCGTGCGCCCGACGATTGCTACCATAGTGCCCTTTGCTACCTCGAGGCTGAGGTTTTTGAGAATGGGCTTACCCTCGGTGTAGGAAAAAGTCATATTGTTAAGTGCGATTTCGCCCGAAAGCTTTTTATCCGTAACCGTGCCCGAGTCGGATTGCGGCTTCACCTCGGCAAGGTCGAGCGTGCGCTTCGCGGCGGCGAGCGAGGTTTGAAGCTCGGTGATGACGCCCGTTATCTCGTTGATCGGGCGCGCGAACTGGTTGGCAAAAAGCAGAAGCGTTGCGATGTCGCCCGCGGTCATTTTCCCGTCGATTGCGAACACCGCGCCCATAACCGCCGCAACCGCGTACACAAGCGCGTTTATAAGCCGCGTCGACGGATTGACGAGCGACGAGTAAAAGGTCGCTTTGAATCCGCAATTACGCAGCGACTCGTTAGTGTCGTTAAAGCTTCGTTCGGCGCGGTGCGCGTAGCCGTAGGCGGCGACGAGCGCACGTGCGCCTATCGTTTCCTCGCTCTTTTGGTACAGCTCGCCGCGCACCTTAGACTGCGCCGAAAAATACTTATGCGAGCCGCGTGCGACAAGGAAGGACACGAAAAGCGAAAGGGGAGTAAGCCCCGCCACGGCGAGAGCAATCCAGGGGTTAATGCGTATCATCAGCGCGAGCGTGCCTATTACCGTTACTATGCCCGTAAAGAGCTGGGTCGCGCCCTGAACGATTCCGTCCGAAATCTGGTCGGCGTCGACGGAAAGCCGCGACGCAAGGTCGCCGTGCCCGTTGCCGTCGATATAGCTCAGCGGCGCGTGTACGAGCGAAGAGAACCCGTCGCGCCTGACGTCGCGGACGGTTAGGTGCGCGGCGCGCTGGGCAAACAGGTTCATAAGCCATTGAAAGACGAGCACCGCCACTATAAGCACCGCGAGAAGAACAAGCCTTGCGGCAAGCGGTCTGTAATACACTCTTCCGGCGCCCATTATAAAATTGACCGAATCTCCTATGACGACGGGCGCAAACAGGGTCGCCGCTGCCGATACGACCGCGCACAGAAACGCCGCCACGACAAGAAGCGCGTGGGGCTTAACGTATTTCATGAGCCTGCCGAGTACGGCGGACTGTTTTTCGGCGGATGCTTTTTTCATTTATCTGTTTTGAGACGCGCAGAATTCGGCGTACAGCGGACAGGAGGCTTTAAGCTCCTCGTGAGTTCCGCGCCCTACGATTTTTCCGCCGTCGAGGACTATTATCTCGTCGCAGGCGGAAACGGCGCTTATGCGCTGGGATACGAAAATCTTTGCGCCGTTCGTTTGCTTTACGGCGTTTATAAAGTCACGCTCGGTCTTGTAGTCGAGCGCGGAGGTCGCGTCGTCGAATAGATATATCTCGTTGTCGCGGCAGAGCGCGCGCGCAATCGACACGCGCTGGCGCTGTCCGCCCGAAAGATTTTTGCCGTCCTGCGCTATCACTCCGTCGAGCCCGATTTTGTCGAGCAGCTCGCTCGCCTGAGCTTTTTTTAGCGCGTCGATTTCTCTTTCCTCGGTCACGAACTCGTCCGCAATGCGAAGATTACTGTCGAGCGTGCCCGCGAGAATGGCGGCGCGCTGAGGAACGTACCCGAAAAAGGAGCGCAGAAAGTCGGTATTGTATTCGTTTATCGGCTTGCCGTAAAACAGGATTCTGCCTTTTTGCGGCGTGTAGAATTTTTCTATAAGATTGATAACCGTCGATTTGCCGCTGCCCGTGCCGCCTATTATCCCGAGCGTGCCGCCCCTTTTGAGCGTGAACGAGATGTCGCGAACGTCGTAGTCGCCGTCGTACGCAAAGCTGACGTTTTCGAATTCGAGCGCTATGTCGGTTTTTTCGGTATTTTCGATTTTATCGAGAGTGCCGTCCTCGGGAACGGGAGTGTCGAGAAGCTCGTTGACGCGCACCCCGCAAGCCGCCGAGCGCGTAAACACGTAAAACACGTTGCCTATGTTTACGATTACGAAAAACGCTTGGGTTAGATAGTTTATAAGCGCGACGATTTGACCTTGGGACAGCGCGCCGCCGTCAACTTTTATCCCGCCGAACCACAGCACCGCGATTATCGCCAGATTGACGACGGCAAAGGTGAGCGGGGTGAGTAGGGCGGAAATTTTTGCCGCGCCGATATTCGTTTGAGCGGCGGAATCGGCGGCGGAGAAAAAGTCCGCTTTTGTTTCGTTCTGCTTGGAAAAAGCGCGAATAACGCGCGCGCCGTCAAGCGACTGCGCCGACAGCCGAGATATTTCGTCCAGCTTTTTTTGCGATTTTTTTACGTGCGGCAGGGTGAAATGAAGCACGAGATAAATCGTCGCGGTAAGGATAACCGTCATCGCGAAAAACATAAGCGACAGTATGGGGTCGATAATCATGCTCATGACAAACGCGCCGATAACGACGAACGGAACGCGAAGCACAAGCCGCAAAAACATATTCAGCGCGCTCTGACAGTTCATAATGTCGCCGGTAAGCCGAGTGACAAGCGACGCGCCGCCGAGGCGGTCGGACGCGGAGAGCGGAAGCTTGTTTACGTGCTTAAACGCCGCGCTTCTCAGCTTTGTCCCAAAGCCGAGCGCCGCCTTCGAGGCGAGGTACTGTCCCGTCACCGATATAATAAACCCGAAAACGGCAAGCGCGCCGATTATAATACAGTATTTTATTACATACGATTTATCGTGAAGCTCGCCTATGCCTACGTCTATGACCTTGGCAATAATCATAGGCACGGCAAGCTCCGCGACCGCCTCGATAAGCTTACAAAGCGGCGCGAAAATCGCTTGCGGCACGTAGCCTTTTAAAAATTTAGCGAGCTTCCACATTGCAACCATTATATATATACGGGGTTTTATTGTCAAGCGTGTTAGGGGAAAAGAGGAGCGGGTAGGAATGAATTATCGTACGCCTCCCTAACCGCCTGCGTAGGAATGGTGCAAGAAAAGTAAAGATTAACCCCATTCGACGGCTCGCGCCTCGCCGCCGCTTTCTCCTTTACACGCTTCGCGTGAATATGTAAGGGGAGCTCCGCCGTTAGGCGGTGAGGGGTTGTATTCTTCGCTTTGCTAAAATGATGAACGGGGCGGGAGGACAGGGACCTACCTTTTAAGATATTAGTTGACAATGGTTGGGTTTTTAATGTATAATGTATACAGCCGAGTAGGCGAAAAATTTCTCGCAAAGGAAACGGGTAAAGCGGTTTGGGCGATTTCGAGATTGCGGTAAGCGTGTTGACGCTGATTGCGGGCATAGGCGTGTTTATGTTCGGTATGAAGTTCATGTCGGACGGACTTTCGCGTTCCGCCGGCAAGGGAGTAAGAAAGCTGCTTGCCAAGATTTCGGGCAACCGTTTTGCGGGAGTAGGCGTAGGTACGGCGGTAACGGGAATTATACAAAGCTCCGCCGCGACCACGGTAATGGTAATGGGCTTCGTTAACGCGGGGCTTATGACGCTGTTCCAGGCGACCGCCATCATAATGGGCGCAAATATAGGAACGACGGTAACCGGTCTACTCGCCGCGTTTTCGGCGTTCCCCGTAGCGCCGATATTCGGCGTGCTTACGTTTGTGGGCGCGGCGATGGTAATGTTCCTCAAAAAGGAAAAGTGGAAAAATATCGGCTACATCTTCGGCGGACTCGGTATGGTATTCGTGGGCTTAAGCCTTATGAGCGACGCGTTTAAGATACCCGCGATTTCCGAAGCAATGATAAACGTTTTTACGAGCATCGACTTTCCGTTGCTGCTTATTATTGTGGGGCTTGTGTTTACGGCGCTTATCCAGTCGTCGTCGGCGGTAACGGGCATACTCGTCACCATGGTGGGCGCGGGCGCAATGAACCTCGACTGCGCGCTGTTTATAGTGCTCGGCAGCAATATCGGAACGTGCTTTACCGCGCTTCTTGCCTCGCTCGGCGGAAATTCCAACACAAAGCGCGTAGCCGTCATTCACTTTACCGATAAAATAATAGGCACCGTAATTTTTACCGCCGTTCTTTGGCCGCTGTCGGAGGGTGTGGTGTGGCTGCTTCAAACGATGTTCCCGCAGCCGGAGTTTCAGGTGGCTATGTTCCACTTCTTCTTTAACTTCTTCACTACGCTTATACTCCTGCCGTTCGTCAAGCTTATAGTCAAGTTTGCGGAGCTTGTCGTTCCCGACAAGCGCGGCGGCGACGACGACGCTCCGCACATGTATTACATAGACGACAGGTTTTTGCAGACCCCGGCTATTGCGGTTGCGCAGGTTAAGCGCGAGGTCGACCACATGGGCGATATGGCAAAGACCAATCTTAAGCGTGCAATGGCGGCGCTGCTTACTGGCGACATATCCGAGATGGCGGCGATAAAGCGCGACGAGGAACGGATTAATTTTATTAATAAGGGCGTTGCTAAGTATCTTATTAAGCTTTCGTCCAAACAGCTTACCCGCTCGGACGAAAAATTTGTCGGTTCTCTTTTCCACGTAGTCAGCGATATCGAGCGTATCGCCGACCACGCCGAAAATTTTGTGGAAACCGCCGACGAGATGAACAAAACCGACTGCATCTTTACGCAGGACGCGCGCGACGAGCTTGAAGATATGTACGACAAGGTAATGGCGATGTTCGACGAGGCGATGCTTATATTCGAGAATAACGCCGTCGACAAGCTTAACGATTTTGCGGAGCGCGAGCGCGAGATAGACATGACGAAGCGGTTGCTCGGCTACAACCATATCGCTCGGCTTAACGCGGGCGGCTGTAGCGTCGAGACGGGAACGCATTTCTATTCCATAATAAGCGCGCTCGAGCGTATCGCCGACCACCTTACCAACATAGCGTTCTCCATAAAGTCTCCGTCCGGCTCACAGCGGGAGGCAATGGAAAAAATTGCGGAGGAGCAGCGCCGCCGCTCGCGCGAAAAAAAGCACCGCGGCGAAAGCTTGCAGATTTCTCCCGCTAACGAGGGAGAGGGTGAAACCGTCTCCGACGAAAAGGATAAGACTACCGACCGGCAGGGTAGCGAGGTGAAACAATGATATACGTGCTCGGCAGTATACGAAACGACATAACGCTCGAGGTGGAAAAGCTTCCCAAAAACAGCGATCCCGCCGTTGCGGACGCGTGCTCCGTCGTAATCGGCGGAAAGGGCGCATGCCAAGCGATAGCTATCTCGAGGATAAGCAAGCGCGACGACAGCGATAAAAAACACGTCAAGCTGATCGGTCGCGTGGGTAACGACGCGGTGGGAGCCATGCTCGTGGACAAGCTGAATGAGCTTGACGTCGACACCGAGTTTGTGCAAAAGACAAACCGCACGACGGGCATGACGGTAAACTGCACCACGGACCGCGCGCGCCGCACGATAATTTATAACGGCGCCAACTCGTCGGTAACCAAAACGGACGTCGACGAGGCGCTTGGCGGCGCCACAAGCGCGGACACCCTTATTTGTCAGCTCGAGGTGCCGCTGTACGTAGTCATGTTTGCGCTCTCTAAAGCTCGCTCGCTCGGTATGACGACTATACTGAATATTTCAAACGCGGTAGAGCTGCCTGACGACCTATATTATAACGTGGACGTCGTTGTGGTGAACAGGGCGGTTGCCGAGGCGGTCACCGGAATAGCGCCGAGCGATTTCCGCGCGCAAATGAATATCGTAAGGTACTTTAACCGCCGCGGCGTGCAGTGCGTTGCGATTACCCTCGGCGACGACGGCGCCGCCGTATCGGACGGAGAATACGTGTCGTCGCACGTTCATTCGCCCGAAGTGACGGCGGTGGACGAGGCGGGCGCGGGCGACGTTTTTGTGGGCGCGCTTGCGCTTACGTATCCCCACGTCGGAATGTATTCGTTCGAGGAGGCTTGCGGCTTTGCGACTCGCGCCGCGTCTTTATCCGTAACAAAGCGCGGCGGAGTGGAAAATACGCCGAGACTGGAAGAGATCGTCGCGCTGTATAATAGGGAAATAAAATAGCGGAAGCAAAAAAACGGCAAACAAAAAAGAGAGTTTTTCCATAGGCTCTCTTTTTTGTTGTTGGGATCGAACTATATTTTACTCGTCGATCTCGAAGTGACTGCCCGCATGCTGCGTCGGAGGCATTCTGTTGCCCTTTTTGACGCGAACAGTGCCGACCTTTCGACCTTTATCGGTTACAATACTGTACTCGCCGGTCTTGGGCGCTATCTCGCCCGATGTCAACTTGTTCATTGTCCTTCCCTCCTTGCTATTATTTTGTCGATTTTTGGAAAAAATATGCAGAGCGGAAGTGCTTGCGTCGGCGCAAGCGGCGACATTTAAAATACAGACTTTGCACAATTCAAACAATAGTAAAAGAAATCGAAATAACCCTTGCTTTTTCATATTTTGTGTGGTATAATACATATAATAAAAAAGGAGGTAACAGTGATATGGCAAAGAGGAAAGGCGGAGATTATTTCGGACTCCCTTACATTGTAAGTCTTATACTTGCGATTATTCCCTTTACTGCGTGGCTTTTCGGCTTTATTACGCGTTTTTCCGAAGGGAAGATTCTTGCGGGCATTATCCGCGTCATCGGACTCGGCTTTATTCTTTGGATAGTCGACCTTATTCTGATGATTGTCAGCAAACACATTTTGCGCGTACTGCCCATCTAACAATCAAACAAAAAAAGACGCTCGGGATATTCGAGCGTTTTTTTGTTTGCGGTTTTATATTTTTATCGTTCGGGTTAGAATCAGTTTACGGTTTCTTCCGAAGTCTTTTCCGCAGGGGGCGGGGAATCTTCCGCGGCGGGCTTCGCTTTTTCTTTTTCGTTGTGCTTTGTTTTTTCCGACCCGTCCTTTGCTTTTTCTTCCTTATCGTCTTTTGTCTTTTCCTTTTCCGTCTGCGCGGGGACGACGGGCGCGGACGAGAGTCCGACGGTGTTGGTTACCGGCATGGAGAAGGAGATACCTTGACCCGCCGTTTTAAGCCCCGCCTGTTGATACACTGCGTGGAGCACGGCGTCGCGGATGTTATTCGGCACGACTATTAAAACGATTTCCTTGTCGGGCTGAACGGTTATGTGGAAAATTTCCTCCGCTTCCTTTGCCGCGGTGCCGCGGGCATGGATAACGGTACCGCCGCGCGCGCCTTGTTCCTTTGCGGCGGCCATGACGGTTTCGGAGAAGCCCGCGTTTACTATACATACTATAAGTTCGTAATCGGTCATTTCTTAGTCTCCTCGGAGTTTTCCTTTACCATTTTTCTGTTATTGCTCAAAAACCCGTAAATGAGCGTGCCTATAACGCCGGTGAGCGGAACGGTGTACGCTATGCCTTTGCCGTTTTTAATCGTCTTGAATTTTTGGTCGAGCGTGTACAGCGCGTCTTTTATTTTGGACTTTCGTATGACGCCTATAATTACCGCCTTGTCCGAGTCGTTTAAGCCGAAAAGCTCGAGCGTGTGTTTGTCCGCGGTGCCCGCGCCGTGCACGGTTAGCAGCATGTTTACCTCGAACGATTCCATAAGGTCGATGTAATACTCCGCCTTGCCGGGATTGACTATTATAAACAAAAGCTCGAGCCCGTCGATATCGCTTGCCTTTTTGGTCTTTTTGGCAGGCGCTTTGTTCGGTTTAGCCGTGCCGCTCTTTTTCTTTTTCTGTTCGGCGGCGGCTTTTTGCGCGCGGAGCTCGGCAAGCGCTTCCTTGGTTTTGCGCTCGATCGATTCCTGTATTTTTTTAAGGACGGACTTTCTCAGTTTCACGGCATCACTCCCACGAGAAGTTTATAATCTGTTCGTCGTCTGCGGCGAGAATTCTGTTCATTATAATTCTCCTGCGCGCCTTTTGGGAAACGACCGCCTTAAAGCCGAGCACTTGTATGGTAATAAGCGGGATCATCGCAACGAGCGCGACCACGCCGAAAGCAAGCGAAAGTATACTGTCCGGCGCGATTTCCGAGCACGCGCCGATAGCAAGCGGGAGAATAAAGCTGGACGTGAGCGGACCGCTTGCCACTCCGCCCGAGTCGAACGCAATAGCCGTGTAAATCTTGGGTACGAAAAATGACAGTCCGAGCGATATCGCGTAGCCGGGGATAAGATAGAACAGCACCGAGAAATTAAAGATAATTCTGAGCGTAGCCATGGCGATAGCGAGCCCGACGCCGATACACAGCGCGATAAGCATTTCCTTTTTGGTAACGCCGCCCTCGGTTATCTCCTCGACCTGCTTGTTGAGCACGTGGATAGCCGGCTCCGCAAGCACCGTCACCATGCCGAGCCCGAGTCCGATTATTACGAGCGCGACGCGGTTTTCGGCAAGCTCGCTCCCAATCTTGAAGCCGACGGGCATAAAGCCTATTTCGACCGCGGTCAGGAAAATAACAAGCCCGACGAAGGTGTACGTGATACCGATTATTATCGCGATAATTTTCTGTTTGGGCAGCTTTAGCACGGTGAACTGAAGTACGAGGAAAAACGCGACGATAAGCGCGAGCGCGCGGAGCACGTTGAGCGCCGTTTCGCCGAGCGTCAAGCCGACGTGGCTTAACGATTCCTGTACGGAGTAGTCGGGCACGGTGTAGGTAAGATCGCCCTTGGCGGTCAGCGACAGCGCAAGCACCGCGATAATAGGTCCGATAGAGCACATCGCGACAAGACCGAAGCTGTTTTGATTGCTGTCCCTTCCGCCGATAGTCATTGCTATGCCTACGCCGAGCGACATTATAAACGGAACGGTAATAGGTCCCGTCGTCACGCCGCCCGAATCGAACGACATCGCAAGGAAGTCGTTTTTGCCGCTCTCGATAAGCAGTGCGGCGAGCGCGAAAACCACCATGTAAAAGAAGAGGAGTAGGGCGGACAAATCCTTACGGAATATTATTTTAATTACTGCAAGGAGTAGGAAAAGTCCTACGCCGACTCCTACGGTTATAATGAGAACGAGGTTGTTCATAACCTCGGACACCTGTTCGGCAAGCACGGACAGATCGGGCTCGGCAACCGTTATGAGTACGCCCATAACAAAGCACACGATTAAAAGCACGGTCAGCTTTTTGGACTTTGTAAGACCGTCGCCTATGTGCTCGCCCATGGGCATCATTGCAAGATCGGCACCCAGACTGAACAGTCCGATTCCGACGATAAGCGCAACCGCCGCGACGCCGAAGGCTATTAGCTCCGTGCTCGAAAGATTGACGAGCGGAGTGGCGGCGAGGATAAACACTATCGCGGTTATGGGAAGTACCGAAAACAGCGCTTCTCTTAATTTAAGCAATACTCTTTTCATTAGTTTGATTGTATCATTTTTGTGCGATAAAAAGCAACAAATTTCACGCGCATTTTAGACGTTGGTTTTTAAATTGTGCAAAAAATTCACTAAAAACGCTTATTATGTATGAGTACGCCAACATGTTGCGGAAATAATCTTTTTGTGCTACAACAGTAAACGCATAGACCTATTGCCATGGCGTATCTTTCCGCAATGGAAAAAAGCCCGGTGGACGGCAGTAAAATACTTGACCTTATTCGGGACGCGCTTACGGACGAAATCGACGACAGAGAGCTGTTTATAAAAGGAATCGATTATTCTTATTACTACGAAACCGAGGAATAGACCACGACATATATTAAAAGAAAAAGCGCGCCGAGCGGTGCGCTTTTAAATTGCGGTTAAAAGAATGTCGCCTCTTAATTCAATATTCGGACAGCCCCAAAAGGTAATCGGACGACACCGAAAATAGCCTGCACACCGCCACAATGTACTCGGCGGTCGGTATGCTTTTGCCCGTTTCCCACAGCGACACGGTATCTTGCGACACCGACAGCTTTTCGCCGAGCTGGGCTTGCGACAGACCGCCTTCCAGCCGCACGGTCTTAATTCTCTTCCCCACGCAGTCGGAAAGCGTCTCGGCATCGCTATGTTGTTTTGCGTTTTCGCTTTTTTCCATATTAAAATTATACGAGAATATTTCGTAGAATTGTTGACATACGAGAATATTTCGTATACAATATGGATAAAAGAATACGATTAATTCTCGTATTTCATCTTGTTTGCCGAGAGGGGAAAATGTCGAACGTCAAAAATGAAATCGAGCCTTCCAAAGGCGTGAACGAATCGCTCACGGAAGTAAAGGGATATAAGTTTTACGCCGCGCTCAAATATGTGCCGGTAATTCTTTACGGTATTTTCTTTCTGTTTGCCGTAGCTGTGCTTATTGTGACATTCGTTTCGTCAATTAGCACGGCGCATTCAGCCGACGCGTTTAAAGGATACGAGGGAGTGCCTGTTGTTTACTGTATTGCGCTTACGATTGGAACGGGCTTTGCGGTGCTTGCGATTATTTCGTGTGTTAGAGGTGCGTTTGGCAGACGTAAGAGCACGGATTCGCTTGGGGCGACCTTTGCGGGCAACGTTAATTCCGCGTTCTTTTTAATTTATGTTATTTACGCAATTCTGGCGATTTTTATGTTGACGGCTTCCTTTAAGGAAAGTAGCATTGTGACTTACGGAACACTTTCCGTAATATTCCTCTCGGTTATCCTGTTGTTTACAATAGCGTCGGTCGTGTGCCAGATAGTAAGAGTGCAGATGGAAAAACACAACGAGTTTTTGCGCGAGACCGAACAGCTCAAGCATGAAAAAAAGTAATCAAAAAAATTTTATCACAATTCTAAATTAACGCAACAAAAGAACGGTTTTGTGTGTTATTAAAATGTACGAATACTAAGCTCCCTGTTTCATTCGTTAGGCTGAAATAGGCAGGTTTACTGTACATTTCCGCACACACTGACAGACATAAAAGTGCGATATTTTAGACAGGTGTAATTGACAGAAAAAATTCAGCGTGTTAAAATACCTCAACTCTTTGCAAAGGGGGTGGTTTCGTGTTAGAAGTAAAACATCTAAAAAAGGAATACAAAACCAAAAACGGCGCGGTGACCAAGGCTTTGGACGACGTGTCGCTTAACTTTCCCGAAACGGGAATGGTGTTTATACTCGGTAAGTCGGGCAGCGGTAAGTCCACGCTACTTAACGTGTGCGGCGGACTCGACCGCATGGACGAGGGCGAAATAATAATAAAGGGCAAGAGCAGTAAGGATTTTACCGCTCAGGACTTTGACAGCTACCGCAATACCTACGTCGGCTTTGTGTTTCAGGAATACAACATTCTGGAGGAATTTACCGTAGCGCAAAACATCGCGCTCGCGCTCGAGCTTCAAAACAAAAAGCCCGACCAAGAGACTATCGACAAAATCCTTGCCGACGTCGATTTGACCGACTTCGCTTCGCGCAAGCCCAACACGCTTTCGGGCGGGCAAAAGCAGCGCGTCGCGATTGCGCGTGCGCTTGTTAAAGAGCCGGAGATCATCATGGCGGACGAGCCGACGGGCGCGCTCGACAGCAAGACCGGTCAGCAGGTTTTCGACACGCTCAAAAAGCTGTCCAAGCAAAAGCTTGTACTCGTCGTTTCGCACGACCGCGATTTTGCCGAGCAGTACGGCGACCGCATAATCGAGCTTAAAGACGGCAAGGTAATATCCGACCAGACGAGAGACGAGGTGGCGGCAGAGCGGAACGTTCGCTTTTTCGGCACCGACACGGTGTGCGTAACAAACGGCTCCGCTCTTACCGACGAGGATTTGGTAAGTATTAAAAGCTTTTTGGCTAAGTCGGGCGGATCGGCTATAATTTCAACCTCGCGCGAGAGGATAGCGCAGCTCCGCGACGACAGTCCCGAGCTTGATATCGGTACGTTTAAGAACATAGGCGAGCAGCCGCCCGTCAAGCAGTACGAGCCGCAACAGCTTATACGCTCGCACCTTCCCGTTAAGCACGCCATAAGAATGGGCGCTTCAAGCCTTAAAACAAGACCGGTTAGGCTTGTTTTTACCATTATTCTTTCGATAATCGCGTTTGTGCTTTTCGGGCTTGCTTCCACGCTGATGCTTTTCGACGGGCACGAGGTGAGCGTTCAGTCGTTTATCGACTCGGATATAGAATATGTTTCGCTCGGCAAGGTGTACTACGTTACCTACACGTACAGCGACGGCGACAGCTATGTTTACTCTCAAGACACGAGATTTACAATGGAAGAATACGAGGAATACGCTAAAAAGTACGAGGGTGCAATCCCCGTTGTTTCGTGTTGGTTGGTAATAAACAATCTCAGTCTGAGCAACACCGCAAGGAACTTCTATTCGGAGAGCATAAACGGATTAATTCCGGCAAGCGACAAGCTTAAGCTTTTGGCGGGAAGAATGCCGACCGAAGACGACGAGCTTGCCGTAACCGACTTTATGTTCGACGCGGTGCGCTCTACGGGCAGCAGGTTTGTATACGGCAAGGACAATACCGCGCTTACGCTCAACGACTACGACGATTTGCTATACACCGCCGCGCGGCCGGTTACCTTGCGCATAGACGATACGGAATACAAAATAGTAGGCGTGTTTAAGGGCATGGATACCCCTTCCGACTGCAAAGCGCTTAAAGAGGCGGCGGACAGCGGGGAACAGCCGGATAATTCGTATTCCATGTGGTCGTGGTATAACGAAAATCGAAACGGTCTGTATATGGTCGCGGCAGTAACCGAGAATACGTTTAAATACGCCGCGGACCGAGTAGGTGATTCAATCGACTACGACGGTGTGTTTTTTAACAGCGGCGAAGATATTTCCAATTTGCACGCCGATTTTGCCGGAAGAAGCGAAAACGATAACGTCGAAACGTACCTAAACTATTATAATAAGTACGAGGGTAAGGTTCTCGACATTTACGGGCTTGACGGCAACAAGAAAACTTCCGTAGGTAACGGCGAGGCGGCGATAAGCTCTTATCACCTTATGTCGTTTTACAGACACATTCTTTCGAGTATAGAGGACGCGGCAAACAGACCCGGCGACGTGTACGAGAAAGCCCTCGAAGAGTATGACTACATTGTTCCCGAACCGAATCTTTGGGACTTCCTCAATGATGACGGACAAAGCTACGACTACGAAGCGTACTATGCGGCGCTGAGAAAACATAACGCGGACCGTGAGGCGTACGCCGAGGCGGCGTGGGCCGACACCGTGCCCGTTTCGTTCGTACGGTACCGCAAGATTTTAAATGCGCAGGCGGTCGCCGACGAGGAATACCGAGAAAAGTATCCCCAGCCGGACTGGGGCAGGGATCCCGATGCCTACGACGAGTGGTACCGCGGCTACGAAGCGGTGCTTGCGAGCATTAACCCTCGCATAAAGCTCGACAGCGTTATGTGGTACAACGACGATAACAAGCCCGCGTTCGAGGAGATAAAAAGCGCAATTTCCTTCGCGCATGACTGCCTTGAAGAGATAGGCGCCGAAGTGGCGTTTTATATGAACAGCAACACCGTAGGCGATAAGGCGGTTAATATCGTCGCGTACTTCGAGGAAAACGCCAATGCAAGCTGCTACCTCGGTAAGGACTTGTACGACGTGTTTTACAAGCAACCGTATTATTATACTTCCGGATCGACCAAGTACGAGGAAAGCGCCGACGCGTTTATAAGCAACATTCTTATCCCGTACGACGGGTCGCGCGCACTTATAGAAAAGTTTTTAAACATGGACGGCGTTGCCGGCGAGGACGACTCCGCAATCGAAATCAAAAATTCCATAATGGAACAGCTTAACCAGATTATATACATTGCGGACACGCTCGAGCTTGTGTTTATTATAATGGGCTCGGTGCTTGCGCTGTTTGCCTTCCTTCTTATGTTCAACTTTATTTCGGCGTCCATCTCCGCCAAAAAACGCGATATAGGCATACTTCGCGCTATCGGCGCGCGTACCGTCGACGTGTTTAAGATATTCATTTCGGAAGCGTTTATAATCGCGCTTATATGCTTTGCGGTTGCGACGTTAAATACGCTTGCGGCGTGTCTTGTTCTTAACATACTCCTGGCGCAAAGCGTAGGGCTAAGCGTAAGCATATTCCTGTTCGGCCCGCTGTCCGTAATATCTATCTTCGCCATTGCGTTTGTCACCGCCGTCGTTTCCACGGTTATCCCCGTAAGCGTGTATTCGCGCAAACCGCCTATCGCAAGCATAAGAGCGCTGTAAAATCGGTGCGAGCATAAAAAGTAAAAAGTAATAGTGAAGAAGTGAATAAGGTCAAAATCCTTCGGCAGAGCCTCAGGATGACAAAAAACATAGCATGTCGATAGTTTTACTTTTTCTTGTTCTACGCAACAAGCGAAGGTTATTCTGAGCAAAAATCATACTACTCTTTTGTCATTCTGAGCGAAGCGAAGAATCCCTACCTTTTTAAAATAAAAAGGCCGCTCGGTTGTGGTGTTTGCGATAGGGAATATAATCGGTATTGTACCGACACGGTATAATACCGATTTTGTCTTCGTCGCAAATTTGCTATTGCAAGCAAGCAAATTTACTCCTCGAATCGCAAACACCTTTAGTTATATTTGCCTAAAGGCAAGTGATATTACTTTGTAGTGATATTCGCCTTACGGCGAGTGATATTTCGCTACCGCGAAGTTTAAGGCAAATATAATATCACTGCTTGCGTAGCAAGCAATATCACTTTTAGCAGTTAGGCTAAAAATATCACTAATAATTAGTTTGTTAAATTAAAGTATAGCCCACTATACTTCGTTCCCGAAGTGTAGTGGGCTTTCTCGTCCACGGATATATCCCTATGAAATACACCATTTAAGCGGTCTTTTTTACGTCGGTTATTCTTGCACGTTCTCGTCGAGAGGGGAAGAGCAATCTTGCTCTACCGCGGCGCATTCTTCCGTTTCGGTTGTTTCCGCCGCCTTCTCGGTATCCGTATCCGCGTCGATTTTTTCGGCGGAATCCGCGCCATCGGCGGTCTGTTCCGTATCGGCGGATACGTTCGCTTTTTTTCGTCGTTTAAAGATTTTATTCCTAAACAGTATTATGTTAAATACGACTGTTGCGACGACGAGTACCGCTAGTGTGATTAATGATTCGGTCAGTCCGTTCGGACAGTAGTTTAACAGCAGCAGCAGTCCGCCGCCGAACGCTATTGCCGGTAAGCCGGAATACACCATGTTGGACGAGGCGGGGGTTTCGAGCTTGGGGTCGATTTCGCGGAGCAGAATCATTCCGTTGCTCGCCGTTCCCGTCATCATTCCGAACATCGAAATAAACCCTTCGTGCTCGTAGCCTTTATAGATATTGTTGGAGACAAGGCGTATGTAGACAAACGTCGCGACGGCGCCAAGCGTGCAGATTATAACAAGCTGCCACCACAGCGACGAAAACTTGTTCCAGTCGATTGCCGCCACGCCCGCGATTATCATCATGTCGAACATAAAGCCGCTTATTCTGTCCAAAAGGTAATTGTTGGTCGGCTCGCGCTTTATAACTTTCTTTTTCGAAAGGAAGTTAAGAAGCAGTCTTACAAGCAGAGCGAGAAGGGAGCCCAAAAGGAAGTTAAAGCCCCAAATAAGATTGACGTTTACAAGCTTCATTATTCCGAACACTATCGCGTAGATAAGAAGGACGAGCCCGAAGTTGATTGTAAACTTGTCCACCGACTCGGCGTTGGGAATCTCGTTAGCGGAAACAAAGTCCTCCAATCTGTGCTTTTCGACGCGGTCCTCGGACGATATTACTTTCAGCTTGCCGCGCTTTCTTAAAATATTAAGGTACACGACGCCCACGACCGACGCCACAAAAAAGCCTATCGCGGCAATGGACAGTCCGAACGTGGTGCCGCCCGAAAAGCCGTATTCCGTTTCGTAAATCTTGCCGTAGTTAAGCGCCTGACCGGTGCCCTGGCCGTAGCCGAGCGCAAGCAGTACTCCGCCCGCCGCCAAGGGGAAGCCCGCCGTAACGGAAAGAATAATCGTTACCGCAAGCCCGATTGACGCTTGAAGCGAGTACGCGCCGCCTTGAAGCACGCCCGATTCCAAAATGGCTTTTGTGGTCGTCCGTCTGTTGCCGTTGTTCTTTTTGAGCGCCGTCGCGATAAAACCGAGCGCAAGGCAGTGATATGTAATTATTTCCATTATGTCGTTGGAAATAAATTTGTCGACTGCGGGAATCAGCTTTAACAGCAGAACAATCGTTCCGCCGAGCAGCGCGGACGGAACAAGACTTTTCCGCATAAACGGGATAACACGACGAAGAACGTTGCCGATAAGAAGCGCGCCTATCAGAACGAATATCTGAATAAGCACCGACCATACCGGCGTGTCGGCGAACGAATCCACGGATAGTAGCGCTACTGTCGGCAGAGTGTTAACGCCGATTAGGGTCGGGGTAAAGCCCATAATATTTGTCGCCTCCTTTTTCCGAAATCTTTTTGCATAGCCTATTGAAAAACAAAAGGTATTTTATACTGTTAAACCGGTCGCCGCCTACGACCAAGTACGACCTGTTATCCATTCCGAACGTGAACTTGTTCCCGTCCTGTGCGGTCGCGCCGAAAATATCGGACGTTGGGAACTTTTTACTGCCGACGGTAAGGCTTTCCTTTGATAAAGTAAGCTTTCCCTCCGCTATAAGCACACGCTTTTTTTCTGTTTTGTCGTACAGCTTTATTCCGTCGTCGTAAAACAGCTCGCCGTCCTCAACGTCATAGTTGCGGACGAAGTTTTGTTGAAACTCGTACCAATCAACCACCTTGTCGAATTTAAAGTCGGGGTCGGGCGAGGAGAGGTGCAAGTTTTCCCCGTAGGTGACGGTAAGGCCGCAACTGTCGCATTTTACGTCGTTACCGTGCGAGCGGAGCGTTGACAGCGATAAGCACTTGGGACAGACAAAAAGCTGGCGTTCGAGGTATTCGGCGCGCTTTTTGGATTTATACAGCTCGCCGCTGTCCGAGTCGATTACTTTCAGCGCGGTAACGATTTTTTCGTACAGCGCGTCGTCGGTCATGGCGGAAATATCTTCCCAAGAGATAATCTCTTTAATCTCGCCCGTGTGACTGCCTTTTCTGAGCGCTTTGCTCCATCTCGGCTGGACGCCGTAGCCGCCGTGAATGTTGTATAAAATAAGGGGAAGCTTTATAAGCCTGACGAGCTTTACCACCGCCTTGTCGATGTAAAACTGACTGTCGTTCCAGGCGCGGTTGGCTTCGGGGAATACGGCAATGCTTCCGCCTTGCCTTGCGGTATCGCACATGGCGCGAACGCAGGCGAGGTCGACAAAGCCTTTGCGCTTTGTTATCGGCCCGAAGCAGTGAAAGATAAGGCGGGAGTGCAGTTTTTGCGAATACAAAACGTCGGTCGTAACAAAGTATATGGGGCGCTTTATCGTGAGTGCGAGGAAAAGCGGGTCGAGATAGCCTTGGTGATTGGACAGTATCAGGTAGTTTTGGTTTTTGGGAAGCTTGGCAACTTTCGTCTTAAAGTGGAACTTGCGCGCAACTATTCGCGCAATCGGGCGCGCCGCAGCAAAAAAGAAACGGTGTCTCAGCTTGACGCGTTTTTTCATACGGCACCTCCCTTTAAACTTGACGAATGCAAAAAATAACCGAAACCGAAAACCCCGATACCGCATTTTTTATCCGTATAAATATTATAACATATATCGGTTAAAAAGTAAAGCCCGCAAATAGCAGGTAAGTAGTTCGGGTTTAATTATTGACAAAAAGCGGGGTTGTATGCTATAATAAAACGATTTTGCGCTACTTTCCGAAAACACGAGGGATTTATGACAGAAGAAAAAATATTGGCAGGCAATTTCGTCTTTGTCAGTTACAGCCATTTGGATACGGAGATTGTGGAAGAGGACGTGCTCGCACTCCAAAAGCTGGGCGTGCGCGTTTGGTTTGACGCAAACATGCGCGTAGGCGATAATTGGCAGGAAAT
Organism: Clostridiales bacterium; assembly: GCA_022511445.1. Classification (GTDB taxonomy): domain Bacteria; phylum Bacillota; class Clostridia; order Christensenellales; family Pumilibacteraceae; genus Anaerocaecibacter. The sequence goes on along the minus strand of JAFLVE010000010.1, from coordinate 132,849 downwards.
TGCAAGGGAAAAGCTGTCCCACGCCAATTGTAAAGGCGTGCTTTTTTATAATTCAAAAAACTCTTACATAAGCAAAGCGGTGCATCTCGAACGGCAAATCGTAAAAGAGAGGCTTGCCTCGGACGATAAATTAGGCTACTGGTCGGTTAATATCGACGGCAAGTCTTGTACGGATATTTTTATAGAAGCCATAAAAAAAGCGACGGAATCGTCGCCCGAAAGGATTCCTACTCTCACAAAGGAATTCCGCGAGCTGTTTGACGAATTGTTCCAGGACGAAAAAATTTGCGTTATGAGAGTGAGCTCTCAAGACTACATCGAAAAGATATATCAGGAAATCGCAAGACCGTATATGCTTGTGGACGACGTCGGCTTGGTTGTCGGTGAGCTTGAAAAAGCGGGAATCATCTCCCGCGATACGGGGTGTATTAAATTCGGAAGGTACATAGACAAGCAGTGCCCGCTTCCCCTCCCGCACGGCGAAGGCAACGGACAGATTGTTACCAAAACGGACGAAGTTTATATTTACAAAGACGGGCAGAATTACACCACACGCCCGCTTTTGTGGAAGCTTTTATACGTCGAGGACGACCGCGCCGTGTTGTTGTGCAGCGAGATTGTCGAAGCTTCCTGCGGCGGAGCAAGCGTAAATCCGATTCTTGCCGATTTTAAGCAAATGGCGTTTTCAAAAGAGCAGCAGGAGCTTTTGCTCGACGGGCCCAGGCTTATGACCGAGGCGGATATAGAAAAAAATCAAAACCCGCATTCGCTCAGCTTGTACCCGGCGCCCGACCCTTACCGCAGTCACTGGTGGATCGACGGAAAGGGGCTTTTGGATAAGTGGCAAAAAACGTACTGCGACGGGAAAGAACACAAAAAGGGATTCGTTATATCGGTAAAGAAAGGTGTTCGTCCCGTAATAGCGGTACATAAAGATAAACTTGTTAGCATTAAGGAGTGTTGATAGGAATGGATAAGTTAAAGAGAATAAACCTCGATTCGAAAACAAGAAAAGAGATTCAGGACTTAAGCGCCGTTCTGCAAGAGGTTGCAACTGGCAAGGAGGAATGGTGCTATACTTACCGAGACAAGGAAGAAATCGGCAGAGTAATTTACCAAAACCTTCTCGAGTATAATAAAAAGCTAACCAAGAAAAAAGACGATAATCTTGTCTTTGCGTTTTCCGAGGAGCTTGTAAAAAAGGGCATACTCTCTCAGCTGCAAGGATTTCAGGCGCTCGCAATCCTTATCGAGGATTTTAACGTCGATTATAACAAGGATAAGGAGATGCTGCTTAAGATTTTGGACAGCATTCTCGAGCTGGTCGACGGCGAAAAGAAAAACCACTTCGACGCGACTCCGTACTTGCCGGACAGCCACGTTTTTGACGAAGATCATTACACCGATACGCTTACTTGGTTCCTTTCCTGCGCGTGCAGCGTGTTCCGCCTGATAATTCAGAAAAACTTCGACGTCGGTCAGGAGCGCAAGGAGCGGTTTGTCGAGCTGTTTAAGTACGGTCTTAAGTATATAATCGACAGCTTTCTCGACACCGAGGAAGAGGGTACTTTCCGTTGCGGTTGGAACTATACGGGCGGAACTCTCAGGGAGGAAAAAACCGATCCGTCGCTATACTATACGTTTGTAGTAAGCGAGGTGCTTATAGACATCTTTACTACCTTCGAAAACGTTATAAAATACGCCGAGACCGAGTTTGTTAAAGCGAAGATAGACGAGGCGTTTTTGGGAAGAGAGGAAGAGTTTTCCGAGGAGATAGCGGCAAAGAAGGGTCAGATTGAAGAAACCAACAGGGAGAGTATCGAAAAGTACACGGCTAACGGCAGCGAGATAAAAAGAGAAAAGGAGCTTTTCGAGCTTGTCAACGGCACGGGCCCCGTCCTCGACAAGGAAACCTCGTTGTACGCCAAATTCGAGGACTTGTGCCAGCAGACGGCGCGGTGCGTATGGAATCTTACAAAGGATAGGCTGAGGAATAAATTTTTCTCCGCCAACCTTGCAAACGTCGTCTCCGAGGACGCTATCGTACAAAGCACGTCCAGCGACGCTCTGTTTAACTCCGTCTTTATTATAAACATGGTCATTAACGCCGGTCTCGACGAGGAGGCGGAAGACAGAATAAACTATTACACCCTTAACAACTCCGAGGAGTACAACAAGGCGCTTGCCGAATACGACGAGATGCGCGACACCCTTCGACTGGGCTACGAGAGCGTATACCAGATGTACAAAAGCATAAACAGCAAGGGCAAGGCTTATAAAGTAAACGAGTTTATTCCCGCATTCGAGGAAAACTTCTCCACGGCCGAGAGGGAGGAAAAGATAAACGAATTGCGCCGTGCGCGTATCCGCGCGTTTTCGCTGATGCCGCTTCTCGTTAAGACAAAGACCTCGATGAGCCAATTCGTTATCCGCTACCCGCAGTACGACATGCAGCTCTATCTCGAGCAGATACTCGAACGAAGGGTCGTGGAAAAAGGCGAAACATTGTGGGTTTGGGAAAAGGAAGGCTATTCCTCCTCCAGTAACTATTACTTTATCAGTGCGTTAAGCGACTTCTTCCAGTATTACGAGGAGTACGAATCGAAATACTCCAAAAACGCGAGGGAAAACAACAAGCGCATAGAAAAAGCAAAGGCGGACTACCTGACCGAGTTAACGGAAACGGGTAAAATAAGGGAGCTCCAGCACAGCCTCGACGAGAAAATAAGAGAGGCCGAAGTCATGAAGGAGGAGATTGGCCGATTGGTAGAGCAAGTCCGAGAAAAGCAGGACCAAATCGACAACGACCCCCTCAATAAAGCGTTAAACGAGTTTATCTATAAAGCCGTTCAGGACCGTATAGCCAAAATCCTTACCGACACAATCAAGGACATGGCGACGAGTATAGCCGCCGACGGCGTAAGGCGCGCCAAGGGCGCCGCAAGCGACGCGCAGAGCGAGACGGGCGAGAACGAGGCGGCGGGATTATTCGAGGAGAGCATTCACGAGCTTATCATGGCTCTTATAAGCGAACAGCTTTTCGGCGCCATTTACGAAGACGAAGTCATCAAAGATAAAGACAAACGGTTTGCCCCGATTAAAAAGGACGTCGGGAAAGACTTTAAGCAGGTTTTGCGTTACTATTTACAGCAAATAGTCGAATCGCAGAACAGCGACTTTGTAAAAACGAAAGGATACCGCGGTTTGCGCCAAATGCTGCAAACGGATAAAAAACCGCAGGGCGACGAAAAATAACAGGAGTGATTAACATACAATGAAAAAAATATCTTTCTTTTCCTATAAAGGCGGGGCGGGGCGCAGTACGCTCGCTATAAACGTAGTTCCTTATCTTGCCGACAAGCTGGGTGCGACGCCCGAAACGCCGCTTATCCTTGTGGATATGGACATCGACAGCTGCGGAATAACCTTTTACTTCGATATTCAAAATCATAAATACATAGACGATTACAGCGTTCAGTCCTTGTTCGGCAGTAACGGCAGTATCCCTACGGACGACGACGACACTCCGATACAGGAGCACAGGCTTTTCGGACATCTTTGTCCGGTCGGCGATTGGTTCGATAAGGACCCGAGAACAATACTTTGCCTGCCCGCCAAGCCTGACGCTCAGCTGGGTGCGGGAAGCAATTACGATTCTCCCGAGCTCTTGAGCAAGATGAACGAATTCGTAAGACTGTGCGACGAATACAATTGCTGCGGTATTTTGTTCGATTCCGCGGTGGGCGACCAGCTGACCGCCATAGGCTCCAATAACTGCGCCGACGATATCGTGTGCGTAATGCGCCCGACCAAACAGTTCCGCGAGGGCACGGACAGATTTCTTAACAATCTCGACAGACACGTCGAGGACAAAAAAATAATCGTCGTTCCCAACGTTGTTCCTACGGAGCCGCTGTCGCTCGAGGATAGGGACGGAGTGCATTCCTATCCCAAGTACGCAAAGGAGAAGATTATCGAATCGTTTAACGACAATCTCGACAGAGGCAATAACCGCTACGACATGTCTATGCTTGACGGCGATTTGTTCGGTGTGCCCAAGATCGACCGCTTTATGTGGCAGGAAGGAATTTTACGCACCGTAAAATCGGGACTGACTCAATTGGAAGTCGTTGCTCTTAAACGCTACGAACACATAGCCGAAATTATCTGCAAGGACTGATTATGTTCTCCGAAAAAGATTTTAGAGAAAAAATTCCCGACGAGGGGATTAGGAGTTATATACTGGAAAGGACGGGCGATAAGCCGTTCAGTAATGTTTGGGATTATTACACTATTTTCCATAACATTATCAATCTGACGTTTATGTACGCCTTTTCATGCTATACGGATTTGCGCAACCGCAACGTGTCGGACGGCGACAAGCTCGGCGCGCTTGACAAGTGCCGTCAAAACGGAAACGCCAACTCGCTCCGCGTTTTCCGCACGATGGAAAAAATTTACAAGGAATATCCGCTCACAAACGAGCTTATCCAATTCGTCTTGCTCGACATACAGTTCGATTTTCGTTCGGGCGAAAATTCCAAGCTGAGAAAATGCATTCCCAATTGTTTTACCGCAGAGCAGGTTCAGCTTAACGATTACTTTTCCATGGTAAACCTAAGCCTCGTCAGCTCGAGACTTGTGGATTATTCCCTTGCGGAGCTTAAGGAAAAATTGGGCGAGCTTATCGACATCCTGCCGTTTCTTAAAAAAAGCGCTCTCAAATATTCGGAAGAGGCGGGCTGGTACTACTTTGAGGTTACGCCGAACGATATCTACAAGGACGGCAAAATTTACACCTACGGGTTGATTCACCGCATTAAACAGGGCAAAAGAAGCGAGTTTTATTATCTCGTTTCGGTCGAAAAAGCGTGTTTGCGGTATGAAAACCGCGGCGCCTCCAAGACCTGCGCGGCTAAGGGTGAGGGCGCGCCTTTTACGGGCGGCGAAATAACCTCGCCCTATGATTTGTCCTGGGACTACGAGGCGGTTTATACCTATTTGGTACCCTCTTTTTTTAAGGAGGGGGCACAGCCCCATAAAGGAAAAAAAACTAAAATAGAGCAGCTTTTCAATATTAACTACAAGTATATTAAAAATCTCGCTCTTGCCGTTTCCGACGCCGTAGGACAGCCCAATTACAAACACGTTTGGGAGCAGTTCGAAACCGAATACAAAAACTCGTATCCGGAAATATTCAAAAACTATCAGGACACCGTCGAAAACCGCGACTCCATTATCGTGATGCTTCTTATCGAGGCGGGGCCGTCGCGCGTGCTTAAAGCCCTTTTCCTAATCAGCCCGAGTATCGCGAATAACGTTTTGCGCAACTTAAAGAATCGATTCGGCGCGGACTTTTCCGAGACGGTAAAAGACATAGACGACGGCGACGACTTCGACGAGGTTGCAAACGGTATGATAAACATCAGCCAGCTGCATTTGGGAGACCAGCCTGTTGAAACGACGACGTATAAAAAGCTGAGAGACGAGCTTTTGGCAGAAGCCAAGGCGGCGGTCATTCTGTCCGCTATTTCCGATATGAAGCAGGAGATGAAATACGGTTACGTAGGCAATATCGGTCAGGGCGTCGAATCTCTCGAAAACTTTCCGTCCGACAATCCGGCGCGCTTATGCCAGGCGATTCGCGCAACGCTCGGCGTCGTGTTAAAGCGCATAACTTGTTTTTACGCGGGATTGTTCGCGTACGGCGAAAAGAAGTTGGAGTACGATAAAAAATCGGAATCGCGCCCCCTTCCGCAGGAAGAAATAGAAAAATACCAAAACCTTTGCAAGAATGCGTTTAAGTCGGCGGCGGAAAAGCAATGGAAGGCTTTTTCCGAGCTGCCCGATAAGGACAGCGTTAAAGCCGTGCTTCAGGCTTTTCTGGTGCTTTGCAACAAGTGCGGCGAGGGCGGGTCTAACTGCGGAAGGTCCAACGAAAGCAGATGCCTTTACGCCGTTCTCGGTAAATACACCATTCTGGACGTCGACGTTTTCAAACAAAAAATCGGGGACGTGGAGACCCTTGCCGATTTGTCGCACGAAAACGCCACGGAGTGGAGGGACATGGCAATCCGCATGATGCGCTATTTCGCTACGGGCAGCTTTGAAAAGTCGGGCGAAACCGCGCAGTATTTTCAGCATGCAATAGCGCCCGTCGTCGCAAGCTATATAAGCTCCAGCAACAGCAAGGACGGCTACGACACCTCGACGTTCTATTTGACGATAGACGTTAACGGCAACAACATTGCCGAATATCACAAAAAGATAAACGTTCTCAGCGAGTTTTCCTACGATATGCGCACCCAGTACTATTCGCTTCCCAATGTGGTCCGTTCTTCGGATAAATGGTGGATCGACCCGTTTATGATTGAATGTAATATAATAGATAAAATCTGCACAAGGAAATAGAATAATGCCGCACTTACATTTTATGATGGACGCGTACGGCTCCATTGAAGAACATGCAAATAACCTCATGGCTGTAAACGAGCTTCTTAACAACGTCGCGCTGTCGCTTAAGCTTAAGCCCGTTATGCCGCCTTTTCTTGTTCCTTACTACTATTGCGAGGACGCCGAAGACGGCGGGATAAGCGCCTTTTTGATTTGCGAGGGCGGGCACATAACCATTCACACCTTCCCGTACAGATCGTGTTATTTTGTAGACATTCTGTCCGACGAGTTTTTTTCCGCCTCCGCCGCGGAAGCGATTTTCAAAAAACAGCTCTACGCCGAACGCATTACCTCCAAGCTCATCGACCGCCGCACGATATACAATATGACCGTCGACGGTATAGACAAAAAAATCGACTTCGGTCCTCACTATATGATAGAAGTCAACGGCGTCGAGATGACTGTCGATTGGATTTTCAAGTGGTTGGACCAAATCGCCGAAAAGATTAAAATGGTGCCCATTACGCGACCTTACGTTATCTACGACCGCAAGGATAATCCTTCGTATATTTCGGGTTTGCTTGTCGTGGCGCAGAGCCATATCGCAGTGCATTACGACGTTCAAACCAAGCAGGCGTTAATCGACATATTCTCCTGCACCTTCTTGGACGATAACGTTATTCACAGAATACTTGACAGCTATTTCGGAGATAATTATTCCATTAAGCTCTTTTCGAGAGGAAGCAAGCATACCGACATTTATAAACGAAAGCAAGCGAGAATTTCCGCAAGCAGGAAATGGCGGGACAATATTTAATTCGAGATAAAATCGGTACGGTCCGTGCGGACTTGTACCGATTTTTTGTTGCGGCAGAGTTCCGCTTCGGACAGGTTTACTATATAACTAATTTACAATTAAGTTATATTGTTTGCAATGCAAACAGTAATATTAAATTTACCTTAAATTCGCGGCGGCGAAATTTCACTGCGCTTTAGCACAATATAACTACGTAGTAATCTTATTTGCCGTTAGGCAAATATAACTAAGCGGCGCGGGTTTTAATTATGGAATTTGCGGTTGCGGGTAGGGGCGATATAGCAATCTGTTTATCTTCCTTCCAAAGCCTTTTCTATCCGCTTGTACACGAGAGATAGTTCGTTGGTAAAGCCGACTCCGCCGCCTTGCATTGCATACGCCCTATTGCATATAGTGCGCGCCTTGACGTATTCTCCTTTATCGCAGTATGCCGCGGCTAAGGAGGTGAATAGAGCGGGGGAACTGTAGGCGCTCGATTTTGCTATGTATTTTTCCGCATATTCGATTGCTTGGTCGATTTTACCCATTTTTCTGCATATGCTTATAAATATCGGCAGGATCAAACGTATCTCATGTGACATCAAGTCGCGCTCTTCCAAATAATACAATCCGGCATTGTAGGCAAGCCCGTACGCTCCGTTATCCTTTGCCGAGATCATAAACTCCTTAGCCTTATCAATCGGCAAGAATTTATAGTTAATCTGCGAGAGGTAAAAGGTTGCCACCTCTGCTTGTATCGATTCAGCGGGAACAATAAAGTGCTCGTCCACTATTTTCCCGTCTATTAAATAAAATGTGTCGCCTTTGTATGTGATTTTTTCGATTTGTCTTTTGTTATCCATGATTATTTTTTAACTCTTGTATAATGTATTTCGTAAAGAATTTAAAGTCATTATAGCATATAAATGTCTAATTTGCAACAGTATATTTTTTGTGAGGTGTTTCGTTTAATTCAGATTTTTACAAGACAATCACTTTATTCACATATAGGATAAAGCGCGAAACGGGTCTTGTGTTTTCGGTTAAAACGTGGTAAAATCAATTGTAATAAATCGTTACGGAGCGGTTATGGAAAAATCGAGTTGTACGGAAAAACCGTTCGGGTGGGCGTTTATCGGCTGCGGCGGGATAGCCGCGGGGGTTGCCGAGGAGCTGTTAAAGGACGGCGGCGGGAGAATCGTCGCGTGCTGGAACCGCACAAAGTCTCGCGCCGAAAAGTTTGCCGCTCGTTTCGGCTGCGCCGCCACCGACACTGCCGAGCAGGCTATCACGTATGACGGCGTAGAGGGCGTGTACGTTGCGACCACTCACGACGTGCACGGATATTTTACTCGGCTTGCCGTCTCGCTCGGTGTGCCCGTTCTTTGCGAAAAACCTTTTACGGTCAACGCCCGAGAGGCGCGCGAGGTTTTCGACTTTGCGCGCGAAAAAAACGTTTACGCTTCCGAGGCGATGTGGACCTGGCACAACAAGCCCGCGCATATCGTGCGCGACTGGGTTAAGTCGGGCAGGGTGGGCGAGATTAAACGCGCTTCGGTTGTCTACGCTTTCCCGTTGACGGCGATATACCGTAATCCGCGCCTCACTTCGCCCGATCTTATCGGCGGCGCGCTACTCGATATAGGGATTTATCCCGTCAGGTATATGTACGAGCTTTTCGGAATGCCGCAAAACATTTCCGCCGAGGGAGAGCTGAAAGGCGGCGTGGACGTTTCAGAAAAAATTACAATGGACTACGGCGCGTTCCGTGCGGAGCTTTCCGTTTCCATGGAAAAGCTCATGGGGGAAAAGCTCGTGATAGAGGGCTCGGACGGAAAAATAACCGTGCCGTTTTTTCACATGGCAAAACGGGGCAGGCTGTCCGGCAAGCAAAAAGAAAAATTTAAAATCGACGACTTGCTGTACGGAACGCAATTCCGTCAGGTCGCGGAGGAAATCCGAAGCGGAAAAAAGGAGAGCGCGTTCTGTCCTCGACAGTCCACGATTGACACTATGACTTTGCTCGACGAATGCCGCAGGCAGTTGGGTGTCGTCTATCCGTGCGAAAAATAAGAGGGGCGGAACCTCTCTTACTTATTTAAAGTATCGATTAACGGTTTTATTTAATACAGCATTATGCTTTTGATTGAGTCGATTTCGTCTTGCGAGACCCCGACTATATCCAAAAGGCAGTTCTCTATTTTTTCTCTTAGCGTGTTGCCGTTGCACTTATTGATTGTGGGAAGAAAATTGTTTTTGATGTTGTTCAGCGTTCTTGCGTTGTTTTCTATATTTCCGAAGTTGGAAAACAGGTAGTCGCGGTACAAATCTTCCTCCGACACGCCCAACAGACCGTTTATAAGAAAAGCGAACATGCCCGTTCTGTCCGTGCCTATATTGCAATGGAAAATAAACGGATAGTTGCTTTCGTCCGAAGCGAGCGAGAAAAATTCCTTTACGGATTCGAGATTGTACGTGAGATAGTTGCCTTGATCCCACTCTAAAGGAACGTTGTAGTAATTGACGTCTTCGCCGAGCGGGCTGGACGTAATGCCGCCCGTTTCGGTGTTGTGAGTATTGGGCATGCGTAAATCTATCTCGCTCTTAATGCCGAGAGTATCGCGCATGGTGTCTATTCCGTCTTGAGTGATTTCTATAACCACGTCGGGGCGTTTGCTCTCGTTAAGCCTTCCGCAACGGTAAATAAGCCCCTGTCTAACCATGCCGTACGGCGTTTCCCAGCCGCCGAGATCGCGCACATTGGTTATTCCGTCTACGTAGAGATTGCGCGGGGTCAGCTCCTCCGTCATGAAGTACGCGCGAGAGGATACGCTCTTTCTCCCGTCCGAAAGGTGCGCGGTGACTCGCCACGAGTAGCCCGTTCCGACGCAAAGATTGTAAACGTCTATACTCGGCTCGTCGGTCTCGAAGCTTAAAGGCTTATACTCGTTGTAGTAGTCCTCTATTTCCACGGTGTAGCTTACGACCGTCGCCTGTTCTTTCGTCTCCGCTACCCAGGACAGTTGCACCGGCTTGGGAATGCTGAGCTCCTTGTCGCCCTTGGCGTATTTGGCGATATTGTTGTAGTCGTCCGCGAGATATTCGGTCTGAAGTGCGGTGTGAAGGCTCACGCTGTCGTCGAAGTCGACGAGCTCCCATTTGCATTCGACGGTCTTGTCGACATTGCATCCGCACAAAACGAACAGCGCGCACACCGCCGCGCAAAAAACCGAAATTCCTTTTTTGTAATTTCTCATATCCTTTCCCCAAACAGATTATTTCCACACAATATTATAATCGTTTTGCTACAAGAAGTCAAACGCCGTTTTTGCACTCCGTTAAACAAAAACGCACCCACAAGGGGTGCGCCTTGATTTGGCGGAGGCAGAGGGATTGCCGCGGATTCGCAGCGGCCTTTGCGCTAAAGCGCAAGCGGCTAGCGAACCTTGCGGCAAAGTTTCAGAGCGTGTATTTAGGTCGATATTCTTTCCCGTGGCGAAACGGTGATAACGTAAAACGAATTGTTGAGAGGACAAGAAACCAACTAAATACATAAGACTGGCAAAATTACAGAGGGAATTTGACTTTTTTCAAATACTGAGTTATAATATAAAGAACTGTTAGGAAGTTTTTAAAGTAAAGTTTCTTAATAAAAATATGTTTATTATTAACGCTATGGAACAAAGGAGTTTGCTAAGATGAGAAAATGGAAAATTACAAGAATTTTGTTTTTTCTGCTGTTTTTTCTGCTTGTTGTATCACTTGTGGCTTGCAGTAACAAAACGAATGATTTCGAAAAATCTACATCAGCGCTCTCCTTCAAAACATTACAAGTCGACGGGAATGATAACGTTTATGGTAAAGTATCTAACGCAACAGAAACATTTTCTTTCTTGAAGGAAATAACGGTAAGCGATGGTGTGGATTATACTGTATGCACTGATTTAGAGTGTACACAGGAAGTTCCGAGCAAAACGGTTTCTTTGCAGGCTGGGGACAATACATTCTACATTCTTGCTGTACATAGCGGCGATTTAACACTTTATACGGTAACCATACGCAGACGTCCTATGTATACCGTAATGTACAATACAAACGGCGGTAGTTTGATAGCTTCACGGCAGGTCGAAGAAGACGATATTGTTAATGAGCAAATTGCCACGAAAACGGGCTATACCTTTATATATTGGACGGTAAATAATAGCCCCATTCAATTTCCATATACCATAACAAAAAATACGATTCTTAATGCCGAATTTAAGGCAAACGAGTATACGGCTACTTTAGACGTAAACGGCGGAGATACGTTAAAGCAAACAGAATTCCCAACAACATTTGATAAACAATTTACTTTCGTAACTCCTACGCGCACGGGCTATACCTTTTTAGGTTGGTATGACGGAGATACAAAAGTCGGAAATGCCATCTGGAAATATCCAGAAGACAAAACTTTTGTTGCAAAGTGGCAAGTGAATGCATATCTGCTATATTTAGAAAAGAATGACGCTGTAGCAGGTACTGTTACGGGTGCAGGTTCTCATAATTACGGCGAATCCGTTACAATAACTGCAACCACCAATGATGGCTACAACTTTTTGGGGTGGTATGACGATAATGACACTTTGATTAGCGCAAATTCTGCATATACTTTCACAATGGGGTTTAGCAAAACCCTCTATGCCAAGTGGGACTTTTACACAGTAACGACTTTGACGAGTAGTTCATCGGCAGGTTCGGTTACTACGTATAACAGTGAAAAAATATCGGTGGGTAAGCCTATAACGATTACTGCAACCGAAACGGGAAATCTCGGCTATACTTGGAGCGGTTGGTATACAGGTGATAAATTGGTTTCGACAGCGTTGAGTTATACGTTTACTATGCAAAAAGAGAATATAGTTCTTACTGCTACTTGGAACGTGTGGGATGGGCTGGAAGCGTTCGATTTTACTTCCACCCCGACCACTTTAATAATAACTGGATTAAAATCAACGCTCACAACGATAGTCATTCCTGAAGGAGTAACTTCAATTGCTGAAGATGCCTTTTCAGGTTGCAGCACCTTAATAAGTATAGAAATACCAAGTAGCGTAGAAAGTATCGGTCGTAACGCCTTCTATGGTTGCAGTAATTTAACAAGTATAGAGGTAGCAGTAAATAATGCCATTTACAGCAGTCAAGATGGTATATTATATAATAAAGCTAAGACAGATTTTATACATGTTCCTTTAGCAATAAAAAGTGTAACGATTCCGAGTAGCATAACCAATATTGGACAAAGAGTGTTTGAAGGGTGTAGTAAATTGGTTAGCTTAGAAATACCGGCTAATGTAACTAGCATTGGTCAGAGCGCATTCAATGGATGCAGTGGCTTAGAGAGTTTAGAAATACCTTTTGTTGGTGAATGTGTCGGTAAAGAAGGGAATACACATTTTGGATATATTTTTGGTGCAGGCAGTTATAGTGATAATAATAACTATGTCCCTGTTGCGCTTAAAACAGTTGTAGTGACGGGTGACACAAATATTGCGGATTACGCTTTCAACGATTGTAGTAGCATAGTAAGTATAACAATATCAGATACTGTAACAAACATAGGTACTTATGTTTTTTACAACTGTAGTAGTTTAGAAAGCTTAACAATTCCTTTTGTGGGTGCCAACAAAGAAGGTACGGGAAAAACGAATTTTGGCTACATTTTCGGTGCTTACAGTTATCTTTTTCACGATAGCAGAAACTTTAGCTATATACCCGCTACTCTGCAAACGGTAGTGATTACTGGTGGTGCAAGTATTGACAATAATGCATTCTATGAATGCCGTACTCTGAATGCTATAGAAATGCTCACTAGTGTAACGAGCATAGGAAATGACGCCTTTTATAAATGTAGTAGTTTAACAAGCATTATCATACCAGACAGCGTTAAAAGCATTGGAAGTTCTGCATTCTATGGTTGCAGTAGCATAACGAAAGTAAATTATATCGGTGATATAGCTGGCTGGTGTAAAATATCGTTTGAAAATTCCTCCTCGAATCCGCTGTACTATGTGCATAATTTATATATTAACAGTAAACTTGTAACCGAGATAGAGATTCCGAAAGATGTGGCGAGTGTCGGAGGATATACATTTTATAATTGTACTAGTCTTGAGAGTATAAATATACCGAGTAGTGTAAAGAGCATCGGGGAATGGGCGTTTTATGGGTGTAGTAATCTAACAAGCGTGGAAATACCTGATAGCGTAACAAGCATCGGGGGGTTTGCTTTCTCTCATTGTAGTACTTTAACAAGAATTAAGTTGCCAAGAGGCATGCTGATTATTGAGGAACAGACATTTTACGATTGCATCCAATTAAAGGAAATAGAAGTGCCGAACAGTGTGTTGAGCATTGGAAGAAGTGCGTTCGGTTATTGTCGTAGCCTTGAGAGTATAAATATACCGAATAGTGTAAAGAGCATCGGGGACCGGGCGTTTTATGGGTGTAGTAATCTAACAAGCATAAAAATACCCGGTAGCGTAGTAAATATTGAAAGCTATGCATTCTATGAGTGCAGTAGATTAACAAGCATAAAGTTATCAAACGGCATAACAACTATCAAAGAGAGGGCATTCTTCTATTGCAGTCGATTAAAAGAAATAGAAATACCAAGCAGTGTGTCGAGCATTGCTGGGGAGGCGTTTGGAAATTGCTATGGATTGACAACCATCTACTACGGTGGTACAAAGGGAATGTGGAATTTAATAGATATAAATTCTGGTAGCGATTCATTGTACAACGCTACCATCTACTATTACTCAAAAACAAATCCTACGGAGGATGGCGACTATTGGCATTATGATGACGACGGTATTACACCTGTAATTTGGACAAAATAACTAACTTTTTATGTTTTAGCACTTATGGCGGGTGCTTGATATATAACAAGTGCGCCGCGGCTTTGGTCATGCCCACCGTCGCAACAAACCGAACGAACAACGAAACGCCGAGCGGACAAAGGCGTTGCCACAGGTTCTTACATCTGTCCACTCTTTCCGCCACGCAAAAAGGACGCGCTTATGCGCGTCCATATGCGTGGCGGAGGCAGAGGGATTCGAACCCCCGTGGGCTTGCACCCAAACGGTTTTCAAGACCGCCCCGTTGTGACCGCTTCGGTATGCCTCCGTATTTTCGTTCGGTAGGTGGGGAGTTTTTACCCCCAACCGACTACATTATTATACAGTTTGATGTTAGGATTGTAAAGCGTTTTTCGGTTATTTGGCTTAGCGAGGCACATACTAACGTTATGAAAAACAACAGGCTTTTTTATTCGTTTTATGCGTTTACGTTTACACTTGCCGTTTTGGCGGTTTGCTTTTCCGTGTTTTTTCCTGCTGTCGGTCATTCCGCGTCTGCCGAGGAAATCGACCCGGAGGCGGTTAAAATTCTCGAAAACGCTTGCGCTTACGCACGAGAGCACGGTTTTACTTCGTCCATGTACGGCGAGGTGGAAGCGCGCGTGTTCGGTATTAAATACGTTCAGCGTATTTACGGCGACCGCGAGGTAAAGGGCGAAAGCTACTCCGAGCGTGCCGAGAGCGTTTCCGCGTTTGTCAAGACGGCGCTAAAAAGATCGTATTCCGACGGGAAGTACTACGTTTCGCACGGAAAGTTTGCGCGCGGTAAGGCGGAATACCCTCCGCTCGCCGAGGTGAAGGAATCTGAATACTTGTCGCGCTACGGCGCGCCGCCGCTCGGACTGCTTCGATACGAGATTGACGGGAATATTCTCTCGGCGCGCAAAACGGGCGAAAACGAGTACACGTTTACGCTCGACCCCCAAAAGTCGACGGTAAACGCCGGCGTCGGCGTTAAGTCCGCGCTCGGCTCCGACAAGGCGCCAAAGTACAGCTCGGTCAAGGTCGTTCTGACGGTCGACGGTATTAAACCCGTTAAGACCGTGTGCCGCGAGCGGCTTAAAGTTGATAAGTTCGGCGGGGTAGAGTGCTCGGCAATGTACGAGGAAAAGATAGCGGCGTAGACGACTCGGGCGCCTTCGGCGCGGTGAAATTGCTTGCCGTGCAAGCAGTGAGATTCGCCTAAAGGCGAGTGAAGAGTAGGAGAACAGCCCCTCAGTCTGCTCGCTTTGCTCGCATCCAGCTCCCCTTACACAGGGGAGCCTTTTTACGCACCGCACATCATTTCGACCGAAGTTAGCTAACAGCGAGCGGAGCGGAGAAATCCAGGCGAAGCCGCACATTTGTTATCCACTTTTTATGCGAAGCGTGTAAAGGAGAAAGCGGCGGAGAAAGGAGTTTTCGGCGGCAAAATATGCGGGTATAATTAGCGTTACAATTTTTTAAAAAGGCTTGATTATTCCCTTCGTTTGGTGTATAATTCGATATGGTGATAAAATCCCTTAATAGCGGCTTTAGTCACCTACAAAACACAATCGGAGAGGAATATGGATATCAAGTTGTTGGACGCTTATCACCACGGTGATTTGTTTGACGCGTACAAGTATCTGGGCTGTCATTACGACAAAAAGACGGGCACTGCGGTTTTCCGCGTATGGTCGACGCGTGCTACCTCTATCTCGGTCATCGGCGATTTTAACGGTTGGGACGTTGACGCCAACCGCATGGAAAAGGTCACCGAGGCGGGTATCTGGGAGGCGACGGTCAAGGGCGTTAAGCTTTACGACAACTACAAGTTCTATATAGAAAACGGATTTTCCTATCCTATTTATAAATGCGATCCGTTCGCGTTTCACCGTGAGACCTTTGAGGGTACCAACGCCAAGGTCGTAACGGTTGACGAGTTCAAGTGGACGGACGATAAATATATGGCGAATAAGCCCGATCCGTACTCCGCGCCTATGAGCATCTACGAGGCGCATATCGCGTCCTGGCGCAAGTATGCGGACGGAAACAACTTTTCTTACCGCAAGTTCGCTGACGAGATGGCGGATTATCTAAAGGAGCTCGGCTACACGCATCTCGAGCTTCTCGGTATTGCGGAATATCCCTTCGACGGGTCGTGGGGCTATCAGGTTACCGGATACTACGCACCCACCTCGCGCTACGGCACGCCCGAGGACTTTGCCTATCTCGTAGACAAAATGCATTCCGTGGGAATCGGCGTTATTCTCGACTGGGTGCCCGGGCACTTCCCCAAAAACGGCGACGGTCTGTACGAATTCGACGGCGGTCCTCTGTACGAGCACAGCGACCCGCTCCGCATGGAGCATAAAGAGTGGGGAACGCGCTGCTTCGACTACGGCCGCAACGAGGTGCGCAACTTCCTTATAAGCAACGCGTTCTATTGGATGGACAAGTTCCACGTCGACGGACTGCGCGTCGACGCCGTCGCGAGCATGCTGTATCTCGATTACGGCAGGTACGAGTGGCGTCCCAACATCTACGGCGGCAACGAGAACCTCGAGGCGGTGGACTTCCTGCGCCGTCTTAACACCGCGATTTTCGCCAAGTATCCCAAGGCGCTCATGATAGCCGAGGAGTCGACCGCTTGGGGCGGCGTTTCCCGTCCCGTCGACATGGGCGGACTCGGCTTTAACTTTAAGTGGAACATGGGCTGGATGAACGACACGCTCGCTTACATCAAGACCGACCCCGTATTCCGCAAGTACCACCACAACACGATAACCTTCTCCATGATTTACGCGTTTACGGAGAACTTTATTCTCCCCATTTCGCACGACGAGGTGGTTTACGGCAAGGGCTCGCTCATCAATAAAATGCCGGGCGACTACGACATGAAGTTTGCGGGCTTAAGAAACTTCCTCGTTTACATGTTCTCGCACCCCGGCAAAAAGCTCCTGTTTATGGGCGCGGAGATAGGGCAGTTTAACGAATGGAACTTCTCCAAAGAGCTCGATTGGAGCGTGCTCGACTATCCCGCGCACTCCGATATGAAAAAGTTCGTCGGCACCCTTAACGGCATTTACCGCAACTATCCCGCCATGCACGAGATAGACTACGACTGGCGCGGCTTCGAATGGCTCGTCTCCGACGACTATCAGCAGAACATTCTCGTCTACGAGCGCCGCGACAGCGACGAAAACCGCATGGTGGCTATTATAAACTTCTCGCCCGCGCCGCGCGAGGCGTACCGTTTCGGCGCGCACGAGGGCGAATACACCGAGCTTCTCCGCACCGAGATTTACAAGTGGGAGCAGTCGGGCAAAAAGTACAAGACCGAAAAAATCGCAAGCCACGGCAAGGACGATTCGCTGTGCGTTGACGTTCCTCCCATGGGCGGCATTCTCTTATACTGCCCGAGCGCCAAGGAAAAATTAAAGGCGACGCCCAAAACCCTTCCGTTAAAACCGGGCGAGGCGCCCGTCATCACCAAAGCCGAGGCGGAGAAAAAAGCCGCGGCTAAAAAAGAGACGGCGAAGGAGAAAAAGTCCGTAACCGAAAAGGCTTCCGCAAAGAAAACCGAAGATAAAAAAGAAAAGGTAAAGGCGGACAAGCCCGCGGCGAAAAAGGCGACGGAAGAGAAGAAGCCCGCGGCGGCGAAAAAGGCTCCCGCGAAAAAAGCGGACAAAGACAAAAAAGAAGATAAAAAACCTACGGCTAAAAAGACAACGGCAAAAAAATAATATTACGTATAAATGCGCCGAACGGAAACGGCGCGGATAATTCCTTACATGGAGGAAGATATATTTATGCCTAAATCAACGCAAAAAGCGGCGCCTAAAACAAAGGCGCCCAAGGTACTTTTCGTTACGACGGAGGCGGTTCCTTTTGCCGCAACGGGCGGCATGGGCGAGGTGTGCACGAGCCTTCCTCGCGCGCTCGTAAAGACGGGCAAGGCGGACGCGCGCGTTATGCTTCCGCTTTACGAGGACATTGCGTACAGGTACAAGGACCAAATGACGTTTATTACGAATATAAACGTCGCTCTGTCCTGGCGCACCCAATACTGCGGACTGTACGAGCTTAAGCACGACGGCGTTATGTATTACTTTGTGGACAACGAGTACTACTTTAAGCGCAGCAACATTTACGGCTACTACGACGACGCGGAGCGTTTCGCGTTTTTCTCGCGCGCCGCGCTCGAGCTTATACCTTATCTCGATTTTACACCCGACGTGCTCCAGTCCAACGATCACCTTACCGCGCTTGTTCCCATTTACTACGCGCTCGAATACAAGAAAAAGACGGGGTACGGAAGGATTAAAAACGTATTTACCATTCACAATATCGGGTATCAGGGAATATATCCGCTTGTTATCGCGGGCGACGTGTTCGGAATTTCGGACGAGAATGTCGGACTTGTCGAGTTCAACGGCAATATAAACCTCGTTAAGGGTGCTATAACGGCGTGCGACTATATAACGACCATGTCGCCGCAGTACGCGCGCGAGATTCGTTTGCCCGAGTATTCGTGCGGCTTGGACGGCGTACTCATTCAGTACAGAGACAAGCTTGTCGGAATCCTTAACGGTATAGATACCGACAAGATAGATCCCGCGACAAGCAAATCGCTGTTTGTTAATTTCGACGCGTCCTCTATCGAAAAAAAGAAGGAGAATAAGGTCGCTTTGCAGCGCATGCTGTCTCTCCCCGAGGATCCCGATATCCCCATGATTTGCATGGTTGCCCCCATGGTCAGCAACAAGGGCTACGACCTGTTACGCAAGTCGATAAACAAGGTCGGCGCGGATGGGAACATTCTCGACACCAACATTCAGCTTGTTATCCTCGGGCAGGGCGACACGGATATCGAGAGCTACCTCACGTTTATTCAAAATATGTACGACCGCAGAGTGCGTTCGCTCATAACATATAATACCGACCTTGCGGCAAAGGTGCTTGCCGGCGCCGATATGTGCCTTATGCCCAGCCGCACCGAGCCGTGCGGTCTTACGCAAATGATGGCGTGCCGCTACGGCACCGTACCTATCGTCCGCGCCACCGGCGGGCTTATCGACTCTATCGTAGACGTCGACAAGGACCTCGAGTCGGGCAACGGATTTATGTTCGAGGAATACGACTCGGACGTTATGGACAAAACCATTACGCGCGCCGTGTCGATGTACCATTACCACAAGGACGAGTGGAACGCACTTATAAAACGCGCCATGGCATGCGATTATTCCTGGGAGAAATCCGCGGGCAAATACGTCGACATTTATAAGTCGCTCATAGGGCGTTAACCCCTTGTATTGTAACTAACGTCACAGCAGTTATTTTTAACCGATTCGGCTACGGAGGAGATATGAACAAGACTACCAACGAAGTGCAGGAGCTCATTTTAGACAAGCTTGCACGCTACTTTGCAATCACGCCCCAAAAAGCGACCGAGGACCAAATGTACAAAGCCGTCGCGCTCGTTATCCGCGACATGCTTTTACAGAAAAAGCAGGAAAACAACGCTCGTATCGCACAGGGCAAATATAAAAAAGTTTATTATATCTGCATGGAGTTCCTTATCGGCAGGTCGCTTAAAAACAACCTGTTCAACCTGGGACTTACCGAACAGTTTTCCACGTGTCTTAAAAAGATGGGCTTCTCGCTCGAGAGCATTTTCGAGCGCGAGAGCGACGCGGGACTTGGTAACGGCGGCTTGGGCAGGCTCGCTTCCTGCTTTATGGACTCGCTCGCAACGCTCAATTATCCCGCAATGGGCTTTACTATCAAATATCAATACGGCTTGTTCCGTCAGCGCATAGTCGAAAATCAGCAGGTGGAGCTTCCCGATATGTGGCTGCCGAGCGGCGAGGTGTGGATGATGCCGCGCTCGGATAAACGCTTCACCATTCATTTCGGCGGCAGAGTAGAGGAGTACGAACAGGACGGGAAACTGCGCGTTCGCTACGTGGACAGCACCTGCGTCGACGCAATCGCAAACGACGTCATGATTTCCGGCTACGGCGACAATGCGGGCGTAAGCGTACTGAGACTTTGGTCGTCCACCTCCTCCAATCAGTTCGATATGCACTCCTTCTCGCGCGGCGACTACGAAAAGGCAATGCAGTACGAGAACGAGGCGCAGCTTATAAGCAAGGTTTTGTACCCGTCCGACGATCACTCGCAGGGCAAACAGCTTCGCCTTCAGCAGGAATACTTCCTCGTTTCCGCGTCGCTGCACTCGATTATAAAAGACCATCTGCGCCTTTACAAGAGCCTCGACAACCTCGCCGAAAAGGTTGCAATCCATGCAAACGATACGCACCCTGCGCTCGCTATCCCCGAGCTTATGCGCCTACTGATGGACGAGCACGATTACAGCTGGGACGACGCGTGGAATATTACAAGTCACACCGTAAACTACACCAACCACACCGTTATGGCGGAGGCGCTCGAAAAGTGGGACGAGAACACGTTTAGAAACGTGCTTCCGCGCATTTACGCTATCACGTGCGAAATAAACAGGCGGTTTATCGCCGCTATGCAGGAGCGCGGCGTGGACGGCGGCAAGATTGCCGGTATGCAGATAATTAACAACAACCAAGTTAAAATGGCTAACCTCTGCGTTATCGGCTCCGAAAAGGTCAACGGTGTTTCTGCACTCCACAGCGACATCATTAAGCAGACCATTTTCAGCGATTTCAACGAGGTTTATCCCGACAGATTTACAAACGTCACAAACGGCATAACGCACAGGCGCTGGCTAATTCAGTCCAACCCGCACCTTTCCTCGCTTATAACCGAGCTTATCGGCGACGAGTATTACACCAAGCCCGAGACGCTCGAAAACCTTCTCAAGTTTGCCGACGATAAGACCGTTCTCGAGAGGATAGGCAAGATTAAGCGCAAGAACAAGGTGGATTACGCCGCGTACGTCTACAAGACGACCGGCTTTAAGCTAAATCCCGAATCGCGCTTCGATACGCAGATTAAGCGCCTCCACGAGTACAAGCGTCAGCTCCTTAACGTGCTCAAAATCGTGCATTATTACCTTGACCTTCTCGACAACCCCGAAAAGGAAGTCACGCCGCAGACCTTTATATTCGGCGCAAAGGCGGCGGGCAGCTATATGCACGCAAAACGCATAATTCAGCTTATTAACTGCCTGTCGCAGGAAATTCAGCAAAATCCCAAGATTAAGGAAAAACTGGACGTAATGTTTGTGGAAAACTACAACGTTACGCAGGCGGAGCACCTTATCCCCGCTTCCGAGGTCAGCGAGCAGATTTCGCTCGCCGGCAAGGAAGCGTCGGGTACCTCCAACATGAAGTTCATGATAAACGGCGCGGTAACGCTCGGTACGCTCGACGGAGCCAACGTCGAGATAGGCGAGCGCGTGGGCGACGACAATATCTTTATCTTCGGACTCAGGACCGAGGAAGTGGAACGCGCCTGGCGCGCCGGCTATAACTCCACCACAATCTACACGCACAACGACAAGATTAAGCGCGTCGTGGATAGACTTAGAGTGGGCTTTGCGGGCGAGAGCTTCTCGGATATCGCCGACTACCTTATCGCGGGACACTACAACGTTGCCGACCCGTACATGTGCTTACTCGACTTTGACGACTACATCAAGTCGGCAAGCGAGATGGACGCGGCGTACAAGCAAAAGAGCAAGTGGAACAAGATGGCGCTTGTCAATATCGCAAAGGCGGGCATCTTCTCGTCCGACCGCTCCATAATCGATTACGCAAAGGGCATTTGGCGCCTTAAGCGCGTTAAAAAACCCACCACCTAATCGACGAAGTTTAACCTAAGATAACGCAGTCCGAACACGGGACTGCGTTACTGTATAACGGCAGGAGTAAATCCTGCGACAAGCTGTAAAGTAAAGGAGATATAAAAAATGAAAAAGGTTGTTACTTTCTTCCCGAACTGCAAAAAATGCAAGACCCCCACGGGCGCGGCAGTAGTGGACGAGCCCGTTTCGTACACGCTCAAATTCACGAGACCGCAAAACCCCGCCGAGGTTTTTCTCGTCCTTACTAAGGACGGAGAGGACCCCGTCCGTTACCGCATGAATTTGGATAAAGACGAGGACGGCGAGTATACATACAAGATTACGGTAAAGGTCACCACCGCGGGACTGTATTTTTACCATTTCGAGATTACCAACGAGGATCAGATTTTCCGCGTTGGAAGCGACGTGGATCTTCACGCGCAGCTCGGCAAGGGCAGCGAGTGGCAGCTTACCGTTACGAGCGACGAGTATAAGCCCACGTTTGTGGACGGCGGCGTTATTTACGAGATTGTTCCGGACAGGTTCTGTATCGGCGGCGAACGCAAAAAGACCAAGCCGTACGCCGTGTACCGCGACGATTGGGGCGGTGTGCCCGAGTACCGTCCGGACGGCGATGGCAAGATTAACAATGTCGACTTTTTCGGCGGCAACCTTAAAGGTATTGCGAAAAAGCTCCCGTACCTTAAAAGCCTCGGTGTAACGTGCATTTATCTCACCCCTATTTTCGAGGCGCATTCCAATCACAAATACGACGTGGGCAACTATAAACGCATAGACAGCGACTTCGGCACCGAAGAAGATCTTAAGGACCTTATCAAAAAGGCGGGAAGGCGCGGCATTAAAATCATTGTCGACGGCGTGTTCTCGCATACCGGCGACGACAGCATTTACTTTAACAAGTACGGGTCGTACGACAGCGTGGGCGCGTACAAGTCGGTCAAGTCGCCGTACTACGGCTGGTACAAGTTTAATTCTTGGCCCAACGAATATAATTGCAGATACAATATCGACATTATGCCGAGCACAGACGACACCAACCCCGTGTTCGATGAGTTCGTGACGGGGCAGGAGGGCGTAATCGCGTACTGGACGAGAATGGGACTGGGCGGTTGGCGGCTCGACGTTTGCGAACAGCTCTCGGACGAATTTATCGGGCACTGCGTAAAAGCGGCTAAGCGCGAAAACCCCGACGCCGTCGTCTACGGCGAGGTGTTTATGGACGCGTCCAATATGATTGTTAACGGAGTCCGCCGCGGATTTCTGACGGGTGGGGAGCTCGACAGCGTATCCAATTATCCGTTCAAGGCGGACATACTCGATTTCGTGCGCTGCGGCGACTCCAACAAGCTGAATAACACAATCGGTTTTGTTATAAACAACTATCCCAAGCACGCGCTCGACAGTCTTATGAACGTGCTCGACAATCACGACACCGCGAGGCTTTTGACCGTACTCGGCGACAACGGTCCGATTAACTCGCGCGAGGATAAGGCTACCGCGTATGTATTAAATAAAAAGGCGGCGGTCAAGCTTGTCAAAATGGCGACGGTACTTCAGTACACTCTTCCCGGCGTGCCCTGCGTGTACTACGGCGACGAGGTCGGCATGGAAGGCTTCGAGGACCCGTTCAATAGAAAGTGCTATCCCTGGGGCGAGGTCGATAACGACCTGCTTAAGTGGTATAAACAGCTCGGCAAAATCCGCGCCGCCGAGAAAAAGATTTTTGCGCACGGCAGGTATAAGAGCATAGACACCGAGCACGGCGTAATGTTCTATAAACGTAAGTCGGAAGCGGGCGAGGTGTATGTCGTAGTCAATAATTCGGGCAGCGAGTATTGCCCCGAGCTTACCGCGGGCGAGTACGTGAACTTGCTCGACGGGAAGGTTTTCGGCGGCACCGTGCGCGATAAATCTTGCGCGATACTTAAAAAAGCGGGCGGCAATAAGTTGGGCGTAACCGTAAAGCGCGGAATAAACAAAGCTTAGCAAAACGATTGAGTTTTTTGATTTTGTGTGATAAAATTACTCGTGCCGCTTTTTTTGCGGCACCTATGCACCCGTAGCTCAGCTGGATAGAGTATCAGATTCCGATTCTGAGGGTCGCAAGTTCGAATCTTGTCGGGTGTACCAAAACAAAGGACGCGCTTTATGCGCGTCCTTTGCTTTGGTATGTCCACAGGAATGAGAGCGCGGCGAGGAAAGGTTAAGTCAATTGAAAACACAAAAGAGAACTGTAGCTGTGTAATATGATTATGCAATTTCGCCGCGCAGTTCGCTAGCCGCTTGTGCGTAGCACAAAGGCCGCCCGCGGGTGCGGGCAATCTTGTCGGTACCGTTTTAAGGGATGAAAAAAAGACTGGTTATGCGCGTCCTTTGTTTTGGTATGTCCACAGGAATGAGAGCGCGGCGAGGAAAGGTTAAGTCAATTGAAAACACAAAAAAGAACTATATGTGTGTAATATGATTATGCAATTTCGCCGCGCAGTAACTCGCGATAATACGCCTGCGGCGTCAGATAATAAATTATCCTTTGCTTCGCAAAATATCGCTCGTGAATACTGCGCCGAAAACACTTTTGCAAGCAAGTATTTTCGGCTTGTATGTGACTGCTAACCGCTTGTGCGTAGCACAAAGGCCGCCCGCGGGTGCGGGCAATCTTGTCGGATATATCTATGGAAAAGTTTGGCGGTTTTGTCGACTTTTTTCTTGATTTATGCTATACTCTATTACATGGATAATAAGATTTTAAACGACGGAACAAAAACGCTCAATCGGTGGAATAGAAATTACTTTTTTGCCGCAACCGTTTTAATTGCGTTGGTAAATATTATCTTATATGCGGCAGGCGGATCGAATTGGGAAACGCAATTCGACCCGGGATTTACCGACTGGGACGAGCTTTTTAATATAGCGTCGCTATGGCGGCAATTTTTAAATAATTTTTCACATGCAAACTGGCAGCACTGTCTTTTGAATATGCTTTGCTTTGTAATATGCGGCGGGTGGTTGGAAAGGAGAAAAGGAAGTCTTGCGCTTGTCGGACTTGTTCTTTTAATGTCGGTAGTGGGATCGGCTTTTGTGACTGCAGTGCACGGCTCTTATGCATATCACGGGTTTTCCGGCGTAAATTACTCTTTATACGCCTATGCGATTATCGATTATATTTTTTTGTTTCAAAAGGAAACGCGCACTCGCGAAAACGTCGTTTCGGGAGCAATCTTAATGGCTCTCATCTACTTCGCCGCATGCTTTGACGGAGGCGTGAGCCAGGTGAGCTTCCGCTTCTATCCTTACGATTTTCTCCATAACGTCGGGCATTATTCAAGCTTTATTGCCGGACTTATCATTGCTCTTGTCGTCCAATCGGTAAAAATATTTTCAAGGTTTGAGAAAAAACCTTCATAGTAATCAGCAATCCTCAAATCGATTAAACATCGTATTGCATTGAAAGCGGTTTTGCTATATGTAATAAATCGACAACGACGTTCAAAAGGGAAGACGAGCTAAACAAAGTGTTACGAAATCAAAGAATCAATCTGTGATTGTTAGGGTGTAATTATGTCACACAGTAAAATGACAAAGCGCGGAAAATCTCTGTATCTCGAAAGCTGGAATCCTTCCGCCAAAAAGTACATAAACACCTGCGTTATTTGCGGGCATAAGGGGTACAGTCCCGTAATAGACGAGGAGGGTTTTTGCGATACCGTTCCCAACGGCGCAATTTACACGGAGCTTAAAAAAACGCTTACCGTCCTTCCGCTAGACGAGCTGGGGCGCTGCGAGGAATGCGCGCGCGTTCAAGACAGGAAGTAACTTATCAATCGCGCAATTCGGTTTTTGGCTATTCTGTCGTGGCGTCGAGAATAACCGTGTCGTCGGACAGCTCGGATACGCCGAGTACAAACGTAAGCCGTTCGCCCGTCGCGACGGGCGGGAGCTCTTCGCCGTGATAATAAAGCTTAATCGAGCTTGCGCAAAGCGCTACCGTCAGAAAAACGTCGTTACGGGCGGAGAACGTTACGCTCGAACCGTCAAATACAACGGTTACATCTGCGGTCTTTTCGGGAATTATTGCCCGACCGACCGCATTTTTATTTGCACGGAAAATGAGTACGGGAGAGGACACGGACTCGTATTCGACCCCGTCGTACATTATACCGTTTTCAGTCGGCGTTAGCGGAATACCGTCATAGGTCGCTGCGCCGTCCAATACGGTCAATTTCCCTTGTGGCTCGCCGTCGAAATAAACGTTCGACCCGTCGATTTTTATTATGCGCTCGGGCGAGAAGTACAGTCCGCTAAGGTCGGGCATAATGACGAGCGTGCATATTTCCACAAGCGGCAAATACCTGTCGGAGAGAAATACGAGCGCGGCGGTATAAGTACCGATCTCTGTGTACTCGCAATCCTCGCCGTCGAGATAGATGAACCGCTCCGAGTAATCGAACGTATGGGGCAGTCCGTCGCAAATAAAATATAGCGTTTGGGGAATAAACGGATTTTTCTCGCGGCGGGATAACGCAACCTCGACGTCCGTAACCTCGCCCGACCGCTCGAAAGATTGCTCAAAGATGAGCGGGACATAGCTAACTATCTCCGCACTTTCGCAGTAGTTGGCGTTCGGGACTGAAAGAATAGTACTGCCACCAAGCGAAATTAAACACGTTTCCGCTTCCGCCGTAACGGTAAGCGAGCCGCTTTCCTCGGCGCAAAAATACGCGGACATGCTTTCGGCGTTAAGTCTGTAAACACACTCGCTCTCGGCGATTTTCGTAAACACGTTACCGTCGTAAATAAGCGTTCCGTCCGTAACCGAAAACGGCGCGCCGGAGATAAATCCAGAACCGTCGGGCAAAATCGAACAGTCCGCGCTCTCGCCGTTTACCGCGGCACCGTCGATATCTATTTCGACAACGCCGAAAGACGGGTTGAAGTACCTGCCGCGGATATTCGGAAGAATAGTTATCGTGCACGACGAGCGTTCCGCGGCGTAGCCTCGTTCCACAACGTAGTACACCGTGTAAACACCGACGTCTACAAAGGTCGGCACTGCGGAGGAAAAATGCTCGCCGTCGGTGGAGTAGGTGACGGCATCGGTTTCGGGATTGACGCCGTATATAGTTATCGAGTGATACAGCCCGTCGTAAAAGACCGTGACGTCCGGCGCGGTTATTCCCTCGAGTACGGCGTATGAGATATGTATTTGGGCGGAAGAAAAGAGCTCGAGGTAGCCCGCGCGCCGTATCTTATAGTACACGGTGTAGCTGCCCGGCAGGGTGAATGCGGGCGAGATTTCCGTAAATTCTTCGCCGTCGACCGAATACAGAATAATATCACCCTCGAGCGTGTTGTAAATAGTTATATAGTGCGGAGCGCCGTCGTAAACGGCGTAGACGTCGGGCGCATAGACGTTGTTAATTACGGAATGCTCAGCGTCTTCGTCGGAGCACGCCGCAAAAACCGCAAAAACCGCAAACAAAAAAACGGCGCCAATAATATAAAATAAGCGCCGCAATATCTTCAAAGACCTCATTTATTTTTCCTCCGTAAATGCAAGGTGTATCTATCGAACGAAAACCTATAATGTTCCGAAAAAATATTACTGTTAAATATTATAAAACCCACACCATGATTTGTAAAGAAAATGGGGGATTTTAGATAAAAAAAGTATAATTTGTCAATTTGATACCTGTTCCTGTTCGGGGGTTATCGGTGACGGGGGAACGGGCTCTTCCTTTTTAAGTAGCTTTTTGTAGGTGAGGTCCATGAGAATTGCGCCGAGCGGGGCGGTTATAAGAATGGAAAGCACCGCGACGGAAAGAACGATGTTTCCGCACGCAAGCCCGAGGCTGAGCGGAACGCCGCCGATCGCCGCCTGTACGGTCGCTTTGGGCAGATAGGCGAGCACGCAGTACAACCGTTCTTTTTTATTAAGCTTCGTTCCGAGCATGCAAAGCCACACAGCGACGGAGCGGAAGATTAGGCAAATAAAAATCAACAGCACCGCGAAGCCGCCCGCCTCTACGGTGTATCTTATATCGACCGCCGCGCCGACAAGCACGAACAGCAGCACTTCCGCCGCAAGCCACAGCTTTCCGAGTTTACTCTGCATTTTTTCGGTCGATTCGGTTTTTGTCCGCATTGCAAGCGCGATCGCCATGCTCATAATCGCAAGCAGTCCCGAAACTGACAGTATGCCGTCGAGCAGCGATTCGACGGCGAGGAGCAAAAAGGCGAACGCCAACAGCACAATCGCTTTTATCGTGCTTCGTATCGGGCGGTTTCTTTTCGCGCACGCCTCAAAGAACCAGGCGAGCGCAAGCCCCACCGCCGCGCCGAGAAGGATTCCGAGCAAAATGGCGACGGGAATATTCAAA
The DNA here is from genome assembly GCA_022511445.1 of Clostridiales bacterium. Classification (GTDB taxonomy): domain Bacteria; phylum Bacillota; class Clostridia; order Christensenellales; family Pumilibacteraceae; genus Anaerocaecibacter. Next base: position 104,622 of record JAFLVE010000010.1, on the reverse strand, counting down.
AAGTCGATTACGCTTACGCTTCCTCCCTGCGCCATGCCTATAAACGCTGTGAACAGCACTATTACAAACACGTCGTCGAGCGACGCGCCCGCGAGAATCATTTGCGGCACGCCTTTTTCGGTGCCGTATTTTTCGTCCATAAGCTGTACCATTCGCGGCACAACGACGGCGGGGGAAACGGCGCCGAGCACCGCGCCCATAATCGCCGCCTCCGCGTAGCTCACCTTTAGCAAAATCGGCGCGAAAACGACGCATGCTGCAATCTCGAAGGCGGCGGGTAAAAACGACATAAGTATTGCCGGTCTGCCAACCTTTTTTAGATCCTTGAGATTGAGGGACAGCCCCGCCTTTATAAGAATAATTACGAGCGCCATTTGCCTTAGCTCGGAGGAAATGTTTAGTATCGAGCTGTCCAAAAAGTCGAGAACGTACGGTCCGAGAAGAATACCGCCGAGTAGCATTCCGATAATGCGCGGCAGCTTTATCGCCTTGAAAATCGCGGCGAGGCTGAGCCCTACGAGGAATATTAGCGCGAAAGATGTAAGTAGCATATTTTCTCCTTTTACGAAAAAAGCCGATGATTCTGCGACAAAAAAATCACAGAAGTCATCAGCGTTAAAGCGGTTTAGGTTGCCCAAGGGAGAACTTCATTCCCTGTATTTGTATCATCATTATATCACGGCGAAATTCGTTTTGCAACAGAAAACCGTAAAAATATAAAAAACTTTTCCACCTCGGTTTCGGGATATTAAACTTGCAAAGAGCGGCGAACTTTGATATACTGTTTTTAATCGATTTCGACCGGGGCAGTGTTATGGCGGCAAAACCGAAGATACAAGAATATGTTATAGAAGACGGCAAAGTGCACCCTTTCGCGGTTATCTGCCCGGGCGGCGGTTATGCGTTTGTAAGCAAACGCAATGAGGGCGTGCCGTATGCAAAACTTCTTAACGCAAAAGGGATATCCGCGTTTGTCGTCTCGTACAGCGTTGGGGAAAAGGCGTGTTTTCCTGCGCCCGTAGACGACCTTGCGGCGGCGGTTGCGGACATTTTGACGCGGGCGGACGAGCTTTGTCTCGATAAAGATAATTATTCGGTTTGGGGATCGTCGGCGGGCGGTCACCTTGCGGCGTGCTTTTGCACGGAAAATATAGGATATAAAAAATACGGTTTGCCCAAGCCGCGCGCCGTCGTTCTTGCGTATCCCGTAATTACAATGGGGAAACTCACGCACGAAGGATCGGAGCTTTTATTGCTCGGCAAAAATCCGGACGAGGAGCTTGTGGAGCTTACATCCGTGGAAAAACAGGTTACAAAAAATTATCCGCCGTGCTTTGTTTGGTGCGGTAATGCAGACGACATAGTCCCGCCCGATAACAGCGTGATGATGTCTAAAGCGCTCGAAGCAAACGGCGTGGCGCGCGAGTTTGTGTTGTATGACGGAGTAAAACACGGCGTAGGGCTCGGTAAAAGGCTGCCTTGCGCGGGCTGGGCGGATAAGGCCGTCGACTTTTGGCTGAGGCAAAAATAATCGACTGAATATGGGTTGGTTTAATTACTACGGGCTGATTGCGGTCGCAATCATTATGGTGCCCAATATAATAGTCGCGGCGGTAGATAAGGGCGCGTTCGAAAACAAGTACAACAACAAAACCGTGCTTGTTATCGAGCAGATTGGGCGGTACGGCTGTATGGCTTTTGCCGTTTTCAATATTCCGTACACATATTTCGATTTTTGGTTTGATAACGCTTTACCCGTGTATTTGATTGCAGGCGGTGCGATTTTGGCGTTGTATGTTTTGGGCTGGATAATATTTCGCAAAGGCAGAAGCACGGTAAAAATGCTTTGGCTGTCGATAACGCCCACCGCGCTTTTTCTGTTCGGCGGGGTGACGGTGTTGTCCGTTCCGCTTATCGTTTTTGCGGTAATATTCGGAGTAGGGCATATAACCGTGAGCTATAAGAACAGAGACGATAATTTGTCGGGTGGTGAAAATGGTACATAAAATGAGTTTGGCGCCTTCGGCGTTTAAGGCGGTTGCCGCCGGAACGAAAACGGTGGAGATGCGGCTCTACGACGAGAAGCGGTCGAGGCTGAAGGTCGGCAATATAATAGAATTCGTCGGCACGGACGGCGGCGGGGTAATAAAGTGCGAGGTTCTGTCTCTTACGCGCTATAAAGATTTTTTCGAAGTGTACGGCATGTACGATAAAGTCGCTCTCGGCTACGGCGAGGGCGAGGAAGCAAACGCCGAGGATATGTACGAGTTTTATTCCGCCGAAAAGATCGGCGCTTACGGCGTGCTCGCAATCGAGATAAGGCTTATTGATTAGCGAAACGATTAGACGATTAATCCACGGTATGGGACGAATTTGCCTTGCGTGCACGGCCCGACTGTGATATAATACAAAGGTACGGACCGAAACCGTGCGATAAAATCGCAAAAAGGAAAAACAAGTGGAGCGTAAATTCAAAGGAGAAAATCTATTCTTCTTTCCGTCCGACTACACGGTTGTGGATATCGAGACGACGGGGCTTTTCGGTGATTGCGAAATTATCGAGGTCTCGGCGCTCAAGTACCGCGGCGAGGTTTTGGTGGACAGCTTTTCCACCCTCATTAAGCCCGAGCAGACCATCAGCCCGTTTATAACCCAGCTTACCGGCATTACCAACGAGATGGTGGAAAGCGCGCCCGATATTACCGAGGTGATGCGGGATTTTTATGAGTTTGTCGGCAAGGATATTATTATAGGGCATAACGTAAACTTCGACGTCAACTTTTTGTACGACAATCTGTGGCGGCACAACGGGCTTGTCCTCGACAACTCGTTTGTGGATACTTTAAGGCTTTCGAGAAAAGCGCTTCCCAATCTTCCCAATCACAAGCAGTCTACCGTCGCCGCGTATTACGGAATAAACATCGACGGTGCGCACCGCGCTAAAAAGGACTGCGAAATCTGCAACGCCTGCTACCTCAATCTTAAAAAAGAGCTAAAGGGATAGAACGAAGCGTTCGCGAGCAATATAGAGTACGAAATAATTCGAAATATAATTCGTTCGCTTACCGAGCTTCCGATTACCGTTAGCCGCTTTTTTTCGCGAGGAAGTCAAAATCGGTAAAGATAACGAAATAAATATTAAATATAAGATTTATCTTCACAAAAAATCCACAAAACAATAATCCCCTCAAAGTGTGAGGGGAAGGTAAAAACGTTTCTTTTTTTCCGAAAGTGTTATTAGTTCCTGTCGATTTTGACGAACTTACGGTTGATAGTTGTAAACAAGTTCATTAAATCGGGATCGTAATCTAAGATGAATTCTTTTATATCACTCGGCAGAGAGTTTATTTTATCGGCAAAAGTTTTATCTCTTTCGTATGCGGAGATGTCGTGATAAAAAAATTCCTCGGGCGTGCTACCGCATACATCGATTATAGTTAGAAGTACTTCCAAACTCGGGAGAAAATTTTGCGCGCTTTCCAATCGGTTAATATAGCTCGGATTCATGCCGATAGCGTTAGATAATGCTTTTTGCGTCATTTTTGCGCGCGTTCGGATATACCCGATGCGCTGTATAATATCTATTTTATCCATGGAAAACCTCAAATTATTTATGTGATTAAATTATATGTCATGAAGTCAATTTCTACGCGCCTATAACTTGTTAAAATAGAGTTATATATACAATAAAATGATAAAAAATGTATATTATACTTGGTAAATGCTTGACTAGAGCGTGTTTGATGTGTATAATTAACTCAAAAATCAAGACGTGGGAGTTTTGTATGTCAAAAGGGGATACGACTATTGAAACGCTGAATGCGTTAAATTCTTATTACGACGAGCTCGGTGAAATCTGTAACGACGAATCACTCAAGCCTTTCGGCGAGAAACCGCCCGAACCCAAAGTCGCCAAGTGGAGAATGCAAAGGTTTGACGATTCCGATTGCGAGAAATTGGCTGCCGGGAAACTGGAGTTTGTAAAATATAAGCGCGAGAAATTTACCGAAAAGCATCCGCAAAAACCCGTTTTCCCCAAGCTTGATTTAGTCGCTTGGCTATTATTTGCCGTCGGTATATTTATGCTTGTAATGATGATTGTCAAGTATGCAGATCTTAAAAAAATAGACGAACACGAGTATGAGGCAATTAAAGATGCGGAATTCATAATCGGATTATATAGAGGAGGCGCTATTTTCTTTGGTGTCGCTATGGTTATTGTAGAGGTAATTCGTATTTGTGCCGTAAAATCGGACGGGCTTATATCCTACTTTAAAAATTTAAAGCTATTTCCGAAGAAGTGTGAAGAATATCGGGAAAGACTTAATCAACACGAAGAGAAACAGCAATCCTTAGAGGATGAATACGACGCCGATGTTTTGAAGGATAAATTTGAATACAGTATAGAATATGCACTTTACGTGGGTAGGCGAGAAAAGTATAACAACGAACAGAAGAAAATCAAAAAAGAGTTAGCCGCGGACTACTCGAAGGTAGTAGAAAAAATAAAAGGATTGAATGATATTCCGCAAAAATATATAAATTCGGTGGATATCGATTTTGAGAATTTGGATAACACAAGTCTTTTTTACGAGCGACAAATCGAGCCGTTGCAGTATGAAGTAGATAGTCTTATCGATATTATCTCGGACGGCAGAGCCGATACTTTTAAAGAAGCAATTAACTGCTTTTTGTCGGACGAGGCAATCAGAGAACAAGAAAGAATTGCGGAAATGGAACGAAGAGAGCTGGAACGTAATCATATGGATCAACTGGAAGCTATTAAAAGACAGTCCAACGCATTTTTGGATACCGAAATATCCGAGTTACGGCTGCAAATTGAAAATGCGGAACGCGATTATATTAACAAAAGAATCGATCTTATAGAAAAAAGCCAAATTATAGAAAGGCTTAACGAACAAATAAGAAACCTCGAAAGACAAAAGGAATAAAATCTACCGTACGTAATTGCTATCACTAAAACGCATATTTCAGAATCTTTACGAGTGCCGTAGGGAAGCAAAACGGCGGAGGAACAATAAGGATATAATAACTATAAAACGGCGGCTCTGTTACAACGGTCGCCGTTTTGCATGTCCGAAAATAATATATGTTGACAATGCTTTAAAACATTGCGACTATAAAAGTAAACATTTTTACGATATAGGCATTGAACTGTAAAAGGATTGACAAACTAAAATAGGGCTGTTATAATTTTTTAAAAGGAGAATTTATATTATGGCTAAAGTAACTGCGGATATGACGATTTACGAGGTGCTCTGCCTCGCGCCCGAGAGCGCGGAGCTTCAACAGGTTTTCTTCGACATGGGCATGCACTGTCTCGGCTGCCCTATTTCGCGCGGCGAGACCGTTGCGGAGGCCGCCGAAGTTCACGGCAACGACGTTAACGAGCTTGTTAATAAACTCAATGCCGTTCTCGGCAACTGATGAAGCTTGTAGTAGGACTCGGAAATCCGGGGGATCGGTACGAGGGGACTTACCACAACGTCGGATTCATAGCAATCGATATTCTTGCGAATAGGCTGAACGCTCCGTCCTATACCGAAAAGGACGACGCGCTGATTTGCGATACTCGAGTGGGCGGGGACAAGGTTATACTTTGTAAGCCGCTCACTTTTATGAATCTGTCGGGCGACACCGTTTCGCGTCTAGCGCGCTACTATAAAATAGAGCCGAAGGATATTATCGTTATCTACGACGATATAGATATTAAAAAAGGAACGGTGCGCGTTCGCGAAAACGGCTCCGCCGGAACGCACAACGGCATGCGCGACATTGTCGGTAAGCTCGGCTCGACCGAGTTTCCGCGCGTTCGCATAGGAATCGGCATGAAGCCTAGTTTTATGGAGCTTGCCGACTACGTTCTTTCGCACATTCAAGCGTTTGAAAAACCTATCATCTTAAAGGCGGCGGACAAGGCGTGCGATTTTGTTATAGACAGGCTAAACGGCTTGCCGTGGCAGGATAAGACCGTCACGGTTGAGTAAACGTACTACTTTTATGCGCAGCATTTCGGAAATTGTACGCGGACTGGACGGCGATTACAATAAGGTTCTGTCCGCAGTAAACGAGGGTAAGCGCACATCCGTATTCGGGCTTACGAAATCGGATGCGCGGCTTTTTTGTTGCGGCTTTGATTCGTTTGTGTACGTCTGTCCCGACGTCATTTCGGCGCGTACCGCGTTTGTCGAATTTTCTCTGCACTATCCATCCGCCGAGCTTCTTCTGCCCAAAAACAACGTGCTTCTCGTTTCGGGCGTCGAAAAAAACGGACGGAGGTCCCGCGCGCTTTACAACATAGCTACGGGCGCGTGCCGAGTCGTGGTTACGACAGCCGAGGCGTTAATGCAAATAGTCCCGCCGCGCGAGGCGATTTCCTCTTCGGCGGCGGTCTTTATAAAGGGCGAAAAATACCCGACGAACGAGCTTACCGCCAAGCTTGTCGCGGCGGGGTACAGGCGGTGCGGGCACGTGGACGAGCCGTCTCAGTTTGCCGTGCGCGGCGACATTGTGGACGTTTGCGCGCCCGACGGGCGTGCGGCGAGGATAGAGTTTTTCGGGTACGAGTGCGATTCCATTCGCGAGCTCGATATAATTAACCAGACGGCGGGGAAAAACCTCGACGCTTTTACAGCCTATCCCGCGACCGAGCTGACATTTTCCGCCGAGGCAAAGGCGGAGGCGGCGGATAAGCTTCTCAAGGCGGGGGAAAAGAGAAAATCGACGGGAATCCCCGTCGAGCACAGGCTTTCGGACAGGCTGCGTTCGGGCGACAGCGACGGCGAGCAGACCGTGCTTCCGCTCTTTCCGCACACCACGCTCGATAAATTTTGCGGTATGCCTATTATTATCGAGGACGCAAAAAGCGTGTACGATAACTGCGTGTTTTCTTACCGCGAGCACGCTTCGCGCAGTAAGCGGCTGATAGAAGCTAACGAAGCGCCGTACTGCGCAGAGGATAACCTCGTTTCCACGCCGCCGACAACAGGCGCCGTGCTGTGCTTTCACGCCATAGATTCCAACAACAGATTTTTTTCGCCCGATAGGGTTTATAAGTTTAAGAGCATTAATCTTCCCGTATACGGGCGCAATTTAACGCAGCTTGCGGACGACATTGCGGCGTGGCGGTCGCGCGGGTTTAACGTTTGCATAGCGGCGGATATCCGCGCGGGACTCGGCGCGCTCGACTGCTTCGACGTCGAGTACGTTTCCCCGACGGCGGACGGCGGCGTTTTCTTTGCTTCAAACACCGTCGTAATAGGCATGCACAACGTCGGCATGAAGCGCGATCCGTTCGAGTCGATAAAGCGCACGGGAATGAAGGAACTCCCCAAGCCGGGCGACTACGTCGTTCACGAAACGCACGGCATAGGTATTTGCGAGGCGGTGGGCGCTGTGGACTTCGGCGAGTACGAGCGCGACTATATCACCGTTCGCTATGCGGGCGGCGATACGTTGTACGTGCCCGTGGAAAACATGGCGCGGCTGAGTAAATACGACTTTACCGACACTCCGCCTAAGCTGAGTAAATTGGGCGGCGCGGAATTCGAGCGCGTAAAAAGCAAGGTTAAGAGCAGGCTTAAGGCAATGGCGTTCGACCTTATGGAGCTGTACGCCAGGCGCGAGACGGTTAATGGTAAACCGTACCCCGCGGAGAGCGCAATGTGCGACGAGTTTAACGCCGACTTCCCGTACGCGGAGACGGCGGACCAGCTTTCGGCTATGGACGCGTGCTTTAACGATCTTACCTCCGGCAAAATTATGGACAGGCTTATCTGCGGCGACGTGGGCTTCGGCAAGACAGAGGTTGCGCTCCGCGTAGCGTTTAAGGTTATATCGGAGGGCGGGCAGGTCGCCTTTCTGTCGCCGACGACGGTGCTGTGCCGTCAGCACTACTTAACCACGCGGCGGAGAATGGAAAAATTCGGCGTGTCCGTCGCGGCGTATTCGCGCGTCGAGCCCAATCAAAAGCAAACGCTCGAAGGGCTTAAAAACGGCAAGATAGACATTGTTTGCGGCACGCACAAGCTTTTGGGCAACGCGGTCAAGTTCAAAAACCTCGAGCTTCTTATTCTCGACGAGGAGCAAAAGTTCGGCGTTTCGGACAAGGAAAAAATAAAAAACCTCAAAAACGATATAAACGTACTTACGCTGTCCGCAACGCCTATTCCGCGCACGCTCCACATGGCGTTAAGCGGAATCCGCGACGTGTCCATGCTCGAGACCCCGCCGACGGGCAGACTTCCCGCGCAGGTGTACGTTACCGAATATTCGGACGCGCTCGTTATAGACGCGGTTACGCGCGAGGTGGAGCGCGGCGGGCAAGTGTTTATAGTGTACAACTACGTTAACGGCGGACCGCACGCCGGCATTGCCGAGTATGCGGGACGACTGCAACAGCTTATGCCCGATATTAAAGTTACTTACGCGCACGGGCAAATGGAAAAGCGGAAGATGACCGCCGCGGTAGAGGATTTTGCCGATAAGCGCGCGGACGTTCTCGTTGCGACGACCATTATAGAAAACGGAATAGATATCCCCAACGCCAACACCATGCTCGTTTACGGCGCCGAAAACATGGGGCTTAGCCAGATGTATCAGCTAAAAGGGCGGGTGGGCAGATCCGACCGCGTCGCGCAGGTGTATTTTACGTACGGCGACGAAACGCGGCTCACCTCGCAGGCGCTCGAGAGATTGGAGTCCATTTCGCGCTACACCGAGCTCGGCAGCGGCGTTAAAATAGCCGAGCAGGATATGCGAATAAGAGGCGTGGGCAACGTGTTCGGCGCGGAACAGCACGGACACATGGTAAGCGTAGGGTATTCCATGTACTGCAAGCTCCTTCAAGAAGCGGTAGCCGAGCTTAAGGGCGCGGCGACGACATCGCACAAGGACCCCGTGATGAAGGTCGATTACACCGCGGTAATTCCGAGCGGGTATTGCGACGCCGCGGTGAGAATCGAGCTGTACCGCCGTATTTCCGTGCTTAAATCGCTTAAAGAGCGCGACGAGCTGTTTGCCGAGCTTAAGGACGCATTCGGCTCCGTTCCGACCGAGGTTAAAAACCTGTGCAACGTCGGGCTTATTAAAAATCTTGCGGCGCGCCACAACGCGGCGACCGTCACGCTCCTCCGCTCGGGGGGAAAGATTGAGTTTACGGATCCCGAGGATATCCCCACCGGGTTTGAAAAATTCGGCGGGTGCTTCAACGCCACGAGGACGCCCGTCGTCGTTTTCGAATCGGTAAAATCGCTTCTTAATTACCTCACGTCGGTCGAAATCGAAAATACTTAAGGTGAAATTATGAGTGAAGCTTATGACAGAATAAAAGCCGAGATAGCTAGCATCGGCGAAAAAATCGACCGCGCGTCCGACGGATATAAGCGCGGCGAAAAGATAATAAATAGCTCGCTTCCTTTTGCGGGACTGACCGTGCCGCAAATAAAAGCGCTTGCAAAGTCGGTTGCTCTTTCCTCCCGCGACGAGTTTATGGACGGGTTTTTTAACGACGCCGACAAAACGTACGAGTCGGTCGCGGTCGCGGGGCTTGTCGCATCGAAAAAGGGCGACTACTCCAAAACCGCCGAGTACCTGAAAAAGATAATCCCGCTGTTTTCGTCCTGGGCGCATACGGATACGATTGTGCCGCAGCTCCGCTTTACGGACAGAGAGACTTTTCTTTCCGACTTTAGATATCTTTTGGAGGCGGACGGGCAGTACGAGGTGCGTACATATTTAATATATCTCCTGTCGTGCTGTCTCAACGAGGAATATTTCGACATAATCGTCGACACTCTCAAGTCCGTGCGGTACGGTCGGTATTACGTGGACATGGGCGCGGCGTGGCTACTTTCGGTTATGCTCGTCAAGTTTTACGATAAAACGCTTCCGTTTTTCGAAAAGGTTACTTTCCCTCCGTTCGTGCACAACAAGGCTATACAAAAAGCGCGCGAATCCTTCCGCGTTCCGCAGGACAGAAAGGATTATCTCAATTCGCTAAAGGTTTAGCGGCGCCTTTTATCGCCCCGGCGGATTCTTTTATAAAGGTGTTGCAATAATTCGGCGTTTGGTGTATAATGCCGTTATGAAGAATTTCGTCTTCGATCTTTATAATACGCTTATTCGCATCCGCACCGACGAATACCGCGACGAGACCTGGCGGCCGGTCGTCCTGTTTTTTCGCGACCACGGAATAGAAACCGACGTCGACGCGCTGCGTACGCTGTACGGCGAGGGCTGGAAAGTTCGGCTTGCGGAGATGGAGAAAACCAAAAAGTACAAATTCCCCGAGTGCGATATCACCGATATTTTTTCCGAAATGGCAAGCCGTCTCGGCGGGAGTTTTTCGCGCGAGTTGTGCGAAGAAGCGACAAAGTGTATGCGCCGCGCGTCTCGTATCGAGATGAGCGTGTTCGACGGTGTGCACGAGCTTTTTATTAAGCTTCGCTCCTTGGGCGCAAAGCTGTATCTGCTTTCCAACGCACAGGCGGCGTTCACATACGACGAGATAGATGAGTGCGGGTTGCTTTCTCGCTTCGACGGAATGCTTCTTAGCTCGGAGTACGGATGCAGAAAACCCGACCCCGCGTTTTTCAAAATGCTTTTCGGTAAATACGGGCTCGATAAGCGCGACAGCGTTATGATAGGCGATGACAAGGAAAGCGACGGAAAAGGCGCAAAGGCGTTCGGCATTTCGTTCGTGCACGCCCCGAGCGGCGCGGCGGCGGTGGCCGATAAGCTCATTAAGCTGGTAAAATGAAAATGAACGGAAAAGAAATAAAGGCTGTGATATTCGACCTCGACGGTACCGTTATAGACACGCTCGACGATCTTACCGACGCGGTAAACGTCGCGCTTAAAAACCTGTCGCGGCAGAGTATCGACCGCGAAACGACGCGGAGGTTTGTGGGTAACGGCGTGGGTAAATTGGTTAACCGCGCGCTGTGGCACGTCGAGGGGGTTTTATCGGAGAATCGGCACCCCGACTACGACAAAGCTCTTGCCGATTTTACGGCATACTACGACAAGCACAGCGCGGACAAAACCCACCTCTACGACGGGGTTAAGGAAATGCTTGCGGCAGTTCACGCGCTCGGAATAAAGACGGCGGTCGTCACCAACAAGTACGACGGCGCGGCGCAGGCGTTAAAGCGCAAGCTTTTCCCCGAGGTGAACTACCTTATCGGACTGAAGCCGGGCATTAATCCCAAGCCGTCTGTCGACGGCGTGGAGGCGGCGCTTGATTTCCTCGGCGTATCTCGCGGCGAGGCGGTGTACGTGGGCGACGGCGAGGTTGACGTCGCGACCGCAAAAAGCGCGGGGCTCCCCATGATAGCGGTTACTTGGGGATTTAGAGACAGAGCGCTTCTCGAAAGCCTTGACCCCGATAAAATCATAGACAGACCGTGCGAGCTTGCGGAGATATTAAAGCCTTCGGTTTAATAGTGAAATTCGCCTAACGGCGAGTGAAATATTGCTCCGCAATGTGAAATATTGCTCCGCAACGTGAAATGTTGCTTCGCAACGTGATATGCGCTCCGCGTAGCTACGCGCGTGCAAGATGTAGAAACGATTTAATAGTGAAATTTGCCGCCGTTGCGACGCTTGGAACGAAAGACGGGTTTTGTAATTCCGAGGCTTTGCCTTAATAATGCCGCAATGTCGGCGCATAGGAGGATTATGACAAGGGAAGAATATCTCGAGCGAGTCGATAAGGCGAAGAGGATAGTGTTTTTCGGCGGAGCGGGCGTGTCGACGGAGAGCGGCATTCCCGACTTTAGGAGCGTGGACGGACTGTATAATCAAAAGTACAAGTACCCGCCCGAGGAGATGCTGTCCGCCGACTTTTTCTATTCGCATACCGCCGAGTTTTACAAGTTCTATTTCGACAAGATGATTTGTCTGTCCGCAAAGCCCAACGCCGCGCATATTAAGCTTGCCGAGTGGGAAAAATCGGGTAAGCTCACTGCGGTCGTCACGCAGAATATCGACGGGCTTCACCAAGACGCGGGAAGTAAAAACGTGTACGAGCTTCACGGCAGCGTGAGGCGGAACAGATGCTTGAACTGCGGCAAAAAATTTCCGCTTGACTTTTTGCTCGAGAATGCGCCCGATATTCCAAGGTGCGATAAGTGTGGCGGAGTAATCAAGCCGGACGTCGTACTGTACGGCGAGGGTTTGCCGAGCGAAGCGTTGGAGGGCGCAATAAACGCGATAGCGGACGCGGATATGCTTATAGTCGGCGGAACGTCGCTTACCGTGTATCCCGCCGCGGGGCTTATCAGATATTACAGCGGCAACCCCGACAACCTTATTCTTATCAACATGACGCCCATTCGCGAGTTTCGCAATTCGCTTTGCGGCAAGATAGGGGAGCTGCTTTGAGAGGTGGTAATGGCTGAACTACAAGAGAAAAGATTCAATGCGGGGCGGCTTCGCTCTATGAATAAAATTGTCGACGCGCTTTTGGAGCTAATGCGCACAACGCCGTATTCGGACGTAACCGTTACCGAGATTTGCGGTTTGGCGCACGTCGCGCGCAAGACGTTTTACCGAAGCTTCGAGTCCAAGGACGCCGTTGTTTCCTATCGTCTCGCCGAAATGTTTAGAGAGTTAAGCGATAAATTCGACTTTGCGGATACGGAGGCGCGCGAGCTACTTTTGTACTGCTTTGAATACTTGGAGCGTAACAAAACGTTTGCTGCGGTTTTTACCGACGAAGGATTGTCCCCGCTGCTCGAAAAAGAGATTATGGCGTACGTTCGGATTGCGTACGATTATACGCTTCACAACTCTGCGTCGTTCGAGCCCGCGTACGGCGAATATTACTATAAGTTTACCGCGGTCGGCTTTATCTCAATCATTCAAACCTGGGTAAAAGGCGGCTTTAAGATACCGTCGCAAATGCTCGTCGCGCTGACAAGAAGACTGCTCTCGGGCGTGCTCGCGTAAATAAAAAGATTAATTCCCGATTAAATTATTGAAAACCTTGTAAAAACGCTTGATAAAACCGAATATATAAAGTATAATTTCTCCACTTGGGGATGTATAGGCTTCGACGGCGCGCGCTCGGTGCGGCGGAAAGCAGGTGACAGGGTCGTCTGTCTAAAAACGCGAAAGGCTATAAATGCCAACAAAACCGAAAAAGCCAAGGTTGTGAGCTTCAACGCTCCCGCCATGGCTCTCGCAGCTTAATTACAGCAGCGAAGTTCGCACCCGATACCTATCGTCGGGACCGCGGGCTTAATCTAAACGGTAGGCAACTTCGCGAAGAACAGTAAGCCCTCCGCGAGGAACTATTACTCACTGCCATCGACCTTTGTTCGCTGCGGTCGGCGGCAGGACAACGGAGCAACGAACTAAACCTGTAGAAGTCCCCGTATCACCGCGTCGGAAACCGGTTCAAATCCGGTCATCTCCACCATATTTAGTACCCGAAAAGGATGCTAACAGAGAAATCACCGAGATGTAGTGTTATCGGTGATTTTTTTGTGCAAGCAACCACAATATATAGGCAATAAGTATCTTTCATTTTTTGGGATGACATTTGAGCGTTTTGTAAATAAACGGGATTTGAACTCCATGTTTTGTAAGAAAGATTTATTTACCTACATTAAACGCATACTATCGGCATGGCATACAGTTATAAAGGCAGTATAAGTTTCGGCTTGGTGTATATCCCCGTAACGCTCCACAGTGCGGTCAAGAACAACGACATTGGCTTTAATATGATTGACAAAAAGACGATGAGCAGGGTGCGTTACAAAAAGACATGCGAGGACTGTGGCGGACGAGAAGTCAAGCAAGACGATATTGTTAAGGGCTACGAGTACGAAGACGGCAAATACGTCATTTTCGACGAGTCGGATTTTGAAAAGCTGAAAAGCAAAAAAGACAAGAACATCACAATAGAGCGGTTCGTTCCGCTCGGCGACGTCGATCCAATCTATTTTGACAAACCTTATTACATCGTTCCGACAGGCGCGGAAAAAGCGTTTGCAGTTCTTCTATCTGCAATGGAACAGGAAGATAAAGCGGCGGTTGCAAAGACCGTGCTCGGCACAAAAGAAACGCTAATACTCATTCGTGCAAAGAACGGGCAGATGCTACTCAATACCTTGTTCTTTGAGGAAGAGATAGTAAACAATCCGGCAAAGGCTTTAACCGAGAAGGGTACGGAAGCAGAGCTTAAAATGGCGAAAGCTATAATAGAGAACATGAGCGGAGAGTTTGAGCCGGAACTGTACAAAGACGAATACCGCGAGAAGGTCAAGCAAGCAATAGAGCAAAAGATAGCGGGTAAGGAAATAGTCTCACCCAAAGAGAAAGATAATGTATCTGCGGCAAGCCTTATGGACGCATTACAGAAAAGTCTTGCGCTTATGCAAAATAAAATGGCAACAAAGCGTAAGACCGCGCCAAAGAAAACGGCGAGTAGGAAACACGCATAGTGTCGGACTTGTTTCAAGAAAAAAACATCGATCCGATGTTGTTATACGAAACCGAGCCGTTCGACGATGAGGATTATATTTACGAGTTAAAGCTTGATGGAATACGGTGCATAGCTTATATAGAGCCGAAATCGGTTGTTTTGCAAAACAAGCGGCATAAGGACGTGACGAACATATATCCCGAACTTTCGGAAATTAAGAAATGCGTGAAAAAGAAAACCGTACTTGACGGCGAGCTTGTCGTACTTACTGACGGCAAGCCAAATTTTTACGCACTACAAAAACGCAGTCTTATGAGTGACGAGTTTAAGATAAATCTCACAATGAATCAGAATCCAGTCCAATTCGTCGCTTACGATATTCTTTACTACGACGGCAAAAACTTAACGAATAAACCTTTGCTTGAGCGAAAGGAGATACTCAATAAAGCCGTAAACGAAGGGAATGGTTTAAGCGTGTCGAGATATATTGAGAAAAACGGCATAGCCTTCTTTAAGCTCGCAAAGCAAGAGCAGTTAGAGGGCATAGTCGCAAAGAAAATTGGGGAATACAGCAGCGTATGAAATCAGGGACATTCGCTTTTCGCTATAATATATTAGGTTATAGGAAAGGTGCGGATGGGCAACCCGAAATAGTACCCGAAGAAGCCGCGATTGTTAAAAAAGTATATGAGATGTTTTTGTTCGGTAGCAGCATAGACCAAATTAAAACGCACTTGGAAGAAAAACAGATTAAAACTCTCAAGGGGAACACCGTATGGGAAAAACACGCCATACGGAATATGCTTACAAACGAACGCTACACCGGCGATATGTTATTGCAAAAAACCTATACGGAGAATCCGATTTCCAAAAAAGTCAAGAAGAATCGCGGTGAAATGGCGAAGTATCTTGTATCTAACAATCATCCGGCGATTATTGATAAGAATACATTTAAGTTAGTGCAGATGGAAATGGCAAGGCGTAGCAATAAGCGCGTAACTTCCGACTTAAGCATAACCGGCAAAGGTAAACATAGCGGTAAGTGTGCGTTGACAGACTTGCTTGTTTGTGGGGAATGCGGCAGTGCATATAGGCGCAGGACATGGGCGAAAAATGGGAAGAGCAAAAAGGTGTGGCGCTGTTTGAGTAGGCTTGAACACGGAACGGAATTTTGCAAGCATTCCATAAGTGTGGACGAAACCAAACTTAATGAAGCAATACATCGGGCGATGTGAAAAATTACAGAGCAGCGCGAAGCCTTTAATCTGATTTTTTCGGAACTGTCTTATGCGGCTACGGGCGATGATACCGTTCTTGATGTTGGCGCAATAGAGCAGGAGATAGCTACCTTGGTGGAAACGAGTAATAGCTATGTAGCACTTATGGCAGCGACCGAAGGCGACAAAGAACGGTACAGAACAGAGATCGTAAACATAAACCAAAAGATAACCGTGCTTCGCGGCGAGCTTGAACGGGTGAAAGCAGTGATAGCGTCGAGTGAAAAAGTCAATATAGAAATCGAGCGACTGAAAAAGCTATTCGAGAATATGGGCAATGCATTCAATCTTACTGACGAAATGATTCTGCGACGAATGGTGGAGTACATACGAGTAAAGAGCGAAGGTAAGATTATTATGATGTTTAAAGGCGGAATGGCAGTAGAAGAATATTTGTAGTAAAGTATCGAGTCGATAGTTGCACGGAATTGTTTTTGTTTCGACAAGTATATTGATATCACCTTAATATAAGATACATTGCAGCTTAAGCAATGTCAAATCAAAAAGTTGATTGTTAACATTCTTCATTTTTTATTTCCGTGCGTTTTTTATGTTAAAGTAGAATAAGTATAGGTAATAGCATATACTACTGTTGTATTATAGAAAAATTTTATCAAAAACTTTATAAAACCACGGTGTTTTTGCTTGTGTTTTGTACATAAGCGTGCTATAATAATTAAGCGCCCTCACTCGCTTGAGCGGCTCCTTATTTTTCAACAAAAAATTGATAAGAGAAAACATATTTATGAAAAATAATACAAACCAAATTCGCGTGACGACTCATAATAGAACTTCCAGTATAGTTCCGTCTGGCTGGTCAAGTTGGCATAAGAATAGCGCTAGTGCTCATATTAGTAGCATACAATGTAATTACAAAAATGGTAGTTCTTATGTTAAAGACGACTATGACACTCGGCGTATTAATATAAAAGATTCTGATATAATCGATTAAGGCAAAATTCGACCGGAGTGATGATTCCGGTTTTTTTGTTGTTCTAGTTTCAATTTACGGAAGAACGCATGATGGGCAAAACTAAAACATACGATAAGCTAAAGATTATACTAGGCAAGTACCATGATAAAGATGAGCTTAGTGCTTTATGTTGTGGACAATATACTGTTTTGGGTGCGTACGACACATTGCGAATCGTTCCATGCGAGAGATGGCATGAACTTCGACCGGGGCTTTGTGGTGAAACAGCAAACGATGAATATGTTTTACGGGTAATTCGCGAGCATAGTGAAGCATACCCGGATATAAAAAAGTTTTATGACGAATACGCATTAGTAGCATGTTGTCTAGTGCACATATCTGATAAGAGTTGGGGTGATAAAGACAATAATATTGCAGATAGTATTTTTAAACCATCTGCCATATTTGGACTAGCGGACACCGAATATACAAAGATAGAGTATTGTGTAAATTTGGGATACCCGTCGTTTGTTGTTTTAATTCATACAAATAAGTTGTCTGAAATTGAAAACTATGTAAAACAAATAAGGGAGAACGCTAGTGTTTCAGTTGCGCATACGATAGTAGGATATAATAGTGAAAAATTAAATTTAATAAGTGATGAAAAGCTTTCTGCGGATATAGACATTGCACCTGATGGTGGCATTACTCTTAATGAACAGTATAGTAATATTAAAAACGCATTAGCTACAGTGAGTTGTGAAAATGCATCGGTGCGATTGATGTATGGTAGTTATGACTTTTGCTGTCAGTTTAAAGAAATTGAGCTGAGTAAATTTGTTGCCATGCATGAAGCGGTTTTTGGGATAAATAATAACGATTTCAGCAATACAGTTACGCGCATTTTTTCTGCAAAACCAGTTGACATTAATAATCAAAAAAAAGCAAATCACCAAACATGGGAACAATTAGATAGTCGTGTCTATAACGCCTATGTTCAATTTCAAGCTCTATATGAGAAAAAGTTGAGCTGGAAGAGTAATGAGCATAATGCGCATCGCCGTCCAATAGATTCCATTGCACGAGTTTTATCATTGTATTATCTAGTTATATCGAGCAATCATAGTCTAGATGTTAAAACTGTTATTGGAGAATTTTTGGTTGGATTTTTCAATGCGGCATCTGCACTCATGCTGCACATGCAACTTAAAAAAGACAATGGAAGTGTGAGAAAGGTTTATGATAGTGATGGAAATGAATACACAAATTCCACATACCATGTTTTAATTGAACAAGCCATAAATGAATTTCGTAAATATACAGGCACACTGCTATTTGATATTTGGCGATCTGATAGTGCGTATTTTGAGGGACAATCATCGGAGCACCCTTCTGTTGGGAGCGCAGTTAAATTACTCTTTGCATACAACAGAATGCTTGGTGAATGCGATAATATATGGCGTTTATGTAGTAAAGCTTCTAATGATGCTGATATATATGATACGGATTTTGCATACCTAGTAACGAGTGGAGGTATGGATATCACAGTTAACTGCGATTTATTTAACAATAATCACGAAGTATTGTTGCAATATAGCGTTAATAGTGATGGTAAAGTAATTAAAAAGGCTGCCGATGGTAATGAGTATAAATTCATTCGTCGTCCTATTATTGTTGTTGTGCCCGAAGGAAGCCTTTATGATGTAGATGGGACTCAAATTCGCATGTTGCATGAGTTTTTTCACAAACGTGGAAAACGTCAACGGAAAGAACGAGCAATGGCATACTATAAAACAATGTGTATTATAGCCGCCAATATTCTTTCATATGTTGTGCGTTCAAAGTTAATGAGTCGATATATAAAATTTGTTTTTGATAACTATGTGTACAAAAATATAGAGAGGCGAAAATATAAGGACAGCAAGACAATGGTCAAAAGTGAGGATTATAAGTTGCTGTTGGCTGAGTTTATTAGTTCTGTATTAAAAGACACTCACGGAATACAAAATATATCGACAGAGGAGTTAAAATATATAAAGAGTGCTTTTGAGAAATTCGATCATGATGTATATAAAATCTGTCAAATCGCTTTTGACGACTTAATTAAAAATGTTTTTGATTTGCTGTCCAACATTTCCACATCAGATCTTGAGAAGCAGCTATGCGAAATTGAGAAAGAAAAGCACTTTATCGCACATAGCGATAAGGCCGATTATTCAAGCAGCGCATACATTTACGATTGCTTATATGCCATATTTATTACCAGTGCGGCTAATAGTAGTGATATTGCTAACCGCATTAGTGATTGCTATAAAAGAATAAATGAATTGCTCGATAAAGAGTACAAGAATGACGAGAGTAAAAGGTTTTTGAAAAACTATATATCAGCACGAAGCAACGATATTACATATTGTCAAGATATATGGAATGATTGTATCGACATGCTAGTTAATTCAAATCAAGACGAAAATTCATTTTTAAATTTTATTGATATTCAGGATTTTAATCGTAATTTTTCTGTTTTGACGGAAAATTTTAAATCACTTTTTAGTGAAAGTTATGCTGATTATATGGCGCTTAAAATAATATGGAGTAATAAAGGCGATGAAATAGATGTTTTTGATTTATTACAGTATATTTTTGTGTCATTATTTGAGCAACGTGATTACAAGTACTTGTTTAACCCGAATGGTAGCCTCGGTCCATTTCTTGATAATCAATATCCCGATATTGAGTTTAGCGGGGTGTTTTTGCGTATATCTGTTATTTTGCGATTGTTTGGAAAAAATATAAACAGTGATGTTTTTAAGACGAAGGAAATTGAAATAAAAGAAAGGATTGTACAATATTATAATTCTGTTATGTATGTGACGAATGATAATGAATTAGCGAACAAGTATGCCGATGAACTTTTTAATATACTGATGCGTATTATAGATTTTTATGAAACAAAGTTTAATAATTTTAACTATCTTGCACATCTCGAAAAGTATTTGCAACAAGATTGTTATGTTGCTAATCAAGGTATAGATTTATTTTCGCCACTAAGTAAATCAATTATTAAAGAAATTAACGGCGAGGTAAATGAACCATACTTTGTTATACAGAAATGGCTAGGACTGTTTGGCGAGGTAATATGAAAACAAAAGTAGAAGTTCATAATAAGGGCAGGAACAAAAAAACGGACATTGAGTCCTTTTTGGGAGCAATAGAGAATTTTATTGCAGATGTCAGCAATCAGAAAGTTAAATCATCAATTATGCAGTACTGTGGACTTTTGCGCAATGAGTTTTTGATTTATGGTAACCCTGAAGACGAAGATCCCAAAGGGATAAAGGATACGTTTATTGAAACTTTAAAATTGGGGAAATTAGCGTTTGTCTTAGGCGCAGGCATATCGATGTCTCCTCCATTTAATTTGCCTAATTGGTCTCAATTGCTTAAATACGCAGTTATAGATGAATTCCTGAGTAGTTACGAGGTCGGGGGAGACATCAAATTTAATAATATATATAACATTTTGGTCGAAGAATCTGGATCAGATAGTAAAGATTATTTCGGCTCATTTGATTTATATGAACTTGGCGAATTTTTGGAAAATTGTAGGCGCGATGCAAATAGACAAGATTATGGTTCTTCCTCAATTGAAATTGAAAGAAAGACAGATTACGAAATGTACGGGTTCGTTGAGCGTGCATTAAAACGCAAGTTAAAAAGCGTAGAGGCAAATGATTCACCATGGGTCGTGGCAGATACCGGTAGACTTATGTTAAAGAAAAATTTGGATCAACTTCAAGAAGAAAAAAAGATAGTAGAAGCACCACTTATTGATTATTTATCTAGCCTTACACAATCGCAAAAAATAAAGAGAATTATTACATATAATTATGATAATGCCTTTGAATATCTTTGTCAGGAAAATAATATATCAGTAAAATCCGTGTTTGTTGACGATCAATTGCCGGACGCGGAAATAAATGGTCAAGAAGAACACGTGGTTTATCATATTCATGGTTTTGTTCCTATATTTAATGAGTGCAACGCCGTGTCGTTTGACGACATTGACAGAAGAAAAAAATCGAATGAAGTACGAAAGCTCATTTTATCTGAGGGTAGTTACGATGATATGGCGCATGCGAGTTATAAATGGCGTAACACTGTACAGATTGACACATTTTTAAGATACAACTGCTTATTTTTTGGCTTTTCGGCCACCGATATAAATTTTAAACGTATTGTAAAACTCATGGACTGGCATACAGAATATGCTGTTTCAGGTGGTTCAACTGAATCTCCAGTAAAGCACTTTATATTTATGACAGCGGATGATTTTATTAAGAATATTTTTGGTAAAAAGTGGTTAACAATTAAAAGTAATAAAAAAATTATGTTTAAAAAGCATCAATTACACGAACAAAATTTAGATGATCTTGATGCAAAATTAAAATTACTGTATTTTACTTTGCGTTTAAAACGCAAATATCTTAGAAGAATGCATTTGTATCCAATTTGGATGACTATTCATGGATCACGCCAATATGTCGAGAATATGTTTCAAATAGAATCATGAGATATTTTGACAAAATAGCTTCTCATAATGAGAAAATGTGATGGAGTTAGATTTTTTCTTTGTTATCGTCAGTGTATTAAACTTGCTACTTTAGAAATAACAATTTATAGTAAAGAAAGATAATATACATGCAGCACGCTTCCTGCGAACATAATAAAAAGTTTACACTTGAATTATTAAATTATTTAGTGTATAATCATTTTATGACTGAACAGCAAAAAAGATTGGTGCGAATTGTTTTGCAGGCTATAGAATCATTTAATTTGTGTGAAGATTATCTAATTTCACACGATTTAAGCGAGCGTTGTATTTGCTCTAAGTTTGCGCAATATTTGGATCGAGAAATTCAAAGTTCTGAATTCGTAGGATATAAGACCGATATAGAATATAATCGCGGTTGTGCGGGAAATGAGTACGCATTAAAACGTATGGATGACGGGAAGTTGATGGTAGCTGATTTGATTGTACATAAACGCGGTTATGATGCTAATTACGGATTCGATAACTTGATTTGTATCGAAATGAAAAAATGTAGCAAAGAATCAAAGCTTCGTTCCGATTTAGAACGGCTGAAAAAAATGACTACCAACGATTACGGTTTTTGCTATAAAATAGGGTTGATGCTAGTAGCAAATGCTTGTGACGGTAAATTAGAAATTTACAAAAAATTTTATAATGAACACTGCTGATTTGAATCGAAGGTGTTAATATATAGCAAATATAATAAAGAAGAGGGAAAAGAATAGGATAATGAGAATGACTGATGAGGAAATTAAATCTTTTATTCACCGATTATTTGAAGGTAGTTTGAAAGAACAGGGGATTAAAATAAGAGATGATAAATTGCCCTACATAAATTTACCCCTTTATAAATATTGTTCCGTTTGCGAGGAATCTAAAAGAACAAAGAAGATAAGAGAGTATAATATCGAAAACTTTGAAAACGATGTTTTATTCTTTCAAAATCCAAGCCAATTTAACGATCCGTTTGACTGTTTTCTTGGATTTTCTCAAACACAAATTGTCAAAGATTTGCTTGTACAGGAATTAAAAAAGAAGCATCAATATACTCCGGAAAACAAAGAAATTGTAAATGCAATGTTTGATGCTCCCGACGATTGGGGTAGTATTACTGATGAAAATATTGATAGTGTTATTGAAATTATAAGACAGACATTTGAACTCATCCCATCTGACGACCCAATGGAGAAGCATGCTCGTGAGTTGATAATTGATTTAGCAAAGTCTAATAAAGAACTATTTAAAAGAATAATTAATAATCAAACGACGATTCGCGATGGCCAATATCTTATTGACCTAATGATGGATGATCCTAAATATCAAGAAATATTTGCGTCCAACTTAAAATCGGATAATCCTAGACTATTAATGGAAATAACTCGTAGGGATATGAAAATGAAAATAGAGACTAATCCCGATGATATGTTGTTTGCAAGTGAGGGAGAAACTTTTTCGGTTGTTGCATTTTTACTAAATATTTTATCAAGTATTACAGGTAATGCACAATCAACTGAAGAATTAGATTATATGAAAACGCGGTTTGACAAATTATCTAACGAGGCGTTACTTAAAGTACGGAAAATCGTTTCAGAGCAATTCAGAGTAACTTGTTTAAGTGAACGCATGAATTCATCTCTTATGTGGTGACATTATGCAAATAAACATCTCGGGTTCTGTCTGGAATATGATTTTACAGCCACCATGACAAGCCGTCGTGATGATTTGTTGATGGCACAATTATTGCTATTTCCTGTTAAATATACCAATGAGCGCCCGTCATTATCAAAGACATTGTTCGATACGAAAACCTTGTTCAGGTACCAAAAAACAAAAGAGCTGCCGCAAAGTACGATGGAGAAAATGATGTACGGATTATTGCATAAGAGTCAAGATTGGGACTATGAGAAAGAATGGCGAATTTTTCAACTGGGCAACAAGGAAACAATGAAATTACCGAAACCGAGAAAGGTGTTTTTAGGAGCAAATATGGAAGAAGAAACAAAATCAAGAATCATTGAGATTGCAAAATCAAAGAAAATACCCGTGTTTCAAATGCGTCTAACGGCAGATAGATATAAATTTGATTATTATCAAATTAAATGAGAATGTCTTAAATTATTCAATATAAACAACAAATAGCGCAAGATAAATTAAATAAGAGCGATGAAGAGAAGATTATGCCCATAAACATATCCCAAACTAATGGTTGCTTATAACTGAAGACAAAATTGTGAACAGTACGACTTTTCATGATAAAAAAATTGTACTGTTCTTTTTTATTTGTCGAATTTAATCTTGCCTAATGTTATGAAAACCATGAGAATCACACTGTTATAAGTTAATTGCCAAAATGAGTTAAGTGTGTTATAATTATAATAGGAGGAATTAAAATGCGTGGTGGTATTACTGAATACGATATTCTATTTTCCTGTCCTAATGATGTTGTTGAACTTAAACACGCAATTCAAGAATGCATTGATAGTTTTAATAATTCATTAGGAAAAGTAAATAGCATTCGACTAAATTTAAAACATTGGTCCAATAGTAGCTTTCCGCAATATGGTGAAAGACCACAAGGCGTTCTTAACAAACAATTTATAGAAAAATGTGATTTATGTGTAGCTTTATTTGGTAGCCGGTTTGGTACTTCAACTGGAGAATACGATTCTGGAACCGAAGAAGAAATTAAGAATATGATATCGCAAAAGAAACAAGTTTTTCTCTATTTTTATGATAAATCTATAGAGCCAAGCAAAATAGATATAGAGCAACTTGGTAAAGTTCAAGAATTTAAGAAAAATTATCAGGGTTTATATGCTATAATAAAATCAGATGGAGAATTGCGGATAAAGTTTCTGAGTGATTTAATGCTGTATTTCATTAATATGAATTATAAAGAAGCGGTACATGAGGATACAGTAAATTTGGTAAGGATAACTGATAATCTATGTGAGGCTTTGCGGAGAAGAGACCCGCTAGATTCTTTAGCAGAATTATTTGAGAAAGCAACTGATAGCGTTCAAGTTGCAATTTTGAAAAACCTTTTTAAAATTTGCCAAGATGTAGATATTATAGATTATAATGAAACGCTTTTAGAAGCGCATATGTTTTTAGAGCGTATTGCCGAGATAAATGCGTTAAAACCTCAGGTAAAAGTATGTTATGATAAAGTTGCACAGGAAATAGAACATGCTTTTAATATAGATTGTGAGGAATTATGGCAAGATAGTGGGTGTTCGGACTGATAACAGCACGACTTTTCATGACGAAAAATTGTACTGTTCTTTTTTTGAATAGGAGTGTTCAATTTGCTCCCCACTCGTCCCGCCAACGAAAAGACGCGCCTAAAGTGCGTTTTTTCGTTGGCGGAATGAAGCGCCGCTGTCGCGGCATGAAGAATGAAGTTGCTCACTTCATTCGCTAATGTCGGTCGGCGCTTCGCTTCATTATTCATTAGCGCTCTGCGTGACTTCATTGGGCACAGAGTGCCGACTTAATTATATTAACGGCATCCTTTTCGGGTACTAAAGACACAAAAAACCGCCTTCGGGCGGTTTTTTAAATGAAGCGCCGCTTGCGCGGCATGAAGAATGAAGACACGGAGTGGCGTAGCACGAAGTCGCTCGCTAAAGCTCACTAATGATTGTCGGCACTTTTTTATTGTTGTCAAGCTGTTGTCGCTATTAACAATGTAAGCTTGTGCTGATGCCGGAAAAAAGAGGTGAAACGTGAGAGCAAAAGTTAAGCACATTGACAATATAAAAGGAGGAATGGTATAATGGGTGCGGGAGGAATACCGAGCGGCGGAGTAGTGATAGTGAATAGTGACCACCAAGGACTTCCCCAAAAAACCGAACATATAAATTCACGCTTTGATTTATATATAAATGTTTGATTTATATATAAATGGTAGAAGAAAGCAAAGCCGATGGTTTGATGCAAATGGAGTGGTGGTTAGGAACAGAGATTATTTCCACTCAGATCCCCAAGGTAATCACACTTTTCCGCATGACCATGGTTGGACAATTATTAATGGGGAGTCAATACGAATATCAACAAACTTGGAACCCGATTATGAACATTATAAGTCGGACGAGGAGTATTAAACATGGAAAAGAAATATAATCCAAGCGAATATAATAATGCGGTGCCGTGCGAGGTGTGCGGTCAAATTACTTTTATCGATGATTACGGCAATAGCGAAAAATGTCCACATTGCGGCTGGATGCAGTGCGCAGATAATGAACGTACAGATAAAACATTAGGCATCAGCTATCCTATGCTTGTACCACTTTCTCGCGCGAGAGAGCAGTATAAAGCAGGGCAAAAATTTAAAGCGACATTCGAAGATTTTATCAACGGATTGATGTTTTATTCAGAAATGTTGTTTTGGCATCACGGTTTAGTGCATGAAGTATATACGAAACTCAAAAGCAATGATTTTGAAGCGTATGCCTCCGGCGACTGTATAGTTGTTTTTTGCAATAAAGAGATGAAGCAAGAATACAATCATGTAAACGAATTCCGCGAAAAAGCCAATATCAACGGGCACTTGCTTAAAGACATTTGGGACGAGGTTGTACACCCGTGCTTTATGTTTTGTGCCGGAAAAAACGATTACGATATTCCGCCCGAAGATTAGAATAAGGAGTAAATAACATGAAAGAATTAACCGAATACGAAATTCAAAAAGCAAAGCACAAACGCCTTTTGGTGCGTAATGAGTATAAAGGCGCAGGCAAATACGATATACCGATTGTGCGCAAACAACAGATAGACATAACCAAAATAAAGCTTTTAGACTATACCAAAGCCAAAACAAATGATAGATGGAATGCAGATAAAACACTGCATTTTTTTATGCACGATTGGAAGTTCGACAAGGTGTACGATAAACCCGACGACGAGATAGAAAAGCTGCAACAATATTATGCACTGCTTACGCCCGATTTTAGCTTGTTTACCGACATGCCGCTTGCGTTGCAGATAGAAAACGTGTTCAAAAACAGGTGGTGTGGGGCATATTGGCAAAGCCAAGGCTTGCGCGTTATACCTACTGTTGCATGGGGCGATGAGCGCACGTTTGACTTTTGTTTTGACGGAATAGAACAGGGCTCGATTGTGGCGGTTTGCACATATTACAGAGAAAACTGCGAAGATGATTTTATGCTCGGATATAATGAGATGTTAAAGCGCATTAAACCGAGCGTGATTATCTGTTACGACGAGCCTTTTGAAGCGATGAAAGGGAACATTAAATCATTTTTGCCTACACAATATGAGTGGACGGAAAAGCTCGATTGGAAAGACAAAGCGAAGTTCCAAGTGGAAAAGAAATCGCGTTATATTTTACAGCAATAAACGCGCGCTAAAAAAGGCGTGGGTGCAAAAGACAGAAAAGGTTAAATTAGTAAGCACGGCAGTAGCCTATAAACTTTTCATCAGCAGTATATAATTCGGTGTGATTACGGGGGCGATATTTTCATTTGAAAAATTTTCATATAGGTATTGACATTTGTTGGATAACATGGTAAAATGAATGGTTGCTAAAAAACAACCTATGTAGTAAGCTTCTATAATTAAACGTTTTGTCGAGGGTTTTACCTATGAATGAAAGAGAGTACGCATTAATCGAGGAGATGATTCCGCTACTCATTTCGCACGGGGATGGAGACTTTACGCCGGAGCAAAAAGAGACCGCGTACAAGTTCAGGAAGTTTCTCGATCATCTGCCGGGCGGGTTTCTTATTTACCGTTCCAACAATAGCGAGGAGATAATCTATGCGAATGCGGCGCTCGTAAGAATGTTCGAGTGCGACAGCGTCGAAGAGTTTAAAGAGTACACGTCTAATTCGTTCCGCGGCGTGGTCTATCCCGACGATTATTGGGACGTTCAGACGAGCATTCATCAGCAGATTACCGTGGGTGGCAACAACCTCGATTACGTCGAATACCGCATACTTACCAAAAAGGGAAACCTTAGATACGTCGAGGACTACGGGCATTACATTCAAACCAACGTAGGCGATATTTATTACGTATTTATCACCGACTCGACGAGCAAAATCGAAAAACAGCAGCGAGAGCATTTGCAGAGAATGGAGGTTATCGAGGCGCTAAGCGTTAACTACGATTCCATTCTTTACGTCGATCTCGACACGGACACGGTTTATCCGTATCGGTTCAGCAATAGACTTTCCAAGCAGTTCGACGGAAAGATGCAATCCAAGATTTATTCTTGGCTTTCCGAGGACTTTGTTAATTCGTGGGTTCATCCCGACGACAGGGAGCGGATACGCGAGATTCTTTCGCCCGAGTATATCCGCGCTAACCTTGTGGGCAGCAACACGTACTACGCAAACTTTATGTGCGTTTACGGCGACGAGCTTCAGTACATGCAGCTTCGTATAGTCGACGTTAAAAACAACGGACATATTTCGCAGGTGGTTATAGGCTCGAGAAACATCGAGGAAGAGATTAAGCAGGAGATGCAGCAAAAGACTATTCTCGAAAACGCGCTTAACGACGCCAACCTTGCAAACGTGGCAAAAAATACCTTTCTTTCCAACATGTCGCACGATATGCGCACCCCTCTTAACGCGCTGTTCGGTTATCTCGAGCTTGCAAAAAAGAGTTTAGACGATAAGACGAAGCTCGAAAAGCATCTCGACAGCGTTCAAAAAGCGGGCAAGCAGCTTTTGGATCTAGTGGACAAGGTGCTCGAAATTTCGTACCTCGAATCCAAGGACTTCCACTTTAACGAGGAGGTTTGCAATCTTAAGGATATTATCGCCGAGATTTACGACGCGCTTCTTCCCGTCGCCAAGAAAAAGAAAATAAACTTCGCGCTTGACCACAGCGCCGTCAACTATCCCGAGGTCTACGTCGACAAGGACCAGTTTAAACAGGTGCTCGGTCACATTATAAACAACGCCGTCGAGTACACCGCAAAGGGTGGAACGGTCGATTTTACCGTTGAGGAAATCCCGTCCGCTTCGTCCGAGTTTGCCGCCTACCGCTTTGTCGTGCGCGATACCGGCATAGGCATTGCGCCCGAGTCGCTCGAAAAAATATTCGAGCCCTTCGAGCGCGAAAACAACTCCACGCACAGCGGCGTGTTCGGAAGCGGGCTCGGGCTGACTATCGCAAAGCAAATTATCGACGGAATGGGCGGATCCATTACGGCGGAAAGTCGAGTCGGGGTCGGCAGTACGTTTACCGTAGTCGTAAGCTTCCGTCTCTCCGAAAAGAAGGACGACGAGTCGAACACCGACGACGTTGAGGAGTTTATTAAGGGCAAGAAAATCCTCGTTGTGGAGGATAACGAAATCAACCTCGAAATAGAAACCGAGCTTTTGGAGGACTTGGGCTTAACCGTCGAGCCCGCCGAAAACGGTCAGATTGCCGTCGACAAAATGCAGGCGGCGCAGCCCGGTGAATATCTGTTTATTCTTATGGATATCCAAATGCCCGTTATGGACGGTTGGCAGGCAACGGAGGCTATCCGCAACCTCGATAATCCTGAGATTGCCAATATCCCGATTATCGCGCTTTCTGCAAACGCGTTTGAGAGCGACAAGCGCCTTTCCGCCAAAAACGGCATGAACGCACACCTCAATAAGCCCGTCGATATTCCCGCGCTCCTTAACTCGATAAAAAAGACGGTAATGAATAAATAAGTGCAACAAACGCCTTCGGCGAGCGATACTACTACGCAAGATATATCGCTTCGCTAAGTGAAAGGCAAATGTATGGCGGTCATTTTGTGTTCCCCTTGTTCCCGTCATAAAGTTGCTATTTCAAGCAGACAAATTTACTCCTCAAATAATATAACCCAATAAAAATATGTTTGTAAAAATATCACCCGCTATACTTCGTTTCCGAAGCGTAGCGGGCTTTTTTTAGACCGCAAGTAAATCCCCGCAAAATACGCACTTTTAGCACCCGCTTTTGTCTTGCGCGGATTAAGGGCAATATTATCACGGTTTGACAGCCGAATAAAAAAGTGGTATAATTTTACTATGTACGGAATTTACGGCGAGATAATAGACGCGGCGGAAAAGTCGGCGGAGGAGTTTCGTAAAGCGGAGGAGCTTTTGGAATATCCCGAGGTTCAAGCGGACAAGGCGCATTATCTTTCCGTTCTTACCGAGTACAACAAGCTTAAGTCGATTGCGGACAAGCTCGAGCGGCTTAAAAAGCTTCTCGATTCCGAGCGCGAGGCGGCGGCGCTTATCCAAGAATGTAACGACTCCGAGCGCGACGAGCTTTACGCGGAGATATCCTCCTTAAAGCGCGACGCGTCGAAACTCGCTTCGGCTATATCGGACGAGCTCGGCTGTAAGCATACTGTAGAGCGCGCTCTCCTTCGCTTTAAGTTTACCGCGCCCTCCGAGCTCGGCGTACGGTTTTCCGCCATGATTAAAGAATATATTATTTCCCGCGGCGGCTTTTTGACGGACGAAAAGACCGAGCACGGCAAAAACGGCAGTCCGTTCGGAATATCCTTTACCGCGGAGGGTGAGGATATTATATCGAGGCTTTCGCCGCTTACGGGCGCGCACAGGGTGTATATGTCCGGCGCAAGGACGGAGGAGCTGTGCTTTGCCGTAACGCCCGCAGAGGAAAGACTAACCGTGTCGGACGACGAGCTGAAGATAACTGTGACGCACTCGAGCGGGGCGGGAGGTCAGCACATAAACAAGGTGGAAACCGCGGTGCGCGTAACGCATATCCCTACGGGGCTTACCGTCGTTTGTCAGGACGAAAGGAGCCAGCTCGAAAACAAAAAACGCGCAATCGAGACCATAAAAAGACGGCTTATATCCTCGCGGGAGCGCGCCGAAAAAAGCCGTATCGAGGCGGATATATATTCGCAGTACAAAGCTAAGAACACTCCCATTTCGTTCGATTATGCCAAGGGCACGATGACGGATACCAGGCTGAAAGCGTTTTCGGACGTAGCTTTTCCGCTTAAGGAGCCCGCCGCATACATCGACGGACTAAACGCACTATGTCAGTAAGCTTTACCGTAGACATGCAAAAAATCGCTCTGTCGTCCGACAAAAGGTTTTATAAGACGGAGGGGTTTATAAGCTTGACGCGAAAGATCCTTGCAATCGACGCGTTCGTTTCGCGCGTCGCGGAAGCCATATTCAAGTCGAGCATTTCAATTCCCGACGGCGGCGGAAAGGTGGTGACGGAGGACGGGCTATACACTCTTTACGTTTGCCGAAAGGACGTCTACTCGGGCGATATAGTGTTTTATAGTTTCGAGAGCTCTTTATCGGGCGAGGGCGGCGTGGACAGGCGGCTTCAGGCTTTTGTTTCGCGCGGCGCCGTTACGGTTACGATGGACAGGGCGAACGAGCCCCCGAAATCGGAGGACTTAAAAAGGCTGTATCTCGTGTCCGATTCAGACGGAATAGTTAACTTCCCGTACCTTAACGATACCCAGCGCAGGATTGTGGAGACCGAGGATTCCAACATGCTCGTTCAGGGCGTTGCGGGAAGCGGCAAGACCAACGTTTGCGTAGAAAAAATCGTTTACTGCGCTTGCCGAAACTATCGCGGCAAGGTGCTTTACACCACCTTTTCGCGCGGACTTCTTGTCGAGACCAAAAACAGGGTGGAGCTGTTTTTAAAAAACATCGTCGATTTTATATCGGCGTACGAGCGCGGCGACGTCGTGTTTACGGACGGCAACCACAAAAAGGCGGTGGAAAACAAGCTCGGGATTATGTTCTCGGTGGAGAGCGACGGCGAGATTATTTCCGCGCTTAAGCGCATTTCTTCATACCTTGCCGAAAAGGTGGACTATTATCTTATAGAGGATATCTATTCGGAATACTTCGACGCGGCGCGCGCCGCGGGCGAGAGCGTGTTTAATTCAGAGTATCTCGGCGGCGGGGTCAGTCCGCATATAGCGGGCGCAATCGACAAGATAAAAAGCGTCTCGACAGAGATAATCTATAAAGAAATCTACGGCATGATTTTCGGAAAGTACGAGCTCGATTCCCCGCAAGAGATGATGACTAAGGAGGCTTACGTTGCGGCGCGGCGGGACAGCTTTACACCCCGCGAGTGCGAGGTTATTTATTCGGTGGCTGTGGACTATGCCGATTTTATGGCTAAGCGCGGATACCTCGACAACAACCTTATGAGCCGCCGAGTAATGGAAAAGGTTGCGGAATGCAAATACTCGCTCGGCGTAATCGACGAGGTGCAGGATTTTACGCAGGTCAACCTTTGCCTTATGAAAAAGCTGTGCAGAAAGCTGTTTTGCGTGGGCGACGCGCTCCAGATGATTAACCCGTCGTATTTTAACTTCGGCTATCTTAAGCGGCTTATGTACGGCGACGTTACGGGCGTAAGCGAGCTGAAGCACAATTACCGCAGCACGCAAAAGATAGAAAGAATCGCGGAAAAGCTGGGCGAGATGAACATTTCCCGCTTCGGCACGCACAGCTTTGTTTTAAGAGGGGAGAGCGTTCCGTCGCCGCTACAAAGCGAGGCGGTGTTCGTAAAGGATAAGGGCTTTGCCGATATGCTTAAAAACAAGCAGTTCGAAAACCTTACCGTCGTCGTCGGCTCGCAAAAAAAGAAGGAGCGGCTTAAAAAAGCGCTCGGGAAAATAGAGGTCTTGACGGTAGCCGAGATAAAGGGCTTGGAGCGCGGCACCGTTATCCTCGTAGATATTTTAAGCGACAGCGCCGATAAATGGCGGCAGCTTAACGACATGACCCTTAACAGAAAGACCGCCGACGAAAACTCGGTTTTCAGATACTATTACAATCTTTTTTACGTGGGCGTTTCGCGCGCAAGGCAGTATCTTGTCGTTGCCGAATCGGACCACCCCAAGTTTTTCGACAAGCTTTTCGACGAGTGCTTCGTTCGCAAAAACCGCGACGGCGCGGTATCGTTTTTGAAAAGCATTGCGGGGCGGATAGAGCTCGACGACGACGAGTTTATCGAGCGAATCGAAGCTTTCTGCGCGCTCGAGCAGTACGACAATGCGCGCTCCGCCGCGGACAGACTTTCCGCGGACGAGCTCCGCGAGAAAAAGCTTGTGTACATTTCCGTACACGAAAAGTATCTGCGCTACGGCGCGTACCGCGACGCGGGCATAGAGTATTGGCGGCACGGCATGGACGCCGAAGCGCGGGAGTGCTTCACCCGCTCGGGCGACGAAAAGCTTTTCCCGTTAATGGACGCATGCCGAGAGGGCGGGAGCGCGCTCGACCCCGAGATAGTAAGGTTTTACACGCTCGTCGAGGATAACGACGTCGCTAAAAAGATAATACTCGACACACTTAATAACGACTGTAAAGAGCTTGCCGCCGCTATCAAGTCGGCAAACGCGAGTTTGAGGAGAAAATCATGAACGACAATTCGGTAAAAGAACTTATTGAAAGCTTTATTTCCTACCGCAACCTTATTGCGCCCGTTCAGGAAAGCTTGCACAATGTAAGCGTAACCTATGCCGAGATTTTGGAAGATCTTAACGCGCTTAGTAGAAGCTTTTCGGGCGGCACCGCGGACAGACTGGAAAAGGTGCACTCCGCGCTCGCCGCGCAGGCAAAGAGCGGGCAGGAGCTTAACCGCAGAATAGAAGAGTACGCGCAGTCGGGCGAAAAGTACGCTAAGGCCGTAACCGAAATGTATTCGCGGTTTTCTTCCGTAGTGGAAAAAATCGACGCGCTTAGCGACATAGAAAAAAGCGCGCGCAATCAGATAGAGCGAATCGATACGCTTATCGCCGAAAAAACGGCGTCGTACGACCTAAAGGGGCTACAGAAATCGCTGGACGGCTACAACGCCAACGTGGAGAAAATAAGCGATTTTATTAACAAGGATATCGGCTCGGTGCTAAAACAAAACGCCGAAAAGATAGAATCCATTCGTAAGGAAAACGAGGAATTAAGTAAGCTCGTCGCAAGGCAGAGCGACGATATAGCAACGCTTACCGCCATGTTCTCCGAGACGACGGGGCTCCTTAAAAAGATTGTCGAGGGGAGCACGGTCAACGAGCAGTATTTGTTCGACGTTCTCGATAAGTGGGCGGCGGACAGAAAGGTGAAAATCAAAAAAGACTGATAATGCCCGAGATAACGGAAAAAGAATTGCTAAGCGCAATCCAAAGCGACGACGTTGCGGCGTTTAACGCTCTTATGGAAAAAGCCGAGTGCGGATTTTACCGACTGGGCAGATTTCCCGTGCTGTCGCTACTTTATCTTTTTTCCTCCAAAAAAATCCTCGCCGCGTACGAAAAAGAGTTTATTCCCGTTTCCTCTTGGAAGGATTTACGGGTGGAGCCGGCAAGCGCGGTAGATAAGTTTTCCAAAGCGGCGGGCAAGTGCTTAAGACTGTACTATGACGCCGTGGTGATGCCTATCGAAATGCTCCTTATCCTCGATAAAACGAGTAAGGTTAAAAAGCTGTATCCGCTTTTCGCGCCTACCGAGGAGATAAAGTCGCGGCTTAAAAAAGCTTACTACGTCAAGTATTCGCTCGGGATAGAGTTTGACGGCGACAAAATAAATATCGACAGAAGACCGCTCCGCCGCGCCGAAAAAAAGCTTATAGCGATTATCGCGTCGGCGTCCGCGGCATTCGTCGCCGTCTCCGTCGTCACGCCCGTATCGGTCGTATCCTATCTAAATAAATACGGAATCGCCGTATCTACGGTGGAGCAAATCGACTTTACAAAGTCCCGAACGTACGCGCTTAAAAACGATATAGTTATACCCGCGCGGTATTCGGTAAAATCCACTTCCTGTAATTTTATAGGCGGCGGGCATAAGATTGTTTTGGAAAAGGGCGCGTCTCTCGGCGAGTTCGGGGGCAAGATGAGTAATCTTACAATCGAGACGAACGGCACGCCTATTTTCACCTCGTGCTCGGGCAGCACCGTGCTTAAAGATATTACCGTAAACGTGACGGCGGACGCCGAGTTTTCCGACCATTCGGCGTTTGTCACTGTTTATAACTACGGCACGCTCGACGGCGTTACGGTAAACGCAGAGGGAAGCGCGTACGCCTCGGGCGAGGGCGCGGACGGCACGAGCGAGACCGTTTTCGGCGGGATTGCGGCGTTTAACGCTTACTCGAGCGATTCCGCATACGGCAAGATTAAAAACTGTACCGTTAATTACACAAGCTTTTCCCTTTCCGGCGAGATAGCCGTCAACGCAACGTTCGGCGGGATTGCCGGGGTAAATAACGGGCTTATAGAGGACAGCTCGGTGGAGGGCGATATATCGGCGGATACGTTCGACCTTGCGGGAGCGTGCTATATAAATAACTCCGTGCTGTCCGGCATAGTCAGTAGTGCTAATCTTTCGCAGGTTTCGGACGACAAGGATTGGAGCCCTATCGTGGCGGGCGTCGTATCGCAAAACGTCGGGACGGTCGAGCGCTCGAAAAGCACGGGCAATCTTTCCGTTACCGGCGCCGACTTTGCCATATGCGGCGGGATAGCCGGCCAGTCGTACGGCAGAACGGAGTATTGCTATTCGAGCGGTGATATTTCAGTCACGGCAAAGTACGCCTATGCAGGCGGCATTTACGGTATGAGTCAGGCGGCTTGGAACGGCTTTTACGTATACTTCGGTATTGCCGATTACTGCTTAAGCGAGAGTAATATCTCCGCAACTCTCGGCGAGGGGAATTCGTGCGTGGGCGGTATCGGCGGGCTTATTCAGCAGCTTAGCTTGTACGGCGCGTACTACGGCGGCGGAGTCACGAATAGCATTTTTACGGGCGGCATTTCGGGCGAGTTTAACTACTACGGAAATATCGTCGGAGTGTGCGGAGCAAACGTTTACGAGTCGAACTCTTACGTTAACGGCGACGGCGTAGAGAGCTACAACTTCGACGGGAACTATTTCGTAGAGAACTCGGTTCCGTCCTTCGGCGCCAAAGCGACCACGGACGAAATCTTTTTGCGCGTCGACGGAAAGGGCGCCACCTCCGCACCGCTTACGGAAATAATACAAACCGACCTTTATAAACAGATTAAAGAAAAGCTCGGACTGTAAATCGCGACTATTGCGCGGGCTAAATATAAAATCGGCAAGCGAGCTTGCCGATTTTTCGTGTCGTAATAATTCAATTAATAAAAATCACAGCGGCGCGAGCTTTGCGGTAAAGTGGCGGAGAATGGGCGGCTCCTCGACGATTTTGTAGCCTTTTATCTTTTTTGCCCGCTCCTTTATGTTAATAAGCGCGTCGGCAATAACGTCGAGGTGGGATTGAGTGTAAACGCGGCGGGGCACGGCAAGCCTTGTAAACTCGAATTCGGCTTCCAATTGCTTGCCCGTGTCGGGGTCGTTGCCGAGCATGTACGAGCCGATATCGCAGGCGCGGATTCCCGCTTCCTTGTAAAGCTCTATGCTAAGCGCCTGCGCGGGAAACTCATAGTAGGGTATGTGCGGGAGGAGCTTTTTGGCGTCGACAAACACCGCGTGTCCGCCGACGGGGGTTTGGAAGGGAATGCCGCCGTCTTCAAGCCTTGCCGCAAGATACTGCATTTGTCCTATGCGGTAGCGCAGATAGTTTTCTTCAATGCCCTCGTCAAGCCCGCAGGCAAGCGCCTCGATATCTCTGCCCGACATTCCGCCGTAGGTAATAAAGCCCTCGAAGGAGATTGTGCGCTGTTTGATTTTTTCGAAAAGGGCTTTGTCGCGGCAGCCGATAAGTCCGCCCATATTGACGATAGCGTCCTTTTTGGCGCTCATGGTAAAGCAGTCCGCGCCCTCGAACGAGGCCTTGACTATATCGGCGATCGAGCTGTTTTTAAATTCCTTTTCGCGCTGTTTTACAAAGTACGAGTTTTCGGCGTAACGCGCGGCGTCTATCATAAACTTAATGCCGTGTTTATGCGCCATGTCGCGCGTAGCGCGTATATTTTCCACGGACACGGGCTGACCGCCCGCAGAGTTGTTGGTTATCGTCATTATGATAACGCCTATGTTTTTCGCGCCGAGATCCTTTATGTACTTTTCGAGCCTGCATAAGTCCATGTTGCCCTTAAAGTCGTGATAGGTTGTCGTGTCGAGCGCCTCGGGTACGACGCAGTCGATTGCGCGCGCGCCCGCAAGCTCGACGTGGGCGCGGGTAGTGTCGAAGTGCATGTTGCTTATCGCGTACTTTTTGCCTTCGAGAAGAACGGGGAGGAGCACCTTTTCCGCGGCGCGGCCTTGGTGAACAAGCTGAACGTGCGGCATGCCGAAAATGCGCGTTGCGGCTTCTTGAACTTTGTAGTAGCAGTCCGCACCGGCGTACGACTCGTCCCCCGCCATAACGCCCGACCACTGCGCGGAGCTCATCGCGCCCGTCCCGCTGTCGGTGAGAAGGTCGATGTAAACGTCGCGCGAGGCGAGATAGAACAAGTTGTAATTAGCCTCTTTAATCTTTTTTTCGCGCTCCTCGGCGGTCAAAATCTTAATGGGCTCTACGCTTTTAATCCGAAACGGCTCGGGGAAATAAATAGGCTTCATGGTATCACTCCCGTATGAAATTCGTTATGTATATATTCTATTGTTTTTTTCGCAAAAAGTCAATATAATTGTCCGATTCATCTTCGCGCTTTTTCGTATTCCCGTAACCGACATCAATAAACAAAACGGAAAAATTGAATCGAAAGTTGATGTCAAGCCGATTCGGCATAAGGATTTTTCCTACTTGATTTTACGTGCGAAAAATAGTATAATAAAACTGCTCGGTTTCGAGCTATAAGCTAAACTATTCGTGGCAGGCGTACGCCCGGTATATAGTTTAGGACTGTCGGCAAAGGTTGACAACAGAGCTTTAGTATTGTATAATTATATAATAGGATACGCGCGAGCGTAAAACAAAAGGGGAATGTATGATTAGGGCGGCTATATTAGAGGACGACGAAAAAGAGGCGCGCGTGCTCGAACAGGCGATTGCTCGTTATGCAAAGGAAAGCGAGCTTGCCGTAGAGACCGATATCTTCGATAAGCCGCTTGCGTTTTTGAGTAACTACAAGGCGAGCTACGATATAATATTTTTTGATATCGAAATGCCGGGAATGAGCGGTTTGGAGGCGGCGGAGGAGATTAGAAAATCGGACGACACCGTCGTTATCGTATTCGTTACGCACATGGCTCAGCTTGCCGTAAAAGGGTACGGCGTGGACGCAACCGACTTTGTCGTAAAGCCCGTCGAGTACAAGGATTTTGTCGGCGTTATGGCGCGCGTAAGGCGGCGGCTGTCGGTAAAGCAACAAATGATGCACACCGTTCGGTCGCTTAGCGGCGTGGTCAGGATAGACGTTTCCGAAATTACGTACGTCGAGGTTTACAAGCACCGTCTTTTTTATCATCTTGCAAACGGACAAACGCACGAGGCGTGGGGCACGCTCGTCCAGCTCGAAGAGGAGCTTCCCGCAGACAGATTTTGCCGTTGCAACAATTGCTACCTCGTAAACTTACAGTTCGTGCGCGGAGTAAAGGACGACGTCGTTATAGTAGGCAAAGACGAGCTTAAAATATCAAGGCCGCGAAAGCAGGAGTTTATAAACCGACTCGTCGCTTTTACGGGGTAGAAAATGCAGGTTTTTACTGTTTCGCTAAACTATATTCTGTACGGGGTTTCTCTTTTTGCCGCCATTATGCTGTTTTGCTCCAAGCGGGCGTGGAAGGAATGGTTTTGGCTTAAGGTTGCAATCTTCGGCATAGGGTACGTCGCCGTACTCGTTTCGCTTGCCGTGATTTCCGTATACACGGAAGCGCCGGGCTGGCTGGACTACGTCAACTATTCGGTAGCGGGCTATGCAATAGAAGTATTTATGCTCTTTATGTTTAAAGAGCGAAAGACAAAGCTCGTTTACAACGTGTTTGCAGGCTCGCTCGTCAGGTTTGCGGCAGGAAAAACCATAGGCGCCGTTTTTACATTCCATCCGTTCCCCTCCGATATAGGCAGGTTTTTTATTACCGCGGCGTTTGTGGGCGTTACGTATATTCCGACGTACTTCTTTTTTGCGCGGCACATTGCGCGGAACGCCGAGTTTAGGCCGTCCGTGCGCGAGGTCGTGTTTATTTTCATTCTTTCTATGGTTCTTCTTCCGTCCGCCTTCCTCGAGCCTATCTTGTTTAAGGAAAGCGAGCTTGCGTACGTATATCTTATCGCTATCGAAATTGTGGCAGGCTACGGAATACTCGGCTTTCAACACATGATACACGCCAACGCGGTAAATATGATGGGCGTTGCTCGAGAGGCGGAAATAAACAGGCGCAGGGTGGAGCAGTACGAAAATTTCCGCGGCGTAATAGAGGTTATGAACCACAAGGTGCACGACCTAAAGCACCAAATCCGTCACCTTGCAAAGGAGCACGAGGTGAGCG
Source organism: Clostridiales bacterium (assembly GCA_022511445.1). GTDB lineage: Bacteria > Bacillota > Clostridia > Christensenellales > Pumilibacteraceae > Anaerocaecibacter. The sequence continues at coordinate 66,020 of JAFLVE010000010.1, read as the reverse complement.
ACGAGGTTTTGCGCGGCTTGGAGGGGGTCGTAACCGATTACGAGGCGTTCGTGCGCACCGGCAACGAAACGCTGGACACCGTGCTCACCGAAAAGAAATTCTATTGCATTTCCAAAAAGATAGACGTAAAGTGCATGGTGGACGGTCCTGCGTTTTCCTTTCTGTCCGTCGAGGATATGAACGCGCTGTTCGGCAACCTTCTCGACAACGCGATAGAATATCTCGTAACGACGGAAGAAGAAAACCGCCGCCTTCACGTTTCGTCGTCGCGGTCCGACTTTTTCCTTAAACTCAGCGTCGAGAACTATTTTTCGGGCGAGCTTGTTTTGGACGACAAGGGCTTTCCCGTTACGAGCAAGGCGGACAAGATTATGCACGGATTCGGCACCAAGAGCATTGCGCGCATTGCGGAAAAGTACGGCGGAAACGTCGCGTTCCGCGTAGAGGACGGGCTGTTTAAGGCGCAGGTGATTTTCCCCGTTAATAAGTAAATATTAAATAATGCAAAGGATTGTTTACGGCGTACCGCATATGCGGTGCGCTTTTTTTTAACAAAAGAGGAAAACGAATCGACAGAAGAAGTTACAGCTATTGATTAAAATAATGATTGCGGCTATCATGTGGGCAAGAACAAAAAAATCAGGAGGAAAACAAAATGAAACTCAAGAAAATGTTAGCTGTAGCTATGGGCGTTGCGGTAGCCGCCTGCGCTATCCCCGGACTCGCCGCGTGCGACGACAATACGGTCGAAGACGACGGCAACGCGTACACCATTAAGCAGGTGTATACCGACGACAACAAGGGCGATATCCCTGCGGACGCCGTTAACCAGGTAATGTTCGCTTACAACCCCGACGAAGTCCACGTGACTTTCGAGACCAAGCTTACCCTCGACGGCGACGGACTTAAGTACACGCTTTATAAGACGATTTACACAAAAAAGGTTGACGTAGACGGATCCGGCAAGCTTGATTACACCTTTAAGGGCGAATGGGAGTTTAAAGGCGACTACACGGTGGACGCGGGCAACACGAACGCGATTACCCTCAAGGTCCCCTCGACCGGCAAGTACAACTGCTACTATCCCACCGCGCTCAACTATCAGTCTATCGAAAAGCAGACGCAGGATTGGGTGAACTCCACCGAGTATCCCACGCTTATGACCCGTTTTAACAAATGGTATCCCGTTAGGGCGTCCAAGGTTGTCGATCAGCCCGTAACGCTCGAAGGCAAGACGATGAAATTCGGTACCGTAGATCTCACCGTTCCCGACGAGGGCGACGAGGGCGACGAAGGTGATGAGGGCGATGAGGGCGAAGATATGTCCGGCTGGGGCCTCGACGACGAAGCGCTCGTTGCGATAGGCGCGGGCGGAAAAGCTCTTAACATCTACGCGGACGGCTCCTACAAGGTCGTTTATAACGATTACAACCTTACCGACGAGGGCACTTGGGAATTTGTTCAGACTGCGACCTCGGCAACGCTCACGCTTACGGCCGGCGAAAGCGTAATCACGGGCAACGTAGACAGCGCGGGCAAGCTTGCTATCCACTACGTGTTCAGCACGCTCTCGATGATTGAACAGGACTTTGAGCTCACTTACAGCCATTGGAGCTTATTGTCCTCTTCCGGCAACTAAAAGAGCACACTATAAATCCGATTGCAAAATCGGATTTATCAATATAAGGAGGAATAATTATGAAACAGAAAATGAGTAATTTTATGTTCCGCCTCATCCTCATTCCCATTATGGCGTTTCTCTTTTTGATTATCGCAGTGGGAACGCCCATTGCGATGTCCTTCGAGGCTTCTCTCGATACGTACCTCGGTATGGGCGAAAGAAAGGTCGTGGGCGGCGGCGGATCGTACAGCAAAGAGGATACAGATTATTATGGTCAAAAATACCTCTTAAGCGATAACGGCAAGCTCGATTCGAGCTATGCGGCGTACAAGGTGGGCGAGGAAATTTCGGACGAGGGCGAGGTGCTCCTTAAAAACGACGGAACGCTCCCGCTCGCTAAAAAGACCAAGGTTACCCCGCTCGGCTTCCGTTACACCAACCCCGTTATGACGGGAACAGGCTCGGGTGCGGCGACGCTGTTACAAACCTTTGTCGTTCGTCCGAGCGGCGCGCTTAATAAGTACTTCGACGTCAATAAAAAGATGGAATCGGTGCTCGACGGCGCCGACCCCACCTACGCGACGGCGCAGGGCTACAAGAGTAAATCGGACAACAACGGCACGTTCAGCGGCGCGACGAGCTCTGTCGGCGAGTTCAATCCCAACATATATAAGGCGGGAGATATCGGCGACTACAAGACGGCTATTGTGTTTATCGGACGTCAAGGCGGCGAGGGCGGCGATTTGCAAATGACCCCGTACTACGACGGCGCAACCAAGATTGCGGAGCACCAGCTTCAGCTTATGCCTTACGAAAAGCAGATGATAGCCTTTGCCGAGCTCAACTTCGACAAGGTAGTCGTTATCGTAAACTCTCCCAATCCCATGGAACTCGGCGTCTTACAAAACGACAACAAGATAAACGCAATTTTGTGGGTGGGCACCACCGGCAGCCGCGGCTTCGAGTCGATGGGCAAAATTCTCTGCGGCGAGGTTAATCCCTCCGGCAGACTCGTAGACACCTACTACCGCGACTTTAAGGCGGACCCCACGTTCGTTAACTACGGCTACTTCTACTACACCAACGATTCCTCGTTTACGCATAGGGGCGAGGAGCACGGCGACAAGGCGCACTTTGTAGAATACGAGGAGGGCATTTACCTCGGCTACAAGTACTACGAAACGCGCTTCGAGGACGAGGACGAGTACTCTCAAGCGGTCGTGTATCCCTTCGGATACGGGCTTACTTACAGCGGAAACGCAGTCAGCCAGGAGCTTACCGAAGTTACCTACGACAAGACAAGCGGCTCCGTTACCGTAAAGGGTAAGGTCAAGAACGAGTCCGATCTCGATACCAAAGAGGTTGTGCAGGTGTACTTTAACCCGCCGTACAACACTTCGAGCAAGATAGAAAAGGCGACTAAAAACCTCGTTGCTTTCGACAAAGTAACGGTTGCCAAAAACTCCGAAAAGAACTTTGAGATTACATTCCCCGCAGAGGATATGGCGTCGTACGACTACAAAGGTTTTTACACCGAGGGCAAAGGCTCGTATGTGCTCGAAGGCGGCAGCTACGAAATTTACATCGGCAAAAACTCGCACGACAGCTGGGACAGCGATTCGATTTCGGTCGAAAAGACGATAGTCTACTACAACTCCTCCGACCTCGCTTCGCCCAAGTCCGACTGCGAGTACGTAGGCAAGCGCGCCTCGGACGAGGTTGTCGCAACCAATCAATACGACTATATAAGCGACTACATGGACGGCGTGGGCGAGTTCGGCGCGAACGGTGCGACCGATAAGCTCACCCGCGAGAACGGGCTAAAGTCCGCGACCACGGCGCCCTCGAACGTTTCCGCGCCCAAGGCGGTTATAGATCAGTTCAAAAAGAGCGCGGAAGGCTCATTCGATTACGACGAGTATATCACCGAAAAGTACGGCAGTGCGGCGCCCAAGTCCAAGCAGGACAACGGTCTTACGCTCTCCGAGCTCCGCGGTCTCCCTTACGACGACGAAAAGTGGGATCTCCTTCTCGACCAGCTCGATTATTCCTCTAACGATATCGATAAGCTCCTCGGCTACGGTGCGTTTAATACGGCGGCGGTTGCCGCAATCGGAAAGGGCAAGACCAACGACAGCGACGGTCCCCAGGCGATAGGCAAGACGGGTGTATCCGACGGAACGGGCGCGGCAAACGCCTATCCTGCGGAGGTCGTTATAGCTTCCACTTGGAATAAAGAGCTCGCCGAAAAAATGGGCGTTGCGATAGGCGACGAGGCGCTCGCGCAAAACGCCAACGGTTGGTACGCTCCCGCATGCAACATTCACCGCAGCCCCTTCCTCGGCAGAGTTTACGAGTATTACAGCGAGGACGCGGTACTGTCCGGCTACATGGCGGCGTACACCGTTCAGGGCGCGGCTTCCCGCGGCTTCACCGCGTTCATCAAGCACTTTGCGGTTAACGATCAGGAAAGCGGAAGAATAGCCGCAATGACCTGGCTCGACGAGCAAACCCTCCGCGAGATTTACCTTAAACCCTTCGAGATGGCGGTAAAACTCGGCACGGTGGAAGAAAAATATCTCTCCAAGGACGAGAGCGGCAAATTCTCCGTCAAAACGGTAACGAGAAAAGCGGCTACCGGCATGATGACCTCCATGAACTATATCGGCGCCGTTTGGACGAGCCTCGACTACTCGCTTACCACCACGATTTTAAGAGGCGAGTGGGGCTTCGAGGGCGCGGTCATTACCGACTCCGCCACTCCCGAAAAGAACCAGCTCAACAACTCGATTGCCGCAGGCAACGACTACTACCTCACCTTTATGAGCTCCAAGCTGACCGACAAAACCTCCGCCGCGGCGCAATGGGCGATTAGGCAGGCGGTTCACAACATCTGCTATGCGGTTGTAAACAGCAACTACACGCAGTACGTGGGACCCGGTCAGAACGTAGAGTTTACAATGTCCCCGTGGAAGATTGGTCTTATCATAGGCGACGTCGTGCTCGGCGCGCTCGTTATCGGCGGCGCGGTGTGGATCGTTATGCGTACGCTCGACGAAAAGAAGTACCCCGATAAATACTTAAAGCGCGGCAAGAAAAATGCAGGACAGGACAAAAAGGACGAACAAGAACTGACGCAGGACTAAAGTAATATTTTTCTTTTCCTCCATGCAAAAGAACGCTTTCGGATTAACCCGACGGCGTTCTTTTTTTGTCCGCCAAACCGCCTCTTTAAAATGCGGTATTGACAAAACGGCGCAAAAGTTATATAGTATATGCAGAATAAAAACCACGGTAAAAGGGGAAAGCTTATGTCGAAAATAGTCGAAATCGGTTACGACACCGAGGCCCAGGTTCGCCGCAAGGTGAGCGGGGTTAAGTGCCTTTGGAAAATGGGCGAGCTCGATAACGGCGAGCGCTGTCTTATTTTAAGCACGTACAATCCAAACGCCAAGAGCGGAGCGGTTAACCAGTCTTTGCATATTACGCCCGACGTAGCAAAACAGCTAATCGACCTCTTCAAAAAAGAACTTTTATAATTCTTTTGCCGATTATCAATTTCGGTTACTTTTACCGCTCCGTCATAAACGGGTTATATCGATATGCCGATAATTATTTCGGCTTAAGCGTCTCAAACCGTAATTACGGATTGCTTGTTTTACGAGCTCTTTTTAGGGCTCGTTTTTATTTCTTTTGCGGCGGTCCGAAGTTATAGGCAGAGTTGCCGAATACGGCGCAGTTTTGACCGTTTATGACGGTTTTATGGATAAAGCGCCGAGTTTATTTTAAAATAAATACGGCTCAAACTATATAATAGGAGAAAAATGCATGAGGAAGATCAGGTATGTTGCGGCTATCGTACTTGTGGTTCTTACCGCATTGTCGTGCTGTTTTGTTTTTACCGGCTGCTATTGCCAACATAAATTGACGGAGCTTGTCAAAGAGCCGTCCACATGCATCAAGCAGGGACTCCGCACGGCGTACAAATGCGAAAAGTGCGGCAAGATGTTCGCGTACACCGTAGACAAGGGCTTGTACGAGATTAAGGAGCGCGAAAAGGCTCCGCTCGGTAAGCATACGGTAAGCGCGGACAACGAGTTTGTTATGCCGGAGGGAAAAACCGAGTTTTCGGATATGGAAGTTTACTCGGTGTGCGCCGAGTGTGAGGAAAAGTTCGTGGTCGATAAGGACGGGCTTATTCCCTTTACGCCGTCCGACAATAACGGCGTGGCCTCCGCCAAGCACGTCCGCGAGGGAGAATTATCGGCTACCGAGTTTACCTTTCCCGCGGGCACGCAGAGCGGCGCCAAGCAGATTATAATGCCCCTTAACGACAGCAAATCCGATTCGCGCGCCAACGTTCACGTTCCGTTTGAAGCGAACGAATCAAGATATCTTATAGTTTACATTTATAATTCGAGCGATAAGGACGTACGGATTACGTACGGCGCGGAGTGCTACGGCGAATACTGCACTTCGCCCGAGATTGCCATCCCCGCAAGGGGTTATGCCACGGCGGCGGTGGACGTTTACTTTTCGCGTTCACAGCCGAGGAGCTATCACGAGCTGACGATGATAAGCGAGCTCGATACGGCGGTCACGCTCAAGGTTTTGGGCTACTACTATTCGGGCGAAAAGGTTAAAAGCGTGGAGCTTACGAGTAAGGGCAGAACGGAATACATGCTCGGCGAAAAGCTCGATACCGACGGCATAACGCTTACCGCGACTTACGCCAACGGCGTAACGCGGGTGCTTTCGCACGGCGAGTACACCGTCAACCTTGCCGACAAGGAGCTTACGGTAGAGGATACCAAGGTAGTCGTTACCTACAAAAAGATGACCTTCTCCTACGACATTATCGTCCGCAACTTTAAGCGCGGGGAAAACTTCGCGCGCGGAAAGGCGGCTACTGCGAGCGAGGCGGGATTTAACCCGTCGCAGTTCGGACTTAACAAACTAACCGACGGGCAGTACGACAACTTTAACGCTTGGGGCTCCGACCCGCACGACTCCGCTATGAGCTCGGTATGGGTGCAGATAGACCTTGAAAATATCGAGACGATAGATAATATCGTGCTGTACGCGCGGCACGACGGATGTTACTTCCCCAAAGCGTACTTTGTAGAGGTTTCGGAGGACGGAGTAGCATACGAAAAAGTGTTCGAGGAGAAAGAGGACGCGACCGCTTCCGTCATGGGAACGTCGCCGAGGAACATTCTGTTCGATACCGTAAACGCGCGCTACGTCCGCATAACGGCGACCGAGCTTACCAACGGCAGCGGCGGCAAGTACTATCTGGAGTTTGCCGAAATCGAAGTATTTAAGACCACGGAGGCTAACTGATGGACGACAAGAACAAACAGAGTTTCGCGACGGCGGAAGAAAAGCCCAAACACTTTTTTATTAGGGTTTGGGAAAGATTTAAGATGCGGTGGGTAGGATTTTACCTGCTTATCCCCGCGGTGATTATAAGCTTTATTGTGCCGTTCGTTTACATGAGCGGGTTTTTGAAAACCTACTACATGAGCGCTTGGGCGGTCATATTGCCGTTTTTGGGGGTGGCGTCGTTCGTGCTTGCATTCTTTAAACCGACGGCGAGGTTTGCGCCGTTCGTCATGTTCACGGTGGAGCTTGCCGGACTTTTGGTATTTATTAAAACCGCGTATATGCATCTTACGACGGCGTTTTTCGGCGGCATAAGCGGAAACGTTCTCGTGCAAGCCGGTTTTTCTTTTTCGTTCTGCACGCTTGCATACGTGCTGAATATTGTTATTTGCATTACGGCGCTGTGCTTTAAGCAGTACCGCGAGGAAAAGGACTTTTTCGGTAACGCTCCGAAACCCGAGACGGCTATGCCGACCGATATGCCCACGGAGGAATAATAATGAGCAGAGGAAAGAAAATAGAGAGATCGCGTAAGGCTTTACTTATATCGTTGCGCGTGCTCGCTGCGGTAATGTCGCTCGTTTTGGGCGTGCTTATCGTCGGGCGCGAGATTGCGCTTGCAAACGAGGACACCGTTTCGCAATATTTGGGTCAGGACTTTGTCAACATCGTTAAAATCGAGTCGGACGACGACGAGGAAGAGGTAGACGCAGACTACTATAAGTCGGAGTACGACAGCGTAAAGGCGGTAAAGGACGCGGGCATGGACCTTACGGAACGCGTTATGGCGGAGGGCGCGGTGCTACTTAAAAACGACGGCGCGCTCCCGCTCGACAAATCCAAGGATAAGGTAAGCCTGTTTTCCGTTTCCTCCGTCGACCCGGTGTATTCGGGCGCGCGCGAAACTTCCATGAAAAAGGGCTCGTCCGCCGCCGTCGATCTTTTTAACGGGCTTAAAAACGCGGGGCTTACCGTAAATGAAGATCTCTACAACAACTACAAAACTCTTTCTTCCTCGTACGGGCGGAGACTTATAGGCACAAACAGCGGCATCTACGAGATTTATTCGATTAACGAGGCGCCCTGGCGCACTATCGGGGAGAGCAAAACCAAAAGCGGCTTTAACACCGCGATATTCGTTATTTCGCGTATTGCCGGCGAGGGTACCGACTGCGCGGTGCGCGACCTCGGCGAAAACTCCGATAAGGGCGACACCACAAACGGAAACTATCTGCTGTTAAGTCCGGACGAAAAGGACGTAATGAGCAATATTTACGCCGAAAAGCAAAAAGGAACTTTCGATAAATTCATAGTGCTCATGAACACCACCAATCAGGTGGCGTGCGACTTCGAGGACGAGTACGGCGTGGACGCTGTGCTCTATTGCGGCGGACTCGGCTCCAAGGGCGCAAACGCGGTGGGCAAAATTCTTACCGGCGACGTCAATCCGAGCGGAAAGCTCTCGGACACGTTCTGGAAAAATCACTACCTTAATCCCGCGCTGACCAACTGGGGACCGATGACGTACAACAAAAACCTTTCCATGATTTATCAGTACGTCGGCTTTACCTACGACAACACCAATAACTACGCCGACGGCTACGTCGTGTACCAGGAGGGTATTTATTCGGGCTACCGCTATACCGAAACGCGCTACGAGGACTCGGTTATGGGTACCGAAAAAGTCGGCGAGTTTAATTATAACGACGTTGTCGCATACCCGTTCGGCTACGGAATGAGCTATACCGACTTCGAGTATTCGGATATGTCCGTAGCTTACGACAAAGCAACCGACAGCTATACCGTTTCCGTCAAGGTTACAAACAGCGGAAAGAAAGCGGGCAAGAATGCCGTCCAGTTGTTTTTGCAAAAGCCGTATACCGAGTTCGATAAAGCGCACGGTATAGAAAAGGCGGCGGTCGAACTTGTCGACTTTGAAAAGACGGACGAGCTTGCGCCCAAAACGAGCACGACGGTAAAGCTTAACGTTTCCCGCCGCGAGCTTGCTTCTTACGATTCCTACGTAAACGGCACGTACATACTCGAAGAGGGCGACTACTACTTGACCGTTGCCTCCGACGCTCACGCCGCCGTAAACAACATACTCAAAGTAAAGGGCTTCAGCGGCGACAGCGAGGGCGACAAAGCGCTCGTAAGCAAGATAGACGACGTAAAGGAGGACGAGCTGCTTTTATACTCGTCGTCCGAAACGGGCAAGAAAATAGTTAATCGGTTTGACGACGCCGACCTCAAGCTCTATAAAGGCGCGGGCAAAAACGCCGACGCGTTCGATTATATCACGCGCAGCAACTGGGCGGGCACCGTCAAGCTTGCATACGACCTTAACACGTTTACTTACTTAAACAACTACGTTAAACTTACGAAAACCTCGCAGATTTCGGCGGACGAAAATACTCGACCGCAGTCCGATAACGGCGCATATCCTACCTACGGCGCTCCCGCAAAATGGCAGCTTGTAGACCTTATGTACGACGAGAACGGCGAAAGACTGCCCTACGACGATCCGCGCTAGGAGGAGCTTCTCGACCAACTGACCTTTGCGGAAACGGCGGAATTATTGTCCAACGGCTTTTCCATGACGAAAAACGTCAACTCCATAGGCAAGCCCGCAACGTACGACTACGACAGCGACCTTGGCGTTATCAACGCGTACTCGGCGGGAAGCATGGGGCTCGCGACGCGTAAAAACGACCCCGGAAAAAATCAAAGCCCGCCGCTTTACCTCGATAACGGCATAGTGGGCGCGACGCGCAACAAAAAGCTTTGCTTGGAGTACGGCGTTCAGTGGGGCGAGGACTGCCTGTGGGCGGGCTATCAGGGCCTTTACGGCACGGGCGCCAACATTCACCGCAGCCCGTATCTCGGCAGAACTTACGGCTACTTCTCCGAGGATCCGACCGTTACGGGACTGTGCGTGGCGCAAATAAATATCGGTATGGAAAGCAAGGGCTCGTACATGCTGTTAAAGCATTGCGTGCTTAACGAGCAGGAGTGCAACCGCTGCGGCGGCGCGAGCTGGGCAAACGAGCAGACTATCCGCGAGGTGTATCTCAAGGCGTTCCAAATCGCCATAGAGCGCGGGGGCGTTCAGGGCGTTATGACCTCGCTCAACCGCATCGGCGCGACTCCCGCACCCCACCATCCGTTTATTAACGAGATACTTCGCGGCGAGTTCGGAATGCAGGGCTATTGCGTAACCGACAGTTATATGGGTTATATGGAAATAGGCTCGTGCATTCTTGCCGGCAACGACCTTCCGCTCGCGCAGGATTCGCGCATAAGCAATTACGAAAAGGGTTACAGCGCGGTCGCATGGGCAATGCGGGAAGCGGCGCACAACATTTTATATTCGGTTGTAAACAGCAGCGCCATGAACGGCATAACGAGCAACGTTCGCCTGATTTCGTTCGAGCCCGAGTGGAAGTACAATCTCAACGTGGCGATGCCGATAGTGGCGGTATTTGCCGCACTCATAATGCTTCTGTTTGTGGCGGCGGAGGTTTGGCGGTACTTCTGGAAGCCCATTCCCGAGGAATACTTCGAAGAAGAGGAAGAGCCCGCTTACTCTTACGAAACCGATCCTACCGCTACGGAAAGCACATATCAAGGCGACGGCGCCTACGGCGGAAGCGACCACCTTTCGGGCGGCGACGGTCCCCGCCCCGTAACCAAGCCCAACGTTAAAAAGAGGAAGAGACCGGGACCTCTCGCGTCAAGCGTAATAACTACGAGCGTACTCGGTCCGTTTGCGCTTGCGTTTGCCGTTTTCCTTATCGTCGGCAACCTCGTTCTTATCCCTACGTACGACGTGCTACTTACCGTATACTTCGGGTACAGCGGCGGAACGCAGCTCGCTTACGACACCAATCAGTACTTCGAGCGCAAAACGACAAGCCTCGACGTCGCGACGGGTATCGCTCAGCAGATAGGCATCGAGACGGAGGGCGAGGGCGCCGTCCTTATGAAAAACGAGAACAAAGCCCTCCCGCTTGCCGACGGTGCCAAGGTAAGCCTTTTCTCCATTTCGTCCGTGGACATGGTGCGATCGGTCGGCGGCGGCTCGGGTGCGAGCGGCGGCGGCTCCGAAACGCTTAAGGACGCGCTTGCGGTATTCGGCGTGGAAGCCAATCCCACGCTGTGGAACTACTACCGCACGAGCAACAAGCACCGCAAGATAGGCGGACTTGCTCAAGCGACGCACCCCTACAACGCATACAACTTCGAGATAAACGAAATCCCGTACTCGCAGTATCCGTCCGACGTGTTAAACAGCTACTCGGCGTACGGCGACGCGGCGATTGTCGTAATTGGAAGAACGGGCTGCGAAAACGGCGACCTTCCGCGCAGCATGTCCGTTTCCACAAACGGCAAAAACACGGGCTCGCTTCTCGAGCTTGACGCGGACGAGCGCGCACTATTACAAAACGTTCGCGCAAGGTTTAATAAGGTTATTGTGCTTCTCAACACAACCAACGTTATTAACTGCGGATTTTTGGACGAGTATAACGTGGACGCATGCTTGTGGGTAGGCGGCGTAGGCTACTACGGAATGCTTTCCGTTGCGGGTATTCTCGCGGGTAAGCTCAGTCCGTCGGGCAGGCTTGCGGACACGCACGTTTACGACGTTACGTCGGCGCCCGCAGTTCAAAACTTCGGCAACTTCGAGTACGTGTATAACGGCACGACGACCGAGCATCATTACGTTACTTATTCGGAGGGAATATACGTAGGGTATCAGTACTACGAAACTCGTTACGAGGATAAGGTTTTGGGCAGAGGCAACGCCGGCAATTACGACTACTCAAAGGAAGTGGCGTATCCCTTCGGCTACGGGCTGAGCTACACAAACTTTATCTGGAACGGATATTCCGCAATCCGCAGCGGCGACGAGATAACCGTAAAGGTGTCCGTAACCAACAACGGCAACCGTCCGGGCAAGGACGTTGTGGAGGTGTACGTGCAGTCGCCGTACACGCAGTACGATATAGACAACAAGGTGGAAAAATCGGCGGTCAAGCTCGTTCAGTTCGGCAAGACCAAAAAGCTGCAGCCGGGCGAAAAGCAAGAGCTTACCATAAAGTTCAATATCGAGGACATGAAGTCGTACGACCAGTTCGGCAAAGGCACTTACATTCTCGAGGGAAGCGACGACTATTACGTTACCGCGGCGAGCAACGCGCACACGGCTATAAACAATATTCTTGCCGCCAAGGGCAAAACCACCTCCGACGGAATGGACGGCGACGGCGACAAGGGCTTTACCACCAAGCTGAAGATAGAAGAGCGCGTTTACGACAAGGACACGACCTCGGGGAACGCCGTAGGCAATCTTTTCGAAGACTGCGACGGCTCGGAATACTACGATAATATCAAATACTTAAGCCGCAACGACTGGTCCGTTATGGACAACAACGGTCTGATGAACGGCACCGACACCAAAAAGACGGACGCCGAGGGCAGCATTTACAGCGCGCCCATGTCCGCCGCGTTAAAGCAAAAGCTGGAAACGATAGGTTACGCCGCTTCGGGCGCACCCGACGAGGAGTTTTCCAAAATCACGACGGGCGCCAAAAACGGTCTGAAGCTAATCGAGCTTAAGGACTTGGATTTCAACGACCCGAAGTGGGAGGAGCTTCTCGACCAAGCGACGGTAAACGAGCTTGTAAAGATAGCGTCGCAATCGGCTTACGGCACTCCGCAGATAGATTCGGTCGCCAAACCGCACGAATCGGATATAGACGGTCCGCAGGGCTTTAAGTCGTTTATCGGCGACAACGTCAACATGGCGGGGCTTCCCGTCGAGGTCGTTGTGGCGTCCACCTGGAACCAAGAGCTTGCCTACCGCGTAGGCGATATAATAGGCGAATTGTGCCTGTGGCTTAAGATGAGCACCAACAACCTTACCGGCTGGTACGCGCCCGCAATGAACATTCACCGCACACCGTTCGGCGGCAGAAACAGCGAGTATTACAGCGAGTGCGGAATGCTATCCGGCATCATCGGCGCCAACGTGGTTAAGGGCGCGTCCGACCGCGGCGTAATGACTTACATTAAACACTTTGCGCTAAACGACCAAGAGCGCAACCGCATGACCGACAACGTAACCTGGTCGAGAGAACAGGCTATTCGCGAGGTTTACCTTAAACCGTTCGAGATGTCTATTAAGTACGGCGGATCGAAGGCGGTAATGACCTCGTACAACCGTATAGGCACCACGTGGGCGGGCGGAAACTACAACCTTCTTACGGGCGTTCTCCGCAAGGAATGGGGCTTTAACGGCTTCGTGCTTACCGACTACATGGACGGCGATTACGAAAATATCGACCAAATGCTTGCGGCGGGCGGCGACGGCGCGCTCAATCCGCAGAACAAGGGCGGCCCCGTTTCGTCCTCGTCGGATAGGTCGCTTACTTACCTCCGCCGCGCCATGCACCACTGCTTGTACGCCGTTGCAAACAGCAACGCCATGAACGGCATAGACAGCAATTCCACGATAGACGTCGGCACGCCTAAATACTACACTTACCTACTGTGGATAAATATAGGCGTCAGCGTGCTTATTGTCTTGTTCATCGTACCCATAATCACTCTGTGGGTTATGTATATCGTAAAGAAAAAGCGTAAGCCCGCCAAGGGTAAAGTGCAGGAGATGAGCGGCGGCGACGGTACGCCTCCGACGGATGAGCCTCCGACAGGCGGTATGCCTCCGACGGACGAGCAACCGCCGGCGGAAGAAACGGCGGCGACGGAAGAAACTCCGCCCGCGGAAGACACTCCGCCGACGGAAGAAGCTCCGCCCGCGGAAGAAGCGGCGGCGACGGAGCCGATAGCGGAGCAGGCGGAAGCGCCGACGGAATCGGTTGAGCCTACGGCGGACGAGTCTACGGCGGAAGAAGAAAAATCCGCGGAGCCTGCGCCTGTAACCGAAGTTCTACCGACGGAAGGGCAACAGGAATCCGAGCCCGTCGAGTCCGAAAGCGAAAAGCCCGCACCCAAAAAGAAGAAAACGACTAAATCGGACGGCACGAAAAAAGCCGCTTCCAAAAAGAAAGAAGCGACCGAGTCGAAAGACACGGCAGAAAAGCCGAAGCCCGAAAAGAAGAAAGCGGCTTCGGACGGCGAGAAAAAAGCCGCGCCAAAAAAGAAAGAGGCGACCGAGTCGAAAGATACGACAGAAAAGCCGAAGCCCGAAAAGAAGAAGGCGGCTTCGGAGGGCACGAAAAAGCCTTCGCCCAAAAAGAAAGAAGCGACCGAATCGAAAGAAACGGCAGAAAAGCCGAAGCCCGAAAAGAAGAAGGCGGCTTCGGACGGCGTGAAAAAAGCCGCGCCCAAAAAGAAAGAGGCGACCGAATCGAAAGACACGGCAGAAAAGCCGGAGCCCGAAAAGAAAAATGCGTCGGCGGAAGAAGCGGCGGTAAAGCTTACGCCCAAAAAAAAACGGGTAAAGCGGGAGAGACGGCGACAGGCGATGCGTCTTGATAAGAAAAAAGCGATTCCCGCAATCGAAGGCAACAAATAGGACGGAGCAAAATAAAGCGATAATAAGTAGGAGGAAATTATGAAAAGCAAGTTTTGGCAGAAGTTAGCCGTAGGCGCGTTGGCGGTTATAATGTCTCTTGCGGTTTTCGCCTGTACTACCGACGATGATTTCGGCGGCGGCGGAGGCGGCGGGGGCGGCGGTTACGGCAACCTCGACGACTTTTTTAACGACTTCTTTGACGATTGGGGCGGAAGCGGCTCCGGCAATCAGCACACGCAAACCGATTGGAGCGAAACGTACGGCGAGATTGGCAACAAGTCCGATTATATAAACGCCACGGCGGGTCAGACCTTCAATCCCGAATGGGGCGCGCATTATTACGAGGCGGAATATGCCGTGCTCGGCTCCGCGAGGGTGGGATTGAACTCTTCTACTTCGGGCGGAATATTTGTCGAGTACATAGATCAGGGTGTAGAGCTTTACCTTGACGTGTATTCCACAGTCGACTGCACCGCGCTGTTCGGTATGAGTCTTGCATGCGATTCGGGCAACAAGCTTACCACCGATCTGTTTGCGATAACCTACACCGACGAGAGCGGAAACGAAAGCACGCTCGAGATAGACGATTATTATTTTACGGCGGGCGGCTGGGTTTCGTTTAAGGAACAGAGCATAGGCGAGATGTCGCTTAAGTCGGGCAAAAACACTATTAAGGTGGTTTCGTTCGGCGGCTTTAATCTTGATTATTTTACTCTCACTCCGCAACTGTCTGACGTTAAAGGTAAACCGTCCGATTCGTTTACCCACACGCCCAAGACGGAGTGGGAGTCCGTATTCGGCTCTTACGCGATAAAAGAGTATCTGCGCGCGGAGAACGTTACGGAAGGCTTCGACCCCACTTGGGGCGCATACAAATACGAGGCGGAACGCGCCAATCTGTTCGGAGGGATAGAGGCGAAAACGAGCAATCGTTTTGCTTCCGGCTATGCGACCGTCGGCAGCGTAAGCACCGCCATGATAGACGTCGTAATCAATTCGCTTGCGGATTGCGAGGTGCTTATTAAGGCGGCGGCCGTCACGGCAAACACCTATAAGAGCACGGCGATTTCCTCGCTTATGAAAATCGGTCTTATGGGCGGCGAGAGCATAGTCAGTTCGGACGGCATGATTGCAACGAACGGGCTCGACAAACAGCCCGTCGAAAACAGTCTCGGCACGGTCAAGCTGAACAAGGGCAGAAACATTTTGAGGATAGAGCCGCTCGTTCACGACGCGTTTGAGCTCGACTATATTGCGCTTCTTCCGATAAAAGCAAATATCGTCGGCAATCCCGACTACGACCCGAACGCTGGCTACGTGGTGCCCTTTGACGAATGGGGCACCGTGTACGGCAAGTACGATAAACGCGACTACGTTTCGGGCAAGACCAACGCGTTCAATCCCGAAGGCGGCGCGCATATCTACGAGGCGGAGGACGGCGAGCTCGGCGAAGGCTTAAAGATAGAGTCAAAGGCCAACGCTTCGGGCGGCAAGCAGGTGGCGGGCTACGACGCAGACAGCCACACGATTACGTTTACAATCGAATCGAGCTGCGAATACACCGCGCTCATTTCGCTCGGCTACACTTCGGCGCCTGACTTTGCACAGCACCTGACGGCGGACAGCTTTATTAAAATTACCTACGGCGAGGGCAAGACGGTCAAGTGCAACGACAGCAGAGTAACCGCGGGCGATTGGAACGGCAACAGCACTTACGTAGAAAGCTATATCGGCGAGATAACGCTTGTTAAAGGGATTAACGTCGTTACGCTCGATTGCTTTAACATGAAGTATCCCAACACCATTTGCCTCGACTACATGCTGTTAAGTCCCAAGCAGGAGGACGCTTCCGGCTACACCGTCAGCTACGACTTTAACGGCGGCGAGGGCGATCCCATTGAGCCTATCAAGCGCAAAGCGGGATCTACGTTTACCGTTGCGTACGGCACGGGCATTAAAAAGCTCGGCTTCATGTTCGGCGGCTGGGACGACGGAAATAAAATATATCAGGGCGGCGAGCAGTACGTTATGACCAACGCCTCGGTAACCTTTACCGCGGTATGGATTAATGCGGATCTTCGCAAGGTTTCGTTCGAGCTCGACGGCGGAAACGGAACGGTTAAAGACGAAACGCATTATGCGGGCGAGTCATTCAACCTGCCCGACGGCGACGTGTTTACCAAAACGGGCTACACCTTCGGCGGCTGGACGGACGGAAGAAATTGCTACGGCGGCGGCACGGTAATGGAAATGCCCAACTCCGATATTACCCTTACCGCGATATGGATTCCCGTAAGGGATAACTGGAACTCCGTCTACGGCGCGGCGGACTCCAACAAGGATTACCGCAAGGCGACCGCAACGGACGGCGTATTCGATTACAACGTCGGGCGCGGCACGCATCTGTTCGAGGGCGAGGACCTAAATCGCGGCGCCGGACTAAGCGTCGAGGACGGCAAAGTAAACGCCTCCGGCAATAAGCAGCTTGCAGGCTTCTCGGACGCAGCGAGGACGTTCAGCCTTACGGTAAACGCATCCCGTCGCGGTCCCGTACTTCTCACCTTGGGCTATACCGGCAACCCCGGCATGAACACCTCGAGACCGGCGTCGTACTACTTTACCGTCAGAAACGGCAGTCACATTCTCGACTGCACGGGTACTGCGGTTATTGCGGGCGACTGGAGCAACGATATCTACGTAGAGCTTCGCCTCGGCGTTATCTACCTCAACGAGGGATTAAATACAATCGAGTTCTCGTTCGAACACCTGCCGTTTAGCGACTGCATTGCGCTCGACTACGTGCTCCTTACCGCGGACGTTTCGCTGTACGAGCAAAAGGTAACGCTTACCTACGACCTTAACGGCGGCAAGGGCAACATTCCTCCCGTGTCGATGTATGCGGGCGAAAAGTTCTACCTTGCGGACGGCAGCGAAATTACCTACGACGGTCACTACTTTGCGGGCTGGACGGACGGAAAGACAACCTACGAGGGCGGCGCGCTCTTTACCATGCCGAGCGAAAACGTTAAGCTCACCGCGGTATGGGAAGTATCGGGCATGCACACCGTTACGTACGACGCGGACGGCGGCCTCGGCTCCGTTCCCGCCGAGAGCCACGTGGCAGGCGACGAGTTTAACCTTTCTACGGGCGCGAGCTTAACCAAAGCGGGCTACACGCTCCGCGGCTGGCTGAGCGGCGGCGCTTCGTACGCGCTCGGCGAAACCGTTTCAATGCCCAACAGCGATATCACCTTCAAAGCGCTTTGGATAGCGAACAAGGATAATTGGAACGAAGTCTACGGCGAGGAAGAGGACTACCGCTACTACACCGTTCAAAAGCCCGCCGCAGGCGAGTTCGATTTCGATTCGGCAATCGGCACTCAGCTTTACGAGGCGGAGGACGGTATACTCGGCGCGTTCAGCGTTGAGAACAAGGGCAACGCTTCGGGCGGAAAGCAGATAGGCGGCTTCGGCGATTACGAGCGCGTTCTTACCTATAAGATTAACGCGGCACGAAGCGGCACCGCGATTGTATCGTTAAGATATACGGGACATCCCGACTTTGGCAAGGACTCGGTAGGCGGCACGCCTATCGAGGGCGGATTGCTCGCTTCCAAGTACGTTACGGTCAAAAACGGAAAGTTTACGCTCGACACCGCGGGCGTAGAGCTTGCCGTAGGCAATTGGAACGGCGACGGCAATAACGGTGTGTTCGTCGAAGTAAGAATCGGCGTAATCTACCTTAACGAAGGTCTTAACACAATCGAGTTTATATTCGACCACTTCGCGTGGCCGAGCTGCATCACGCTCGACTTTATGTCGCTCGCTCCCGAAAAGAGCGACGTAGGAACCAAGCACGCCGTGTCGTTCAATCTCGACGAGGGCAACGGCGAGGTAACGGGAGTCGCGGCTTCCTACGCCGCGGGCGCAAAGTTCACCGTGCCGAGCGCAAACGGAATAGTAAAAGAGGGCTACAAGTTCCTTAACTGGAACGACGGTGAGGACGACTATATGCCGGGCGACTTGTACACCATGCCCGACCGCGCCGTAACCTTTACCGCCGTGTGGGAGGAAAACCACAAGTGCTCGAGCGCTTGCGATATCTGCGGCAAGTGCACGGATACCGAGTGCGATGACGACGCTTGCAAAGCCAAGTGCCCGCTCCACTACACCGTAAAATTCGAATTGGACGACGACGTGGAGGGGTCTATCGAGGGCTTTGATAAAAAGTTCGACACCAATGCAACCTTCAATATACCGAGCGGAAGTCACCTCGTAAAAGAGGGTTACGTATTCCTTTGCTGGACTGACGGCGAAAGCGATTATTACGCGGGCTCGTCGTATACGGTAACCAAGGACGTCACCTTTACCGCCAAGTGGATAGAAGAGTCCGAGCCCGAGCCCGAAAAGTACGCGCTCGAGTTTGAGCTCGACGGCGGCGAGGGCGAGTTTAATGCGATAGCGGAAAGTCTTGTCGAGGGCGCAAAGTTCAGGCTGCCGAGCGGCGATAAGCTGTACAAGGTGGTTAACGGCGAGTATTACGCGTTCGATTACTGGGAATATAACGGCGAACATTACCAGGCGGGCGACGAGTTTACAATGCCCGCGCACGAGGTTACGTTTACCGCCGTGTGGTCCAAGACGTGGGATAAACTGTACGGCAAAACCAACAGCTACTACAACAACGATAACGTCAACGAGTTCACAAAGGATTACATTTCGGGCAAGGAATACGCGTTTAACCCCGAGCACGGCGAGTATATCTACGAGGCGGAGGACGCGCAGTCGACGCTCGGCACAGATAACAGAGGTTCGGGCGGCAAGGTTCTTAACGGCTTTGACGCAAATGAGAAGACGGTAACCTTTACCGTGTATTCGGCGCGCGATTATACGGCGTTGTTATCCATAGCCGTCACCGGTCAACCGGGCTTCGGTACGCGTAATATGACCGAATACCTTACAATTACCAACAACGCAAACGGTTACAACCTCGACTGCTCGGCAACCACCGGCGTTTTCGGCGGCAACTGGGGGGCAAGTCCCATACTGTTTGCCGAAAACGCGATAGGCGAGATTAAGCTTGTTGCGGGCAAAAACACGATTGTCGTAAAAGTGAAAAATACCATATTCGGCGACAACGACTGCATCCAAATGGACTACATGCTCCTCTCGCCCAAAAAGTTCGACGTGTCGTCCGCGGCTCGCGAAATGCGTACCGTATCCTACGACCTCGGCGGCGCGAACGGAACCATATCTCCCGAAACCTATCCCGAGGATAAGATTATCACGGTAGCGGGACTCGGCGGCATTACTTACGAGGGTTACCTGTTCGACGGCTATACGGTAGGCTCCGCCCGTTACGAAGTAGGCGACGTGATTATAGTCGGCAAGAGCGACATTACGCTCACCGCCGTGTGGAAAAAGGACCCTCGTCCCGACTGGACGGCTACCTACGGCAATCCCGATAAGGAAACCTACGTGGACGGAGGAAACAACTCGTTCGTACCCGCGCGCGGCGCGTACATCTACGAGGCGGAGGACGCGGAACTTGGAGGCGGGCTTTCCGTCGAGAGCGGCAAGGTAAACGCTTCGGGCAATAAGCAGGTAGGCGGCTTTACCACGGCGACGCGCGTCGTAACCTTCAAGGTGTATTCGCAGTATGCGTACAGGGCGCTTATCTCGCTCGGCTACACGACTTCGCCGTCGTTCTCGTCCACTACCTTTGCCGATCGCTTTATGACAATCAAAAACGGCGACGAAGAGGTTTACTGCGCAAGCACTTATCTTAACGCAGGTAACTGGACGGGTAGCGGAGTCTATGTGGAAAGCTATATCGGCGAGATAAACCTTTCGGTAGGCTTAAACACCATTGTGTTCGAGATGAAAAACCTGTCCGATCCCAATAACCTCTGCCTTGACTACATGCTGTTAATGCCCAAGCTTACGGACGTTTCCGCGCAGAGTAAGTACACAGTAACCTACAACTTAAACGAGGGTAACGGCAGTGTGGACGACGAGGACCACTTCGAGGGCGAGTTCTTTACCGTAGCAAGCGGCGCCGAGCTTACGAGAGCGGGGCACTACTTCGCGGGCTGGAGCTACAACGGACAAACGTACCTCGGCGGCGAAAAGCTCATAATGCCCAAGGAAGCCGTAACGTTTACCGCACAATGGGAAAAGAGCAACGAGTATGCCGTAAACTACAACCTTAACGGCGGCTCGGGCGCGGAGAATACAGTGGCTATGTCGGGCTCGCACTTCAATCTTCCCTCGGCGGAAGAAGTCACAAGGAACGGCTACACTCTCGGCGGCTGGGTATATGACGGAACGTACTATAAAGCAGGTGCGGAGTTTACAATGCCCGAGGACGAGGTGACTTTCGATGCGGTATGGCTTGCGAATGCCGATAACTGGAACAGCGTGTTCGGCGCGGAGAATCTCGAAAAGAATTACACAGTGGTGGAAAACGCCAATGACGTAAACGTTGCCAATGTGGAGCACGAGTTCGCTTACGACCCGACTAACGGCACACATATCTACGAGGCGGAGGCTTCCTACCGTGATTCGAGATTAAATGTAGAGGGTGAAACAGGTAATGTTGTTACTAATAAACCCAATGCTTCGGGTAAGCACCAGTTAGCCGAGTTTAAGAAAGATGTCCGCACATTCTCCTTTAAGATAAATGCGGCTAAGAGCGGCACGGCGCTCCTTACAATAGCTTACACCGGCAATCCCGGCTGTGCCGCATGGAGTACCCCCGCTTCCGATTACATTAGCGTTACAAACGGCGACTTTGCTCTTAACTGCGACGGCGTAGTATTAAAGGAAGCCAACTGGAGCGGCGAAGGGGTTTACGTAGAATGTAGACTCGGTGTAATTTACCTCAACGAAGGAGCGAACACGATTTTATTCACGTATGAAAACTGGGACTGGCCGATTGCTATCGCTATGGACTACATTCTTCTTACCCCCGAAGCGGAAGGGGAGGAGACGGCTCAAGTAAACGCTCCCGTCATTCCTCAAGAAACGGCTTACATAAAAGAGGACTGAATTCGCCGAAAAACTTTATATTAAAACTCAAAATACGGTCGCACAGTACGCGGCCGTATTTTTTTGTAAATAAACTTAGATATGTAATATTCTCTTTTCTATTGACAATTACGTTATTTTTTGCTAATATCTATTAAAGCTATTAAACAAAAGAGGAAACAGAAAAATCATGAAGAAAATCGATAAAATCTTTAAGTGGATTGTTTTTGGCGTGTTTATATTGCATTTACTTGCATTCTTTATGCCTATTTATTCTGCGACCAGTCAGACCTCGTACAGCGACCCGGAAGTTATTTTGAGTTATCTATACAGCTCGAGTTCTATTTATCTTTTAGTATATTTTTCAGAATTGCTGATACCTATCGTAGCAATAGTGTTCCTTTTTGCGAATTTTAAAAGTAGCAGACCGTTTTTTTTCGGATTAATGGGCACATATATGCTTAATGGCATATTTACGATTTTGTCTTTATCGCGAATGGTATTAGATAATACTAGCAGCTATTATGATTATGCTTTTCAATACGGTTACTACATATATATTGTAACGTTAGTCTTTTTGTTTATTGCGGTTATCAGTTCCTTTATTGTGTATTTAGTAAGCAAGTCGCAAAATGCAAACGAAGATGCGGAAGCATCGCGTGAGACATATCAAGAATCAAAAATAGACGTTTTAAGAAAGCGGATTGAATTGTTGGACGATTTGAAAAGGCAAGGCGTTTTGACGGAACGGGAATACGACGAAAAAAGGTCGGAAATAATAAAGGATTTAAAAATTTAGCCAGTAGTAATATCGTTTATGCATATATTAAAATAATGGAATACGCTTGTGTTATCGAAGCGCTATAAGAAAGCCGAGCACTTTTCGTGCTCGGCTGTATTTTTAAAGGTGGCGGCTTATAACCGAACTTCAGCCGCCGTAAGTTTTTTCGATTTTGCCCCGAAAAAAATTAAATTAAAATGACTCCCGTAATTCCGATTATACAACAATAAACATTACCGATAACGCATAATATAGGATAATAACGGATAACTTAATACGTTAAACAGATACAGATACAAATACCAATACCTTTTCTAGGTTTACCGCTCGGGCGCAAAATCGACGGAAAGAATAGCTATATCTCGAACTTAACCGAGTTGTTAATAACGTCGAGCGCGGTCTGCGCTTTTGCAAGAAGGTCGGATACGCGCTTAAACTCGGCGTCCGCGGCTTCTACGTCGTAGTTGGCGTAGCGGTACTCTATAATGCTGCTGGCGGAGCGGGCGTACTCCCTGGTTTTCGCCTGGCGGCTGCGCATGGAGGACAGCTTTACCTTTTGCGACGAAAGCTGCGGCATGAAAACGAGCGCCTCGTCTATCGTCATGCCGAGCTCGGGAATAACGGTCGTGGTGTTGAACACGTTGATGGCGTGCTTCACCTTGCGTATTTCCTTTTGTAAGCGTTCTATCTCCTTTTGCGATTCCGCAAAATCGTATTTAGGCCGTACCGATTCCACGTCCTCCGTGGTGGCCGCGACAAATTCGCGGGTCGCCATTTCGGCGCTTACTACCGCGCCGAGCTCCTCGTTGAGGCTCCTTAAAAGCTTTGCCGCTTCCGCAGACGTATATTTCATTTTTACTTCCTCCCGTATGAATTTTCTTAACGGACACTTTTTCGATGTGTTCGATGTGTTAGAGTGAATTGTAACAGATGTATTTAAACTTGTCAACCGAAAAATCGACTCGGTACTTTCCTTGTACCGTAATCGGTACATAACCGAGCAATGCGAAAAGCCTGTCGATAAAAGTATATTGAGCTTAGGAGGGTATTTTCCGAAAAAAGCGATATATAGGCCGCGGCTTAATGTTTCCGCCTTGTCCGAAATGCCCTAAATATGCACGTTTCGGCGTACCGCATATGCGGTTTGGCGGACCATATGTGAGTTTTGCGCGGTAAAACCGCCGCAATAGGGGGATAAAACGGGTTTATACCCCCGAAATATGCACATTTACGGCGAAAAAAGTTAAAAAGTCTACAAAAAAATCATTTGTAATATTGACATGCGGAGGTGCGAGTAATATAATAAACCATATAAACACGCGTATGCGCGCGTAATAAGAGAAATACAACGGGCTGAACAATTGATTTTTGTTTGGCTTTTATGTATTCGATAACAGCAAAATCGGATTTACTCAGAGGGATACGGTCATGCTAAAGTCAAGAACAAAAATTAAATACCTTTTGACAATTCTATTAAGTGCAGTAGCGCTCCTCGCCTGCACGTTCGCCGTTTGGGGTTTTAACTCCCAAACTGCCAAGCCGACGGTTGACAGTGCGGTAAGGCCTCCCGTGGGCGCTAATGCGACCATAGACAAGGAAGCCGATCTTATCGAGGAAGATACGATTTATTATACATTCGGCGATACGTACAAAATCGACGGCACTACTTACAGAATCTATTACAGACCCGACGGCGCCCCCAATTCAAATTTTATGCCTTATGCGACGGCGCTAACTCCGTTCAATCGGGTAATCGAAGGCTTTAATATCGCCGATTACAGTATTGTTTTAAAAAGCTGTTTTCATAACGACGGGATAGACTATAAAGGTTCGACGGGCGGAGTGCGCTCGTCGGGAACGTACACCTTTGAGCTGACGCCGACAAGCGGCGGTGCGCCTATTACCAAAAAGGTTGTGGTTAATAAAGGCAAAGTCAAGTTTGACGTTAACAAACTCGGCGACTTCGGTAACGCAACAAGCTGGAACGGTACGGTAAACGGACCGTGGGCGGCACACGGTGAAATAACCACTATTTATCAGCTTGACGACGGCTGGTACGACGGTCAGCTTGATAACAGAAAAACCGTCAATACGAAGGTTGTCACAAACGCCACTTATGCTTACAGCGGTAATCCGATACCGATTATGCTAACCGGCGAGATATTCGAAAAAACCAAGGAAGGCAACGGTCTTCCCGACAACGTGCTTGTTTCCAATTCGAAATACGTTTATGACGAGTTAACGCTCGATATAACGGATAGGGCGGGGCTTCAGTATACACAAGTCGGCGAATATGTCGCAACGTTTACATTCAGTATACCGGAGGAGTATAAAAACGACATCGCGGGATTCGATTACAGTGACCCGTCGATATTGTCTAACTCGTACAAATGCTTGAGCATACCTAAAAAGACTCAAAAGGATTACTCGTTTGAACTTGAAAAGCACTGGTTTATAATTAAATCCGGTGAAAAAATAAGAAGACCCGGTTATCTTAACGGCAATGAACCGTACGTTCCTTTTTCCGTGATGAAAAACGGCGTGAGCGAGGTTGTCGACACCATTACATTCGGCGACAACGTTACGGTCAATGAGCCGGATTCTTCTATTAAGGATCCTGACTTTAAGCCTAAAGACGATGAGGATAAGTACGTATGGGACGAATCGGCAGACAGAGCTTTTACTTTTTCTATCGATTACAAGTCGACAGACGGTAATGTGGAGGAAACCATACGAGAGGACGGAAGGCTCGAACACGTAATACTGTGGACGAATCTCGGCAACAACAAGTGGTCATCCGCACCCAATGAAAACCTCAGTGACGTAAAAAATACTCTGGCATATTATCTTAACTCGTCTATGCCGGCGGGTACATACACACTAACCATAACTTCCAGAACTTTCGGCGCCGACGGTAACGTAAATCATACCGTTGCGGGTACGTACACGCTGTACGTTTTGCCGGCGGAGCTCGATCCCGGTTTGGTGTCGGGAATAAATACCGCGATAAAGGGCGAAAACGGTATAAACTATTACACGCTCGAAAACGATCACGCGCCCATGCTCCACAAGAAATTGACGGAGCCCGACGAGGACGGAAAAGATGGTGCGCAGACTAAACTTGAAAAATGGCTTAACGGCAACGTTACGGGCGACAACTTCTGGGCGAAGCTAAAGGGTACCGACGATTGGTCTAAGTACTACGACGACGCGGTTGTGTTAAATTACAGGC
This sequence comes from Clostridiales bacterium, assembly GCA_022511445.1. Classification (GTDB taxonomy): domain Bacteria; phylum Bacillota; class Clostridia; order Christensenellales; family Pumilibacteraceae; genus Anaerocaecibacter. Next base: position 40,432 of record JAFLVE010000010.1, on the reverse strand, counting down.
GCAGCACGGACGGCGTAAACAATTACAACAGCTACGAAAACACGCTAAACAATTTGACTTCGCGCGGCGAGTATACTTTCTATTACAGCGTTTCCGCCAGAAACTACGTTACGACGGGCGGCGCGGAGGATAATAACCGTGAAAACTATTCCTTTAAGGTAAAGTTGTATTCGCCTATACCGATTTACGACGACATACGTAACGGAATTAAAAACGAAGGTCTTTACTTTAAAGACGTTGCTTACACGGGCGAGAGCGTATTGCCGGTTGTTCCCGACAGCGCGTATTACTTTATAGATTCCGAGGATAAGCCTCAATACATAAACGTCGGCTACGGTTACGTTACGCTCACCCTTTACGCGGAGAGCGATCTCTACGGCTGGGGCGACGTTCCGAATGACTTGGTGAATTACGTAACGAAGGACAACGACAAGTCTATCACGATTAGGTTTAATATCGTTGCGGCGGACAACGCTTGGTCGGACGCGCCTTGGATTACCTCCTGGCTGTATTACAGCTTTAACAGCGAGGTAAACACCGTTAAGAGCACGCCCAAGTTTAAGAGCACCGACTCACAGGGTAGCGACAATACCGTCATCTATTACCGATTGGGCAAGGCGGGACAAGTCGAAGGCGAAGATTGGCTTTACGACGCGAAAAACGGTTATTCCTGGCTTAACGTCGGGGGTTCGCTCGAAGTTGACGGCGACGATTACGACTCCGCGTACTTCGCGGTTGACGGTACCGGCAAGATTGTGGAGGGAGCGGCCAAACCGATTTCCGCCAAGCTTAACGCGCTTCACGTAGGCGATTACAGCTTGGACAGCTATATATTCGGCATACTCAAGCCGAACAGCGAAGATGAATACAACGTTAAGCCGTTCCACACGATGGGAAGTGCCGCGCTCTCCAAAATAACCGTTATAAAAGGCTTTAACAGTTGGACGGTATCGCCCGTTATGACGGGTTGGACGTATAACGACTTTTCGGACGGCACCGCTTCCGAGGGCGGCGTCACGAGGGACAGCAACTTTACTCCCGGCGAGCCGCAATTCGTACCGACGGGATATGAGGCAAAGCCCGTCACATATACGCTGCACGCGGGCGGAGCGACGGGCGAAGCGCTTGTTTCGTTCAACGCTCTTACCGACAGCGTGCCGGACACTTTGCTTAAGGAGGACGGCTCCAAGTACAAAAACGTTACCGACTATCTTAACAACTTAAATTACGGCAACTATGCGATAACCGCAAAGGTCGAGGATACTTCCGATTACTACTCGCTTACGGGGCAGGCTACTTTCAGCGTTTCGACCGCAACCAACATTTGGACGACCTATCCCTCGATAGAGGGCTGGGTTTACGGCAGGTTTACGACCGGACTGCTCAATATAGGCGCAACCACGTTCGGCGCAGAGAGCAAGGCGACGTACACCATTCAGTACGCCAACAGCACGGGCGGCATAGTATCCGAAAAGAATTACAAGGAAAACCTCTCCTACGACGACCTTATCAAGGAGCTTAGAGTATTAAGCGCTACCGGCGAGCTCGGCGACATGTACAACATTCGCGTCACCGTTCCCGCCGCGGCAAACAACAACTACGGCGCAGCTTCGCCGCAGGATCTCCGCTTTAAGGTGAGCAAAGCCGATTACGAGTGGAAGGGCGTCCCCACAATAGCGGACTGGGTGTACGGCGAAAAGCACTCCGAGCCCGTCGATACAGGCGTTAAGGTTGTTTACCGCGCCTACACGGAGGACGACGGTTATACGGAGCTCAAGGAAATCGAGCTGTCCGAATTTACGATTGATTACAGTTATTTCTACACGGAATATATCGGCGGCGTTAATACTCCCACCAATCCGTTAGGGGATCTTAAAGACGCTACGGTCGGCACCTATATGATGAAGGCCACCGTCAGCAACGATACGGCAAACTTCAATAACCTCGTCGCCGAGGTCACCTTCCGCGTTACCGTAAACAAAAACGACTGGAAGGCAAACGAGGACGACGTCAATTACACGCCCGAGGAAAGACTCGAGTGGATTTGGGGCTGGCCGGAAGTAACCGATGTCGATCACACCAGACCCAATCTCGTCGGTAAAACCGAAATCGAAAAATCGGGTCTCCTTAACGCCACCCCTATCGATTGGGTGGAGGGTATAATCTATACCATTACAAAGTCTGACGGCACTTATTCCACGACCGTTACGGTTAAAAAAGCTGAGGACGGGTCGGTGGACAGGTCGAAGCTTAAAGCCGCATTGTACGGTCTTAACGTCGGCACTTACACGGTAGCGCTTTCCGTTGCCGCAACGAGCAACTACGAGGCTCTTAATACAAGCCTGTTCGTCGTTGTCTACGAAGCCGAGTTTAAGAGCGTAACCGATCCCAAAGTAACGGGAGAGGGCTGGACCTGGGGCGATATCGATAAAGAGTATAAGGACGCGGCGGCCGTGACCGCTTTGGAAACGGACCAAAGCAAAGTAACGTACTCGTACAGTGTAGCGACGGCGGGCGCGACCGGTGTGGAAACGCCTAAAGACCTTAGCGCATTGACTGCGCTCATTTACGCCAAGCCGATAGGCACTTACACGGTAACGGTCACGATCTCGTGTCCCAACTACAAGACGGAGACGCGCGAAGTTAAGTTTACCGTTTCTCCCGCGCAGTTTAAGAGCGTTACCGATCCTACGGTCGATAAAAATCTCGAAAGCGGCGCAACAGGCTGGATTTGGGGCTCCGAAGCGGGCAAGAAGGTGTACACCGACGTTTCCGTCGTGACAGTTTTACCCGAAGATCAGAGCAAAGTAACCTACTCGTACAGCGTAGCGACGGAAGGCAGAGACGGACTGGAAACGCCCGCTCCCAATACGCTTGAGGCATTGAGGGCGCTCATTTACGCAAAGCCGATAGGCACGTACACGGTATACGTTACCGTTAAGTGCCCCAACTACGTCGAAGATACGCGCGAGGTTACGTTCACGATTACGCCCGCGAAGTTTACTTCGATTACAACTCAAAGCGTTAAAAACGGCGGCTGGACCTGGGGCGCCGCCGAAACCGATAAGGTATACACCGACGCCGACGCTGCTTTAATAGCGGGAACGGCGGGTACGATAAAACGCTCTTACCGCGTAACGACGGAAGGTCTGCCCGGCGCGGAGGAGCCCTTAACCCTCGAGGAATTGACGAAGCTCATTTACGCCAAGCCGATAGGTACTTATACGATATACGTAGAGCTTTCGTGCGACAACTATACCTCCGAAACTCTTGAATGCAAGTTTGTCGTTTCGCCCGCCAAGATAAACGTAGCAAACGAATCGAAGTACGGCGAGAACGATAATAAGGTTAACGTTTCCTGGGCTTGGGGCGCAGGCGAAACGGCGATAAAGGGCTACGTTCCCGATCCCGATTACTTCGTTGCGGAGTCCGACAAGGACGAGGTCGAGGTAACGTATGCGGTTATGACCGGCTCGAGCACGGAGAATCCCGAAGAGTACGGGGATTTGATTACCCTCCTCACGGGAAAGGGCGAAAACAGTTACGTCGTAATAATAACCGTCTCGTGCACAAACTACACGACGAGGACGCTGCGTATAGACGTCACCGTCATTAAGGCGAGCTTTACAAACGTCACACCGCCTTCCGTAGATAACGACGGCTGGACGTGGGGCGAAACGGGCAAGTTTAACGACGTGCAGTTCTCCACCGTACAGGACGACACCGTTAAGAATATCGATAAACCTACCGTAACGTACCGCATTTACACCGGTCCGACCTCGGAGGATCCGTACGTAAGGACGACCGCAGGGGCGTCCGATCCGGAATACGTAAAGATGCTTGCCTCGCTCTATGCAAAGAACGCAGGCACGTACAGCGTTACCGTTTTGGTAGAATGCGAGCATTACGATTCGCTTAATTATACGGTTAACGTACAAGTCAAAAAGGGTCAGCTTGCCGTGTCCGGCGGATCTTTCGGAGAAGGCTGGACCTGGGGCGAGGAGTGGACTACTCAAGAAGATTGGACTTGGACCGCGGGCGCCGAAAATAATCATTATACCGACGTAACTATTTCGGGCGCAAAATCCGGCGAAAAGATAGACGTCGAGTACCGCGTAATGTCGGGCACGAGCATTAAGAACACCTTCACCGATCCCGCGTCAATGATGGCGGCTATCAGGAAGTACGACGTCGGCTCGTACAGCGTAACCGTAACGGTCAGCAACGTCAACTACGATTCCGCAAGCACCTATCTGTCGTTTACCGTTGCCAAGGCCGCGTTTACCGTAACCGCACCCCAAGCCGCAACTTGGTCCTGGGGTACGGCAAACGAGACCATTAAGGCGCTGTTCAACGAAAAAATAACGGTAAAAGGCGCAAGCGGCGCCGCTATAACCGTAACGAGCGGCGGCTCCGTATTCGGCGACGCTACGCTTTCATACTATATAGTATTGGGCAACAGCTCGGAGGGTCCGTACGCCACGCTCGATCTGATGCTTGCCGAGCTCTACAAAAAGGGCGTAAACACTTACAAAGTTCAGATCACCGCTTCCAACGCCAACTACGAAACCGCACTCAAAGAGATTGAGGTTAAAATTACGGAGGCGGAATTCACCGTCGACAACGCGCCTTACGTCGATAAAGCCGACGACGCCTACGCTTGGATATGGGGCAACAGGGGAACAAACGCGTTCCACGACGCAGAGGTCCAAACTCTCGTAGACGGCGACGACGATAAGGTATCGTACGAGTACAGGATATACAAAGACGGCGCGACTTCGTACGACCCGTACTATTCCTACGGCGATTTGACCGCCGCGCTTTACAAATTGGGCGCAGGAAAATATCAAGTGGTCGTTATAGTCTCCTGCGAGAATTATAAGGATAAGGAATTTACCGTCGAAGTCAACATCGAATACGCTTCGTTCACGCTGACCGCACCCGATACCATCGAATGGACCTGGCGCGAAGAAGAAACAAGTATAAAGGCAAAGTTCGAAGGGAAGATATCCGCAACGGGAGTGGGCGGATCATCCTCGGACGCTAAAATAAGCTACCGTATAGGCAACAGCGGGGGCACGAGCTGGTCGGATTCGTACGAAACTCTCGACTCCATGTTCAATGCTCTTAAGGGCAATACCGTAGGCAGCTACCTGCTCGAGGTTTCGGCAACCAACGTCAATTATACGACTGCGACGAAGCGCGTTACCGTTACCGTCAAGCCCGCTGCCATCACCGTAAGCAACGAAGATAAATTCGATTACGATTCGACCGACGGCAAGATTACTTGGGCGTGGGGCGCTCCCGAAGCTACCGTAAAGGGTTTGATTCCCGAGCCGCTCTATTCGGTCAATATTCTTGATTCGGACAAGGCGAGCGCAGCGTACAGCATAGCCTGGGGCGTAAGCGACGATAAATCGTCGGATTATCCGACCTTTATTTCGGCTCTCATGGATAAGGGCGTGGGCACGTACACCGTAACCATAACGATATCGTGCGAAAACTACACGCCTTGGACCGCTTCCGTCGAGGTAACGGTATCGAGGGCGGAGATAACGATTACCGACGGCTCGTTCGGAGACGGCTGGACCTGGGGCGACTCTTGGACCACCCAAAAGGATTGGACGTGGACTGCGGGCGCCGCCGACAACCACTTTACCGACGTTACCGTAACCACCGCAAAGTCGGGCGACAAGGTAACCAAAGAATATCGCGTTACCCGCGGCACGAGTATCGAGGGCATATTTACCGATCCCGCGTCAATGATGGCGGCGGTCAGGAAGTACGACGCCGGAACGTACAGCGTTTACGTAACGGCAAGCAACGATAACTCCGCCTCGGCGAGCACCATATTGCAGCTTGTAATTAAAGCGGCTAATTTCATCATCCCCGAAGAAATTCCCGAGGTAAACTGGAACTGGACCGACGACGCCTCCTTAAAGACGTTCACACCTGTGAAAGTAGAAACGGTTATCGAAGGTGAAGATGTAAACAAATCGTACCGCGTAACCAAGGACGGAATCTTGGTCGATTATTACGGGGGCTTTGAAGCAGTACTTGCCGCACTCCAAGGCTTCGGCGCGGGCAACTACATACTCGAAGTAACCGTTACCAACAAAAACTACAACACCGATACCTACGAGATTCACATCAACATAGCGTTCGCTTCGTTCTCGGTAGAAGAGCAGGGCGAATCCACTTGGGTGTGGGGAGTAGCCGAGGACGATAAGGTATTTAATGACCTTAAAGTTACTACCGTAAATCCCGGCGACGCGGTTAACAGGTCGTACCGCATAAGCATCGACAGCGGCGTAAGCTGGACGGGCGTGATGGATTACTCCGCCATGCTCTCTACTATCCGTAAGTACGGCGTAGGCACGTATTTAGTCGAAGTAACGGTAACCAATCCCAACTACACGACCGTTATCCGCAACCTCACCGTTACGGTTACCCCCGCTACCATCACGGTAGACGAGGAAAAGTCCAAGTACGAGAAAAAGGTTTCCTGGGTTTGGGGCGCTGCGGAAGCGGTTATAAAGGATCTTATTCCGCTTACCGTTTACTCGGTTAACCCCGCCGACGCCGAAAAAGCGGAGGAAGTGTACGGCATTAGATGGGGCGTAAGCTCGGAGTCTCCCAAGTCCTACGGGGAGTTGATTACCTTGCTCATGGATAAGGGCGTGGGCACGTACACCGTAACCATAACCATAACCTGCGAAAACTACTCCGATTGGACCGTTTCCATCGAAGTGACCGTTTCTCCCGCCAAATTTACCGTCAAGGACGGCGAGTTTGCAAACGGCGGCTGGATTTGGGGCGCCGAATGGACTACCCAAGACGGCTATACTTGGCAGAACGGCGAACACTATACGGACGTAGTTATAACCAAGGCGAAGGTAAGCGATGTAGTAACCACCGAATACCGCGTAATCGGTACGGGCACGAGAGATACGTATTACAGCGCCGCGGAGATGATGGCGGCTATTAAGAGCTACGCCGCGGGTTCGTATACGATTAATATAACTATAAGCAACCCCAACTACGAGACTGCGTACAGCGTAGTATCGCTCTTAATTCAATCGGCGGCGTTTACCATAAACGCACCCGAAAGCGCGACTTGGTCCTGGGGCACGGCAAACGATACGGTAAAGGCGCTGTTCGACGGCAAGATAACCGTAACGGGCGCAAACGGCAACGGCGTAACCGTAAATGGCGACGACACGCTAGCGGGCGACGCGACGCTTTCCTACCGCATCTGGACGGGCACCAGCTCGGAAGGCCCGTACACCACGCTCAACGCAATGCTTGCCGAGCTTTACGGAAAGAGCGTTAATACGTACAGGGTGGAGATTTCCGCTTCCAACAGCAACTACGGCGCCGCATCCAAGGAGATTGCGGTCAGCGTTACGCAGGCAAGGTTCACGTTTACGAGCAAGCCCGCCGAGCATATCACCTGGGTATGGGGTAATTACACCGAGGATAAGATTGCGGCATTGACTTACAGCACCGTACTTCCTTCGGACAAAGTGGATGTAACCTATCGCTTGTACACGGGCGCAATCGGCTCGAGCTCCGAAGAGCCTACAAGCTACGAGGCCCTTGTATCACTCTTAAAGAATAAACCCGCCGGCACGTATAACTTTGTTATCTCCATAAGCGGCGGAGTAAACTACATTCCCGAAACGGTCAGCGGTGAAGTTGTTATCGAAAAGGCAACGTTCAGCGTTACCGGTCCCGACGGCTCGGTCAGCTGGACCCCGGGAACAACCGCGGAGGATATCAAAACAAAGATTTCCGACGTGAACTTTACAGGCGAGAAGCCCTCAGGCACTACGGTAACGTATTATCTCTATACCGTTATCGACAACGAGGAGAACGGCGGCAGCGTCGGCGGCTACGAAGCGCTTATTTCTCAGCTTAGCGGAAAGGTCGTCGGCTCGTACAGAGTGTCTATTATGGTAGCCTGCGACAATTACAAATCGGTGGAGTTTATTGTTAACGTTACGGTAGGCCGTATCGATAACGAATGGGTAGGCAAGCTCGAGGACGTTGTCGGCGTCGAACGCGTCAACACGGATACCTACACAATACCGTCCGCTACTACCACACAGATGGAAGTCGACGGCGAGAAGGTAGACGTCTTGCGTTTCGATATCATTCCTTACAACGGAACGCCTAAGTACAACCTTACGAGCGACGAGTTTAAGACGGAGCTCGGTAAACTTGTAAGCGGCACGTTCACCGTGTACGCGCGCCTCGGCGGCGACGGTTACTACACCAACGATATGGACGAAAAGCTCGTAAAGGCCTTGGCGGCATACAGAGCGAGCTATAAGATTCTCGAAACGCAGAGCGCGCTTATAAGTCTTAACACTCAAGGCAACGGCTGGACGAACGCGTTTGAGGGCGGCATCGAATGGACCTACGGCGCGACCTACGATGAATTGAAGTACCTCGAAGCTCACAGACCGGTAGCCAACTTGGGCGACTCATACGCGGTGTATACCATAAAGAACGGCAGCAAAGCCGTAACCTCGTTCAGCGCCACTTCTCCGGAGTACGACACTTCGGAAGACGCGTGGAAGGCGCTCGTTGAGTACCTCGTCGATATGGACGCGGGCACTTACTCCATAACCGCTTTCGTTGAAGGCACGGACGAATACGCTCCCGCGTCCACAATCTCCGCAGTCTTTACCGTACACAAGGTAACAACCGAATGGACGGACGCTACCGCAAGCGCAAAACGCGAATACACCTGGAACTACGACGAGCGCGAGGCTAAGTCCGCTACGGAGCTCCATAAGCCTGAGATTAAGAAAGTTACCGAAAAGATAACGAGCATTCCCGTAGTGTACACGCTTGCAAAAGCCGCCGGAAGCTCGATATACAGCGGCAATGATTGGGATAAGGTGTTAGAGGCAATCAAAGCCGACACCTTTACCGGCGCGTACACTCTTACGGCAATCGTCGTAGAGGGAAAGAACTACACCGGTCTCGAAAACGACAGCAGTCGTTATACTGCGACGATAACGATAAGCGCTACCGGAAACAGCTGGAAAACCGATACCGTAGGCGAGAAGAAAGAGTTCTCTTGGACTTATAACGGAGGAAACGGCAACAAGACGGAAGAGGGCGGCTGGATAATCGACCTCGTTCCCACTTACAACCAAGGCGCTCTCACGCTTTCCTTAAGCGGCACCACGGTAAACTACGGCAACTCCGTTGCGGAATATCTCGCCAAGCTCGGCGCAGGCACGTACACGATAAAAGTAGACGTCCCCGCCGACGATAAGTACGGCGCAATGTCTAAAGAGTTTACGCTTACCATCTTCAAAGCGGCTAACAGCTGGAAGAGCGGAAGCACTCCGGAAGGCGATATCGATTGGACGTACTACCTTGCGGCGGATAACACCTCTAAGTATATAAGCCTTAACGCGTTGCACGAAGGTACGATTTCCTACACCGTAAACGGCAGTCCTGTCGAGCTCGGTAATCTTAATATAAATACGTATCTCGAGCACAACCTTAAGCCCAACGACCTCACGCGGTATACGGTTATGGCGACGCTCGTGGAGAAGACGGGTAACTACGAGGATCTTGTTATTACCTTTAACCTCCTGTACCAAAAGGCAACCAACACTTGGAACAGCAGCAGTACCGTAAGCAGCACGAGCGTTACTTGGACTTATGACGCGGCTAATAACAGCCAGTTCACTTTCATTCCTACGCAAGAAGGCACGATATCCTTCACGGTAGGCGGAAATGTCGTCGATTTGAGCGGCTACTCCGACAATATCAATACTTACTTTAAGACGCTCGGTTACGGCGACTACAACGTAAGGGTTACCGTTGTCGAAACAAAAGGCAACTACAAAGACCTTACCTTCGACTTTACGCTCCACGTCGACAGGGCGGAAAACACTTGGGAAGCGGGCAGCACGACCGATAAGGAAATCACCTGGGTATACGGCGCTTCCGACAACAAGACGATTTCGTTCAGCCCTAAGTATAAGGGCTCGACGCTCACTTACACCGTAGGAGTTACCGCCGTCGATACCGACATCAACGAGTATCTCAAGCAAAACGTTTCTCTCGGCAACAGTGTGGACGTTGTCGTAAGAGTGGCGGAGGACGCGTATTACAAAGAGCTTACGTTTACCTTTAAGTTTACGTATGCGTTTGCGGCAAACTATTGGGAAGAGGACAGCACCACCACCAAGTCGGAATACTCCTGGAAGTGCGAGGAAAACAACGAGGAAATAATACTCTCGCCTAAATACCTCAAAGAGGAGCTTACCGTTTCGTACGGCGCGACTACCGTAAAGCTGGGTACTTCCCAAACGGTTAACAATTATCTTAAGACTCTCGGCGCGGGCCGTTACGAGATTACCGTAACCGTTGCCGATCCCGCCGGACACTACAACACTCTTATTTACACGTTTACTCTCAATATAGCGATAGCCGAAAACTATTGGGAAGAGGGTGATTCGCTTGACGGCGATACCGTTACCTGGACGTACAAGGACGGCGAGAAATACGACGAGGTTAAGATTGTTCCTCATTTCCTCAAGGATAAGCTTGTTATCGTTATTACGAGCAGCAGCGGCAGCGTTACGTTGAGCGATAAAACAATCAACGACTACCTCAAGGAGCTGCCTTACGGCGATACCGTATACAATATTTCGGCTACGGTTGCCGCGGACGGTCAGCATACGGGACTCACTCTCACGTTCACCTTCCAAAAACCGAAGGCGGAAAACGGCTGGTCAACCAACCTCGATCCTAACGAAGAGATTACTTGGATTTACGGCAATCCCGACAAAACCAATAAGCAAGTAACGCTCACGCCCAATTACCGCGGCGAGGACCTTACATTTAGCGTAAACGCAGGCTCCGTGTCTTTCGACGGAACTCTCAACGAGTATTTGGCAACGCTCGAATCAAACACCAACGGTAACGCCACCTATACTATCGTGGCGAGCGTTACGGATACTACGGGTCACTACAAGGATATTTCCTTTACCTTTACCCTCAAGGTCGTAAGGGCTACAAACGCTTGGGACGAAGAGAATACCGTCAAAAACGGCGACAGTATCGTTTGGACGTACGGCGGCGATAATAAAACGATTACTATTTTAGCTAAGTACAATTCGGAAAACATCAAGTTTACGAGAAACGGTTTCGATATTACTTTGGAGCCCGGTCAGTCGATTAACGATTACCTTGCGTCGCTTGAGCTTTCCGATACCACGTACAACATAGTTGCGACGGTTGCCGAGGACAACAAGTACACGGGGCTTTCGCTCACGTTCTCCTTCTCGACGCAAAAGGCGACCAACTATTGGATTGAGGGCGGGTCCGTTCCCGGAACAATCGAGTGGACTTACGAGGTTTGGACGTACGGCGAGAACGCTAAAGCCGACGATATAAGCTTCAAGGCGAAAGAGCTTAACGACAAGCTCAAGTTTACAAATAACGACAGTCCTATCGATCTGAGCGGCTACGATAATAGCCTTGCACAGTATCTTAAGTCGCTCGAATACGGCACCTACGTAATAAAGGCGTCCGTAATCGACGAAGAGGGTAATTACAACGACCTTGTCGCCACGATAACGCTCTCCGTCTTAAGACGTGTTAACGATTGGGACGCCAAAAACGTCGAAAACGGCGGCGAGATTAAATGGACGTACGAAGACGGCGAAGGCTATGCTAAGGTCGAACTTACCTCTCTCTATGATAAGGATAATATCGTAATCAAGGTCGGCGGCAACACGGTTTATCTGTCCGACTACGGCAACAGCCTGCACGCATACCTCATGTCCTTGCCTTACAGCGACGACGACACCACCAAGTACACCGTGGAAGCGACCGTCGCCCAAAACGGCAAGTATACGGGAATTTCGTTCACCTTTACCTTTATCAAGCTGAAGGCGGAAAACAAGTGGAACGCCGACAACGTTACGGACGGCGGCGAGGTTAACTGGACGTACGACGCGGACAACAACCTCGAAATCGAGCTTACGCCTGAGTATTGCGATAATTATCTTACCCTTACCGTTAACGGCAACAACGTCTCTCGCAGCGCTTTCACGGGTGAAGATAACAGCATCGGTTCATACCTCGAAACTCTTAACGCGGGCGAGTACGCGATAGTCGCTTCCGTTGTAGATGGAGACGGTCACTACAAAACCATAACCTTCTCCTTTACGCTCATAATCGCTAAGGCCAATAACACTCTCGGCACCGACTATTCGCTTAACGACAGCATCAAGACCGTCGAAGGCGAAAATGCGAAAGTCGTTAACTCTTGGGAGTGGGGTACCGAGGTAGAGTGGACGAGCGCTAATCCCAAATACACCGACGGCGTAAATATCCAAATCTTTATAACCAACAATACTGCAAGCGAGGAAAGAAGCTTTACCAGCTCGTTCGACTTCTCTCAATACAACGCGATGGTCGTTCGTCTCAACAGCTACCTTTCCTGCAAGAGCGACGCCAAAGTCGGCAGCTATACGATGCGTATAGTAATCGAAGGCAGCGCCAACTGGAACGTGCTTGACGTAAATAGGACGTTCGAGATTGTGCTTGCCGAAAACTATTGGGACGGCGGAATGCCCGCATTCGAGCGCACCGACAGCGAAACGCTTAACTCGAGTAAGAAAGGCGAAAACGAGTGGGAATACTCCTGGTCGTACGGCGCGCCCATTATCGTAAGCGCCGGCTCCACGTACGGCACGTACAAAGTCGTCTTCCGCGATACCGACAAGGACCAAGTAATAAACGGTATGCCTACCGACGCCGGTCACTACAAGGCGGTGTTCAGCGTGGACGGCGACCCGACCAAGTACAAGGGCTTAGCCGAGTTTACGCTTGTATTCACCATAGCGCAGGCATCTGGCAAGGATTTGGGCTTTGACAAGACCCCGAGCGTTTCCAACTGGACGTGGGACGGCTACGACGTCAACTCCAACCTGTTTAACGGCAGGCCGAAGTCGGGCGGCGAGGTTTCGTTCGAGATTGTGGACGGCACGGGCAAAACGGTCGTTCCCGAATTCCACCTTGTTAACGCCAACAACTCCAACGGCAAGTATACCGGCAACTACGACGCCGATATCTACGCGCCCATAACTCAAACGTTTACTCTTGACGGCGCGACAGAAACGCTTCAGTATTTCCTCAGCGCACTTACAAAGGGCGACTACTACCTGATTATGCACGTCAAGGCGACCCTCAACTACGAGGGCTTCGACTACGGCGCTATTAACGGACCCGCGGAGGAATTGGTCAAGATCTCCATCGATTCCGCCACCAACGCTTGGCTTGAGACGCCTAAGATTGCGTCCTGGTACACGGGCGGATTTAAGAAGACGCAAAACTCGCCTAAGGCGGACGTGCGTTACGGCTCCTACGATATCGTAATCTCGAGCAAGACCGCGAGCGGCGAACAGGGTACGGTTTGGTACAGCGCCCACTATGCGTTTGACGAAAGGACTAAGACTCGCACCAAGACGGGCGACGACGAGGACGAGCTCGAAAAAATGCCCGCAGGCTGGTTTGTAATGACCGTAACCGTCGTCGAGGCGGAAGGCAAGTACAACGGCTTTACCGAGGTAATCGAGTTCCAGGTCTTCCCTCAAGGTACCGAGACGGTAGGTAACTACTGGACGACCAATCCCAACATTTTGGGTTGGACCGCCAACGTCAACGAAATAGTCAACATGCCTACCGGCACGCCCGCAATCGGCAAACCGTATTTCGTGTTCTATGAAGCGGAGTTTGACGGTGACAAATACGTCAAGGGCAAGCAGGTTGTCGCAGGCGTCGACGCAAAGACGATTGAAAAGGGCGACGACTACGCGCAGGATTTCTACATTCCCATGGCGCCCGGCACCTATCTTATGTACGCTTACGCGGTTAACCCCGCCAACGGCAACGACGATTTGGTACCCGGTGATAACGAATTTATTGTCTTTACTATCGCCGAACGTCCCATCAACTGGGAGACCTCCGTTCAGATTAACGAAACGTTCATGCTCGGCGACGAGGCCAACTGGGAGGGACCTACCGCTTCGACCAACATTAAGGACGGCACCGAGGTCATCGAATACTACTATATCGATTCGACTCTGTACGGGCCGGATATCGACGACAGCTTGTGGAGCGCGCAAATGCCGACCGAAGTTGGCAAATACTACGTAATGGCGGTCGCTCACGGCAGATACACCACCACAATCACAAGCGCTAAGATGTTTGCAATTCAGCGTCCTACGCTTTCGTGGGATAGGCTCGAGCCCATAGCGCCGGTGCTCCGCCTCGGCGAAAAAGACAAGTGGGTGTACCCGATAGCAACTGTCGCCGATAAGAGAGTTAAGGTAACGTTCGAGGTGTTCGACGCTAAGACCGACGAGAAGCTAAACCTCGACTCCGCCAAAAAGGAGCTCCCGACCGCAGTAGGCAATTACTACATCATCGTCACGGCGTCCGCAGACTTTATTACGCCGTTCACCTACAAAATGGAGTTCGCGGTCGAGCTTTCCATCAACCACTGGGTCGGAACTTCCCCGTCCATAGAGGACTGGTCGGAGGCAAACAACGATACAAGTCCCAAGCCGACGGGCGAGGCGTTTAAGGGCACCATAACCTACACCTACATCAACAAGGCAACCGGCAAGGTTTATCACGAGAAGCCGACCGAAGCGGGAACGTACATTCTCGTCGCTACGGTCGAGGTGGAGGGTTATGAGACGCTCGAATCGCGTTCGGAATTCACTATCGAGCCGGCGTACGATAGGACGCTACTAACAATAGACATCATACTTGCGGCGGTAGCGAGCATATTTGCAATAGTCGTAATCTACTTTGCAATAAGGAGGTACAGAGAACACTAATGAAAGGGATAGATAACAACGTATTACTGGTCATATTGATGGTGGTACTGATCACGTTTGTGGTGCTGTTGGTAGCGCTTGGCATAGTCTTTATAGTAGCGCTACGTAAGCGCGCGCCTGTGGTAAAGGTAGTAATGAGCGCGCAGCCGACGCGAGAAGAGCCGGAAGAAGCGGAGGAAAGCAGTGTTTCGGAAGACGCGGCGGGAGAGGGCGCGACGGGAGACAACGTTCCGCCGCCCGAGCCTGAGGACGACGACGATGACGACGAAGCGCCTACGTTTGTAACGGAAGGACAGGAGCGCGTAAGCTACAACCGATCCATGATGGCGAAGGTGAGCCAGTTACCCAACGAGGTAAAGGAATGGTACTCGGAGCTTAAGAACGAACTGCTGTCGTACGAAACGGTAAAACTACGAACGAGCTGGAAACGCGAGACGTACAGGATCGGAAGGAACACGGTAGCAAGGATAGTGGTGCGCGGAAAAACGCTGTGCCTGCTGCTTGCGGTGGAGCCCGACGGGTACAACGGAACGAAGTACACGGTAGAGGACGTGTCGAACGTGTCGAGCACGCTAGATACGCCTACGCTGTACAGGATAAAGAGCGTAAGACGGCTTAAGTACGCGAAAGAGATGATCGCGGGGATAATGAAAGAGCTGCGGCTGTTCAAGGACCCGAGATACGAGCCGAAGGACTACTTCCTGCCGTACGAGGGCGACATGGCGTTGATGCAGAAAGGGCTTGTAAAACGCGTAGTGTCGGGATCAACACGCACGTTTAGGATAGAGGAAGTGGAAAGGGAAGCGGAAGCCGCGGCAACGACGGAACAGACGGAAACGAAGCCGGAAGAACCGAAAGCCGCAACACCGAAGCCCAAGACGCCGCCTAAGTCAAAGCCCGCACAAAAGCCGAAGACGGAGGAAGAAACAGAACCCGCCGAGGCGAAGCCTAAGACCAAGTCGAAAGCCAAATCCGCCCCGAAACCCACCGAGGAAGTAAAACCGGAGGAAGAGTCAAAGCCCGCAGAGACGGAGACTCCCGCGGAGAACACCGAGGCATAACCAAATACACAAAACAAAAACGCACCGTCAAGGCGTCTCGCTTTGGCGGTGCGACTTTTTATTAATGCGCGTAAAGACCGGCTATACCGTGGGCGAGTAAACTACGCCACCATTTTGTTTGCGGTTTTGTACATCCAAATCATTTCCGCGTGGTTTTGTTCGTCGGTCATGATCGCGTTCAAAACGTTTCGGACTTCGGGGGAGGCGAAGTAGAAAAGGTCGTTGTTGTAGGCTGTCGCCACGTACTTTTCGGTGGCTATGATATCGGTGCACAAAAACTTATCGAATTCCTTGGCGGTAGAGTCGCCCGTATACTTGGCCTGCGGCGTGTAAGAGGCGGCGCCGGGTTTGCGGCTTTTGATTTGGGGCACGGTGCCCTTAGTGAGCGAGTCGAGCATATCGTAATGGTACTGCTCCATTTTTAAAATCTTTTTGAACAGCTTTTTAAGTTCGGGGTCCTTTGCCTGGGTTGCGTAAAAGTCGTACTTTTGAACGCACAGCTGCTCTTGGGTCTTGAGCTCGGTGATAAGTTGCACTTCCTTTTGATTGAGGTTCATATCTGTTTACTTACACGGCTTTTCGGAGACTTCCGCCGTGCATTTCTCCTTTTTGTTTTTGTCTCCGAAGTGATTTTAACCAATCTCAAAAAAGTTAAACGTGACGAACGACTCTGTCGGGTTTGGGAATATCCTTGACACGCCGCCCGATATTCGATAAAATATTATAAACCTCGAGAGGCGTTTATGGTAGTTTTCTGTAAATCAAAATTCAGCGAGTTTAAACAGTGCCCCAAGGCGAGCTGGCTTCACGAGCACAAGATAGACGTGTATAATCAGAATGCGTCCGTCGAGGCGTACCATGCATACGTGGGGACGGGAAAGGACGTTTACAATCTTGCAAAGGGGCTTTTCGGTGTTTATGTCGAAGTGCCCGCCCCTTCTCCCGACGGAGACGGTTTAGAGAGCGCGGCAGAGCTGACCCGCAAGTACATTGCGGAAGGGCAAACCGTTATTTGCGGCGCGGCGTTTGTTTACGACGGGTTTTATTGCGCCGTCGACATACTTAAAAAGACTCAAAACGGATATTCGGTTTATGCGGTAACGAGCGGCACGATTTCCGATAAGTACGACGACATAATCGACATGTGCTATAGAAAGTACATACTCGACAGTCTCGGTATTGCGGTTGACGGAGTTTACGTCGTGACGATAAACGACGAGTACGTTCTTGACGGAGAAATAGATATTCACAAGCTGTTTAACATAACCGACGTTTCCGCGCTTGTAAAAAAGTGGGGAGGAAGGACGGAAAGAGATTTGCTCCGCGCAAAGGAAACGCTTTTTTCGGACGACGAGCCGAATACCGACTTGTCGCATCCTTGCGCCCATTCGCACAAGTGCGGATATTGGAATTATTGCGGAGGACAGCTTTCGTCGCCGTCGTCGGTTGATTTGTATCACATGCCGACGGCAAGCGCAAAAGTGCCGCACGGCAAAACGGCCGATTGCTCTTCCGGCGTAACGGACGGCGACACGAGGTTCAACGGTAAAGTGAAGCGGCGGTTAGAGCTTGCGCTCGACGAGAGCGGTACGTACGTAAACAGGAAAGGGATAAATGCGTTTTTGAAATCGCTATCTTTTCCGCTGTATTTTATCGATTTCGAGGTGGTAAAGCCGCCCGTTCCGCTGTACTCCGGTACCCGCCCGTTCCAGATGATTCCCGTGCAATACTCGCTGCACGCGCTTGAAGCGGAGGACGGCGAGATAAAGCACTTGGAGTTTTTGGGACGGCCGGAGAGCGATCCTCGGCGCGAGTTTGCGGAGCGGCTCGTAAAGACGATTCCCGAAGGCGCGTGCTTGCTCGCATATAACAAAAAATTCGAGTGTACCATTCTCAACGAGCTTGCCGATATTTTCCCCGACCTTGCTCCGCAGCTTACAAAAATCAATAACAACATAAAGGATTTGCTCGAACCGTTTAAGGAGGGACATTATTACAAACGGGAAATGGGCGGGTCGTTTTCGATAAGAAGCGTGCTGCCGGCGATATTCCCCGACGATCCCGAACTCGACTACGGCAGGCTCGAGGGCGTTCATACCGGCAGGGAGGCGATGGTGCTTTTTTCCACCGAGCTGAAACGAATGCCCGATACCGAGCGCAAAATTGCCGAGCGCAATCTTTTAAAGCACTGCGAGCTCGATACATTTGTTCTTGTTAAAATCTGGCAGGAGCTTGTTCGCGCCGCCCGCGCGTAATACCGACAATAATATATATATAGTTTAATCGGCGGCCGAACTTGCGGTTGCCGATTTTTTATGCGGCGATTGGTGGGGCTAACTCGACGATTGTTTTCGAGTTTTGATTTTTTGAACAACGGTTGAAAAACGCTATCAATATTTCCGAAAGTGTGCTATAATACGCTTAGAATAATATTCGGAGCGGTATATGGGGAGAGAACGCACTGTCGTAAAAAAATATGTTATAACCGCGCTTTTAGTCGCGGCGTTTAGCTTTTCCTTTGTCGGCTGTGCGGAGGAAAAGCCGCGGTACGTCAGCGTAGACGAGGTGGAAATATCGCTTGTTTCGACGGAGAAGGGGGTAACGCTGTCCTGGCAGAACGTTAAGGACGTCGATTTTTCGGTTTATAAATCGGGTTCGAGATTCGGCGATTACACTCTTGTCGGCCGCAATCCCGAAGGGAATAAATTCACCGACGCCGAGCATTATTGTTATTACAAGGTGGTTTTGTCGGACGGCGACGGCAAAACGCTTAAAACGTTTAGTAACCTCGGCGAGGAAATAGAGATGTTCGGGCAGAACGTTTACGTATTTTCTCCCGACGACGACGTTTCCTCGGTAAAGAATCTTTTTTCGGCAATACATTCGCGCACGGTGGACGACGAGTTTTCAAACGGCAGATATTCCTTTTTGCTTAAACCGGGCGAATACGACGACGATATAGGAATATCCGTAGGCTACTACACCACCGTTTTCGGGCTTGGGACAAGTCCTACCGACACCTCTGTTTCGTCGCTGTCCTGTCTTAACCGCGGCGAGGGGAACGGCGCGCATGCGCTTATAAACTTTTGGCGGGGCGCGGAAAATCTATCCGTCCGCAGCAATACGACCTGGGCGGTTTCGCAGGGCGTTTCTCTCCGCGCGGTGGATATTAGCGGAAATCTGAATTTGCACGATTCGGGCGGATACGCAAGCGGCGGAATGCTTGCCGACTCGAGAATATCCGGCCAAGTTAATTCGGGCTCCCAACAGCAATGGCTTTCGCGCAACTGCGAGTGGTCTTCTTGGAGCGGCAACGTTTGGAATATGTGCTTTTCCGGCGTTAACAAACCGCCCGTCGGCAGTTATCCGTCCTTAAAGTACACGGTGGAGGACGCGTCGTCTATAAGAGAAAAGCCCTTTCTTACCTTCGACAAAACAAACGGATACAGAATAGCCGTTCCCGCGCTGCGCGAGGACAGAGTGGGCTGCTCCTGGACGGGCGGCGGATCGCGCATAGAAAGCTTTATCCCCGAGGAGCAAATTTATTTTGCCCGCTCCGACCGCGACACAGCCGACACGGTAAACGCGGCTATTTCGAAGGGAAAGTCGGTCGTGTTCACGCCCGGTGTGTATTCCTTCGATAAGGCGGTAGAGGTAGATTGTGACGACGCCGTCATACTCGGACTGGGGCTTGCCACAATCACTCCGACCGCGGGCAACGCCTGTCTTACGGTGGGAGATTCTGTCGGCGTTACGGTAGCGGGAATCCTTTTCGACGCGGGCGAGACGAAAAGCGACGTGCTCGTATCGGTAGGCACGGAAAACTCGACCACGGTTGGCGCGAGTCTTTACGACTGCTATTTCCGCGTAGGCGGGTCGTATGCGCGTTCCGCGGCTGACGCCTCGCTCGTAATTTACGGCTACGGTACCACGTGCGACAATCTGTGGATATGGCGCGCCGATCACGGTCCCGCAAATGACAGAGGCTACGGCGTCGGCTGGGACGTAAACGACGGAGAAACCGGCGTAAAAATATACGGCGATAACGTTACGGCGTACGCGCTTATGGCGGAGCACTACAAGGGGCACAACGTCGAGTGGTACGGAGAGGGCGGTAAGCTGTTTTTCTACCAAAGCGAGATTGCCTACGACGTGCCGAGCCAAGCCGAGTGGATGGACGGAGAGCGCAAAGGTTTTTCGTCTATCATGGTGGACGAAAACGTGAACTCGTTCAGCGCAAGCGGTCTCGGTATATACTCCAACTTCCATAACGGCGGAATCGTTCTCGACAGCGCAATCACCGCGCCGAATAAGTCGGGCATCGCCATTAACCATATCGCAACCGTAAGGCTTAACGGCAACGGTGCGATTAACCATGTAGTAAACGACTTCGGCGGCGCGGTGGGCGCGGCGGGAAGCGGCACCACGCTTTTTACCGATAAGTTTATACCCGAGTAATGGGTAAGAGTGAATATATAGCCGTTTTTGCGGCGTTAAGGTCGGGTTATTCCTTCGGTAAAAATGTTTCCGGCTGTTCAATTTGATTGATTTTGCAAGAAACGAAGCGAAACGCAATATTTTTTTGATTGATTTTGCAATATTTACTCATTATTCGATTATCTATTGCAACTTTTGTTCGAATGTGGTAATATAAATCAGTTATGAAGCATTATCTTGCAATAGATATAGGGGCGTCAAGCGGCAGACATATCGTGGGCTGCCGCGACGGCGGTATACAAACAGACGAGGTGTACCGTTTTAATAACGGTGTAAAAAACGCGCAAGCTCTTGTATGGGATATAGACGAGCTTACCGAAAACGTAATAATCGGCATAAAAGAGGCGATAAAAAAATATCCCGATATAGACAGCCTCGCGATAGACACTTGGGGCGTCGACTACGTACTGTTAAACGGAAGCGAGGTTATCGCGCCGTGCTACTCCTACCGCGACTCCCGCACCGAAAAGATAATAGACAGGGTGCACGGAAAGATTCCTTTCAGCGAGCTGTATTCCAAAACGGGCATACAGTTTCAGCCGTTCAATTCGATATATCAGCTTTACGACGATTTGCAAAAGGGCAGACTGCAAGGCGCAACCGACTTTTTAATGATACCTGAATATCTTAACTACGTGCTTACCGGCGTTAAAATGCACGAGTACACCAACGCGACGACGACGGGGCTTGTAAACGCCGCAACGGGCGCGTACGATATGGGGATAATAAGTAAGCTCGGCTTGCCCGAAAGACTGTTCGGAAAACTGTATTCGCCGGGTACGCTTGTCGGAAAATTCAAGCCCGACGTGGAAAAACGCGTGGGCGGAAATATCAAGGTCGTGCTCTGCGCAAGTCACGACACCGCAAGCGCGGTCGAGGGTATACCAATGGCGGACGACGCGCTTTACATTTCGTCGGGCACCTGGTCGTTGCTCGGCGTTAAGGCGGATAAAGCGATAACGGACGAAAACAGCCAAAAGGCCAATTACAGCAACGAGGGCGGCGTCGGATACACGAGATACCAAAAGAACATAATGGGTATGTGGGTGGTTAACCGACTTCGTGCCGAGCTTTGCCCCGATAAGCCTTGGGACGAGATAACGGCAGAGGCGATCAAGAGCGCTTTTACCGAATGGGTGGATATAAACGACAAGATATTTTTATCGCCCGACAGTATGAAAGAAGCGTTCGATTATATGGTAAAGGCAAAACCGCAAACGACCGCCGACTACTTTAACTGCGCGTACATATCTCTCGCCCACGGCTACAAACAGGCGATAGAGGAATTGCAGCATAACACAAACAAAACCTATTCCCAATTGTATATCGTAGGCGGCGGCGCGAAGAATAAATACCTTAACGCGCTCACCGAAAAGATATGCAACATAAAGGTAATCGCTTTGCCTATTGAGGCAACCGCGATAGGCAACCTTAAAATACAGCTTTGTCATTCTGAGCGTTAGCGAAGAATCTCATCTTTATTAAATCCATCCAGGAGAATTAACCATGTACGAACAAGCAAAAAAACTTTACGAGGTCTACGGTGTGGACGTGGAAAAGGCGCTAGACGTCTTAAAGAACGTTCCCGTAAGTATTCACTGCTGGCAGGGCGACGACGTAATCGGTCTCGACGGCAGCGACAGTCTTTCGGGCGGGATACAGACGACGGGCGACTATCCGGGTAGGGCAAGGAATTTCGAAGAGCTTAAAGCGGATATAAAAAAGGCGTTTTCGCTTATGCCCGGCAAAAAGCGGCTTAACCTGCACGCAAGCTATGCCGTGCTCGGAAGCGACAGGGGCAAGGTCGACCGCGACAAGTACGCGCCCAAGTACTTTGAGCCGTGGGTTAAATTCGCTAAGGAGTTAAACCTCGACGGCATAGACTTCAACCCGACGATGTTCGGTCATCCTATGATGAAGGACGGGCTTTCGCTTTCGTCGCCCGACGAAAAAACGAGAAAGTTTTGGGTGGAGCACTGCAAGGCGTGCATAAAGATTTCGGAATACTTTGCGGACGAGTTCGGCACGCCCACGGTTATGAATATTTGGATTCCCGACGGCTACAAGGACGTTCCCGCGGATAGGCTGTCGCCGAGATTGAGATTAAAAAAATCGCTCGACGAAATTCTTTCAATCGACTACGACCGTAAAAAGGTAAGCGTCGCCGTGGAGAGCAAGGTGTTCGGAATAGGCGTGGAAAGCTACACCGTGGGAAGTAACGAGTTCTACCAAATCTACGCCGCCAAGAACAATATCTGCTGTCTACTCGACAACGGGCATTACCACCCGCTCGAATACGTAAGCGACAAAATCCCCAGCCTCCTCGCGTTTTACGACACGGTTGCGCTTCACGTAACAAGGGGAGTGCGCTGGGACAGCGACCACGTCGTACTTTTCGAGGACGAGCTTAAAGAGATAGCTAAAGAGATCGTGCGTAACGACGCTTTGAATAAGGTAAAAATCGGGCTCGACTATTTCGACGCGTCGATCAACCGTTTGTCCGCTTGGGTTACCGGTCAGCGCGCTATGCAAAAGGCGCTTTTGACCGCGTTGCTTCTTCCGCACGATAAGCTAAAGAAATTGCAAGACAGCGCCGAGTTTACCGAGCTTATGGTTTTGCAGGAGGAATTAAAGGACCTGCCGCTCGGGATAATTTGGAGCGAGTACTTAAAGCGCGAAAAGGTAAAAGCCGACTATCTGTCGGAGATAAAAGAATATGAAAATAAAGTCTTAAAGGACAGGAAATAAGGGGGTAAACTATGGCAAACAGATTCATTTTGAACGAAACGTCTTACTTCGGCAGCGGAGCGAGAAAGGAGCTTAAAAACGAAATCGCAAGGCGCGGGTTTAAAAAAGCGTTTATAGTCGCCGACAAGGATTTGTTAAAGTTCGGCACGGTCGATTTGGTTACGAGCGAGCTCGGCGGCGTTCCTTACGAGTTGTTCTCGGAGTTTAAAGCGAATCCTACCGTCAAAAACGTTAAAGACGGCGTTAAGGCGTTTTCTTCGTCGAAGGCGGATTTTATCATCGCAATAGGCGGAGGATCGGCTATCGACACCTCTAAGGGGATTGCGATAGTAGCCAACAATCCCGAGTTTGCGGATATCGTTTCGCTCGAGGGCGTTGCGGATACCAAAAACAAGTGCGTGCCTATTATCGCTCTTCCCACAACGGCGGGAACTGCGGCGGAGGTTACCATCAACTACGTAATAACCGACGAGAAATCGGGCAGAAAAATGGTGTGCGTCGATCCCAACGATATCCCCGTCCTTGCAATAGTGGACGCGGAGCTTATGGCAACGATGCCCAAGGGTCTTACCGCCGCAACGGGTATGGACGCGCTCACTCACGCGATAGAGGGCTATATAACAAAGGGCGCGTGGGAGCTTTCGGATATGTTCGAGCTAAAGGCGATCGAGCTTATTTCCAAAAACCTGCGCGAGGCGACCGAAAACGGAAAGAACATGACGGCGCGGGAAAACATGGCGCTCGCTCAGTACGTTGCGGGCATGGCTTTCAGCAACGTAGGACTCGGCTGCGTTCACTCCATGGCGCACCCGCTCGGCGCTAGGTTCGACATAGCGCACGGCGTGGCAAACGCGTTGCTTTTGCCTATCGTTATGGAATACAACATGCCCGCGGCGCTCAATAAGTATTGCGATATTGCAAAGGCTATGGGTGTGGATATTACGGGCATGACGACGGAGCGCGGCGCCGCGGCGGCGGTGGAAGCGGTCAAAAAGCTCTCCCTCGATTTGAACATTCCCCAAAGACTGCGCGATATCAATATACCCGAAAGCGCGCTCGAACAGCTGTCTAAGGACGCGTTCGCGGACGTGTGCACGGGCGGCAATCCGAGAGAGATAACTCAAAAAGATATTTTGGCGCTTTACAAAAAAGCTTATTAAGAGGACGACATGAAGAACATAGTAACGGCGCCGTTCGTAAAGGAGATGTGCGATACGACGGCGAATATGTATAGGCTCGGCTGGGACGAGCGAAACGGCGGGAATATAAGCTACCTATTAGACGAAAAGGAAGTAGCGGAGTATCTCGACATAAAAAATGTATTGCGTACAATACCCTTAGCCGGAGTAAACGAAGCGGACTTTGACGTAATGCCATTAATAGGCAAGATATTCATAGTAACCGGCACGGGCAAATACTTTAAGAACGTAAAGGAAGACCCCGAAACCAACCTCGGAATAATACGAGTAGTAAAGAACGGCGCGGAATTACTCTGGGGATATAAGGACGGAGGGAGACCTACGAGCGAATTGCCGGCGCACTTAATGTGCCATATGGCGAGACTAAAGGCGGACCCCGAACACAGGGTAGTAATGCACAGCCACCCGACGAATACGCTTGCAATGAACTACGTGCACGAGCTGGACGAAAAGAAGTTCACGCATACGCTTTGGGAGATGTGCACGGAATGCATAGTGGTTTTCCCGGACGGAGTGGGAATACTGCCGTGGATGCTGTGCGGGACAAAGGAGATAGGGGAAGCGACGGCGGAGAAGATGAAGGAGTTTCGGCTTGTCGTGTGGTCGATGCACGGGATATACGGCTCTGGCAAGACGATGGACGAGACGTTCGG
>JAFLVE010000010.1:3172-15377 GCA_022511445.1 Clostridiales bacterium | reverse complement strand
GATGAAGGAGTTTCGGCTTGTCGTGTGGTCGATGCACGGGATATACGGCTCTGGCAAGACGATGGACGAGACGTTCGGACTTATAGAGACTGTAGAGAAGGCGGCGCAGATATATATGCTTACGGCACACCTTCCGCGAGTGAACACGATAAAGGACGAAGATATGCTGAAGCTCGTCGAGCTCTTCAAAGTCAAGTGCAGAACGGATTTTCTCAATTAGTTGTTTTTATTGCATATATTGCTAATTATACAACAAATATTGTTATTCTTACGTATTGACTTTTGACCTTTTCTATTGTATAATGTATATCGATAATCAAGCTAATAAATACAGGAGGAATTTTTGATGGAAAAGACTAAAAAGAGCATCTTTGAAACGCCGCTGCTGTCCACAAAGATAAAATCGGCTAACGCAAAGATCTTCCCCGAGGGCGGACTCGGCTATTTTATAGGCCCGACGCTTGCGCTCATAGCCAACTCGGTGCTTTCCGGTTATCTCAACCAGTACATGACCGACGTTTTGGATATGATGACCTGGGCGTCTTGGTTCGTTACTTGGTTGCCCGTTATATCGGTCGTATTCGTTATCGTGGGCAATATATTGGTCGGACGGCTTATGGACCGCAGTAAAACGAAGGCGGGTAAGGCGCGGCCGCTTCTGCTTGTCGCAATCCCGTTGTTTGTTTTGGCGCTCCTAATGCTGTTTGTATTTTCACCGGCGCCGACGCCCGAAAATCAAACGCTTGTTTTGGTGTTGTTCGCAATCGGCTACAACCTATGGTTTGCGATAGCGTATCCTTTCTACTACACGTCCCATGCGGCGCTTGTCAACCTGTCGACGCGTAACAGCAAGGACAGATCCCTTCTAGCGACTATATCCAACGCGACGGCGCTTGCCGCAATGGGCTTAACCACGATGATTCTGCCGTTCTTTATCGGCTACCTGTTCGTATCCAAGGACGGAGTTATCGATCAGGCGGCTTCGATGAACGCATGGAAGATATTCGTTATTGCGCTTGTCATTATAACCGCACTCGGCGCGCTTGTAGAATATTTCTTTACAAGAGAGCGCGTTACCGAGGAATCGTTTAAGACCGGTGCGGTAGAACCGGTTAAAAAGTCGACTCCGCTCGGAAAGCAGGCCAAAATCTGCTTTAAGGATAAGTTCTGGATCATAATGATCATCTTCTTCTTCCTGTATCAGCTCGGCGGAATGATTAAGAACGTTTCTCAGTTCTACTATGCGCAATCGTGGTTCAAAGACATCGAGACCGGACTTTACTCCAAGGAGGCGGGCGGATTCTGGTCGGGACAGCTCGCAATTTACGGCGCGATTCCCACGGCGCTCGGTATGGTTATCGCTTGGCCGCTTTCTAACAAAATAGGAAAGGGCAGAGCGATGCTGTTCGGCGCGATTATCTCCACAATCGGTGGCGCAATCGGATTTATTGCGCCCGACAACTTTGCTGTCGTGACGGCGTCCTTTATAATTAAGGCGCTCGGCTCCACGCCTTCCATGTATCTGTCGCTCGCGCTCCTTGCGGATATTCTCGATCACCAGGAAGCACAGCACGGCATTCGTACGGACGGTCTCACGATGACTATCTACGGCGCGATTATGGCGGGCATGACGGGCATAGCAACCGGTATTTTGAACATTGCTCTAAACGGCGTAGGCTATAACGCGGAAATGATCCCCAACCCCACGCCCGAGCTCCAGAACGCAATGCTTTGGATTTTTATCGGCGGCGAAACAATTTGCTATCTGTTAATTGCGGTTATCTTTATCTTTATGGGCGTCGAGAAGTTCTCCAAGTTCGACCATAAGGCAATTACTATGGACCAAAAGGCCGCTGCGGAAGCGGAAGGCGTCGAGTACATAGATCCCGCCACAAGGCTCGCGCAGGAGGAGGCGGAAGCTCTCGCCGCGTCCGACGAGGCGAGAAAAGCCGAGCTTAAGGCCAAGTGCGAAAAGAAGGGCTTAGACTTCGAACAAGAGGAAGCCAAGTACCAAGCGGCTAAGGCGGAAAAGGATAAAGCGGCCGCGGCCAAGAAGCAAGCGGCGGAAGAGAAGAAGGCCGCTGCGGAAAAGGCGAAGCAGGAAAAATACGACGCGCTCCCCGAAGAGCAAAAGGCGGCAATCGCAGCCAAGGAAGCCAAGAAGGCGGAAAAGAAAGCCGCTCACGACGCAAAGGTTTTGGCGGAATTCAACGCTCTTCGCGAAAAGAACGGAAAACCCGCTCTCGTCGAAACGGAAGAGTAATAACGGCTCAATTGAATATGTTACAAAAGAAAAGAGGTTGCATCGGCGACCTCTTTTTTGATACGTATGATAGGGGTGGTGCGTTAGCAAGTGCGGCTTCGGTCGAAATGATGGGTGGGTAGTCGAGTAAGTATATAGCCGCTCCGCGGCATTAAGGTCGCCCCTTTCGACGGCTCGCGCCTTGCCGCCACTTTCCCATTTACACATTTCGCGTGAAAAACGGACAAGCAATGTATTACGGTGTGCGGCTCAATACTCGCAAGGCGCGGGAGACGCTTTTTAAGATAATTAAGGAGGTTTCAAAACAATCAAAATGCACACAATTTTGTTCATTTTAAGACCTTTTCTTGCTCATTTTTCAACATTTCAATCATTTGTTGTCTAAGTATTGACAAAATGCGCTCATTCCTTTATATTAGTCACATACATGACATTTTAGGTATGATGAGTTTTTGTTGCCCGAATTACAAATAGGTAATTTCACTGCGTATTGATTGAGGACAGTTTGCAGTGCAGTTATAAAAAATTTATATTGGAGGAAAAGAAAGACACTATGAAACTCAAGAAGTTTTCACCACTGCTTCGCGGCCTTGCCGCGACAACGGCTGCGCTTCTTACCATTTCTACGGTCGGCTACAACGTTGCGTTGTCCGACGTAGCAATCGGTTGGATGGACGGTTGGTTTGCGGGAACGGACGACCGTAACATCTACGAGACGAAGCGAGAATGGGTAGAAGAGGAGATTATCCCGGGGGCCGGCGAGGAGCGCACAGTCTATGTAAGAGGCAGAAACTACACAACCACACATGAAACGGTGGAGGAGTACTACGACGCTCTCAAAGCTCACATCATTAAGCAGGGCGAAGAGGGCTTCGCACTCTTAAAGAACGACAACAAAGCACTTCCTATTGCTTCGGGCAGCACCGTTGCACTCTTCGGTTGGGGTGCGTATAACCTTAATACTGCGCACACCGGCGTTACCGGCGGCGGTGAAACCGAAGGTGAAGGTCGTAACGCAAAAACTAACGTAGACGTAATCACGCTCGATAAAGCGTTTGAAAGTATCTCGGGCATTACGGTTGAGCCGACCGTGCAAAAAAGCAACTTCTCCGGTACCGTCGGAAAGGCTTCCGCAAACTATAAAATAGCCGAGGGCGCACCCGTCACCGAGGGATGGAACATCACGAAGGACAAAACCACAGGTATCGTTGTTCTTGGTCGCGGCGGCGGTGAGAATGCAAACTACACGCTCGATTCGGCGCAGGGCGCCAACGATCCTCTTGCAATCTCCGAAAATGAGAAAACGCTTATTCAGGAAGCGAAGACTCGTTGTTCCAAAGTAGTCGTACTTATTTGCTCGGCTAATGCCATGGAAATAGGCGACATTGCTAAGGGCGGCGACCTTGAGGTCGACGCTATCGGATTTGTCGGAATCCCCAACAACTACCAGTGGCAGGGTATCGCTAATGTGCTCGCGGGCAAGGTAAATGCCACCGGCGCTCTTACCGATACTTACGCATACGACAACTCCTACAACCCTGCGGCGGTCAACCAAGGCGGTCAGCAGTATACGAACAAAGAGATCATCACGAGCACCGAGGACGCGCTCGGAAGAGCCTCCGGCACGAATGTTCTCGCCAATAACTATATTGTTGAGGCGGAGGGTATTTACGTAGGCTACAAGTACTATGAGACCCGTTACTACGATTCGTACGCAAATCCCACCTACAACGCTAAAGCGACCATCGGTTCGTCGACAGATGCAGCTTGGGATTACTCGAAGGAAGTCGTATTTACGTTCGGCACCAGCCTTTCGTACATTCCTTATACGCAGACAATTAAGAGCGTGGACGTTGACCTCGAGGACGAGCTCGGCGACATTACCGTCACTATCGACGTTAAAAATGACGGCACGCAGGACGGCTACTTCCTTACGCAGCTTTACGTGAACAAGCCTTACACGACTTACGACATTCAACACAACGTAGAGAAATCGGCAGTTGACTTCCTCAACTCCGGAAAGGTAAGCGTTAAGGCGGGCGCGACTGAAACCGTTACTCTTACGCTTCCTACGCGTTATCTCGCCAGCTGGGATTCCAATGCAAGAAACGGCAAGGGTAGCTATATCCTCGATGACGGCGACTACTACTTTACGGCGGCTGCCGGCGCGCACGCTGCGGCAAACAACTTCCTCGATGCGCAGGGTCACGAGCATGACAAAACGACCGTAATCGGCGAAACCGTAAAATGGTCGCTCGGAGATAAGGACGAAACGACTTTCTCCGTTTCCAACGGTGTAGAAGTCAAGAACCAAATGCAAAATGCGGATATCAACTACTATCTGCCCGGTACTGTTACTTATCTCTCTAGAAGTAACTGGCAGGGAACTTTCCCCAAGAACTATACAAGCTCTAAATACGATAGTAGCGATACGATTGAGTCGGCTGATGCTTTCACCATCGGCGGTGAAAAGATGGCGGAGTGGATTAACGAGCTTCGCAATACCCAGTACGTTCCCAAGAAGGATCCCAACGCCAATAAGCAGGAGCTTATGGCTGCCGAACTTCCCGACAACGTCGGCCCCGGCAAAGAATTCTCTTCCATTTGGGCGTATATTATAAACGTTTCACAAACCAATCCCGAAGCGTTTAATAATATTAATTCCGAGGAGTGGCAGACCGTTAAGAAGGCTATCAACCTTAACGTTGCAATCACCAACGTGCTTGCAGGCGGCGGCTCTACTAAGTCTTGGTACGGTATCGGCAACCCTACGAGCACGCAGTCCGAAAGCGTTGCGGGATATTCTCAAGCTCTTACGGTAGGCAACAAAAAATACAACCTTGCACTTGCTTCCAACACACTTCTCGGCTCCAGCTTTAATCCCAAGTTTGCAGAAGAATGGGGTAAGCTCGAAGGCGAGGGTGGCTTATGGCTCCAAAAGGAAGGCGTAGGCAGTGGCAACGCTATCACCGTATGGGGCGGCGGTCTTAACCAGCACAGACACCCGTACAACGGCCGTAACTCCGAGTATATGTCGGAAGATCCTATGCTCACCAACCGTATCGGCTACGGTCAGTATAAGGGTATCTACGGTACCGGCGCTATCAACGGTCCCAAGCATATGGGCTTTAACGATCAGGAAACCAACCGTCAGGGTAACGCACCCTACATGACCGAGCAAAAGGTCCGCGAGACCGATATCCGCTGCTACGAGGGCGCTCTCCGTGTAGAGGAAGGTCGCGCCAACGGCGTTATGATGTCCTTCTCTCGTATCGGCGCTACCAACACCACCAACAGTGTCGGCCTCATCAAGAACATTATGCGTGGCGAGTGGGGCTTCACCGGTATCGTAACCACAGATATGGGTCAGGCGGGCTATCACGAGCCTCTCGCCTTGATTATGGCGACGGTCAACCAGTATGCAAGTTTCGGTCCTACCGACACCTACATGGGTGCTAACGGTAGTGGCGAAGGCTCCTATCTTGGAGACGACGCTCACTATTCCGCCGGACGTGTTTCTTTCCCCTATATCACGCTTGGCTTAGTTAACCAAGATCCCGTGTTCTGCGCACAGGCGCGCGAAACCGCTCTTTACGAGCTTTACACAATTGCGCACAGTGGCTCGGGTATGTACGTCGAAGAAATTTTCACGAAAGACGACGTCGTTATCGAAGCGCATTGGAACGAGTGGGACGAAATTGTAGGCAAGTATGAGCATAGAGAATGGGAATATGTGTTCATCGCATTGGAGGCTGTATTCGGAGTACTCACCGGACTTGCCGGTATCGCATATATTGCTTCACTTGTAATTCCCGGTAAGAAGGAGGATTAAATAATATGAATCTCATTAAAAAACAAGGTATAGGAACCTGGATTTCCTTGGGAGCGATTTTACTTTCGATTGTTGCGCTCATCATCTTTGGCTCCGTCTTAAGCGTAGGCGACAATCTTGACCTTGTAGGCATGTCCGAATATCTTCATAAGGAAGATTCGGTGTTCACAACCGTAACCGTGTGTGGCGTGCTCGCTCTCGTGCTATTCGTTGCGGCAATCGTTCTCGGACAGTTCAAGTTCGACGGAATACTCGGCACGGTTGTTGATGTTGTTGTCGGCGCCCTCAGAGTTGCCGCGCCCGCGCTTCTCGTCGTTGCGTTCTTCAACTTCCTTCTCGGTACGTTTAACGGACTTGGCTGGACGTTCTTCTCCGACGAGGGTATAGGCATCTCCGAAACGGCTATTAAGGCAGGCAATATGACTATTGCATCCGTAGTACTCTTTGTAGTCGCTATGCTTGCAGGCATCGTTGCTTCTTTCTTCGCCATCACGAAGAAGGTCGAAGACTAATAAGCTTTAATTCATTACTTCTCCTCCTGATAAACCTCGTTTCTTCCGTGCCGCCGAGGCGGCACGGAAGAAAAAAGGGGGGGGAAAAAAAGCAAAATTACTCAAGACGTCTTAAAGGCGCATGCGACACGTAAAGCGTCGTGTGCGTTTTTCTTTAGAGCCTCTGTTCATTCTCGTGCACAAATCTTGCTGTAAATTTCCGCGCTACGTGCGTCTATGCGTTTTGCCGTAGGCTTGCGGCTACGACTGCAACGCATATCCTTCGTATCACAAAAATTTCCTACGCAATCTTTGCGCGTCGAATAAGCATAGTCTCAATTTAGACAGGCAGGTATAACTTTATTTACGGGCGGGTATTGACAAGTATCGGTCCAAACAGTACAATAAAACCGCGAGAGAGGATTTATTATGAAAATCGTTAAACTATCTACCGAGCATCTCACGAAGAATTGCGTTACGGATAATCCCAATCCGCGTTTTTCGTTTACTATCGAGTCGGATAAACAGGGCGCGTCCCTCGCCTCGGCAAAATTAACCGTAGGGGATTGGTCGGTCGAGACTGCCGATCAAATCCTTATCCCGTACAAGGGCGCGCCGTTAAAGCCGTTCACTAAGTACGATGTAACCGTCACGGCGACGGACAGCTTCGGCGAGACGGACACGGCGTCGGCGGAGTTTGAAACGGGCAGGCTCGCTACTCCGTGGAAGGCGAAATGGATAACGGACGGGAGCTACAAGTTCACCGAAAAGGGTGTATCGCCGAAGCCCATGGTGTTCCGCAAAAAAATAGTCACCGATAAAAAGATTGCCCGCGCCGTTATTTATGGCACCGCTATGGGCATTTACGGACTGGATATCAACGGAGTGCGCGTCGGCGATGACTACTTTGCGCCCGGCTTCACCTCGTACAAAACGCATTTGCAGTATCAGACATACGACGTAACCTCGCTTCTTACCGGCAACGACACGCTTATTGCAAACGTCGTCGGAGGCTGGGCGGTCGGCTCGTACGTGTTTAACCGAGTGAACAGGGTCAGTGCGGACCGTCAGGCGCTCCTTCTCGAGCTTCGTATTACGTACGAGGACGGAAGCGAGGAGGTTATCGGCACTGACGAGAGCTGGGAGGTGTCGCTTAACGGCAACCTTAAAATGGTCGACCTTTACGACGGCGAAACCTTCGACGCGACGGTCGATCTCGAAAATATCGATTGGCACAAGGCTTCCGTCGAGAAGCTAAGAAGCGACCCCGTCGAAATCTCGGCGGCTTACGGCTCGCCCGTAATAGCGCACGAGATTATGAAGCCCGTCACTTGCAAAAAGCTCGACGGCGGCGAAATAATCTACGACTTCGGGCAGAACTTTGCGGGCGTTATACAGGCAAAGCTGAACGGAAAGAGCGGGCAGAAAGTTGTCTTCCGCCACGCCGAGATTCTTAATACGGACGGCACGCTTAACGTTAAGCTCCTGCGCTCGGCAAAGGCGACAGCGACATATATTTGCGTGGACGGCGAGCAGGTCTATTCGCCGCGCTATACGTACATGGGCTTCCGTTACGTGGGCGTTTCGGGCGTCGAGGAGGGGGATATCGAGCTGTGCGCGCTTGCGCTTTATTCGGACGTCGAGCAAATTGGTTCCTTCGAATGCTCGAACGAGCTTATAAACCGTCTGCAACAGAACATCACTTGGAGCTCCAAGAGTAACTTTGTGGACATTCCCACCGACTGCCCGCAGCGCGACGAGCGTATGGGCTGGACGGGCGACATCTCCGTCTTTGCAAAGACGGCGGTGTACAACTTCGAGCTGAGCCGTTTCCTCGAAAAGTGGCTTAAGGACTTGAGAGCGGAACAGCTCAAGACGGGCGGTATTCCAAACACCATTCCCGTTCAGGGCTACGGCATGCCCGTTACCTTCCCTCGGATTGCAACGGATAACTGGGGCGACGCGTGCGTTACCGTGCCGTGGGCGCTGTACGAAGCGACGGGCAATAAGGATATCCTCGAGGTCTCGTACGAGACCATGAAAAAATACAACAAGGCGTGCGGATTTTGGGCGAAGCTGTTAAGCTTCGGCAAGCATCGGTATATTTGGAATATGCCGCTACCGTTTAAGTTCGGCGACTGGCTCGCGCCCGACGTGCCCACAATGGGCGGCTGGCAGAAACGCAGTAAGTGGACGGCAACCGCCTCTTACGCATTTACAAGCAGTATGATCTCCCGCATCGCGGGCATTCTCGGCAAAAAGGACGACGAGGAAAAATACTCGAAGCTCTATAAAAAGATTTCTGACGCGTACTGCTCCGTGTTCACCGACGGAAAGGGCAAGCTTAAAAACGAGTTCCAAACCGCCTACGTCATGCCGTTGCACTTTAAGATGTTCCCGAACGAAGAAACGCAAAAGGCGGCGGCAAAGAATCTTGCGGCGCTTATCGAGAAGAACGGTTACAAGATTGCGACCGGCTTTCCCGGCACACCGTTTATCCTGTTTGCGCTTGCCGATAACGGTCAAGAGGACGCGGCGTTTAAGATGCTCGAAAATACCGAGTGCCCGTCCTGGCTGTACGAGGTCAAAGCGGGCGGCACGACCATTTGGGAGCGCTGGGACGGACTCAAGCCGGACGGCACCCTCAACGCCGGCGACGGCGACGGCACGGGCGGCATGATTTCCTTCAACCACTATGCAAGCGGCGCGGTGGGCGACTTCTTGTATAAGCGGGTCGCAGGCATCGAGCCTACGGAATGCGGATATAAGTCCTTCCGCATAAAACCGCTTATCGGCGGAAGCATAACGTCCGCCAAGGGCAGTGTGGTCACCCCTTACGGCGAGATTGTAAGCGATTGGAAAAAAGAAAACGGCAGCTTCTCCGTCAATATCTCGGTGCCCGTCGGTACGACCTGCGAGGTTGTACTGCCTAACGGGGAATCGAAGACGGTGGAAAGCGGCAAGTACACCTTCTCCTGCGCCGTGTAAATAAGCATTTATCTAAAAATACCCAAAACCGAAACCGCGACGGGTTGCAGCGCCCGCCGCGGTTTTTCGCGTTTGTCTCCAATCTTCGCCGACGATATTATAAAAAGCTCCTTTGTGGTGTTTGCGATAGGGAATATCGCAAACACCACAGTTATATTTGCCTATCGGCAAGTGATATTACTTTGTAGTGATATTCGCCTTGCAGCGAGTGATATTTCGCTGCCGCGAAGTTAAGGGCAAATATAATATTACTGCTTGCGTAGCAAGCAATATCACTTTTAGCCGTTAGGCAAAAAATATCACTTAAACCAAGAGCGACTGATAAAAGTATAGCACACTATACTTCGTTTTCGAAGTGTAGTGTGCTTTTTCGTCCACAGATAAATTCCTATGAAATACACCCTTTATTAAGCGTTTTTTATCGCCTTATTCTGTTTTTAATCCGCAAACATGCTTCGATATGCATTATCCAATGACGGGTAAACGGCATTTGTATAAGTCCTCTAATATCTTTTCCGCACCAATAATCGATAAGCCAATAAGCTTTTTCATCCGTACTTACGACGTTTAGCTGCTTCAGACGCTCCTTATCGGCATCGGACATTTTGCGTTTTAAATCCGTGAACGACAGGTCGTTTATTATTTTATTTGTGCTATTCTTAACGGCAGTTATATATTGATACAGCTCGTCTAAATTTAACGCTTCGGAAAAAGCAATTATTTGTTTACCGTCAAGTTCGTTACCCGTTGTTATGATAGGAGCGTTTATGCGCTCGGCATAATATTCGGAAAGAAGTATTTGTTCGCTGTGATCGATAAGCGTATGAGCGACAATGTCCTCGATACGAAAAATATGCCATATCGAATAGGCTATCGTTTTGCTGTGGTAGCCTTCCTCGTTTATGTAGGGACAGGAATTAAAATCCTCTCGCGTCAGCTCGGTCTTTAATCCGTACAGCGCGTCAAACAGTTTTTGCCGTAACATTAAAACCGTTTTAACTCCGGCTTTAAATGTACTTTCTTTTTTGAGTTGACTTTGTAAAGTTTTATTAAGTTCCGCCCATTCTTTGTTCATAGTGGTACCTCCGAATTATCGTTTACCGTCCGAGTGCAAAACATAGTAGTAGTCAAACACTTCGCTCGCGTTGCCTTTTAGAGCATTCTTCGGCAGCACAAACCCCAGTTTTTTGACTGCTGCAATCCGCTTGGTTGCGTTAGCCTTGCCCCTTGTAACAACCTTGTCGCCTAATAGGTCGAAAGTAAGCTGTGCCGTATAAATCCACTTTAAGAATTGTCTCAATAGGAGCTTGACTCGGAGAAACGCCAGCCGCGTTTTCATTTATCCCCAACAATTATTTTATGCCGTAAGCGATTCTGCGGGTAACCGCCATGCCGATTTGTCCCGCACCTGTCAATAAAATTACATCTTTCATTTTATATTCTCTTACCAAGTTGAGGCAACGGTTTCCGAGATAAGCCAATCGCCGTTTACGGGTAAAAACTTCATATCGAGTTGCAAACGCCAAGTGTGTCTGCCGCCGCCAAATACAGCAGCGTCAACTATGCTCTTGCCGGTAAACTGCACAAAGTCTTTGTGAACTATCGTCCTTGCTTCCTGCAAATCTTCCGAAAAGTAGTTTAACGTTCCTGTCTCTACGGCACGTATAAACTCCCGTTTGTTCTGCCGCATACCCGTCATGTGAACGAGGACAAAGTGGCTTTCAAGCAGTTCATTCAATGCCGTGCCGTTTTTTTCTATCATCGCGCGATACAGCTCGCGGTATTTGACGGCAAAACTGTCATTGTTAGACATTCTTCTTCGCCCAAGCCGATACCGTTCTTTCAGACTGCAGGCTTTCCGCGCCGTGAATAGCAAGTCCCGACACGACATTCGCGCCCTTGCAAACAGTCTTTAGCTGCCGCTCGCTACTGCCCATGCCGCTGCCTTCGTTTGTGCAGAACGGCACAATCTTCTTGCCTGTAAGATCATAATGTTCTAGAAAGGTACACATACACATAGGCATCTGTCCCCACCAATTAGGATAGCCGACAAATATTGTATCGTACTTCGAAATATCTTCGACATAACCTTTTATTTCGGGACGGGCTTTCGCATTAAGCTCGTTTTTAGCCTCTTCAATACATTCGTAGTAATCCGCGGAATACGGTTTTACCGTATCAACTTCAAACAAATCACCGCCTACGGCTTTCTGAATGAACTCGGCAACAATTTCGGTGTTGCCTTTGCTTAAATTCTTGATGCCGCCGTTCCAATAGTTTTCACCTTTCCTCGAATAGTAAACAATCAAATTTGACATAATAACACTCCGAAAAAAATACGGTTTATCCTACTGCAATTATAGCATATCTACATAGAAAACGCAAGGATAAAAAATGGCACCATGGCGCGTGATTGAAATATAACAAGTGCGCCGTAGCCCCTTGTATCAAACCGGCATCTTCGCCAACGCAAAAGATAGCTATTGTGATAAGGCAACGGCGGGATTGTGCGCGGAATCGCGCACGGCCTTTGCGCAAGCGCCAAGCGGCTAACGTCACATACAAGCCGAAAATGCTTGCTTGCAATGGCATTTTCGGCGCAGTATTTACGAGCGCTGTAAAGCGCGAGTT
>JAFLVE010000010.1:0-3162 GCA_022511445.1 Clostridiales bacterium | reverse complement strand
GTCACATACAAGCCGAAAATGCTTGCTTGCAATGGCATTTTCGGCGCAGTATTTACGAGCGCTGTAAAGCGCGAGTTCCCCTGCGGCAAAATATCATTGCGTGTTATAGAGTCGATATTCTTTACCGTATCGGTTGTGATTAAGATTTTCCTTGCCGCAGGTTCTTACACCTATTCGCCTTCTCCGCCAACACAAAATCGCACCCTATGGGTGCGATTGCGTTGGCGGAGAAGGCGGGATTCGAACCCGCGCTCCGTGTTACCGGACTACTCCCTTAGCAGGGGAGCCCCTTGAGCCTCTTGGGTACTTCTCCATTATTAAGTATGCTGTTCCGTTACGGGTAGGGGATAGGCGCAGGTAGCGTTTGCCGCTAAAAGTACGAGCGGTCAGTCGCTATGCTTCCTCGGAGCCGTAACGCATATTATTATAAGATATAGGCGTTTTATTGTCAAGTGATTTTAGTTGTTCAATCGAGGGCACGCGTTATTCGGCTATTTTCGCGTTATAGCTCTCTATACATTTTTTAATAATATCAATCGCCTCGTCGCGGTGGGCGATGCGTTTTACCGCGGTCTTTTTGTGCTCGAGCGATTTGTACACCTCGAAAAAGTGCATCATTTCCTCGAAGATGTGTTTGGGCAATTCTTCGATGTCGTCATAGTCCTTAAAGGTCGGGTCGCCCGTCGGAACGGCAATTATCTTTTCGTCGAGCTCGCCGCTGTCCGTCATTATAATAACGCCGATGGGGGTGCAGGTGACGAGCGTCATCGGATAAATCACCTCGTCGCACAGCACGAGCACGTCTAACGGGTCGCCGTCGTCGGCGTACGTTCTCGGGATAAAGCCGTAGTTGGCGGGGTACACCGTCGAGGTGTAAAGGATTCGGTCGAGCCGAATAATTCCCGTTTCCTTGTCGAGCTCGTACTTCGCCTTGGAGCCGCGCGGAATCTCTATAAGCGCCTCGAATTTTTCGGGCGTGATTCTTTTCGGATTAATGTCGTGCCAAATATTCATAGTTACAGTTTAGCACAAAACTTTCTCTTGCGCAAGCGGTATTATGTTAAAATTGCGCGCTTTGCCGCCTCGTGCGGTAAAAATGCGAAAATATACGATTTTTTACATAGGTATTGACATAAAACCCCAACATATGGTATAATGTATGGCGAGAATTTACATAGGATTCGGAGACCGGCGAAAGTGAAGAACTATTACCAAATCCTCGGAGTTGCGCAAACGGCGACGTCCGACGAAATAAAGCGAAGCTACCGTGTTCTTGCAAAAAAGTTTCACCCCGACGTGAATCCCGACGACAAGGACGCGGCGGCTAAGTTTGCGGACGTCAACGAAGCGCACGATACCCTTTCCGACCCGCAAAAGCGCGCCGAGTACGACGCCAAGCTTAAGGAGGCGAACAGCCCCAACCGCCCCGAGGACATTATTGCACGCCAGCGCGCGGCGGCGCAAGCCGCGGCACAGCAAGCGGCGCGTCAGCAGGCGGCAGCCCAGGCTGCGGCGCACGCGGCGGCACAGCAGGCGGCTATGCGTAATGCGTTCGGCGGGCGTATGGATCCGCTCATGATGGCGCGAGTCAGGGCGCAACAGGCGGCGGCTCAGCAAGCCGCGGCGCAGGCTCAAGCGGCGGCGGCAGCGGCTCAAGCCCAAGCTCAAGCTCAGATGGGCGCGGTTAAAAATCAAGCGTACAAATCGGGCTACGACAAGGGCGTCGCCGACGCCAAGGCGGAAGCCGAAAAAGAAATTTCCAAGCTGAAAAAAACCATTTCCGATTTAAAAGACGAGGTGTCCGACCTAAAGCGCGAGCTAAACGACGTCAGGCTGGACAGAAGCGAGCTCGAACAGGAGCTGTTCAACCGCGACCGCGAGTTGACAAAAGCGCAGGCGGCGTCAGACGAGCTTGAGCGCAAGGCCGCCGAAATCCGCGAATCGGCGGAGCAGTACATAGCAAGCGACTCCAAGCGCAGGTCCGCCGAAAAGTCCGAGCTTCAGACCGAGCTTTCGGACGCGACCGACAGAATCAAACAGCTCGAGCAGGAAAAGCGCGAGGTCGAGATGGCTAACGCCGCGCAGATCGAGCTTCAGCAGGAAAAGCGCAAAAAGATGCAGGCCGAAATCGACCTTCTTAACGAAAGAATATCCGAGCTCGAGTCCGAGCTTGAGGCGGCGCGCGCCGAAAACGAGCAGTGGCAGCAGTACGTAAAGAGCGAGGACTTTATCTCCGACACCGAGGCTCGCCTTCAGGAATGGGATAAAAAGCAAAAGGCGGATAAGAAGCTCGCCAAAAACACGCTTTACGGGTCGCTCGGCGTTTTGATTTGGGCGACCGACGAGGAAATCAAGGAAGCTTATTCAAAGCTCAAAAAACGTTATTCGGCCAAGGATGACGACGCCTCCGCCGAGAAGCTGAAAAACTTGGAGGAAGCGTACAAAACTCTGTCCGATCCCGATAAGCGCCGCGCGTACAACAAGACGATAGATATTTCGGACGAGCGCATCGAGGAGGAGCGGCGGCTTATCGAGGAAAGCCTCGCTATGGAAGAGGAGTACCGCAGTCAGATTGAAACACGCGAGTTCTGGGCGCAGTTCGACGAGCTTATGCTTTCCGCGCAGACGGGCGACGCCGCCGCGCAAAACACGCTCGGCGAAATGTACTACTACGGCGACGAGATAGAGCAGGATATCGAGCAGGCGGTGTACTGGTTTAAAGAAGCCGCAAAGCAAAAGAATCCCGACGGAATGTACAACCTCGGCATTTGCTTTATAAACGGCGAGGGTATGGCGGAAAGCAAGCCGACCGGACTAAGCTTTATCAAGCAGGCGGCAAAGCTCGGCTCCAAACCGGCGCTGGACTACATGGCGGCGGAAGAGCGTAAAGCCAAACGCACTACGGGCAATAAATAAAACTTCCCCCGGCAGAAGCCGGGGGTTTCTCATATGCGGACAAAAGACATAGATGACATAGGCTTCCTTTCCGTATACTTCACTCCGTCTGTATTTGGGTGCAAATATATCCCTCGAGGTTTAGGTTACACAAAACGAAAAACGCTCTTGAAACCCAAGAGCGTTTTTTGTGTAAACTAACCCACTTGCTATGCAAGTGGTTACCATCAAGCTTTAGCGTTCCACATAGACAAAAAAGTCCTCCTT